>NZ_JAEPVT010000014.1:0-167058 GCF_027109195.1 Rhizobium sp. AG207R
GGCCCTGGGTCGCGCGGATCGCGGTGCAGAGATTGGTCTTGCGCGAGAGGCACGACGGGCATTCGCGGCATTCGGGCGTATAGAGCGGAATGACGTGATCGCCTTTCTTCACCGAGGTCACTCCCGGCCCGACATCGACGACGATGCCGGCACCCTCATGGCCGAGGATCGCCGGAAACAGGCCTTCCGGATCGGCGCCCGAGAGGGTGAAATCATCGGTGTGGCAGATGCCAGTCGCCTTGACCTCGATCAGCACTTCGCCGGCCTTCGGTCCCTCCAGCTGAACCGTCATCACCTCAAGCGGCTTGCCAGCCGCAACCGCGACCGCTGCTCTTACGTCCATGGAAAATCCTCCAAAATCAATAGTCTATTGCTGATACTTTTCTTAACTTATTAGCCGATGATTCTTGCCCACAAATCACGTATTTCCTGCTTCATAAGCAGAGATTCTTCCCAGCGGTCGGTGGTGTCTTCACCGTCCTTTCCGGTGATGGCATAGGGCTTCGGCCCGAGTTCGCAGGTGAAGGCAAGTGTGGCGTCTTTGTCGGCGCGCTTCCGCCAGCTTTTGAAGCCATACTCCCACCAGCCGAGGAAAAGATCGACCCAGGGTCTGTGATGCGGGAAGGAAATTTCGATCTGAACCTGTTCGCGGGAGGCAACGCGGCCATGGAAGGCCCAGGAACTGTCCAATATCCGATGAATAAGGGCATGATTTTCGTCGGATACCGGCCAGGCGAACTCCCGCCCGACAAGGAAATGGGAGATATCGCCGAGCAGCTGCAGGTCCGGCAGGCGATCGAGCAGGTCGAGCGTGAAAAAGAGATCCGTCGTCATGCGGTCGCGATGCGTCTCAATCCAAACATCGATACCGGCCTCTTCCGCCAGACGTTGCCAGCCTTCCAGCAACGGAATGCAATCCTCAAGCCGTCGCGGGCGCACGTCCGGCTGCAGACAGATGTGATGAACGTTGTATTCGGCCGCGATCTCCAGCACCGGCTTTAGATCGTCGACAGTCTTGGGGAAACATTGGCCCTCCGCCTGCAGCCGATGTTGTTTGAGCAAGCCCGCGACGCGAGAAACGACCTTGCGGTCGTACCAATGGGTACTGATGCCATCAAAGCCCGCAGACGCGATCTTTTCGATGTTTTCTTCCAGAGAAAGCTCCGGATATCGTGCGCTGCGTCGCTCCATGGACCAGAGTGACTGGAATATGAGCAAGTTCTGCATGGTTTCTCCCCTACCAGTGCGCTGCTCAGATCATGAATCCGAGATCTCCGCCAGCCGGCGCGATGATGGCTTTTGATCATCGGCGCGTTTCATTGCAAAGCGGATGTATTCGCTCGTCGAGCGCTGGTCGCGTGAGGGGTTTTCATCAAGATGCTCTGAATGCGCCAACCGGGTCCACCCGTAACTCTTTCCAAATAGTTATGTGGGCAGGTGTTTCTGTGCGGCGCCTGGAAGAAGGTAATAGCCACCTTCTCCTCCCCCGATTGCGGCTCAGCAGAGTTCCCGTCGCCGTGAGCAAATTTCATCAAATCAATGCTGTCGTTTCGCGCCGAGGTCCCTGACACTGACCGCATAGTTCATCCACCGGGAGGCACATTATGGACGACACGCTCTACGGCACCCGCGACAAACGCGGCGACTGGAAACCCAACAAGCTTCTGCAATATCCGCCCGTCTTCATTTGGCCGGCCAAACCGATCGCCTTCCTGAAATGGTTCTTCGGGTATCCCGGCTATCTCATGCCCTGGAATGCCGTCTATGCCATCATCGCAACCTTGCTGTGGCTCTACGCGACACCTTCCATGGAAACGATGAAGACACTGGCGCCGGGCTGGATCGCCTATCTTCTCCTGCGCAATGCCGTGTTAGTCTTCCTGTTCTTCGGCGCCTTTCATCTGCGGCTCTATATGCAGAAGAAGCAGGGCACCACTTTCAAATATAATAGCAAGTGGCCGTCGAAGGATAACTCGGCCTTTCTTTTCAGCAACCAGACAGTTGACAACGTGATCTGGACTTTTGCGAGCGCAGTGCCTTTATGGACGGCATTTGAAGTTCTGACGCTCTGGGCCTTCGCCAATGGCATCATTCCCTACGTCGACTTTGCCGAGCACCCCATCTATTGCTTCATCATCATACTGCTGGTCCCGGCATTTCGCGATCTGCATTTCTATCTCGTCCATCGACTGATCCACTGGCCGCCGCTCTATCATACGGTTCACAAGCTGCATCATAACAACGTCAATCCCGGTCCCTGGTCCGGCCTCGCCATGCATCCGGTCGAACATCTGCTGTATTTTTCGGGTGTCCTCATCCATTGGATCGTACCGTCCAACCCGGTCCATGCGTTGTTCCATCTGACACATGCCGCTCTCGCACCGGCGCCAGGCCATGCCGGTTTCGACAAGATCGTGATCGGCGAGGAAGCCGGGATCGATACCCATGCCTACGACCACTATCTCCATCACAAATTCTTCGAGTGCAATTATGCCGATGGCGTCATCCCGCTCGACCAATGGTTCGGCACCTTTCACGACGGCTCGAAAGAGGCCGAGGACCGCATGAACAAGCGCTTCATGGAGCGCGCCAAGAAATACGCAGAAAAGCAGGCCCGCCGCTCCGGCACGCCAAGCTAGCAAAGAGCCGAGCCTGGCTGGGTTCTTCCAGCCAGGACAATGATCTCAAGGACTTGCCAAAGGCGCTATGTGCTCCATATGCGCGTATTGAGCTCTCCCCCCGCCACCGGTTCAATCGGCCGTTGATGGCGGGAAATGCCGGAGCCTGCGGTCCTCCTTCTGCAGGCTCCGGCCTTGTCACCTAGTGGTGACTGGATGCCGGGCCAACATTCTCCGTCGTATAGGTCAGGAACGGAACCGGCTCTTGGCTAACGGGCACATCAATAATCCCCATACGCGATAATATCGTCTCCAGTGCGCGCCTTGCCTGGGTTTCGGGTGCCTGATCGAGAACGAGCGTCATCAGCCCCGAGGCGATGAAGCGGCGCGTTTCGTCGTTGAGTTCGTGCCCTATCCAGACGCAATCCCTTCCCTGTCGTTCCTGAAAGCGCTGAAGCACCGAGCCGACCCCAAGATTGGCACCGCCGGCATTGTAGATACCGATAATATCCGAACAGCGACGCAACGCCTGCGTCATCACTTCCGCGGCAACGATCAGGCCATGCCGGCGAATGCTGCTATCGGCCACATGCGCAGCGAACTTCTCCGGCTCGCTCTCTTCGACAAAGGTCCGGTGGACGGTGATCGAGCTGTCCAGCGAGGCGGCGATTCGCTCGAAGGCATGGTTGAGCCGGCTGAAAAAACGGCGACTCCGGCCTGACTAGGATGACTTCGATGCGGATCGTGCCGCGATAAAGACTTGGGATGATCCTTTTGTAGCCTAAGCGCTTTGCTGCCAGCACCACCTTCTCCGCCGTTTGCGGCCTGACGCTGCCGCGTTCGTTGAGAACGCGCTCCACAGTCGCAAGGCCGACACCAGCGGCGGCGGCGATGTCCACGAGACGTGCCTTCTTCATGCCGCTCCTCCCTGATGAAAAATGATCATAATCGGCGTGGAATGTGAAGGCGCATTTCGCGCATGCTTGGAACCAGCCGGGAGGAAAAAACGATGCGCTATCAAAGCGCAACGTCGACCTGCTCCCACGATTGGATGATACCTTTCGCGCCTTGCGGTGACTGCAATGAGGAGGATGAAATGATGAACTGGGTTGATGCCTGCGCTGCCGATGAAATCGATCAGGAGGATGTTGTCCGCTTCGATCACGCCGGGCGAACCTTTGCGATCTATCGTAGTCCCGATGACGAATATTTCGCTACGGATGGGCTTTGCACTCATGAGAAAATCCATTTGGCCGATGGGCTCGTCATGGATGACACCATCGAGTGTCCGAAGCACAATGGCCGCTTCAGCTATAAGACGGGTGAAGCGCGAGGCGCTCCGGTCTGCATCAATCTGAAAACCTATCCGGTCAGAGTGGAAGGCGATCGCATCCTGATCGGAATCGGCGCATGAGCAGCGATGCGGGCATCATCATCGTTGGCGCCGGTGAATGCGGCGCGCGCGCCGCTTTGAGCCTGAGGGAGAGCGGTTACCGGCAGGCGATCACCCTCATCGGCGATGAGGTTCACCTTCCTTACGAGCGGCCGCCTCTTTCCAAACAAGTTCTGCTTGGCGAGATGGAGCCTCGGATGCCAACCGTTCTCAATGATTTCGTGCTGGCGGAGCAGGCAATCCGTCATATCGGCAGCACTTCGGGCGATACCATCGACACGTCCGGAAAGCAATTGCTCCTCTCCGATGGCCGGGCGCTGCCCTATGACAAACTGCTACTGGCGACCGGCGCGGCACCAAGGCGATTGCCGAACGCGCCCGTCAGCAGCCGCATAGTCTATCTGCGGACGATCGATGATGCGCTTGCACTCCGTTGCTTCGTCCGAGCCGATATGCATGTGGCAGTGCTTGGGGGCGGTTTCATCGGCCTGGAGGTCGCCGCTTCGGCACGCGGCCGCGGAGCGAGGGTTACGGTCATCGAGTCCCAGGAGCGTATCCTCAAGCGCGGTGTCCCCGAACCGATCGCCGAAACGATTACTGCCCTGCACCAAGGCAATGGCGTCGTCGTGAAATGCGGTGTAGCGGTTCTCGGGCTCGAAGCGGATGAGCAGCGTGTCGATATTTCTCTTTCCGATGGCGATGCGATTTCGGCCGATGTGCTTGTCGTCGGGATCGGCGCGCTGCCGCGCACCGAGCTTGCTGCACGCGCCGGTATCGCAATCGACAACGGCATTGCGGTCAATGAGCGCCTGGAAACATCGGAGCGCGATATTTATGCCGCCGGAGACTGCTGCTCGTTTCCGCATCTCCTTTATGACGGTCGCCGTCTGCGTCTCGAAGCATGGCGCAACGCGCAGGATCAGGGCATTCTCGCGGCCGCAAATTTGATGGGCGCGGCGCGCAATTATCAGGCCGTTCCCTATTTCTGGTCCGACCAGTTCGATCATACGCTGCAGATCGCCGGACTCGTCGATGAAGGCCGCTCGGTCGTTCACAGAGACCTCGGGGATGGCGCCTTCATCCTGTTTCATCTCGACGACCAGCAGCGGCTAGTGGCCGCAAGCGGCGTCGGCCCTGGCAACAGGGTCGCCAAGGATATCAAACTCAGCGAGATGCTGATTGCCGGACGCGTCACGCCATCGACCGAAGCGCTGGCTGGCAACGCGAACCTGAAATCCATGCTGCCTCGAGCGGCCTGACAGGCTATCAAGATACGTTGGCCTCACGCGACAGCCTGCCGGTATCATCGGCAGGCTGCAGCAGTGCATTCATGAGCAGATGCCATAAGTGTTTGCAGCATTCAGGTGCTAATCCGGCATCCGGATCGTCCTACATTCTTTCTGCAGTTCCCTAGGACTTAGCAGCGGCGGTAATTCGTTCGTATCGCTATGAGATCCGATGTGGATATCTGCCTTGCTCCGCAAAGACGTCGGGCCGGAGCCGAAAGCCCCATGAGCAACGTCCGCAGGCAACGCCAGACCAAATGAAGGATAGCCATGGAACGCACCCTTCCGCAGCAAGCTTCATCCTCGCAGTGCTTTTCCTGTGCGAATAAGCAAAGAGCTTGGAGCTTGGTCCGGCGGGCCGCCGCACGGTGGCAAAGCCCCGACGGAGACTTTTACTGGTCTGACATCCTCCGACGAGCACAGGAATGACCCGATGCCCCATATAATTTTGAAAATGGCAGCAGGAAGAACCGAAGCAATGAAACATGCCGTGGCTGAAAATCTGACCAAGGCGGTCATCGAAACACTCGGCGTTGACGAGAGCTCGGTATCGGTCGCGATCGAGGATGTCGCGATGTCCGATTGGGCTGGGAAGGTCTATGTCCCCGATATCCAGGACAAGTCAGACACGATCTATAAAAAGCCGGGCTACGATCCGTTTCGGTGAGGGCTAGTCAATCGGGTCTGGTAGAGAGACGCAGATTACCATTTGCATCGATGCCCGCACTCACGCGATCATAGTCCTCAATAGTCGGATGCCGTGTGAATAACGGCGTCCGATGGGTCGCGCTGATCACAAGCACGGAAGCACCTGAGGCCTCCGCCGCCTCTATTCCCGCTGGTGCATCCTCAAAAATAAGACATTCTTCAATAGGTTGTGCCAACATCCTTGCAGCTAACATGAAGCAATCCGGCGCCGGCTTGCCATGCTGCACATCCTCGCCGGCGATCAGAATCTCCGGCCAGGGAATACCGGCTGCCGCAATGCGGACCTTGGCGAGTTCACGGGGAGCGGAGGTGACGATCGCCCAGCGATCCAACGGCAGGCTTTTCAGAAAGCCGATAGCGCCCGTGATCGGTTCAACGCCGGCAACATCATCGATTTCGGCCTGTGTGAGTATCCTGACCTCTTCGGCGGGATCGATCCCCGAAAGGCCGAGGCGGGTGATCGTCTCGATCGCCTTGCGACCATGAATGGTCGCCAGCAAGGCGATGGCATCGACACCGCGTTTTTCCGCCCACGAGGTCCAGACCCGTTCGGCGACCGCTATCGAATTCAGGACGGTTCCATCCATATCGAACAGGAAGGCGCCGAAGGAGCGGTCGTCAAAGGGCATCAGGATCGATCCTCGACTTTTGGGTTGGATGACAGACGATCGAGGATAGCCTGTGCGGTATTGGCATCGGTGACCAAAGCATTGATCATTCCCGATCGTGCCGCGCCGATAATGCCGCTAGCTTTGCCGGGAGTAGCAGCAACGGCGATGCAGAGCGGCACCTTCCGCAATTGTGCGGGAGAGGCTGCAATCATCCCCTCCTCTCCATCCCAGTGCAGGATCTCGCCCTCCTCGGTGACGTAGTGGCGCAGCACATCGCCGGCTGCATGGCTCAGCGCCTTTTCGCCCGGCAACGCTGTTTCCGAAGGGTTGGCCGCATGTGTCAGCCCGACACCGACGATTGCCGCGTCCAGCCTGTCCCAGAGAGACGTCACCTGTTGGACCGTGGGATCTCCGAGAAACGCATCCCGGAGTTCGGTCGAAGAGATATAAGGCGCATGCAGGAAATGCGGCACGCCACCCATCTGGACCGCCGCCTGGCGCACGAATTCGTTGATCTGAAAGTGAGGCGCTGCGTGCTGCATGCCACCGTTCAGCGCGACCGTGACGATACCGGGCAATTGCGGCAGACCAGCCAATGTCACCTCGCGCACCGCCCGCCCCCAACCGATGCCGAGCGTCGAACCCGAACGCAGGCTCGCCTGCTGCAGAAGCGAGCCGACAGGCGCGGCAAGCGCGCTCAGCACGTTTGATGACGGCGTATCGATTACGGCAGCGGTGCGCAGCTTCAGGCCGTCGATCAGTGCAGCATTCAGCTCTTCAGCAGATGAGAGATCGATCACCTCGATCCGGACGATCCCGACTGCCCGCGCTCGCTGCAGCAACCGCGAAACCGTCGCCGTCGACAGACCAAGCTTCCTGGCAATATCCACCTGCGCCATATCGGATTGGTAGTGCAGTTTGGCGACCGTGTGCAGCAACGCGCGATTTGCCGCAGCCTCCTGCGATTGAGACGAATTCAGATTGAAATTCCTTTCTGCAATGTGTTACACGTATGACACTTGAGGAGTTATCGCTTAAAAAGCCCGGTTTCGCAACGTTTATACCGCGCATGAGAGTCCTCAATTTCAAGAGTATTGCCCTCTTCGAGGAGTGGGGAAGGCTTGCTCGTATGGGTGCCGTTTCGCAACGGCTGGAGGAAGGATCACATGACGAAATTGACGACAGCGGAGATGCGCGGCTACCAGCAGATTTGCGGCAGCGACGGTGCCATGATGGTGATTGCCTGCGATCAGCGCGGCGGCATGCGCAGCCTTCTAGCCAAGGACCCGGCCGAACAGGCGGCGATCTCCGATAAGGTGCTGGGGGACACGAAGGCCGATATCGCCCGCTTCCTCGCGAGCAAGGCGTCCTGTGTTCTCGTCGATCCCATCTGCGCCGTGCCGGCGCTGGTCGATGATCGTGTCCTCCAGCGCGATACCGCACTGCTGATCGGCCTCGATGCTTCCGGCTGGGATACATCGGCGGACGGCTATCGTCTGTCGAAGCTGGTTGCCGGCATCTCCGCACGCCGCGTGCGCCAGCTGGGGGCAACGGGTGGCAAGATCATGGTCTATCTGCGCTCGGATCGGGATGCGGCGAACGCCCACAATATTCAGATCCTGAAGCAGTGCATCGAAGATTTCGCGCATGAGGATCTTCTGCTGGTCGTTGAATTCCTGACCTACAAGTTCGAAGACGAGGATGAGACAGATTACAAGGCGAAGCTGCCCTCTCTGATCGTCGGCGGCAGCAAGATCTGCCTCGATCTCGGTGCGAAAGTCTTGAAAATCCCTTATCCCGGCTCGTCGGAAGCCTGCGCCGAAGTCACGCGCCTTTCCGGCGATGTGCCGTGGGCGGTGCTGTCGGCCGGTGTCGACCACGCCACCTTCCTCAGCCAGGTCGAGGATGCCATGCGCAACGGCGCTTCGGGCGTCATCGCCGGTCGCTCGCTGTGGAAAGACTGCATCTCGCTCGATCGTTCGGTAACGAAGGATCGTCTGGAGACGGTCGCGGTGCCGAGGCTTCGGGAAATTCAGGCCGTCATTGCGACGCACTTCAAGGGCGCAGGCTCTAACGGCGCTGATCAAAGGCAGCGCGCCCATGGCTGACATCGCCATCGGCGTCGATATTGGCGGCACGAATATTCGTGCCGCCCTCGTCTCCGTTCAAGGCGAGATTCTTTCCAAGCTGTCGGAAAGAACCCCGACAGATCCCCTGTTGGCATTGGAGCGCGTCATTGCGATGGCGCGCTCGCTCGACACTCCTGAAGTTTTGGGGATCGGCGTCGGCATACCAGGGCGGGTCGACGTCGACAGACGCGAGATTCTGTCTGGCGGCATCCTCAACCTCTCTGGCCTCGATTTCGTAAAGCGGCTCGAGACAGCGCTGCAAAAACCTGTTGTCATCGAGAATGATTGCAGCATGGCGCTGATCGCAGAAATGCGGATCGGTGGCGCCAAAGGCTATCAAAACGTCGCGATGCTGACGATCGGGACGGGCATTGGCGGCGCTGTCGCCCATGCCGGGCGCATCTACCACGGGCACAAGGCGGCCGGACAACTCGGCCATATTTGTGTATCGCAGGATGGCCCGCCCTGCCCTTGCGGCAGACGCGGCTGCGTCGAGACCTTCAGTTCCGGAACCGCTTTGCGCCGGCATATCGCCGAATCCGGATTATCCGTCACGACAATTCGTGAAATCTTCGAGATGGCGGCGGAAGGAAACGACACGGCAGTCCGTGTGCTGCGCCAATGGGCAACACCCTTGCGTGCCGCACTCGACAATATCGCAGCGACCATGGATCCGGAGATTATCCTGCTCGGCGGCGGGCTTGGCTGTGATGCCGCACGGGCTCTTGCCGATTTGCCAGCAAGCGCTCCCTGGTTCTGCCCCGCCATATTGCCAGCGAAGCTTTCAGACGATGCCGGCGTGATCGGCGCCGGACTTTCGATTTTCGGCGCTGATGCCGCGCCGCAAGGAAAGCGGGTTGTCATGGTCAACGGCGTGCCGGCTTCCGGCAAAAGCCGCCTGGCCAAAGCTTTGTCGCTGCGGACCGGCTGGCCGGTCCTGTCTCTCGACGGCATCAAGAACCCGTTCCTGCAGCATATCGGCCCCGTCGACCGCGACTTCAATCGGACGCTGGGAAAGGCAAGCTACCAGGCGATCTGGTCCTTTATGGCGGAGGCGCCGACGGGCTCGACCTTCATTGTCGATGCATGGTTCGGCTTTCAGCCGAAGGCTCAGCTAGAGAGTTATCTCAATGCTGCGCAGATAGGCCATGTCGCCGAACTCTGGTGCAAGGTGCCTGGATCG
This sequence comes from Rhizobium sp. AG207R, assembly GCF_027109195.1. Taxonomy (NCBI): domain Bacteria; kingdom Pseudomonadati; phylum Pseudomonadota; class Alphaproteobacteria; order Hyphomicrobiales; family Rhizobiaceae; genus Rhizobium; species Rhizobium sp. AG207R. The sequence continues at coordinate 9,929 of NZ_JAEPVT010000014.1, forward strand.
GTTGCGGGCGAGCGTTACGCCAGTCGGTTGAAGGACCGATTACCTGGACATCCAGGTGCCGAATATGTGCCGGAATTGGTAGCGCTTGCCGATCGGGCCGAGCCTATGGGATGTGGTGCCGTAATGACGGTCGACCAGACGGAGGAACCGGATATGGCGGCTATTATGGCCTGGCTTTCAAAGGTCTTCGAGAGCGAATGATAAGCGCCGCCGTCCGGGCAGACGGCATAAATGCGAAATAATCCTGAACTGTCGTGCGACGCTATGTCCCCGGCAGATGCCGGCATTGTGTGCATGGCAGAATTGTGTAGCTATATCAACAAGATGATGGAAATTCTTTGCAGAAAAAAATTGCTTGACGTGCCGCAGTAACCCACTGATTATCGCTTTGCCGGACAGGGGAGGTTCGGCTTCAAGAGGAGGAAAATTATGGAGCGCCGCTCATTTCTCAAGGCTACGGCCGTGGCATCGCTCGCTACCGGTGTTGCGGCAGTTGCCGGCAGCACCAAAGCCGCAGACAAGAAGTTTACGATTGCCCTCATTCCGGGTCTGACGACCGACGCCTTCTATATTACCATGCGCAAGGGTGCCGAAGCGGCAGCCAAGGCTGTCGGTGCCGAGCTCGTTTTTCAGGGCGGCCCCGATTTCAACCCGGTGACCCAGGTTCCGGTTCTTGACGCAGTGATCGCCAAGAAGCCCGATTTCATTCTGATTGCGCCGACCGACAAGGATCAGCTCATCCAGCCTCTGAAGAAGGCTGCTGATGCCGGCATTCCGATCATCACCGTCGATACCTTCATCGGTAACGGCGTCTACCAGACCGGCAGCGGTGATGCCGATTTCCCGCTGGCCTATATCGCTTCCGACAACCTGCTCGGCGGGGCGATTGCCGCCCGCGCACTGGCAAAGGCCGTTGGCGAAAAGGGCAAGGTCTATGTTTCCAACGTCAAGCCCGGCGTCTCGACCACAGACCAGCGTGAGCAGGGTTTCAAGGAGGAGATGAAGAAGTATCCGAACATCACCGTTCTGGAGACGCAATATAACGATGACGACGCCAACAAGGCAGCATCGCAGCTGCAGGCCGTCTTCGCACGCAACTCCGATCTCGATGGCGTTTTCGGGGCCAATCTGTTCTCCGCTCTCGGTGCCGCCAACGGCGTGCAGCAGGCCGGCCAGACGGGTAAGATCCGCGTGGTGGCCTTCGATGCGCCGACGTCTATCGTTGATAACATCAACTCCGGTCTCGTCGATCTGGCGATTGCGCAGCATCCGGCCGAGATCGGCTATTTCGGAGTGATGGCCGCTTATGCGCATCTCACCGGCAATTCGATTCCGACAGCGATCGGGACCGGCTTCACGGTCATCGACAAGTCGAACGTAGCCGACAAGAAGATCGCGAAGTTCATCTACTCCGATTGATGCGGAGATAGTCTGTGCCTCGCCCATCGGCGAGGCACATTATCCAACGATGATAGAGCGACGGCGCCCTAATCTTCGCGCTTCCAACGCTCCAGTTTGGACCGATCCATGACAATCGACAATGCAGAGGTCCGCAAGGCGGATCAGCACGTGGCGCCACAGGCAGACCACGGCGACCAGGCAAAAACACTTCTTAATCGCATCGCGCAATTGCGTGCGTGGCTCTTTCTTGCTGCGCTTATCGTGACTTTCGAGATCTGGGCGCGGATCGACTTCGGTGGCACGTTCATCGGCTCGAGCTTCAACTGGCAGTCCGTTGCGATCTTCGCGGTAGCACCGTTGCTGCTGGCAATCGGGCAGACTTTCGTCATCATCTCAGGCGGTATCGATCTGTCGACCGGCTTCATCATGGGCCTTGCGGCCGTCGTCGCCGCGCATATTGCCAATATCGCCGGTCTTTCCATGCCTCTGCCCGTCGCAATGGTCTTCGGCATCCTCGTCGCCATGCTGGCAGCCGCAGTCCCCGGCCTCATCAATGGTCTCCTGATCTCCCGTCTCAAGGTTCCGCCGTTCATCGGTACGCTCGGCATGTTCGGCGTGGCGCGTGGCACGGCCTTCCTGCTCGCCGGCGGTACGACGGTGCCGGTCAAGAATTCCTATTTCGCCGAGCTTGGCAACGGACGATTCTATGGCGTGCCCTATCTCGTCATTGTCACGCTCGTCTTCGTGGTGATCATGCATTATTTGCTGAGCCAGACCCGCTTCGGCCAGCATAATTATGCCATCGGCGCCAATGCCCAGGCGGCGCGCCGCGCCGGCATCGACATCAAGTCCCATCTGCTGCGGCTCTATATTCTCTCGGCCGTCTGTGCGGGCCTGGGCGGCGCGCTCTATGCGGCCCGTTTCACTGCAGGCGCCGCCCAGGCGGGCGAGCCCCTGCTGCTCGATAGCGTGGCCGCTGTCGTTATCGGCGGCGCCAGCCTCTTCGGCGGTTCCGGCACGATCATCGGCACCATTGCCGGCGCTCTCGTCATCGCCGTCATCCAGTATGGTCTCGTCTTCATGAATGTGGAGCCGTTCTGGCAGTTCATCGCCGTCGGCGTCGTCATCATCATTTCGGTGCTCATCGACCAGGCGCAGCGTCGGTTCAGCGGAGCAAAACAGGATGAATAGTGCAACTCCCCTCCTCGAGGTCCGCAATCTCTCGCGTTATTTCGGTGCGGTGCGTGCCCTCGACAATTGCTCCATGGTCGTGCGGCCCGGTGAAGTCGTGGCACTTGCGGGTGACAACGGCGCCGGCAAGACGACGATGATCAAGGCGATTTCCGGCGTCTATCCGCCGACCGCCGGCGAAATCCTGATCGAAGGCAAGCCTGTCACCTTCTCATCGCCGCAGGATGCGCGCGAGAAAGGCATCGAGACGATCTATCAGGATCTGGCGCTTGCCGATAATCTGCCGATCGGCGCCAATATTTTCCTCGGCCGTGAGCCGATGAAGAAGCTCTTCGGCTTCCTGCCGGTGCTCGATCGGAAAGCCATGGCCGAAGCGGCGCGCAAGACGATGGCGGAGCTGGATTTCCACGTGAAGAGGCTCGATGCGCCCGTCAGCAACTTTTCCGGCGGTCAGCGGCAGGCCGTCGCGATTGGGCGTGCCGTCTATTGGAATGCCCGCATCCTCGTTATGGACGAGCCGACCGCAGCACTCGGCGTGCCGGAACAGCGCAAGGTCGTGGCTCTCATCAAGTCGCTGAAGGCGCAGGGGCGCGGCGTCATCTTCATATCGCACAATCTGCAGGATATTTTCGCGGTCTCCGACCGCATCGTCGTCCTGCGCCGCGGGATCGTTGCCGGTGAACGCAACATCGCCGACACCAATCATGAGGAAGTCGTGCGGCTCATGGTCGGCGGTTAGCAGGATCGCCGGCACATGATTTGAGCCGAGAGCGGCAACGGTGTTTCGTCGCCGTTGCCGTTTCGTTGTCAGCAATCAAAGGCGCTCATTTTGGATTCACCAGAGCCGTAGCAAGAACCAAGAGGCCGGCAGTTGATGCTGGAGCGCGTAGAAAGCCGGCAAGCGCATTTCCGCTTGCTTTGCTTTGATTGCGTTCTCATATATTGCTATCAATGCAATCAAATATGGGAGCGTGAAGCAATGGCATCGATCACCATTCGCAATGTGCCAGACGAGGTGCATCGTGCGATCCGAGTGCGAGCTGCTATGCACGGTCGCAGCACTGAAGCCGAGATCCGCGATATTCTGGAAAAGGCAGCAAAACCAGAAGGCCGGCTGAAGCTGGGTTCGCTGTTGACATCCATTGCTCGTGAAGCGGGAGGGCTAACCGAAGCCGAAGCTGAGGGTTTCAACCAGCTTCGCGAGAAGACCCCGGTCGGGCCGATTAGCTTCGAATGATTGTTCTCGACACCAACGTCATTTCCGAGCTGTGGAAGATCACGCCCGATCCGAATGTGTTGTCGTGGATCGATGCGCAGATGATCGAAACACTCTACCTCTCGATCATCACCGTTGCCGAACTGCGCTTCGCCTTGGCTGCGATGCCTGAGGGCAAGCGGCGTACGATCTATCAAGACCGATTGGAAAGGGAGGTTTTACCGGCTTTTGCCAACCGGGTTCTGCCTTTTGACCTGGATGCCTCGCAAGCCTATGCCGATTTGATGGCGTTAGCGAGGAGGGCAGGCAAGTCCATTGGCACGGCAGACGGCTATATTGCCGCCACGGCTGCCTCACATGGCTTTATGGTAGCGACGCGCGATACTAGCCCTTTTGAGGCTGGCGGTTTAAGCGTCATCAACCCTTGGAACATGAAATGAAGGCGGTTAAGGCAGTCGCGTGATAAGTCTGCCGAACAATCCGAATATTCAAATGGCAACAGCTTGTTCACGCTGAGCATCGCCCGACGATCCGCGTGACCGCACCCGTTGATCTCCCTACTCTCGCGGTACCGAATGCATTCGATCCTTAATCGGGGAGCTAATCAGGAAATGTTCGTAATCTTCAAACGGGATGTGCGACTCCTCAGCCATCCCGGCAACAAATGCAATCTGGAGGCTGGATCGAGGAAGAGCCACCGGGCTATAAGTGCTTTTCCTGGAGGCAAGCAGGCATGACCGAAGCCGTACCCACCGTGCGTTTCACCGGTAGCGCACCGAAGATAAGCGACATTGCTTCGATAGCGCGCCGTAGTGCATGGATCGAGGTTTCGACTGGCGTTGAAAACAAAATCGCCGCTGCGCGCGCCGTCGTCGAACGCTATTTGGCGGCCGACCAGCCTGTTTATGGTTTGACGACGGCATTGGGCGCAGGTGTCGACACACGGCTCGCCACGGAGGACCTGATCGCCTTTCAGTTACGTGTACCGCAAGCCCGCGCCGTCGGGGTTGGGCCGGCGCTGCCACGCGAAACCGTCAGGGCGATGATGGCCGCTCGTATTGCTGGCATGGCGGCTGGCGGCTCCGGCGTATCGCTCCCGGTTTTCGCCGGTCTCGTCGCCGCGCTGAATGCAGGCTTTCATCCGGTGGTTCCCTCGCTTGGCTCGATCGGTGCAGCCGATCTTGCGCCTCTGGCGCATATGGCGCGGGCCTTGTTGGGCGACGGCGAGGCGGAGCTTGATGGCGCAATCATGCCGGCGCGGGATGCCCTCTCGAAAGTCGGTCTGAAACCTTTGCCGATCGCCCCGAAGGATGGCCACGTCCTCGTGGTCGCCAACAGCCTGTCGGTTGGCAAGGCCTGCCTCTGCATCGAGGATATCGTGCGCCTGTTCGATTGGTCGCTTGCAGCCGTCGCACTGAATTTCGAGGCATTCCGCGCCAATGTCTCGGCTTTCGATGACCGCGCGCTGGCGGCAAGACCAGCCTTCGGCCAACGCGAAACCGCGGCGAGACTTCGCGAGCTGCTTTCCGGGAGCTCTCTTTTTATCGACGGTGCGGCACGGCGCTTGCAGGATCCTTTAAGCTATCGCTGTGCCCCGCAGGTCTGGGGTGCCCTGCTCCACGCGATCGGCGAAGCGTGCGCCGCCACCGAGATCGAGCTTGCGAGTTCCGGCGACAATCCTGTCGTACTGGCCGAGGAAGGGCTTATCCTGTCACATGGCAATTTCGACATGACCGCCTTCGTTCTCGCATGGGAGCGCCTTGGCCAGGCCATCGCCCATTGTGCGGCGGCGACCGTCTATAGAACGATGAAAATCATGTCTCCGGGCGTGTCGGAGTTGCCGCGCTTCCTGACCCCGCTCGGTCAGAGCAGGACAGGATTTGCCACCGTGCAGAAAACGGTCTCGGCGCTTGAAGCCGAGATACGCCATCTGGCCAATCCGGTTTCGTTCACGCCGATCCCGGTCGCGGACGGCGTCGAGGATCAGGCGTCGATGGCGCCGAGTGTCCTGACGAAGATCGAGGCGATGATCGAGCGGATGCGTTATCTGGTTGCGATCGAGCTTGTCGCGTCCGCCCAGGCCGTTGATCTGCGCGGTGTGGCGGGCGAGCTCGGCGGCGGAACGCAGCGCGCCTATCGCAAGGTGCGCGAAATTGTCCCGCCGCTAGAGGAAGATCGTGCGCAGGGACCAGATTTTCAGAGGCTGTCGGAGTTCATTGAGAACGCCGACATGATGGAGATGGCTTCCTGATCGATATGGCGGCAAGGCGGTCCACGCCCGTTGCCTCGCTTTCTCGCAGGCCGTCTGGCGGCCTGCATCATCCGATAGACCGGCACGGCCGGTGACATGCCTGGAGAACGGTAATGCAGGAAATTTGGATCGACTATCTCAACGCCATCGACGCCAAGGCGCTGGCCCTTTCCAACGACGAAATACTCGACGCCGTGACCAAGGCGCTCGATGCTCAGGGGCGCGGCGAGACGGTCATCGAGCCTCGCGTTCATCTCGTGCCCGAGAGTTCCGATAAGGGTCATTTCAATGTGCTGCGCGGCTATGTGAAGCCGCTCGATTATGCCGGCGTCAAGGTCGTCGGCGATTTCGTCGACAACTACAAGCAGGGCCTGCCCTCGGAGCTGGCGGTTCTCAATCTCTTCGATCCGCGCACCGGCGTACCGAAGGCGATCATCGATGCGACTGCCATCACCGATATGCGCACTGGCGCGGTCACGGCTATCGGCGCGCGCCATCTCGCCCGCAAGAACAGCAGGATCCTCGGCCATATCGGCGCACGCGGCACTTCCTACTGGAACGTGCGGCTGCTCGATCACCTCTTCGACTTCGATGAGATCCGCGTGCATTCGCGCCGTCCGGAAAGCCGCGACGCCTTTGCCGCCCGGCTGGAAAAGGATCTCGGCAAGAAGATCATCGTGACGGACAATTGGGAGGATTGCCTGAAAGGCGCCGATATCATGATCGAGGCGAGCCGCCTGCCGGAGCCGACGCCTCTGTTCAAGACCGCCTGGGTCAAGAAAGGCGCCTTCGTCGTGCCTTACGGCACGATGAGCGCACTCGAATTCGACCTGACCGACATCATGGACAAGGTCGTCGTGGATGACTGGGGACAATGCGGACCCGGGCGTCCCTTCGGTGCCCTTCGTCGCCATGTCGATGAGGGTAAGGTGACGGCGGAGACGCTGCATGCCGAAATCGGCCAGATCGTTTGCGGCACGAAGCCGGGCCGCGAAAGCGATGACGAGACCATCCTCTTCTGGCATCGGGGCCTGAGCACCACTGACGTCGCGCTCGGCGCAGCCATGGTCGAAAAAGCAAAGCGCATGAATATCGGCCAGCGCCTTCGGTTTGCGTGACGCGTCATGACGATATCCCCTGCCGTGGCCATTGCCTGCTCACGAATGTACAATCTGAGCCCGAAAATATCCGGTCTCTGGGATGAGCTCTTTCATTGGCTTGCCGACCGGTCAGGCGTCGAGCTCGAAATCATTGCGCATGCGGCTCCGGCACCTCTGTCCGACCTATGGAGACGTCCGGACATGGGTGCCGTTTTCATGTGCGGCTTTCCGTTCTCCCGGCTATCGCCGGCGGAGCGTCCGGAGCCATTGGCCGCGCCGGTTTCCCTGGCGGACTGGGCAAACGGGCAGCCAGTCTATGCGAGCCATATCGTCGCCGCTCGTGATAGAGCGCTGACTGAAGCCGATCTCGCAACCGCACGCTGGGGCTGGACCGTGCGGGACTCTCAGTCCGGCTATAATGCGCCGAGGGAATTCTTTGCCACGCTTGCGAATAGGCCTGCAGCGGCGCAGATCGTCGGCCCACTTCTCAATCCACGCGGCGTAGTCGACGCCATTCGTTCAGATACCATAGATGTCGGCGCCATTGACGCCTATGCCTTTCAGCTGATGGCAATGCACGAGCCGGACATGATTGCGCCATTGCACATCGTCGGCACCACGAAGCCGGCTCCCTTCCCTTTGCTGGTGGCTGCAAGGCAGCAATCGCCGGATATCGTCGACGCGCTACGCACCGTTCTTCTCAAGGCCCACCAAGATCGGCAAGGGAGCGATATCCTCGCATCGCTCGGACTGCTGGCCTTTGCCGAGCCGGATGCTGCCGCTTATGACCAGCTTCCCGCAAGAGCGCGCGCCATCGATGCTGCTCTCGGAATATGGTGAAGTTCGGACGCGCCAATCAATAGCCGGCACATTATGCGCTGGCGACGTGTATCAATAATTTCTTTGCTGCGAGACCCAGACATTCCTCGAAGGCCGTCAGATCCAGAAAGAGCTGGTCAGCCGCGACCTGGCGCGTGACGATGATGCCGTCACGTGCCGCTATGCCGCCATCGAGCATCAGATTGTCGGTCATATCGAAATTTTCCAGCGCCATGCCGTCGGGGCCACGATGACGTCCGTCCTCACCGAGCTGCACTTCGCCGCCATAAAGCCTGCTCACACGCTCGAAGTGGTTATCGAGGCAGTTGGAAAAGGCAAACGCCGGGCAACCGCGGGCGCACATGAAGCCGAGTTCGAAGGCCGTGCCGATATCGGCGGCGACACCACGAAACGGCGTCAGGTTGGCGATGATGAGATCGGCGCTCATCATCAGTTTCTCGTTGATGGAACTGATGGCAAGGCCGCGCTGCCGGCGCGTCTCCGTCTCAGGCACGGCAAGGTCACCGGGAGAAACCGGCGTAAAACCATAGCTGCGCGCCAGCGCGATCTTGCGATCGAGGATTTCCCTAGCGTTCGGGAGGAAGACTTCCGGGCCTGCCAGATATGCTCTCAATGCCTCACCTCTTTAATGAAATCTTGCACCGCAGCAGTTGCGGAACCATATGAAGCCTATGGCTGATTCAAAGCTCAACCGCCATAGCTGGGCGCATAATTTACGAAATCGCGAAATAACGGCGATTGCCGTTCCCGGTCAACGACGAGACGCGTATAGTTCCCTTCGGACCGAATGGTGCTCTCTGTCCAGGATAGGTGACGGAATTTGTGGGGTATAGAAAATGCAATCTTCTCTTGAGGCCGTTGCCGCCTCGACACAGGACGACCAGGGCAATTGGCCGACGAAACAAAGCAAGATCCTCGATTGGCTTATGAATGATGTCCGCGACCAGCGTTTCATCGACAATATCCTCGTGGCACTCTGCGAGAAAATGCGGGCAATCGGAGTTCCAGTCGCGAGAGCGACGATGCACTTCCGAACGCTGCATCCGCAATGGCTAGGGGCGAGAATTCTTTGGCGCACCGGCATGAAGGAGGCCGATATCGCGACATTCAGCTATGGGGTCGAGAACACGCCGCAATTTCTGGCAAGCCCTATCAATGAGATTTTCAATGGCGCGACGGAAGTCCGGAAAAATCTCGAGGTCTGTGAAAAGTCGGAGCTGAAATATCCACTATATAAAGAAATGCAGGCGGAAGGACTGACCGACTATATCGCCTGGCCGATCTACCACACGCTCGGCAAGCGCCATATCGTGACCTTTGCCTCGGATGCTCCGGGCGGCTTTACCGAACAGCACATCACCTTCTTGAAGGACCTGTTGCCGGCCCTGACAATGGTGACCGAGATCCGGTTGAAGAACATCATGGCCCGCACGCTGCTGCGGACCTATGTCGGACCGCATGCCAGCGAGAAGATCCTGGCTGGCGCCACGACGCGCGGCAGCGGCACCACGGTCGGAGCCGCGATCCTCATCTGCGATCTGCGCGACTTCACCACCATCTCTGACATGTGGCCGCGTGACGATGTCATCGAATTGCTGAATGGTTATTTCGACGCGATGGTCGACCCGATCGAAAAGCATGGCGGCGAGATCCTCAAATTCATGGGCGACGGCCTGTTGGCCATTTTCCCGTTGAGCGATCCGAATGCCTGTCACAATCTGCTTCTTGCCATCAGCGAGGCACAGGCAAGCGTTGCCGCACTCAATGAGGAAAACCGAAAGCATGGCCGTGAAATTCTGCGCTACGGTGTCGGCGTGCATGTCGGTGACGTAATGTATGGCAATATCGGCTCACGCACTCGCCTTGATTTCACGGTCATCGGTCCGGCCGTCAATATCGCTTCACGGTTGGAGTCCTTGACGAAGGAGGTCAAGCGGCCGGTACTTCTGTCCAAGGCCTTCGTCGACATGGCCGGCTGCAGGCGGGATATGGAAAGCCTCGGCTCCTTCCCTCTCAAGGGGCTTGGAGAACCGGTCGATGTGTTCGCCTTTGCCGCCAAGGAAGTCTTGCTTCAACACGGTTGACGGGTAGGCAGGGCGAGCTTTGCCCTGCAAATCCTCGATTTTGTACGGCGCGATTCAGTCGGTTGCAAAACGTGAAATGCCCAAAGGGTGCCGTGGCGGAAGGACTTCCCTATATTGTGAAGTGGATCATGACGATAGCCGCCTTAATTTGGGGATCGTTCTGCGCGTACGAACGTTAAATGAGGGTTGATTCTATCGGCTCTACCACGAGGGTGTTTGCCACCCATAATACTCTGACAAGGAGAAAACAGATGAGAAAAATCCTGACCCTGGCGTTTTCAGCGGCGGCGTTGATCGTTGCGGGCACCGCTGCGGCGCGCGCAGCCGACATGCCGGCGACCTATAGCGAGGAGCCGGATGACCGCAATGGCGTGAAAATCGGCTATCTCGAATGCGATATCGGCGGCGGCGTCGGCTACGTCCTCGGCTCTGCCAAGGAAATGGATTGCACCTTCCATTCGACAGTCGGGCATTCGCGTCGTGTCGATCACTATACCGGCGCGATCCGCAAGATGGGCGTCGATCTCGGCTTTACGACCCGCAGCCGGCTCGTTTGGCTCGTCTTCGCGCCGACAGCCGGCTACCATCGTGGTTCTCTGAGCGGCCTTTACCAGGGCGCTACCGTTGAAGCCACTGTCGGTGCCGGCGTGGGCACGAACATCCTTGTCGGTGGCACCGCCGGCTCCATCCACCTTCAGACCGTGAGCGTTACGGGTCAGCTCGGCTTGAACGTTGCGGCTACCGGTACCTCGGTCACGCTGACGTCGGTCGATTGAGTGTTTTGCTTAAAGTCTTGACCATTGAATATGGCCGCTCCTGCCTGGCGCTGGAGCGGCCTTTTCTGTCGGGGCGGTGACAGCGAGCTTCGCAGACCGGCGCCTTCCGCGCAAAATCGGTCTATCCATGTACCCTCGCGGCGCTATAGCTATGTAAACCCTAGAGATTCTTCGGAGCCAAATTCATGACCGATACCGTCACCGATCGTTTTCTTCGTTATGTCGTCGTCGACACGCAATCGGACCCGTCTTCGGTCACGCAGCCTTCCACTGCGAAGCAGAAGAATCTCGGGCGCATCCTGGTTGAGGATTTGCTGGCGATCGGGCTTGCCGATGCACATCTAGACGAGCACGGCTATGTCTATGCGACCATTCCATCGAATATCGACAAGCCGGTTCCCGTCATCTGCTTTTGTTCCCACATGGACACAGCGCCCGATTTTACCGGCACGAATGTCAAGCCGCAGATCGTGCGCGACTATTCCGGCGGTGATATCCGCCTCACGGGCGACCCGCAGCAGGTCATTCGCCTTGAAGAACACCCTGCCCTGCGCGATCAGATCGGCAACGACATCATCACCTCGGACGGTACGACGCTGCTTGGCGCGGATGACAAGGCCGGTCTTGCCGAAATCGTCGCAGCCGCCAAATATCTCGTCGACAATCCTGATATCCGTCACGGCACCATCAAGCTTCTGTTCACGACGGACGAAGAGATCGGGCGTGGTGTCGACAAGGTGGATTTGAAGAAGCTGGGAGCGCAATTCGCCTATACGGTTGATGGTGAAACGGCGGGGCATATAGAAGACGAGACTTTCTCGGCCGACAGTGTCGAGGTTATCATCCATGGCGTCGCCATCCATCCAGGCTTCGCCAAAGGAAAAATGGAAAATGCCATCAGGATTGCCGGCGCGATCATCGACAGGCTGCCGAAGAACATAGCTCCAGAGACGACGGACGGCCGCGACGGCTTTATCCACCCTACCGGCATCAGCGGCTCGATGGAGAAGGCTTCACTCGGCTTCATCATCCGCGATTTCGACGAGCAAGGCCTTGTCGACAAGGAGACTATGCTGGAGGCGATCGTCAAGGATGTCATGAAAGCCTATCCCGGCTCCTCGCACACCTTCACCGTTCGGCATCAGTATCGCAACATGAAGACGATTCTCGATCGTCATCCGGAAATCGTCGAAAATGCTGTCGAGGCCATCCGCCGTGCCGGCATGACGCCAGTGCGCGGCAGCATTCGCGGCGGTACCGACGGTTCCAGGCTCTCCTTCATGGGGCTGCCCTGCGCCAATATCTTTGCCGGCGGGCATGCCTTTCATTCGCCGCTGGAATGGGTAAGCCGGCAGGATATGGAAAGAGCCGTGAAGACGCTCGTAGAGTTGGCCAAGGTATGGGCGGAGCGCTCCTGAAAGCTTTCGAGAAAAAACCTCGTTCATCCTATAAAAGCCTAGTAACCCTGTCGCGAAATAGGTCACTTTGGCCTGTTCGGAACCAATCTCCTTGTCATTATGCAAGCCATCCGTGAATTTTTATATTGAAGCATTACTAAATTAGATTATTCTGTAGTGTAGTCTTGGGAGGAAAGGAGAATAAACAGGCCCCTTCATTCCAACTCTACGGTGCGCGCGCTCCGGCAATCAGAAACAGGCTGACAAAAGCCTAAACTGAAACGGAGTTTAGTCATGAGAATACAATCTTCACGGATGGCAATCGCTGCATCCGCTCTTCTTCTATTGACCTCGACAAGTTATGCAGAGCCCGGCGGCGGGACGGATCACGGCGGCAGCCGATCCGGAAGCACTGGATTGGGTGTTGGCGTATCGGTCGGCGGCATCAACGCTGGTTTGGGCGCAGGGCTTGGCTCCAATGGGCTTAATGCCGGCGTCGGTGCATCGGTCGGCGGCACGAACGGCGTCAACGCCGGTGCGGGTGCTTCCGTATCCGGAACGAGCGGTGTCAACGCGGGCGTCGGCGCGTCCGTTGGCGGTTCCAACGGAGTGAATGCCGGCGTGGGCGCATCGGCCAATAGCAACGGCGTCAACGCTGGTCTCGGCGCTTCGGTTGGAGGCTCAAGTGGTGTCAATGCTGGCGCTGGTGTCTCCGTCGGCGGATCCGGAGTGGGCGTCGGCGTGGGTGTTGGTATCGGTGGGAGCGATTCAGGCGGCAGCGGCGGTGGAACCGGCAGCGGGACTGGCTCGACTGGGGGTACCGGATCCAGTGGAATGGGTATGGCAACCGGAGGCACAGGCGGCACGAGCGGCTTCGGGCTGGGCTCGGGCAATTCCGGCAGGGGATCGAGCACGCGCACACTTGCCGCTTTCCGTACCATGTCGAGCGCTGAGCAGAAACGTATGCTGATTGCCTGTCGTCAGGTGACGGCATCCGGCAATTTCGATGCTGGTCTTGTCAGCCTTTGCCGGCTGCTGCGCAGTACGGCGAGCGCCGGCGGCCTATAGGCGGCTTTTCGTCGGGTGTCTCAACACCCCTTCGCTCGAGAATAAAAGTCTGCGCCCGTTGTCTTGATATCGGCAATGGGCGCGGACATGCGTCCCAATTACCAATCTACGCGGGCCACATTGTCGATCATCTGCCGGCTGCGGCGCAACATCATGCCAGGGGCATCCACCGCTCTGTTCAAAAGGTTGCGCGCGCCGGCAAGCGGATGAAATCCGACCCTTTCCTCCAGCACGGGAGGCGGATCGTCGTTTGCAAGCGGTGGAGTTGCCTCAGCATATTCCGGGTGACCTGTTATCAGCGGATCCTGTGTTTCGCATTGCGGCAGGCAGCGGTCGAAATGTTCCACGTCACCGGATGACGCGATCCTGGTCTTTGCAGCATCGGAATGCGACGCAATGCGCTTTACCGGCAAATTGGTCTTGGTCATGGCAGCAAGCGGCGAAGGTTGCGGAATTGGCACTGCCATCTGCGGCTTTGCCGGGCTCGCATCAATCGCTAACTGTAAATGGTTCACGGCAAGCTGCGGTGCGGGTGCTGGGCGATTGATAACGATGCGGCCGCTGTCGTCGATGAACTGTATGGTGCGGTCGACGGGGCCGGTTTGAACAATGACATAAAGAGCACCGACAACGGTGCCGCAAACAGCAAGCCCGGAACCCAGCCTTCGGGTTGTCTCGCTTTGACCATTCCACCATCTCATAGGCTGCGTATCCATCGACCGCTCCTTTTGACAAAATCCCGGATAGCCATCTTCATGTGAACTGTGGCGCGGCTTTTACCGAAACATGGCCAATTGCAGACCTTTTGCAAAGAAATGTTGACGAACGCACTTTGCGTATCCGGACGGTATGGATGAGCCGCATTCAAGGGCCGCCATTCAGCCTGCCGTAAATCCGGTGACTTTTGCTGCGGCTCGTATGCATCAATGCCGGCATGATTTCTTCGACACGCTGGAGATCAGGCTAACATTCCGCTTCATAAGACCATCGGAAGACCTGTGATGAAAAATAGGCCCGGGCTCGATGGTCGGTCGGAGTTCGCGGATGGCGAGTATAAGTCAAACGGCTGCGAACATACGGCAAGAATTGATGTTTCTGCTGCAGCTATGTGATCGAAATGGCGAATCATTCAGGGCGGATGGCTCCTCAAAGTCGCTGATTCGGTTAAATTGAATCTCATATTCTCGCCGCACTTATCCTGGCTGCAGGTGGATTGCATCGAATATTATTAACCATGTTTTTTAAAACTATTAATTATCTATGGGTATTCGCTGAGTAAAATCAAACTATACTTTAGGGGTATTCTTTCGATGCTGTCGCGTCCGTCCAAGCGCATTCCCGCCTGATTGCCAGCGAAGCATATATGTGCTTATTTTATTATATTCTGATATTTTCTGAAGCATATGCGAGGGGGAATGTGAATGCTGAGAATGCTCTGCGGTGCCGTCCTGACTGGTATCGCAATGACCATGGCAGCATCGCCGGCGATGGCTGCCACTGCAACCGCCAATATGACGGTCACCATCACCATCCAGGCGCAGTGCCTCGTACAGAGCGCCAATAATCTCAACTTTGGCACCATCGGTGTCATCACCAGCAATATCGATCAGGCAACCACCATCGGTGTGCAATGCACATCCGGGCAGACCTACAATGTCGGCCTGAGTGCCGGCGCTGGTGCGGGAGCGACAACAGCTGTCCGTGTCATGACAGGCCCGGCAAGTGCGACGATCAATTATGCGATCTACAGCGATGCCAACCGAACGCAGACTTGGGGCACCACAATAGGCACCGATACCGTCTCAGGCACAGGCAATGGCGCAGTCCAGAATATAAATGTCTATGGCCGGGTACCCCCGCAGACCACCCCAGCCGCGGGCGTCTACACCGATACCGTGGCGGTTACCGTCACCTACTGAAAACTCACAGATTCAGGAGGCCGTCATGCAACGCATGTTGCCATGCATTGCCGCGACTATGCTTTTGCTGCTCGGTGCTTACGGCTTGAACGCGGCATCTCTGCGAGTGGCTCCCACAAGTCTTGAGCTCACGGCGCCGGCCGCTGCCACGGTCTTGAACCTCGCCAATGACGGAGATCATCCGATCAACGTCCAGATACGTGTCTTCAAGTGGAGCCAGGCGGGCGGCATAGAAACCCTGGAGCCGACCCGGGATGTCGTTGCCAGCCCGCCCGCGGCGAGACTGAATCCCAATGTTCAGTATGTAGTCAGAGTGGTTCGTACGAGCAAGGCGCCTGTCAGGGCCGAAGAGACTTATCGTGTTATCGTCGATGAGCTGCCAGACCCTGCCCGCGCGCGCGCCGGCACGGTCACCCTCATCATGCGCCAGTCCATTCCAGCCTTCTTCAAACGGCCGGACGTAAAACCCGCCGATATCGTCTGGAGCCTCAAACGACAGGGCAACAACCTTTCTCTGACCGGCAGGAACAATGGCGGTAGCCGCTTCCGTCTGTCGAACGTAACCCTGGCGCAGGGCACAACGAAGATCGGCAGCCGCAACGGGCTGGTTGGATACGTACTTGCTGGCGCGACGATGCAATGGCCGATGGGAACAGCAAAATCCCTCACCGGCAGCGTCGTAACACTCCATGGCCAGAGCGATCTTGGGCCGTTCGATGCTGAAGTCGCCGTTAATCAACGGTAGTGCCGGCACCGTTCTCATATGCATGCTTTTCTCAGTTTCGGCGCTGCGTGCTCAGGAAGTGCCGGATCTGCCGGCAAACGCAGCCATGGCGGGCCAACCGGCGGCCACACTGGACGTCTACCTCGAAGTATTCATCAACAATGCATCGATGAAGATGATTGGCAATTTCAAACAGCGTCCGAACGGTTCCCTCGCGGCAACCGCGGAAGAGCTGCGCGAAGTCGGCATTAAGCCGCCAGCCGGCGCGGCCGACGACAAGCTGGTCGAGCTCAACACCTTGCCCGGCTTGTCCTATCAGGTCGACGATGAAACGCAGCGCCTTTATGTCCAGACGACGGATAAGGGGCGCGCACCCCGCGTCATCAATGTCAGACAGCAGCAGGAAAACGCGATCCCGGCACCCCAGGCCGGCTACGGCGCCGTCTTGAACTATTCCCTCTACGCAAGTTCCAACGGTCTCTTCCAAGGCAGTTCAAATCTGTTCCAGGGAATATCCGGATCCTTCGATGTCCGGCTCTTCAGCCCGTACGGCACGCTAAGCCAGTCCTTCCTCGCCGGATATTCAGAAGGCAGCCTCGACGGTATAACTCGCCTCAACACGACCTGGAGCTACTCCGATCCAAAGAATCTCGTTACCTATCGTGCTGGCGACCTGACGACCGGTGGCCTGTCATGGACACGGCCAGTTTATTTTGGCGGCATTCAGTTTCAGCGCAATTTTGCGCTGCGCTCCGACCTGGTGACCGAACCGCTGCCTTCCTTTACCGGGACGGCCGCCGTCCCTTCGACACTCGATATCTATACGCAGAACGTTCGCACCTATTCGAGCGATGTCCCTGCCGGACCATTCGAGGTGACCAACCTGCCGGTCTTTTCCGGAGGCGGGCAAGCGACCGTCGTTTTGCGTGACAGCCTCGGGCGGGAAACGACGCAGACCTTGCCCTTCTATTCCTCCAACTGGCTTCTGCGCCGAGGCCTGTTGGATTTTTCCGCCGAGCTCGGCACTCCGCGTCTAAATTTCGGAACGGATTCCAATGATTATGACGGCCGTATCATGGGCGCCGCCACCGCAAGGTACGGCCTGACCGATTGGTTGACACTGGAAGGCCACTTCGAGGGCGGTGCCGATCTTCTGAATGGCGGTGCGGGAGCCGCCTTTCCGGTGAGCTCGTTCGGTGTAGCGTCAATAGCGGGCGCGGCAAGCAAAAGCGGGTCGCGTTCCGGCGCGCTGATGAATGCCGCATTCGAGCTCAGTTACGACAGATGGGCTCTTTATGCCCGCGTGCAGCGGACCTTTGGCGATTATGACGACATAGCCTCGGTCTCCGCGCGGCCGACAACCAGCACTGCCGGAGATGTTAGCATTCTCAGCGCTGGTGTACCGCGAGCCATCGATCAGGTCACGCTGAGCGTGCCAACGCCACTCGATCTTTCCAGCCTCAACCTCTCCTACACCAACCTCGAAAGCGCCGATGGCAGCAGGAGCAAGATCGCCGGTCTTTCCTACAGTCAGACCTTCAAGCGTGCGACAGTCTATGCGAGCGCCTTCACCGATCTCGACGACCGAAGCAATTTCGGATTCTTTGCCGGCCTCTCCATCCCCTTCGGCGGCAACGTCACGGCCAATACGGGCGTACAAGGCGGGCCTAACGGCCTCGGCGTCGTGGCCGACGTTTCCAAGTCGATGCAGCAGGAGGACAACAGCTTCGGCTGGCGCCTACGCACCTCCGAAGGCGAAGACACGTATCGCGAGGCGGCAATCGGCTATCGGGCTCCCTTCGCGCAGGTCGAGGCAGGTCTTCAACAGCAGGATCATCGGACCAACGCCACGGCTCGCGTCGATGGTGCCATCGCTGTTGCAGGCGGTGGCGTCTTTGCCACCAATAGGATTGACGATGCCTTTGCCGTCGTCGACGTCGGCGCTCCCGATGTTGAAGTTCAGCAGCAGAACCGGCCTGCCGGCAAGACCAATTCGAGCGGCCGCATCCTGGTGCCCAATCTCAATTCCTATGAACCGAATACCCTATCCATCGATCCCAAGAACCTACCCGTCGACGCCGACGTGCCGGCAACGAAGAAAATCGTCGTGCCGGCGGATCGCAGCGGCGTTGTCGTCAAGTTCGGTGTATCCGAAGCACCGCAAGCCGCTCTGATTACGATCAAGGACAAGAACGGGGTGCCGCTGCGTGCCGGGCTCGGCGGCACCTTACAAGGATCAAGCGAGGATTTCGTCATCGGCTATGACGGACAGGCCTACATTCGCGGACTGCACGCAAGGAACGCGATCGACATATCACTTGAAGACGGAACGAAGTGCCATGCCGAATTCGCCTACAAGCCGCAGCGAGGCGAACAGGTCGTCATCGATGACGTCAGGTGCCTTTAAAAGGGAGTTGAAAAGATGCTGCGTTCGCTCACTTTTTTGCTCACACTGCTGTTTCCTTCGCTATGCGCTGCACAAAGCTGCAACTTCTCGGCTACCAATATGAACTTTGGCGCGGTCGATACCTTATCGGGCACCCCGGTCAATTCGACATCTACGATAAGTGTATCTTGTTCCGGCGGGCTCCTGGACCTGGGCAAGCGGCTTCTGATTTGCCCCGACATCGGCGCCGGCAGTGGAGGAGCATCGTCGGCCGCGGCGCGCCAGATGTTGAACGGCAGCAGTTCTTTGAACTATCAGCTCTATTCCGACAACGGCCGAAGCGTGGTGTGGGGATCGAGTAGCTGGTCCTATCCATCACGCGCACCAGTCTATGCGCTGACAATGGCCCTGCTGAATGGCTCGTTGATCGGCGCAACCGGCAGCATGACGGTCTATGGAGCTGCGCTCGGCTCTCCGTCGACGGCAGTACCGGGGTCGTTTACGTCCAGCTTCACATCGACCTACACCTCCTTCTATTACAGCTACAGTAGTGCGACTACCTGTTCAGCTCCCTCTGGAACGATTGGAACCGCGTCGTTCAGCGTCAATGCAACCGTCGCCGCCAATTGCCTCGTCACTGTCCAGAACATCGATTTCGGGACACAGGGCGTATTGAGCACGAATGTCGATGCCACGGGTTCCGTCACGGCAACCTGTACGCCGGGCACAACCTATACGATCTCCTTGGGCGGTGGTGGCGCGAATGCTCCGCCGACGGCGAGAAAAATGGCGAAAGGATCGGAGACGGTGACCTACGGCCTCTACAAGGATACCAACCGGTCGCAGCCCTGGGGCGATGCCAATACGCCGGGCAGCACCGTCGCCGGAACGGGAACCGGCAGTGCTCAACTGCTGACGGTCTACGGCCGAGTGCCACCGCAGACCACGCCATCCTCAGGCACTTACACCGATACGGTCGTGGTGACGCTTACCTACTGACCACGAGCTTCCAACGAGCAGGTTCGGATGATCTCGGTCATAGCGAAGCGTGTCAGGCCGCGCTTGCGCCGCTCTGGCCGCGTCTCGAGGCGGAGATTGCCGTCTGTCCAGTCGTCTTCTCGGATGAGCAGACCAAATTGCGCCCGTTGCGCTTGGCTTGATAGAGCCGGTTGTCCGCAACGACGACCAGCTTTTCCCAATTTTCGAACATGCATTGCGCCTGCCAATCGACGCCGAAGCTCGCAGTCACCTTCAAGCCATGCTCATCGCTGACGACGGCTTGCGCTAATGTTTCCCGCAATCGCTCGGCCGTTGAACGCGCCGAGGCCTCGGTGACGTCACCCATTACGACGATGAATTCCTCACCGCCGTAGCGGGCGAATAGATCGGCGGCGCGCAGGCACGGGCCTAGAATCTGCGCCGTTCTTTGCAGCACCATGTCGCCGACGGCGTGACCGTACCGATCATTGATCGATTTGAAATGGTCGATATCGAACATGATGATTGCAAAGCCTCGGGAGCCCGCTGTCGGGGTCGCGAGCAATTCCTCCACCGCATCCTCCAATGCGCGCCGATTGAGAAGGCCAGTGAGTGCATCCGTCTGGGAGAGACGCCTCAACTCCTCCGTCATCGATTTGCGCTCCATTTCCAGGTGCCGCTTGAAGCGTTGCTGCTCACGCAAAAGGTCAAGACGCAGGAACAGCTCCCGCATTTCACGTCCGGCGTGAGGTATCGGTGGTGGCGTCGTAAGGTTGCCGACGGCAATCTCGTCGATCTGTCGCATGACGGCCAGCATCGGCCGAAAGAGCGAACGCCTGAGCACGTAGGCCAACCCAATCACAACCGATACCGCCATGACGGCAAGCAGCGCGGAGATCAGCATGGCTCTCAGGGATTTCTGCCGTACTTCTCCAAGAGAATTCAATGCCGCGGTTTCGATGAGTTCACGCAGGTTCTCGGTCGATTTCATTCCAGGCACGTATTTCGCTGTGAACTCTCCGGGTGTGAGCGCATCGCTCGCATTCGGATCAAAGGCGACGCGCTGAGCGTAAGGCAGCGCTCCGGCAAAGTAACTGACCGTCACCTGATCCAACAGCCTTGCCAAAGCCTGCGATTGCAATGTAACGGGCGCATAGGTTTTCAGCAGCGCATTCACTTCAAAAAGCCGGTTTAACTCGTTGTCGAACGCAGCTCTATAGTGGGAACGGGCTTGCCCCTGCGAGGCCAGCATTATGACGACATAGGAGCCCAGCCTTCCGGCACGCTCTCTGAGCGTTCCGGCCATCGAGGTCAGCATGACTTCGGCGCCTGTCTCAGGCGCCAGTGCGATGACCGATCGGCCGGCGACATCCCGGTAATCCTGGGCGCGATCCGCTGCACGGAACATCGCCTGTATGGCGTCTGCGATCTTTACGCCGCTGCGCTCGCCGCGTGGCAAGGCGGCCACTGCATCGACCGCCTGGCGGCCGCTCTCCAGCTGAGCCTTAAGCGCCATGAATGCGCTGCGCATTTCAGCGGACTGGTCTATTTCCGTTTTAAAGAGCGCTTCAAGCTTGGCGATATCCCTATCGGTTGCTTCGCGGCTTGCTTTCAGATCGGCGGCAAATTGCGCTTGTTCACGCTCCGAAGCGCCCATGAGACTGTTTGCAGGACCGCGCTCTCTCGATATCGTCGCGGCCGCATGCAGTGCAGTATGAAAACGACCGAATTCGATCACGCCGCGTTTGTAGTTGAGGTAATCCGACAGGCTGAAGGCAATCGTCGAGCCGGCCATCATCAGGCAAACCATGATAACAGCTATTGCGCCGATCCATTGTAGCTGTTGAATTTTAAGCCGCGACAATAAATGCTCTCCAAAATCACCGTCTATTGCGGATTACATCAGATTTGATGGAATCTTCACTTAACGAACAGGCTTAAATCTTTCTCATGTTCTTTAAGTCCGCATATCCGAACAGTCGGCCTGATATGACAGTCTTCCGCGCGCGGGATGACAGTTTTGTCGATCTTGAGCCGCAATTATATTGCGGCTGGTTGCCGGCGTCGTGCTCCGCGCATGCGATAGGAAAGAATAGTGCCGAAAATGCGTTCGCGGCGCGTATCGCAACTGCTTGATAGCGGACCTGCTTCATCAAGCGGTTCTTGCCGGGCAAGTCTAGTTTTGCAGAAAAATCGAAGGCATCAGGTTGGCCCGAGCCGAATAATGTGGCTGGCCGACGACATGGGATATCACCAGCGCATAGACCAGGATAGAGCCGACTACGATGACGATGCCGCTAATGGGAAGCCCAATTTTTGAGTTGGGAGCCGTCGACGTATCCGGCGGATTCGCGCGGCCGGCCTTTCGGGTGGTTTGATTCGCCATTGCAAGGGGAAGCTGCAGCTCCCTTTCCATGCGAGCCTGCGCATCAAGGTGCTTGCCGTATCTCGCTGCGGGCCGAAACTGGATGACTTCGCCCATTTCTCACGCGGTCCCTTTCACCGCTTTCGGTTATTGGCCATTTTCCTGGCTGTTGTCATTATTGCCGTAGTCGACACGAACCACGACCTTTTCCGGTCGTTGCTCGCCATGCTGAACGATCACAGTCACGATACAACGATTCTCACGTGGCTTGACGGATAGGAGGCGTCCCTTGGTCGTCGACAGAACCTGATCCACCGCACTCGAGCAATCCTGAACATTGTAGGTGCTTTGAGTGATTTGACCCGCCATTGCGGAACCTGCAATCGAAATTCCCGCAAGTATCGTTAGGACCCTGATCATGCTTACACTATACCTCAACGAAGGCAAGGAAGCGACAGCAGTTCGCAACAAACCAAGTCTATTTGCGTCATCTTTCCAGCTGTGCGGCAGAAAGCACAGAGGCTAATATCGGTAGGCAGATATAGACTTTCATGATGAATTCATCGATGGAGATGCGGCGCAGCCTGCCGCCCTGTCAAAGATTGGGCGCGATCGCGCCATCGAGATCAATCCGTTCGTCCCTGGGAGAACGATGCTTACTCTGGAAACCTCCCGGCTCGTTCTCAGGCCTTGGCAGGATAGCGACCGCGCTCCTTTTGCAGCCGTAAACGCGGATGCGCAGGTTCGGCAATATTACTATCCGAGCCTGCTCACGGCTGCCGAGACAGATGAACTGATCGATGAAGCCAACGCGCAGTTGGCCAACGAAGGTTTCGGCTTCATGGCCGTCGAGCGGAAAGCCGATGGCGCACTGATTGGCGGCGCGGGTCTTTCACGCCCTGGTCCGGAAGTTCCGGGCGATTTTCCATTGGAGATCGGTTGGATTCTGGGGCGTGCATACTGGCGGCAGGGTTACGCGGCGGAAATCAGCCGGCGTTGCCTGGATTTCGCCTGGCAGGAACTGCAGGCTGATTGTGTGATCGGCTATACCTCGGCGATCAACATTCCTTCCCGCCGCGTGATGGAGAAAATTGGCATGATCTATGTCGAGGGCGGTGATTTCGATGACATCACCGTGCCGCCAGGCCATATTCTGCGACCGCACGTGCTCTATCGCATCGACCGTCCCAAGCAGAAAATCCATGAATGAACAGGAGTAAGCCGCTCCGAAAGCCTGCGGATCGGCCATCCCTATTCTTGCGTTCCCCGTCCTCTCACGCGAAATATTTGCCATGAGCATACCGACATCCCACCCCTTCGATTTTGATCCGACCTATGGCATGCAGCTTGCACAGTTGCAGGCGATAGAGACGCCGGAAGCCCCGGCGGGCTTCGACGATTTCTGGCAGCAGCGCTACAGGGCGGCTCTCGCCGTCGATCCGCAACCCAAGCTTCGCCACAGCAAGCTGCGCCACGACAATTGGCACGTCTTTGATATCAGCTACGCGTCGACAGGGTTATTTCAGATCAATGGCTGGCTGCTCATTCCCCGCAGCGGACAGGTGCGGCGCGGCCTCGTTGTCGGACACGGATATGGCGGAAGAGACCAACCGGAATTCGATTGGCCGGTAGAAGAAACGGCGATCCTTTTTCCCTGCTGCCGCGGGCTCTCCCTCAGCGCCAGCCCGAAAATCCCCTCGGATGCGTCGGGCCATGTCCTTTGCGGCATCGAAAGCCGCGATACCTATGTCATCGGCGGCTGCGTGGAAGACATTTGGCTCGCCGTCTCGACATTGGAGACCCTCTATCCCTGGCTTGCCGGCCATATCGGCTATAGCGGCATCAGTTTCGGTGGCGGCATCGGTGCCCTGGCAATTCCTTTCGATGCGCGGATCAGGCGCGGCCATCTCATCGTCCCGACTTTTGGCCACCGGCAGCTATGGCTGACACTGCCAACAGTCGGCAGCGCCCAATCGGTTCAGGCCTATCAGCAAAAGCACGGCACCGTTCTTGAGACACTGCGGTTCTTCGATGCTGCGATCGCCGCTCAGCGTATCACTGTGCCGATGCTTGTCGCACCCGCGCTTTTCGATCCCGCCGTCGCGCCACCCTGCCAGTTCTCTGTCGCAAATGCGCTGCAGAAATTTAACGAAATCTTCATTCTGGATGCCGGTCACTTCGATTATACTGGCGGCGAGCAGCAGAACGCAATTCTGCGAGACAAGGTCGGGCAATTCTTCAAGGTGCTATGAACCGCGAATACCTATGCTGGTACAGTCCTCGGCTGCATCGCGACATGGAGTTGCTGGTGTTCGGCCATGCCGGCGCCAAGGTATTGGTATTTCCCACCCGCGACGGTCGCTTCTGGGAATATGAGCAGGTCGGCATCGTCGCCAGCCTCGCGGACAAGCTGAATGCCGGACAGCTTCAGCTCTACTGCATCGAGGGACTGGCAACCGAAACCTTCTACGGTTTCCATCGCCATCCGGCCGAGCGCATTCGCAGACATAACGCTTTCGAGGAATATATTCTCAACGAAGTCCTGCCGCTGATGGCGCAGAAGAACGGGCACGAGTGCACCATTGTTCACGGCTGCAGCCTCGGCGCTTTCCAAGCCGCGAGTCTGGTTTTTCGCCACCCTCACCTCTTCCGCAAGCTGGTCGTCTTTTCCGGCCGTTACGACCTGACGACGAATGTCGAATCCTTCACGGATCTATTCGACGGTTATTACGACGACGATATCTATTTTCACACCCCGACGCATTTTCTGCCGAGACTTGCCTGCGAATGGCGGTTGGAGAGCCTGCGCCAGATCGACATCGTGATGGCGATCGGAGATGCCGATCCCTTCCTCGACAACAATCGGTATCTGAGCCACTTGCTAGCCGACAAGCGGATCGATCATCGGCTGCATGTATGGGATGGGCGCGCCCATCAGGCAGGCGCATGGCGGCGAATGGCGCCGCTCTACATCTAGCGAAAGCGCGTTTCCGGTCGCTCAAGCAAGCCCGACCGGGATCGGCCGTAGCACCTTGTGCGTGCCGTAATCACGCTCGTGAGATTTGCGATGCTGCCGTTCGGAGCTTGCGGAAAACTCGACAAGAATACGTTCCATCATGCCATCCGGATAAGTGCCGGTGTCCTCGGTTGCTACTTCCGATTGGGCAGTCACGATCTTCATATTCATTTATAGTCCTCCGGCTCTGCACGGAAACCCTTGATTCCAATATCTGTTCCATTAGTATCTCAACAATTGTTAAAAAATTAACTACGTTCGTTAATCAAATCAGTCCACAGATCCTAAAGCTTGAACGGGTGAGTGGATTGGAACATTCTCGCAATCGTGACGTTCAGTCTCTGATTTGATTAGGGGGATTGATGAACCGATCCAAATCGCCCTGGGCGTGGCTCCTCTCGTTGCCGGCGAAACTACAGACACCGATTTCGTTATAGCCAGCCGTCGAGGTCCGGAGGGACTTCGCGCGAGTTTGCAAGCCTTCGAGTAATCACTGTCTCATCGACGGTTAGATTGGAGCAGATCATGGCCCTCGTAATCACATCGATCATCCTCGCACTTATCGGTCTGGCGCTCGGCGGCGGTGGGCTGTGGCTTGCACTGCTCGGTGGAAGCCTTTTTTATCTTTTGGCCGGTCTTGCCTTCCTGGTAACCGCCATCCTGCTTTATACGCGGAAAGCCGCCGCGCTCTGGTTCTACGCGATCTTCGTGCTGGCAGCGCTTGGATGGGCGATATGGGAGGTCGGTTTCGACTGGTGGCAACTCGGCCCGCGCGGCGGGTTGATCATTCTGATCGGTCTGTGGCTATTGATACCATGGGTCCGGCGCCCGCTGGGCTTTCGCAGCCTGGACGGCGTTCACTACGGGGCCAATCCCTGGCCGCTCGCGATCCCCTTGATCATCGCCATCCTAGTAGCCGTCTATTCGATGACGACAGATCCACATGATCTCTCCGGTAATCTGCCAACGACAATGGCTGCGAATGCCCCGATGGGCGGCGATGTGCCGGATGGTGAATGGCATCAGTATGGCAGAACCTCCTTCGGCCAGCGTTACTCGCCCCTCGATCAGATCAATGCGCAGAATGTCGCGAACCTCAAAGAAGTCTGGCGCTATCAGACCGGCGATGTGAAGCGTCCCGACGACATTGGCGAGACGACCTATCAGGTCACGCCGCTGAAGATCGGCGACACGCTTTACATCTGCACACCCCATAGCCTGGCGATCGCCATCGGTGCGACGGACGGCAAGGAAAAATGGCGCTACGATGCCAATGCCGGCATGAACCCCAACCGACAGCATCAGACCTGCCGCGGCGTCTCCTATTACCATGACACGGCAGTTGCCGCGGGAGCGCCGTGTGCCGATCGCGTCTATCTGCCGACCTCGGATGCCAGGCTGATCGCGCTCGATGCCGCCAACGGCAAGGTTTGTCCGAGTTTTGCCAATCAGGGCACCCTGCATCTTGAAACCGGCATGAAATACAATCCGGCGGGCTATTATTATTCGACCTCGCCGCCCGTGATCGTCGCCGACAAGATCATTATTGGCGGCGCGGTAAACGATAACTATTCCACCCAGGAGCAATCCGGCGTCATCCGCGCCTTCGATGCCCGGACGGGCGCACTGCTCTGGAACTGGGATTCGGGCAATCCCGATCAGACGGCGCCGCTGCCTGCCGGGCAGACGTATACGACCAACTCACCGAATAGCTGGTCGGTTTCAAGCGCCGACGAAAAGCTCGGCATGGTTTATGTTCCGCTTGGCAACCAGACGCCCGACCAGCTTGGCATGGGCCGCAGCGCCAATGTCGAACGCTTCTCCTCCTCGGTTGTGGCGCTCGATATCAATACCGGCCAGCTCAAATGGGTGCAGCAATTCGTCCATCACGATCTCTGGGACATGGACGTGCCGGCCCAGCCCGTGCTCGTCGATCTGACCAAGGCCGACGGCAGCACGGTTCCTGCGCTGGTTGCCTCGACCAAGCAGGGCGATATCTACGTGCTCGACCGCCGTACCGGCGCGCCGATCATTCCCTTCAAGGAAATTCCGGCTCCCGCCGGCACCATTCCGGAAGATCACGCCTCACCGACACAGCCGATCTCCGATCTGACCTTCTCGCCGCCGCCCTTACAGGAAAAGGACATGTGGGGCGTTTCGCTGTTCGATCAGCTCGCCTGCCGTATCGCCTTCCATCAGCATCAATATGAAGGCCGCTACACGCCCCCGTCGCTGCGCGGCTCCATCATCTTCCCCGGCAATTTCGGCACCTTCAACTGGGGCAGCGTCGCCGTCGATCCCGAACGGCAGATCATGTTCGGCATGCCGACTTATCTCGCCTTCACCTCGAGACTCGTGCCGCGCGCCGAGATCCCGCCGAAGGGAGCCGGCGACAAGGGTAGCGAACAGGGGCTGAACCGAAACGAAGGTTCACCCTATGGCGTCTATATGGGGCCGTTCGTCAGCCCGCTCGGCATCCCCTGTCAAGCACCGCCTTGGGGCTATGTCGCCGGTGTCGATCTGAAGACCGGCAAGATCGCCTACAAGCATAAGAACGGCACCGTTCACGATATGACGCCGCTGCCCCTTCCCTTCAAGGTCGGCGTTCCCGGCATTGGCGGGCCGATCGTCACCAAGGGCGGAGTAGCATTCCTGGGGGCAGCCGTGGATGATTATCTCAGGGCATATGACGTGACGACCGGGAGACAACTCTGGCAGGCGCGTCTACCGGCGGGTGGCCAGGCAACGCCGATGACCTATACCGCCAGCGACGACAAGCAATATGTCGTCATGGTGGCCGGTGGTCACGGTTCTGTGGGAACAAAACCAGGCGACTATGTGATCGGCTATACGCTGCCATGAGTCGATGATGGAGCGGCGCTAAGCCGCTCCCTTCTGCCGTACCCGGCTTAGCTCTTCGAAGAGCGGAGGCCGCCCTCGGCACCATCGTCCTCGGCGTCCACGGGAGGCTCCCAGCCGAAAACGCTGCGGCCGCCATAGGAGAAGGAGCGGTCGAATTCGCCCGCTACGATCTCCTTGAGATCGGGGCCGGTGACATAGCGCTCCAGTATTCTCGATTGGTCATCCAGGCGCTTCAGCGCAGACAATTCTTCGTCGCGACCGAGACGCCCTTTCCTGACCGCCGATTTCATCACATTGATGGTCTCGTCATAGACCTTCAGCGGCACCGGAAAGGGATGCCGGTCCTTGCCGCCATGGGCGAGCGAGAAGCGCGCGGGATCGGAGAAGCGGCAAGGTGCGCCGTGAACGACTTCAGCGACCATCGCCAAAGCTTTTACAGTGCGTGCGCCGACGCCGGGCGTCAGAAGCAGATCCTCGAAATCCACCGGACCACGATCGGCAGCCGCAGCAAGATTTCCGTGCAGGCGCCGCATGTTCACATCTTCCTGACGCACGTCGTGATGTGCCGGCATGATAAGATATGGCAGCATCGGTTGCGCTTCTTGTTTGCCGATTGCTGGAACTTTCCCTTCCAGAGCGTTGAATTCGCGGACGATTTTATCCGGCCCCAGGGAAGCGAGCAAATCCAGCTGACCGTCGCGGGAGTGGCCGGCGCGTCGATCGGCGAGATTAATGATCTCGCCCTGCTCGCGCCCCTCGATGGCAGAGTGTGGCGAATCCAGGAAGTTCGTCAAACCCTCCGATAGCCAATGATACCGCCGCGCCTGCCGCCGTTCATCGTTCATGCCCTGCTGGATGACGACCCACTTGCCGTCATCGGCGACGATGAAACCATGCAGATAGAGATCGAAGCCATCCTGCACGGCCGCGCTATCCACCTTCGCGATCAGCCGGCTTTTCATGGCAAGGGACGCGCCGTCGAGGCCGACGCGATCGCCGATATGGATGAGCTCGTCCGGCGTCTTGCGCGACTGCGCACCGCGGCCGCCGCAAACGTGGATTCCGAGTTCGCCGGAAAGCGGCGTCAGACCGCGCTTCAAGGCACCGAGAACGCTTGTCGTGATCCCCGAGGAATGCCAGTCCATGCCCATGACGGCGCCGAAGGACTGGAACCAGAAGGGATTGGCGAGACGGCGAAACAGCTCGTCACGCCCATAATGCTGCACGATCGCTTCGGTAATGACAGCGCCCAGGCGCGTCATGCGATCGCCAAGCCAGCGCGGTACGCGTCCGCCATGCAGGGGAAGATCAGCTTTGCCGGCTCTCTGTGCCAAATCCACGACTCTCGTTCTTTACCGAGACATTGTAGTCCCGGCAGCGAAGATATGCCAATCGCAACGCTTAGCGATCATTGGAGGTGGTACTGTTGGATTGTGATGAGATTAGGCCAATACCGGTGCCGGTGCAAAATCCTGCATTGCCCCCGAAAAGGGCTTTGGCAATGGCGAGGCGTAGGAACTGCGCTTGCTGGTGGATAGTCCCAGAGACACCAAAGCTTCGGCCTGCTTGACCGCTGCGGCGACACCATCCACGACCGGGACGCCGTAAATCGACTGTAGTTCTCTTGCCAGATCGGTCATCCCGGCGCAGCCGAGGACGATGGCTTCTGCTCCGTCTTCGGCAAGCGCGCGCTCGATTTCCGCCCTCAGCTTTCCGATTGCACCCGAAGACGAATCTTCAAGCTCGAGCACAGGGATGTCGGAGGCGCGAACCTTTGCCCGCGCGCCCATGCCATAACGATGGACAAGATTGTCGATGAGGATGCGTGACCGCTCGAGCGTCGTCACCACGCTAAAGCGCTGTGCCAGGAAGCCGGCCGTCGCGACGGCCGCCTCGCAGAGACCGACGACCGGAACGTTGCAAAACATGCGTGCGGGCTCCAGGCCGGTGTCGTCGAAGCAGCAGATGATCGCGGCGTCATAACCTTCAGCCTGCCTCTCCTTCAGCTCGCGCAGCATGCCGGGCACGGCAATAGCTCCATCGTAATAGCCCTCGATCGAAGCCGGCCCCATCTGCGAGGTGGCGGCGATGATCTCGGTGCCGGGGCCTGCTACGGCACGCGCAGCGATGGCCGCCTTCTCCGTCATGGAAACGGTGGTGTTCGGATTGATGAGCAGCAGGCGCATGATCTCAACTTTTCTTGGCTTGACGGCGGCCGAGCATGGTCATGACCGCAAGCGCCAGCAGAATGATGGTGAAGGAAAAGAGCGTCGTCACCGTCCCGAGCGCATAGAGCACCGGCGTCGTGACGTTCGTCGTCATGCCGTAGATCTCGAGCGGCAGAGTGTTGTAGGTGCCCGATGTCATCAGGGTGCGAGCGAACTCGTCGTAAGACAGCGTGAAGCCGAAGAGGCCGACGCCGATCAGGCTCGGTGCGATCATCGGCAGCACGACATGACGGAAGGTTTGCCAGGAGCTGGCGCCAAGATCGCGAGCGGCCTCCTCATAGGCCGGCGAAAACCGGTTGAAGACTGCAAACATGATCAGCACGCCGAAAGGCAAGGTCCAGGTCAAATGCGCGCCGAAGGCAGAGGAATACCAGGCCGGCGCAATGCCGCCCTGCTGGAAGACGACGCCGATCCCGAGCGAGATGATGATGGATGGGACGACGAGGCTCGCAACCGTCGCATAGAACAGGAATGTCGATCCGCGGAACCGGCGGCGAAAGGCTAGCCCTGCCAGCAGCGACACAACGACGGTGACGATCATGACCATGACGCCAAGGATCAGCGAGCGCTGGAACGAGGCGCCGAAATCGCCGACCGCCTGCTTCTCAAAAAGATTGGCGAACCAATGCAGTGAGACGCCATTCAACGGGAAGGTCAAGCCGCCATCCGGCCCCTGGAAAGACAGGATGATGACCGCCGACAGTGGGCCATAGAGAAACAACACGAAGATCGTGAAGAAGATCGCGAGAACATAAAATTCCAGGCTGCGCTTTTCACGGTTCATCCTAGAGCTCCTTGCGGATATCGACGATACGCAGGATGGCGGCAACCATCAGCAGCACGACGATCAGCAGCACGACCGCATTGGCGGCTGCGGCCGGATATTGCAGCAGCGACATCTGGTTCTTCATCATCAGCGCGATGGATGCGCTTTGGCCGCCCGACATCACCTGCACGGTGGAAAAATCCGCCATGACGAGCGTGACGACGAAGATGCTGCCGATCGCCATTCCGGGCTTGGCAAGCGGGATCACCACATTCCACAACACCTGCCATCCGCTGGCGCCGGCATCGCGCGCGGCTTCAAACAGCGAACGGTCGATACGCATCAGCGTGTTGAAGATCGGAGTGACCATGAAGAGCGTATAGAGATGGACCATGGCGAGCACGACGGCGAAATCGGAATAGAGCAGCCATTCGATCGGCTGCGGGATGAGGCCCATCTCGATCAGCGTCGAATTGACCAGCCCGTTGCGCCCGAGAACGGGTATCCACGAGATCATGCGGATGATGTTGGATGTCATGAAGGGCACGGTGCAGACGAGGAAAAGGATCATCTGCGTCGAGGTGCGGCGAATATGGAAGGCAAGAAAATAGGCGACCCAGAAGCCGATGAAGAGCGTCAGCGCCCAGACAATTGCTGTGAATTTCAATGTGTTGAGGTAGGTTTTCCACGTAACCCACGAACCGAGCGTATCGGTATAATTCGTGGTCAGGAATGCCGGATAAAGGCCAGCGAAATCATAATCCCAGAAACTGACGACGCCGATCATGGCGATCGGTAACAGGAAGAAGAAGCCGAGAATGAGAAACAGCGGCGTTGCCTGCAGATAAGCAACGGTCCAGCCGGGCACGGCGAAGCCGCGTCGGGCCTTTTGAGTTTCCTGCTCCGCATCCGAGGAAGCGATTGTCGCCATAGTCCGGCTTCTCCATTGATAGGATCCTCCCCCCGTATCGGACGGGGAGAGGAAATGATCGATCGCAGCTTAGGCAGCGATGAATTCGTTCCAGCGACGAACCATGTAGCGGTCCTCGTCCATGACCGAGTTCCAGCAGGCAACCGCACCCATGCGGGTTTCGAAGGAACCGCCGTCGCGAACGGCGCCGGCCTTCTCCATGACCTTGCCTTCCGGAGAGAGGATATCGCCCTGCGCCGGCTTGCCCTCGATCCAGTAGCCCCATTCATCGGCCGACATGAAGTTCTTGGCCGTTTCCATGCAGGCGGAATAGTAGCCCTGGCGGTTGAGATAGCCGCCGACCCAGCCGGAGGTGTACCAGTTGATATATTCATAAGCCGCGTCGAGCTGCGCACCCTTGAGATGCGAGGCAAGGCCGAGACCGCCACCCCAGGCGCGATAGCCCTCCTTGAGCGGCTGGAAGGTGCAGGCAATGCCCTTGGAGCGGACGGCAGCAACCGCGGGCGACCACATGGACTGGATGACCACTTCGCCTGATGCCATCAGGTTGACGCTTTCGTCGAAGGACTTCCAGAAGGCACGGAACTGGCCATCGCCCTTGGTCTTGATCAGGAAGTCGATCGTCTTGTCGATTTCCGCCTTCGTCATGTTGCCCTTGTCGGCATATTTGATCTTGCCGGCGGCTTCCATGATCATCGCGGCATCCATGATGCCGATCGACGGGATGTTGAGGATCGCGGTCTTGCCCTTGAAGGCAGGATCGAGAATATCGGCCCAGCTGTTGATCGGACGGCCGGTGAGGTCCGGGCGGATGCCGAGCGTATCGGCGTTGTAGATGGTTGGAACCATCGTCATCCACTGCGTCGGCTCCTTGGCGAACTTCTTGGAGCCCTGTCCTTCGACGAAGCCGACGGTGTGCGGCGCCGTGCCCTGCGCAATGACGCTATCCGGCTTCAGCTTGCCGGTGATGAAGAGCGGCACGATCTTGTCGTAATATTTCAGCTTCTTGACGTCCATTGGCTGCAAGACGCCGGTCGGGAAGACCTTTTTGGCGATCCAGTATTCGATGTCGGCGATGTCATAGCTGTTCGGCTGCGTCACCGCACGCTGCGCGGCGGCATCGGAATCGGTCGCGGTCATCTCGAGCGTGATGCCGAGATCGGCCTTGCACTTCTCCGCAATGGCATTGATGTTCGAAACGCCGGTACCGAACTGGCGCAGCGTGATGTTCGATTGTGCCCAGATGGTCGGAAAACCGGTGATTACGCCGGAGCCGGCCATAGCGCCGAGAGCGGCAGCGCCGGTCTTCAGCAGCGAGCGGCGGGAAATGCCCTTCGTGGTCTTCTCAGTCCTGGTTTCAGTCGTCATGTCAGTTCCCCTTTTTTAATGCTTCGGATTTTCATGCGGATATACGGCCGAGAAGGATTGCATCCTTCTGAGCCCAACTCAGTGAGACAGCATCGCCAACGGTGAGCGATTTAGTCGCATCGTCGTCATTGCTTGCGATGACGGTGAAATCGTCGCTGCCAGCACCGATAACGGTGATCTTCAGCGTTGCGCCGCGATATTCGATATTGGAGACGACGCCGTTGAAGCCCAGCCCTTTGTCCGATGGCGGCGAAAGCCGGACGCGGTCGGTGCGGACCGCGATATCGACGGCTTCGCCGACGGCCCGACCTGACCCGTTTACCGAGAAGCCCTGCCCTTCAGGCACGGTCATGGTGATCAAGCCTTCTTCGCTCGACGTTACGCGGCCGGACAAGACATTATGATCACCCATGAAGCGGGCAACGAAGGCCGTTGCGGGGTGTTCGAACACCTCCCGCGGCGATCCTGCCTGCTCGATCCGGCCGTCATTCATGATGACCATGATATCGGCAAGCGCCATCGCCTCTTCCTGGCTATGCGTGACATGGACGAAAGTGATGCCGAGCGACTTCTGCAGCTTCTTCAGTTCTGCGCGCATGCGGATCTTCAGGAAGGGATCGAGCGCCGAAAGTGGCTCGTCGAGCAGCAACGCTTCCGGATCGGTGATCAGGGCGCGGGCAAGCGCGACACGCTGTTGCTGGCCGCCTGAAAGTTGGGCCGGACGGCGTGTGGCGTAGGCTTCCATCTGCATCAGCTTCAGCATTTCGAGCGCCTTTGCGCGGCGCTCTTCCTTGGCAACGCCCTTCATCTTCAGGCTGAAGGCGACATTGTCGATAAGATCCAGATGAGGAAACAGCGCATAGGACTGGAACATCATCGCCGTGCCGCGTTTGGCGGGCGGGAAATCGGTAACTACGGTATTGCCGAGCCTGATATCGCCGGAGGAAATCCCCTCGTGACCAGCAATCATGCGCAAGGTCGATGTCTTGCCGCAGCCGGAGGGGCCGAGGAAACAGCAATAGGAACCCGCCGGTATCTTCAGGCTGATCGCATGGACAGCCGTGGTCGTGCCGTAGACCTTCGAAACGGACACTATATCGATCTCTGCCGCTTTCGACATCATCTTCCCCTTTGGTTTGGGAAAGACACTGCATCAATCGTGCCAGTTTTGTCGGAGGTTGACTAACCGGCTGGAATTTCTGAATTTTTTCTCCGCAAAGAAATTTTGCCTTCTGATAGGCAATTAGGAATCTGCACAGGAAATAGGCTATTGTGCGCGATTTATGCAAAATATTGTATACATTTTATCGGCTTATTTGCATCAGATTTCGTTTAACTTCCGCGCGAAACCTGTCTATCATTGCAGCCAGTTACTCAGGCTACCGATCATGAACTCTTCAACAGATGCGCTTTTGACGCCCAGCGACGCCACCGATAGCGGCGCGCAACAAATCCGCGAGGCCATTCGCGACGCGATCGTGGAGCGGCGGCTCGCACCGGGCACGAAACTGTCCGAGAGCGATGTTGGCGCTCTCTTCAACGTCAGCCGGACACTGGCACGTGCTGCCCTGCAGGCTCTTTCCTATGAAGGGCTCGTCAGCGTCGAGAAAAACCGAGGCGCTTTCGTCGCCTATCCATCGCCAGAGGAAGCCCGACAGATATTCGCCGCGCGCCGCCTGGTCGAACCGGGGATAGTGCGATCGGCGGCCGAACACATCACCGCGGCCCAGCTCGCACAGCTCCGGCAGCTCCTCGTGGAAGAAGGCCGCCTTATGGGAGAGCGGGGTCAATCCGCGCGCCGGGCCGAGATCAAGGCCTCGGGCGACTTCCATCTGATGCTGGCGGCCATTTCCGGCAATCTCATCATGCAGCGCTTCATGGAGGAGCTTGTTGCTCGCTCCTCGCTGGTGATTGCACTTTATGGACAGTCAAGCGCCTCCAGTTGCGGCCATTCCGAGCATGGGGACATCATCACCGCGCTGGAGCGCAAGGATGTCGACACGGCCTGTCATCTCATGCTGCATCATATCGCGCATATCGAAGCCGATCTTGACCTACGTGAGCGCAAAAGCTTCGGCCTGAAAGAGGCTTTCGAGCGGTAGGACATCCGCTGCCCAGGCATTTCGCGCGCGACTGGTGGCCATCGATTCATGGAGAAAAAATTGAGCACGATCGAAACTCTCTTTACCCGGGCCAAACTTGCCGACGGTTCCATCAAGGACATCGGCGTCACGGGCGGGCGGATCGTGTCGATGACCGAGACTGGAGCACCGATTTCTGCCTTCCAGCTCATCGACCTTGAAGGTGCCCTCGTCGTGCCGAGCTTCGTCGAAGGGCATATTCATCTCGACACCAGTTTTTACGGTGATGCCTGGATACCGCACAAGCCGTGCGCCAACGGCTTCGACGTCCACGAACGTGTTGCCTTCCAGGCGCAAAACATGGCGCAGGCCGCGCCGATGGACGAAAGGGCCAGAAACCAGCTCGAACTCTGCATTGCCAACGGCAGCACGCATATGCGCAGTCATGTCATGGTGGACGGTTCCGTTGGACTGAAATCGCTGGAGACCGTGCTTGCCGTGCGCGAAGAATACCGCGACCTGATCGACATCCAGCTCGTTGCCTTTCCGCAAAGCGGCATTCTGAAGAGCCCCGGCACGCCGAAGCTCTTGGACGAGGCGATCGCCTTGGGAGCTGACCTTGTGGGCGGGCTCGATCCGGCAAGCTTTGACCGCGATGTCGAAAAACATCTCGATGTGGTTTTCGGCGTCGCCGAGAAGCATGGCGTCGATGTGGACATCCATCTTCATGACGGCGGCACGCTCGGCCTCTTCACCATCGAGCAAATCTGCGCCCGCACGCGTAAGCTTTACATGGGCGGGCACGTCGCGATCAGCCACGCCTACGGACTTGGCGATCTCTCGATCGAAGCGGCCAAGCGCGCTGCGGCCCTGATCGCCGAGAGCGGTGTCTCCATCATGACCAACGCACCCGGCGCCCATACCTTCCCGCCCGTCGCCCTGCTTCGGGCTGCCGGCGTCACTGTTTTCAGTGGCAGTGACAATATTCGCGACTCCTGGTGGCCGTATGGCGACGGCGACATGCTGGGTCGCGCCATGATGATCGGCTATCGGTCCGGCTTCTATACCGACGAAGAATTGAAGGTTGCCTTCGATGTCGTGACGGAAAGCGGCGCCAAGGCCCTGCTCCTGGAGGGTTATGGCTTGAAGATCGGCGCCAAAGCCGACTTCGTTACCTTGAAGGCGGAGCATATTCCCGAGGCGGTCGTCGCGGTGCCGAAAGGACGCGCGGTCTACAAGGCGGGCAAACTCGTCGCCAAAGATGGGACCGTCCTGCGGCGCTGATCAGGCACCAGGACTACGAATCGGTGAGCCTGCTAGAGCAACTCCAGGAAAAGTGTGCAGCGATTTTCCGTCCGGAATTGCGTGAAAACAAAGAGTTAGAGCGGTTCAGGTATTCCGTGAAAACCCGAACCGCTCTAGCGCTTTAGCTCTCTCTCGAATTTCTCGATCTGCTGCAGAACCCATGGGTCGTCGGCGGAATGTTGGATCGTTTCCTGTTCCGGCCGCCGTCTGCGGCGTATCCAATCGATGAAGGCGCGAAGCAATCGCATGTGGGTATCCGAGTTTTTCAGTATCTGCGAGGCCCGGCAGCCAGGCTCGAAAACCAATAGAAGCCGGGCCTCGACGACCGCAAGGCGTTGCGGTGATTGCCTTTTTGCCCGTGGGAAAATGAACGCTGGCTGAATATATTGCACGGCACGATAGTTTCCTCGCATCTTTGCAGCCACTAGGAGAGAGCCTGGAAACCAATCTCATTTCACGAATGAAGAGCTTTTTTACTTGAGCGTACCGCTATCGGCAAAACTGACCTAGCCGGGAGAGAAGACGACCGTTAGACAATGCCGCGTCGCTTCCGATTTCCCCGGAGCGGCACAAGCTTAGCCTCGCCTGTGCGGGGCTTTTTTCTTTTCGGCCTATGCTTTGCTGCGCCGCGGCTCGCCGCCCGGTGCATAAATCGTGTCCTGCTCGAAAGGAAATACCGAGCCGCACCGGCAGCGCACCATATGCTTGCGCGGATCGGTCGATGGCCGTTCCGTGGAAAAGCCGCGCGGCATCTCGTCTATCTTGAAATCGCGGCTCGTCGCCCGCCGATCGTCAGTTTCGGACACTTCGGCGAAGCCGGTATGGTCGCATTTCGCGCATTCCAGCTTCCGTGAATATCGATCTCTTGCGGCCATTCTCTTCCAGCCCGGGACTCACAACACGTTCCTTCTATCAGTGCTGCCGGTGCTCTTGAAGGCCGCAAACAACCTTCGTTACCGCTCGCTTTCCGTCCTTAAAAATTTGAGGGCTGGAAAAATGACCGTGCCAAGAAAAAGATATTGACCTGATGGCAGATGTCAGACCAATTTACTGTCCCATGACAAAACCCATGCTTACCCCTCTTCCTTCCATCGACCGGACGCAGCAAGTCATCGAGGCGCTGTCGACCTTCATCGAATCGTCCAAGCTGCAGGCAGGCGACCGGCTTCCGACCGAGCGCGAGTTGATGACCGCGCTTTCCGTGGGGCGCTCCACCATTCGCGAGGTGATCACCTATTTCCAGGCGCTCGGCGTCATGGAGACGCGCAAAGGCAGCGGCACCTATTTGCTGAAGCCGGTTTCGAAGGCGACGATCCATATGCCGCTTTCCTTCAACCCGTCACATCTGCGCGATGCGCTGCTGCAGACGCTGGAGGTCCGCCGCGGCATTGAATGCGAGGCCGGCATGGTGGCTGCGAGAAAGCGCACCGACGAAGACCTCGTCATCATCGAAGAGAAACTCAACGAGATGGAGCGCGTCCATATGGCCAAGGGCACATCCGGGCCTGAGGATCTTGCCTTCCATCTTGCCGTCTATGACGCCACGCATAACCCGCTGTTCCGGCAGCTTCTCGAACAGATGAGAGAAACCTTCGAGCGCTTCTGGGAGCATCCTTTCGATCGGCAGGATTTTGCTCGCCGCTCCTTTCCCTATCACCGCACGCTGTTCAACGCGATCGTCGACCAAGATCCCGAGGCAGCGCGCGCCGAAACATTGAAAATTCTCGACGTGGTCGAGGAAGACATCAAGGAAATGTCCAAATGACTGACGGGTTAGAGCCGTTCGAACTTGCCTCCCTCATCACCGCTCATGATGACGGCAACTTCGCCGATGCCGTGGTGCCGCCGATCTTCCAGACCTCGCTTTTTACCTTCTCCAGCTATGACGAGATGATCGCCTCCTATCGCGGCGAAAAGGTGCGGCCTACCTATACGCGCGGCCTCAATCCGACGGTGCGCCTGTTCGAGGAGATGCTGGCAAAACTCGAAGGCGCAGAAGATGCGCTCGGTTTTGCCAGCGGCATGGCCGCGATATCGTCGGCTGTTTTAAGCTTTGTCGAACCGGGCGACCGTATCGTTGCGGTCAAGCATGTCTATCCCGATGCCTTCCGTCTCTTCGGCACGGTTCTGAAACGCATGAAGGTCGAGGTGACCTATGTCGACGGCCGCGATGAGGAAGCCGTCTCCAAGGCGCTTCCCGGCGCAAAGGTCTTCTACATGGAAAGCCCGACGAGCTGGGTCATGGAAGCGCATGATGTCGGTGCGCTTGCCGCACTCGCCAAGCAGCACGGCGTCGTCTCGATGATCGACAATAGCTGGGCAACGCCTTACTTCCAGCAGCCGCTGAAGCTCGGCGTCGATCTCGTCATCCATTCCGCCTCGAAATATCTCGGTGGGCACAGCGACGTGGTCGCCGGCGTCGTTGCCGGGTCGAAGGAGATGATCGCGCGGCTGAAGGCAGAAGCCTATCCTTACCTCGGCGGCAAGCTCTCACCCTTTGACGCATGGCTCCTGATCCGCGGGCTTCGCACGCTGCCGATCCGCATGAAGGCACACGAGGCAGCGGCCTTGACGATCGCCAAGCGGCTGCAGGAGCTCGATGTCGTCGAACAGGTCTGCCATCCGGGTCTCGCCAATCGGTTGCCGGCCGGCTTGAACGGCACCTCAGGCCTGTTTTCATTCATCTTCCGCGAAGGCGTCGACGTGCGTGCGTTCGTGGATCGCCTCAAGCTCTTCAAGCTGGGTGTGAGCTGGGGCGGACATGAGAGTCTGATCGTGCCGGGCGAAGTCGTGCTGCAGCAGAAGGCGCAGCCGAATTCGGCGCATACTTTTGGCATCAATCCGCGCTCCGTACGTCTCCATGTCGGCCTCGAAGGAACCGAGGCCCTGTGGAAGGAACTCGAGGAGGCAATCGCCGCCGCCTCGTGACATCGTCAATCTGAGAGGAAAATCCAAAAAGGGGAACCAACATGAAAAGACTGATAACGGCAGCACTCTTTACCGCTTTGATGGGCGGCACCGCTTTTGCCGATACGACTCTGAAGCTCGTGGAAGTCATCACCAGCCCGGAGCGCACCGAGACGCTCAAGTCGATCGTCGCAAAGTTCGAAGCCGCGAACCCAGGCACCAAGGTCGACATCATCTCCCTGCCCTGGAACGAGGCCTTCCAGAAATTTGCCACCATGGTCTCTGCCGGCGATACGCCCGAC
This sequence comes from Rhizobium sp. AG207R, assembly GCF_027109195.1. NCBI lineage: Bacteria > Pseudomonadati > Pseudomonadota > Alphaproteobacteria > Hyphomicrobiales > Rhizobiaceae > Rhizobium > Rhizobium sp. AG207R. Next base: position 49,391 of record NZ_JAEPVT010000014.1, read on the forward strand.
GTGATGGAAATGCCGGACACCTGGCTCTCGCTCTATGGCAATAATGGCATGCTCGAAAGCCTCGAGCCATACCTCGCCAAGTGGGAGCATACGAGCGAACTGACGCCTCGAGCGCTTCAGCTCGGCCGGGATGTCAAGAACACCGCCTATATGCTGCCCTACGGCTTCTATCTGCGCGCCATGTTCTACAACAAGAAGATCCTGAAGGACGCCGGCGTCGCCGAGCCGCCAAAGACGATGGACGAATTCGTCAAGGCATCCGAGGCGATCTCCAAGCTGCCCGGTAAGTACGGCTATTGCATGCGCGGCGGTCCGGGCGGTCTCAACGGCTGGATGATCTTTGCCGCTTCCATGGCCGGCGACAACAAGTACTTCAAGGATGACGGCACATCGACGATGAACAGCCCCGGCTGGGCCAAGGGCATCGAGTGGATGGTCGATCTCTACAAGAAGGGCTATGCGCCGAAGGATAGCGTCAACTGGGGCTTCAACGAAGTCGTCGCCGGCTTTTACTCCGGCACCTGCGCCTTCCTCGACCAGGACCCGGACGCTTTGATTGCCGTCGCCGAACGCATGAAAAAGGATGATTTCGGCGTCGCACCGCTGCCGAAGGGGCCGGATGGCAAGTCCTTCCCGACCATCGGTTATGCCGGCTGGTCGATGTTCGCGACAAGCCAGAACAAGGATCTGTCCTGGAAGCTGATCGCGACCCTTGAAGGTAAGGAAGGCAACCTGGAATGGAACAAGAAGATCGGCGCCTTGCCGGCCTATACGGCCGCGGAAAAGGACCCTTTCTATGCCGGCGATCAGTTCAAGGGCTGGTTCCAGGAACTGGCCGACAAGGACACCGTTCCCACCGTCATGCCGACCTATCTTGAGGAATTCGCCTTCTTCAAGGATTCCCTCGCCATCAAGACCTCGCAGCAGGCATTGCTCGGCGATATCTCGGCGAAGGATCTGGCCGACCAATGGGCCGATTATCTGACCAAGGCCCAGCAGAAATTCCTGGCCAAGAAATAGAACGTACATGCGGCGGCGGAGCGATCCGCCGCCATCTCTGCCCAATTGAAACAGACGGCGTTCGAACGCCGCGAATGGGAACTCTTGCAGATGACTTCGATCACCGACACGCTCGAGAGGCGCCACGACCGCAGGCCGTGGCTAAAGCGCCTCGCCGACGCCTCGGAGCCCTATCTCTACAGCGCCCCTGCCCTCATCCTCATCATCGCCGTGATGCTGGTGCCGCTGGCAATCGGCATATCCTACGCCTTTCGCGATATTCAACTGCTCAATCCGTTTTCCGGCGGCTTCATCGGCCTGGAACACTTTCGCGAGCTCTCCAAGGATAAGGCCTTCTACTGGGCACTGAAGAATACACTTTGGTGGACCGGTGCCTCCGTGGTGCTGCAGTTCATCTTCGGGCTGATCCTGGCACTTCTGTTGGACAAACCGTTTTTCGGCAGATCGATCGTTCAGGCGCTGGTATTCCTGCCCTGGGCCGTTCCTTCTTTCCTCGCCGGCCTCAACTGGTCCTGGCTGTTCAACCCGGTCATCGGACCGATCCCGCATTGGCTCTATGCTATGGGCCTGATGAGCGAGCCGGGCAATATTCTCTCCGATCCGAACTACGCGATGTGGGGGCCGATTGTCGCCAATGTCTGGTGGGGTATTCCTTTTTTCGCGATCACGCTCCTGGCAGCCCTTCAGGCGATCCCGCGCGATCTTTATGAGGCGGCTTCGATCGACGGCGCCGGCTGGTTCGAGCGCTTTCGTTCGATCACGCTTCCTTTCCTGGCGCCGACCATCGCCATCACGATCCTCCTACGAACGGTCTGGATCTCCAATTTCGCCGATCTGATCGTCGTTATGACCGGAGGCGGGCCGGCGGACCGCACGCAGATCGTCGCGAGCTATATCTTCACGCAAGCCTTCAAGCGGCTGGATTTCGGCTATGCCTCGGCCATTGCCCTGGTGCTGCTGGTCCTCCTGCTTGCCTATTCCATGCTGATCATCCTGCTGCGGCAGACCCTGCTGAACAAGGATTGAGCCATGAGACGATCCGTCCTTCCCACCATCGCCCATCGTCTGGCCATTCTTTGCTACGTGGTCTTCGCGCTCTTCCCGCTTTTCTGGCTGTTGAAGGTCTCGGTGACGCCGAATGATCTGCTCTATACCGAGGGTGTACGCATGTGGCCGTCGCGCACGACCTGGGAACACTATGCCTTCGTGCTGCAGCACAGTGACTTTCCGACCTTCTTCAAGAACAGCCTGATCGTCTCTGCCTCGACGGCGATCATGGTGACCATCTGTGCGTCGCTCTCCGGTTATGCGCTCTCGCGCTTCAATTTCCGCGCCAAATACTGGATCGTGGCGCTGATGCTGCTGACGCAGATGTTTCCACTGGTCATGCTGGTGGCGCCGATCTTCAAGATCCTAACGCCGCTGCACCTGACCAACAGCCTGACCGGCCTTGTCATCGTCTACACGGCCTTCAACGTGCCTTTCGCCACCTTCCTGATGCAATCCTTCTTCGATGGCATTCCGAAGGATCTGGAGGAGGCTGCCATGATCGACGGCGCGACGCAGTTCACCGCCTTCCGGCAGATCATCCTGCCGCTGACCTTACCCGGCATTGCCGCAACGCTCGGCTTTGTCTTCACCGCCGCATGGAGCGAGCTGCTTTTCGCGCTGATGCTCATCAACGGCAATCAAGCCGCGACATTCCCGGTCGGGCTTCTCACCTTCGTCTCGAAATTCTCGGTGGATTTCGGGCAGATGATGGCGGCGGGCGTCATGGCGCTCATTCCGGCCGCGCTCTTCTTCCTGCTTATCCAACGCTATCTCGTGCAAGGCCTGACGGCCGGCGCGGTCAAGGGTTAGTCATATGGCATCGATCGATATTCAGAACGTCAAGAAAGCCTACGGCCACGTGCAGGTGCTGCATGACATCGATCTCAGGATCAAGGATGGGGAGTTTGTCGTTCTTGTCGGCCCCTCGGGATGCGGCAAGTCCACCCTGCTTCGCATGATCGCCGGCCTTGAGGACATCAGCGGCGGCGAAATCCGCATTGCCGACAATCGTGTCAACGAGCTGCATCCGAAGGACCGCGACATAGCCATGGTCTTTCAGTCCTATGCGCTCTACCCGCATATGAATGTCGCCGGCAATATGAGCTACAGCCTGCGGCTGCGGAAGGTGGCCAAGGATGGCATTGCCAAGGCTGTCGCCAGTGCGGCATCCAAGCTCGGCCTCGATCCGCTGCTGGAGCGCCGTCCGAAGGCGCTTTCCGGTGGCCAACGCCAGCGCGTCGCCATGGGCCGCGCGATCGTGCGCCAGCCGAAAGCCTTCCTCTTCGACGAGCCGCTGTCGAATCTCGACGCCCGCTTGCGTGAGCAGATGCGAGCGGAAATCAAGAAGTTGCATGGCGATCTTAAAGCGACCTCGATCTATGTGACTCACGATCAGATCGAGGCGATGACGCTGGCGGACCGCATCGTTGCCATGCATGGCGGGGTGGTTCAGCAGGTCGGCAGCCCGCTCGAACTCTACGACCGCCCCGCCAATCTCTTCGTGGCCGGCTTCATTGGTTCGCCCGGCATGAACTTTCTCGATGCGACTTACGAGGGCAATGCCGTCAAGCTCAGGGATGGCACGCTCGTTTCGCTTCCGGCGCCGCTTAAATTAGTAACCGCTGCGAAGATCACGCTCGGCATTCGGCCTGAGCATGTCGTGTTATCGTCCAACCCGTCCGACATGACGGCCAATGTTGAACTCATCGAACCCACCGGCTTCGGCATCATCCTGCATCTTTCGCTGCACGGCCTCCCGTTCAAGGTATTCACCCTGGATCGCACCGCCCTGAGCACGGGAACGCAAGTGAACGTCTCCTTCCCGGCGCAGCATCTGCATGTCTTCGATGAGGATGGAAAAAGGGCGGCTTGACGGCCGCCCTGTCTGGAAATTCTCAGCTTGCAAACGGCTTCGTCGGTCCGCTGGATGGTTGCGTAAACCAACGCGGGCCGTCCGCCGTCATATAGATATGATCCTCGAGCCGGATGCCGAATTTCTTCGGAAAGACGATCATCGGCTCGTTTGAGAAGCACATGCCCGCCTGCAGCACGGTCGTGTTGCCGCGCACGATATAAGGCTCTTCGTGAATTTCGAGGCCAAGGCCGTGACCGGCGCGATGCGGCAGTCCCGGCAGCTTGTAGTCGGGGCCAAGCGAGTGTCTGGCGAGTACAGCGCGCGCCGCATCATCCAGGCTGGAGCAGGCAGCGCCCAGCTTTGCCGCGTCGAAAACGGCCTGCTGCGCCTCCCGTTCGATCGCCCATGCATCCTCGAAGGCGCTATCGCCGCTCTTCAGCTTGTAGGTCCGCGTCAGGTCGGAATGATAGCCGTCGATGCGGGTACCGGTATCCGCCAGAATCACGTCATCTTCGCCAAGCGTCTGATCGCCGTCGGCGCCGTGCGGCAGGGACGTGGCTTCGCCGAAGGATACGATGCAGAAGGTCGAGCCACCATCGGCACCTGCCTCGCGATGCCGCCGGTCGATGAATTCGACGACTTCCGACGCGCGAATTCCCGGCTTGAGCAAGGCATGAGCCTGTCTGTGTACGTCCAGCGTCAGGTTCATGGCATATTGAATAAGCGCAATTTCGGCCGGAGACTTGATGCGGCGCAGACCGTTGATGATCGGCCCGCCATTCACAAGCCTTTCAGCTCCAAGCTCGGTCGCCAGGGCGTTGTAGAAATAAAGCGGCATGCTGTCGTCGAGCGCCAAGATGCCGGCATTCCCGAGCAAGCGGGCGATCAATGCCGCGCTGCTCTCTTCCTCCTGCCATTCAACAATTTCCGCCGGCAGATGCGGCAGGGTTTCCACCCTGCTACGCTCAAAGCCCGGTACGATGTAGTAGAGTTCTGTCGGCGTCACCAATGCGCCGAGAAACCGCTCGCTCGCGTGCCAGACCAGACCGGTAAAGTAGCGGAGGCTTTCGGTCGGCCCGAGCAACATGCCGGCCAATCCCTTTGCATCGAGCAGCTTTCGAAGACTCGAAAGGCGCTGTTGTCTTTCCTCCGCGGTGATCCGGGGTACTGGATGTTGCCACGACATTCCTACTCTCCTTAATGATCGTCGCTCTGCATAGCGTGATTATCGCAACATGCTGAGCAGCGCCGACATTATCGTTGCGGTGAGGCTTGTGTCGACAAAGAAAATACAAATACAACCACTTTCGCGAAAGCCTGCAGCCGCGTTCGATAGCTAAATTATCTGACAGCGCGAACACGGCTCCAGTGGTTCACTGCTCTCATCGAAGCAACCGATGGAGTATCGCCATGCAAGCCACAAACATCATCACCTCTTCCGAACCGGCCTGCGCTTTCCGCAAGGCTCGACGCTCGCCTTTCTCGGCGCTGCAGGATCTTGCACGTATGCTCGCACGCAAGATGGTCGAGCGCAGGAACCGCAATGCGCTTCTGGAACTGTCGGACGATCAGTTGAAAGACATCGGCCTTTCCCGTGGTCAGAATGGGAGCGATGTCCATATCTATAGCCGCTACTAAAAAGATGGCGCAGGATGTGCTAGGCTCCGCTGGTGCGGCGGGCGTCAACGCCGGGATGGGGAACTTCGGCATGTCAGAAATTTCGACCGCCTTGCTGCTGAAGACGAAAACCGTCCTCATCCGCGATATCGTCTGCAATGGCGAATGCCGACATAAGAGCGGCGAGGAATGCGCCCACAAGACAAGCCTTGTCTATCCCTATCGTGGCGTCTTCAAGCGCCACGTCGACCAGAGTGATGCCGTTGCGGAAGCAAACCAGGTATTGTTCTTCAATAAGGGACAGGGATATCGGATCAGTCATCCTGTTGACGGCGGCGATTCCTGTCTCGATCTTAGTATAGACGAGAGCGTTCTTCACGAGCTCGCGCCGAAAGAACAAGTTCAGTCCGGCGAAAGCGTGATCTTCAGTCGGCAGCACCGACGCATAGATCCGCGTGCGCAGGCGCTCGTGGCGATGCTTCGCCATGGGCTCAGCCGCAATATAGCCGAGAGCCTTGAGGGCGAAACGCTGGCGTTGACTTTGGTGCGCCGCTCTCTCGGCGAGCGGACGTCACATGCGGCCGGCGCAAGTTACGGCCGGCAGAAGCTTGTCGACAGGGCAAAGCTCGTTCTGTCTTCCGATCTTGCCCGGCGCTGGACGCTTGCGGAGATCGCCAAGGATGTCGGCGTCTCGCCCGTCTACCTGACACAGGTCTTCCAGCAAGTAGAAGCCATCCCTCTTTACCGCTATCAGCTGCGGCTTCGGCTGGCACGCGCGCTCGATCTCCTCGGCGCTTATGACGACCTGACCATGCTCGGGCTCGATCTCGGTTTTTCCAGTCACAGTCATTTCAGCGCCGCGTTCAAACAGACCTACGGGCAGACACCGGCCGAATTTCAGCGCTCCGTGCAACTGAAGCCCAAGCGCTACGCGGTTCGCTAAAGATTCCGACAGCGCCGACATGATGATCGGTGTTCTTATGATCCTGCCCCGGCAAGGGGATCGATCAGGAAAGGATCACGAGATGAAGAGAACCACATGTGCCGCTTGCGATTGCGAACTCGGCGCCGAGACCATTAAGGTCAATCTCGGCGGCAAATTGGTAGAGGTGTGCTGCGAGGAATGTGCGGCCGCCTTGAAGGAGGCGGATCAATCGACATCTGCTGCCTCCGGAAGCAGGGAATAGCAAACACCGTGGAGAGAGCTGTCGCCAAGCGACAGCTCTCTCCCTCTAGGAGCTGCGATTGGCTCCACACGTCGCTTGTTGTTACACCAGAGACGAACTTTAAGGCGACAATAGAGGAAATTGTAATGAAGCATTGCTGTCGGGCTATCGGCAAACTTCGTTCGCAATATTCCCCTTGCGGGAAAAGTTAGGAAACATATCGACGTATTGCATTCATAAGGCCCCATTAGCTTTTGCCGCAGTTACTCGTAGCGAAGGCATTGATTATGAAGAAACGACTTATCGTCGCGGCTTTATTGGCAACGGCAATTGGCGGCGCAACCGCTTCGGCTTATGCAGCCGGTGCAGAAATCGCATCCGACGAACAAAAGCCTGCAGGCGCCGAGACCGCGCAACCGGGTCCGGTCGGCCCGCCATCGGACGGCTGGTATTTCCAGGACCGTCATCCCGAAGGGCCAATGATGGCCTTTGGTGGCGGCATGCCCATGCCCCCGGGACCTCCGCACAGACCGAACCCGGCCCTGATGATCGCAGAAAAATTGTCGGCGCTCGAGACCTTGATCGGTGTGCGCAGCAACCAGCTCGACGCCTGGCGGGATTATACCAGCGCTCTGATCGATCTCTTGACCCCTGCGAAGAACGAGTTGCCGGAGCCACCCGCCACCGATGACGCCGCTGCATCCCAGACCGCCCCTCAGGGCGACGGGCAAGCTCAGCTTTTCGGAGAGCGCCTGGCCGATCGCGTGCTGGATCGTGCCGCGAAAGCCAAGGTTCTCAAGGACAAGGCTGTTGCCCTGCGCAACGTGCTGAACGCCGATCAACTCGCCAAACTGGCGGACGCGGAGCGCTCGCTTGTTCCCGGCCCGCATCCGTTCCACTGATCATCAATGGAGGGTCTTTCTGGGCGAAACCCTCCATCTTACCACGACAGACCATTTCCTCTCCGCTTCCAACCAATCGAGATCCCCCCGGACGCCCCTGTTGGTTGGAAGGAGCGGCCCTTAGCCGGGCCGAATGGTCCGGGAACGCCCCGCCCGGCGCTCCCGGACCATTGGCGTGTGAGCACCGCCATCCTTCTTCGCAGAGGAAAAGCAGTGGTCTTCCTCATGCTCCATGTCTTCCTGGCCCAATCGAGGCCAGCGCATAGGATCAACAAGCCAGGGATGGAAATCTTGCCGATATATTTGCGCTCAAACACGGGACCGTCGAATATTGCTATTGCCGCCATATTCGTCGGAACATTGACAAGCTGTGTCGTAGGGCCGGATTATAAGACGCCCGACCTTGCCCTGCCGACACATTGGGGCAGCAAGACGTCGAAGAAAACACAGCCGCCGCAATTGTCGCAATGGTGGAAACGGCTTCGTGATCCCACGTTGGATGCTTTGGTTGAGGAGGCCGTCGCAGGCAATCTCGATGTTGCAACAGCGAAAGCAAAGATACGCGAAGCTCGCGCGACCTATCGCGAGCAAAGAGGCGCACTTCTTCCGACCGTTGAGGGGACAGCATCGGCAACGCGCAACCGAACGGCTGCCTCCGACGGCACCCCTGCCAGCGTCTACAATGAGTACGAGCCGGGATTCGATGCAAGCTGGGAACTCGACCTGTTCGGCGGCAACAAACGTGCCGCCGAAGCTGCGAAATACGGCGTCGATGCCGCGGAAGAGGATTTACGCGATACGCTGGTAACGCTCGTCGGGGATGTTGCTTCCTATTATGTTCAGGCCCGTGAGTATCAAGCCTTGCGTGACCTGGCGCAGCGCACCGGCGTCTCACAGCGAAGGACGGCGGAACTCACGCAAGCTGAATTCGAGGCCGGGACAGCAACAGCCATTGACGCTGCGAAAGCAGCAGGCGAGGCGGCCGGCACCGAGGCAGATATTCCAACCTATGAAACCTCCTATGCGCAGGCAGTTCATAAGCTTGCCGTACTCCTTGGTAAGCCGCCAGCAGCCCTCGACGAACGTCTAAAGACCGGCGGTGCCATTCCACGACCGAAGCTTGATGTCTCGGCAGGTATTCCCGCCGATATCCTCTTGTCCCGTCCTGACGTTCGCAGTGCCGAGCGCCAACTCGCACAATATACCGCCAAGATCGGTCAGGCCGAGGCAGATCGCTATCCTTCAGTCTCGTTGACGGGCAGCATCTCATCATCTGCCACAAGCATTTCGGACCTTGGCAAGAAGTCAACGATCGGCTGGTCGTTCGGCCCATCGCTCACCGTACCGATATTCCAGGGTGGCCAGCTCAAGGCTGCGGTGGATGTCGCCAAGGCACAACGCGACCAATATTATGTCGCCTACCAGTCCGCGGTCTTGACGGCTATGCAGGATGTCGAAGATGGCATTGTGTCACTGACGCAAGAGAGACTGAAAAACGCCAAGCTTGTCGTTTCCGCCGCATCTTATCGCAAGGCGGCAGACTTATCCCACGAGCTAAATAAGGCCGGCGCAGTCGATTACCTTAACGTGCTTGATGCGGATCGCTCACTCTATAGCGCCGAAAGCTCGCTTATCCAAAGCACCGCAAATATTGCTTCAAATTACATTTCCCTCAACAAGGCGTTGGGTGGCGGCTGGGCCGGACAGGTCGATGTCTCCACGCCTGTCGTCGTTGACGCCGATACGGGTCCCCATCTGGCCAAGGTCAAATAATCTCATGCTGAACACCCTGGAACATAAGGCACCGCCGACCGTCAGTCCGAAACATGCCAAGGACGCAAGTTCCCCTCCCGCCAGAACGCTCCCAAAGCGGAGCATCAGACCGCGGCACATGCTCTATGCAAGTCTCCTCGCCCTTGCCGCAATCGGCATTCTCTCTTTCCAATACGGTTATTTCGACCGGCAGACGACATCGGCCATCACGGCGCCGGTGACGCGAGGCAATGTCGAGGAAGCCGTACTCGCATCTGGCACCTTCAGGCCGATCAAGCTGGTTGCAGTCGGCGCACAGGTCTCCGGTCGGATCACGGCTGTTCATGTCAAGCTTGGCGATACCGTCAAGAAGGACAGCCTTGTTGCCGAAATCGACTCGACCACACAGAGCAACGACCTGAAGACCGCTCAAGCTTCCCTGGCGAACGTTAGGGCACAGCGTCAGGAAAGCGAGGCCGATCTTGAAAACGCGCAGACGACGCTCGTCCGCCAGCAGACGATCTTCCACAACCAGGCAGGCTCCAAGGCGGACCTCGACAGCGCGGAAGCGAGCGTCAAGAAGATCACTGCCCAAATTGCCGCTCTCGACGCGCAAATCACATCGGCCGAAGTCGCAGTGGAAACCGCGCGCGCCAATCTTTCCTACACGCGCATCACAGCGCCGATGGACGGTACGGTGCTCGCCATCGTCAACCAGCAGGGCCAGACGGTGAACGCGGCGCAATCGGCGCCGACGATCGTCATCCTCGGACAAGTCGATACGATGATCGTTCGCACCGAGATCTCCGAAGCCGATGTCGTCAAGATCAAGGTGGGGCAACCGATCTATTTCACCATCCTTGGCGATCCGAATACCCGGTATGAGGCCACGTTGCAGTCGATCGAGCCGGCACCTGAATCGATCACCAGCGACAGCAGCATCACCTCGTCGTCCACCACGGCGTCATCAAGCAGCAGCACGACATCGTCATCCTCCACCTCGGCGATCTACTACAACGGTGTGTTTGCAGTGCCGAACCCCGATAATTACTTTCGCACCTACATGTCGGCGGAGGTTCGTATCGTTCTCGGACAGGCCAAGAATGTACTCACTATCCCCTCATCCGCATTGGGCGCCAAATCCGCCGAAGGATCCCGCGCTGTTCAGGTCTTGAGCGACAACGGCAAGAGGATCCGCCGCAACGTCATGGTCGGCCTCAACGACAACGTCTCTGCCGAAATCCTCTCTGGTCTCTCCGAGGGAGAGAATGTCGTGGTCGGCGAGGCAAGCACGGCGACCACCAAGAGCAGCAGTGGCGGCCCTCCCCCTCCAATGGGGTTCTGACGCATGCCTTCTCCGATTATCGAACTGAAGCGCGTGCGCCGCGAATATCAATCCGGGGACCGCACGATCGCGGTCCTGCAGGACGTCGATCTTTCCATCGCCGAAGGCGAAATGGTCGCGATCGTCGGGCCTTCCGGCTCGGGGAAATCCACGCTGATGAACATCATCGGTCTATTGGACCGTCCTACTGCCGGCACCTATGCGATCGCCGGCGAAGAGACGCATCGCCTAGACAGCGATGCGCTCTCCAAACTGCGCAGAGAGCATTTCGGCTTCATCTTTCAACGCTATCATCTGCTTTCCGAGCTGACGGCGATCGGCAATGTCGAGGTACCGGCCATCTATGCCGGGCAACCGGGTGAAACAAGACGATCGCGCGCGGCAGCGCTTCTTGAGCGGCTCGGCATGAGCGAACGAAATGGCCATCGCCCAGGCCAGCTTTCGGGCGGCCAGCAGCAGCGAGTTTCGATCGCGCGCGCCCTGATGAACAACGGCAACGTCATTCTTGCCGACGAGCCCACGGGCGCCTTGGACCGGCAGAGCGGCGAGGAAGTCCTGCGTATTCTTGGCGAGCTCCATGGCGAGGGCCACACGGTCGTCATCGTCACCCACGATATGAATGTCGCCGCGCGCGCCGATCGCATCATCGAGATCTCCGACGGACGGATCGTTGCCGATCGACGTACGCGCAGCGAAGTTCCAGCATTACAGGCCTCCGCTACCGCGGCCGGCATCGCTAAATCCGGCTGGCGGGAGATGGCCGGCCGGCTGACGGAAGCCTTCCGGATGGCGCTCCTTGCACTCAAGGCCCATCGACTGCGCACGTTCCTGACCATGCTCGGCATCATCATCGGCATAGCCTCGGTCGTCAGCGTCATCGCGCTCGGCGAGGGATCGCAGCGCAAGGTTCTGGAAAATATCAATAGCCTCGGCACCAACACGCTGGAAATCTTTCCCGGCAAGAGCTTCGGCGATACGCGCTCCGGCCGCATCAAGACCCTGGTGGTCGCCGATGCCGATGCATTGGCGAAATTGACCTATGTCGCCGCCGTTACGCCGACCGTCTCGACCAGCAGCACCGTGCGATTTGGCTCGACGGAGGCGAACGCCCTCATCAATGGCGTGGGAGACGCGTATTTTTCCGTGAAGGGGTCGAAACTCGTCACCGGCAGGTTCTTCGACGCGGATAGCGTGAAGCGCTTGTCGCAGGATGCGGTCATCGATCAGAACACCGCGACGACCTTGTTCGCCGACCGGGGGCTCGACCCGCTCGGGCAAACCATTCTCGTCGGCAAGGTTCCCGTGCGCATCATCGGCGTCATCGCCTCCCAGCAAGGTGGCTTCGGCTCAAGTGATAATCTTTCCGTCTATTTGCCCTATACCGGCGTTCAGGCCCGCCTGCTGGGTGACATGTCACTGCGCAGCATCACGGTACGGGTCGCCGACAATACCGAAAGTTCTGCGGCTGAGGCGGCGGTCACGCAGTTTCTGGAGCGCCGCCACGGCACCAAGGATTTCTTTATCCTCAACACCGACGATATTCGCCAGACCATCACCAGCACGACGCGGACGATGACCCTGCTCGTCTCGGCAATCGCCGTCATATCGCTGCTGGTCGGAGGTATCGGCGTCATGAACATCATGCTCGTCTCGGTGTCGGAGCGTATCGCCGAGATCGGCGTGCGCATGGCAGTCGGCGCGAGACGTCATGACATTCTTCAGCAGTTTCTGATCGAAGCCGTCCTCGTATGTCTGCTGGGCGGTGTTTTCGGCATCGCGACGGCGCTCGGCTTCGGCTTCGCCTTCAACTATTTCGGATCGAACTTCACACTCGTCTATTCTGCAAGTTCGATCATTCTGGCCTTCGCATGCTCCTGCGCGATCGGCCTGACCTTTGGCTACCTGCCGGCCCGCAACGCATCGTTGCTGGACCCTGTTGCGGCATTGTCAAGAGATTGATATTTCAAGGAAAAGTCAACGGCGGAGCCGGAAAGCAATCCGGCTTCGCCATTCGTGTTGGGGGCGTCATGGCGAAGCCGGGTATGCGGGGCGACCAAAGCCTGCTCGAGCCAAGCTGCTGATCGACCACGATTTTACATCAGTTACCGGCACCGACATTTCTGAATGTTGCTGAAACAAGGCATTTTGGCGAAATTTAATGTCTCGGCTTTTCCGCCGGCGCGAACTATTTGATAAGTTCTGTAATCTTACTTTCAATATTGGTTTATGTAGAATTTTCGAGAGTTCTACGCAAGTAAAGCCTGTTTGATCGCCCAGATGTTCCGTCAGCCGATCCCATCCCCGCATGGGATGGCCAAGCTGCGATGCTACGATAATTTGAGTCGCGTCGCTCGTGCTAGCTTGCGACCTTCGCCCCGGCGCTCTTGAACGACACGACCTGCTCCAATCCACGCGGCTGACGATTACGCACCGTGATTTCGCCCCCGAATCGGGTAACGATCTCACGTGCAATAGCCATGCCAAGGCCGGCTCCCGGAAAAGATCTTTGCCTTGCGATGTCGATCCGGAAGAAGGGTTCGAACACCTGATTGAGCCGATCCTCCGGAATACCGGGCCCGGTATCGACGATCCGCACAACGGCTCTATTGCCAAGATGCGTCACCGTCACCGTCGCCGATTGGCCGTGCGTTGCCGCATTGATGAGCAGATTCCGCAAGGCTCGGGTGACGGCGAGAGGGCCTGCGCTGATCGTTGCCTGCTCCAGTTCGCCGCTCGCGACGTTCATATCGATCGCTTTCAACTCGGTGACGATATCGCCGACGATCTTGTCGAGCCTGACCTGCTCCAGACTGTCCTTGGAAATCTCCTCCCGGACCAGCCCTATCGCGCTGTCGGCGATCCTGTCGAGCTCCTCGAGATCGGCAAACCACTTGCGCCGCTCTTCATCATCCTGGATGAACTCGGCTCGCAGGCGCATCCGGGTCATCGGCGTCCGCAGATCGTGTCCGGCGGCAGCAACAAGCCGCATGCGGCTTTCCGTGGCAGCCTTCACCCGGGCCGACAGGCCATTGAGCGCCTGCGCGGTCGCGCGAATTTCTCCCGGTCCGCTTTCCGCTATATGCGGCAGGGTGCCGTCGGGATTGATCGCCGCCGCCGCCTCTTCCAGCAGACGCAGCGGCTTCATGATCTTCGAGGCGGCAAAGATGGAGACGAGCACGCTGCCGATGATGATGAGACCGAGCCATCCCACGAGGATTTTCCACCCGCCCGGCGGCGGGCCATGGTCCGGCATCGGCATGATCAGCCAGCTGCCGTCGGAAAGTTTTAGCGACGCGATCATCTCGCCCGTCGACTGGCGTACTATGACGGCTTCGCGCATGCCGGATATTCGAAGCAGGGCTTCCATCAGGAAGCGGGACAGTTCCTCGTCGCGTTGGCCTTCAGCGGGTGCGGGGGTAACGACCAATCCCGCCGATGCCGCAGTGGCTCTGTCTTTCTCTGCGAACGTGGCAAGAATGGAAAGCTGGTGGGCCATCCGTTCGATCGTCATGTCCGGCCGCGGTCCGCGCATGACGAGGCTTGCCACGAAAGACGAGGAAATGACGACCAGAACGATGGCGGTCATCAAAAGTAACGCTAAGCGCGCGCCGAGCGACCTCATGAATCGCCTTTGATGGCCGTTACCGGAACGACGAGCTGATAGCCTCCATTGCGGATCGTCCTGAAGATGGGCTCCTCTACCGTTTCTCCAAGCTTGCGGCGCAACCGGCTCATGAGGACGTCGATGGAGCGATCAGCCGGATCGCGATCACGTCCCTGCGTCAGGTCGAGCAGCTGATCACGCGACAGGAGCCGACCGGCTCGTTCCAGGAACGCCTTCAGAAGGTCGAATTCGGCGCCCGTCAGCGAAATCACTTCGCCGTTCTCTCTGCTGACCCGACGAAGCTGTGGGTCGAGCATCATGCTCGCGAACTGATAGCGCCTCTGCTCGGGCTCCAAGGAGGAGTCTTCGTTCGTGCGGCGCAGGACCGCACGGATGCGCGCGGCCAGTTCGCGCGGATTGAACGGCTTGCCGAGGTAGTCATCGGCGCCGATCTCGAGACCGAGAATGCGATCTATATCTTCTTTCAGAGCGGTCAGCAGAATGACCGGCACCCGAGGACGGCGATTTCGCAGATCGCGGCAAAGATCGAGGCCAGACCCGTCGGGAAGCATGACATCCAGGACGAGGAGATCGGGATGACGTCGGTTGAGCGCATCGTTGCATCCGCGCAGATCGCTTGCCGTTGATACGCGGAAACCCTGCTCCTCAAGGTATCTGCTTAGGAGGGAGCGTATTTCGTGGTCGTCATCGACTATCAGAACATCGGGTGCGGCATTCACGTTCATAGGATTCATTCCGTTTTCTCAATTCTTATACAAACTATGGATTGCCTGAAAAGAAGGGTTTTGCGGCGCCAATACGGAAAAATCTGAACGAGAAACGTTCGTTTACAAAATTCCCGGTACTGGAAATATTGGGTAACAAAATAATGCGCGGAAAACGGAATCCGCTGCCGATGACGCGTCAACGCGTCGAAAGCCGTTGCTCACCCGCGGTCGTCAAAGCCAGTCCGCCACACGGCTGTCAAGCCGCCCGCAGCCATTCGACGCTCCAGGCGGAAAGCCGCCCTTCAATGGCACCGCTGTCCATCATCAGCCGAATTTCGATCGGCGTACGTGGGTCAACAATATTGACCGGCACCGCCGCCTCGAAAGAGCCAGTGCCTTCCGGGCAGACACGCAGCCTCCCTAGCAATTCGGCAGCATGTACCTCCAGGGTGAGGATCTGCCCCTGACAATCTTCGTCGACATCGAAGGCAAATTTCGCATTCCAGCGGCCTGGCGGCAAGTGAAGATAGGGGCCATAGATGAGGCACCGGGCTCCTCCGGTGAGGTCGACAAGATCGTCCAGTGCCTGCCCCAGGCTGTCGCCTGACAGAAATGTCTCTTGCGGCCAGAAAATCGTGGCGCGCGAGCTTTCCCGGCGGTCGAATTCCAGAGGGCGGAGAACCTTCCTTGCCGTCTCGCGCAGTGCCTCGCTAACCTCCGGGACAGCCTCCTGCGGCATCAGATATCCCGCGATCACCGCCGCCGCAGCCTCCTCCAGTTTCGGCGGCTCGGCATGCGACGGCTGTCCGGCAGGCGCCATTCCGACATGCAGCAGCGCATTCGCGATTTGCTCAAATTTGAGATCAGTACTGAAATGCCGGTCTATCGTCTTCAAAAGCAGATCTATGCTGCCCTTTTGACCGATGTCGTTGCGACGCAAGACCAGCCCTCCGGAAGCCCCCGCCAGGGGCTCGAGGCAGGCAAGGCTGGCCGAGACGGCCCTGACCAAGCCGATATCCCGCTGCTCGGTCGCTCGAGCCAGATATGAGACCGCGTCGAGCGGATCCTCAAGAAACAACAGAAACGGCACATTGACCCTGAGGATCAACTCCGAAAGCCTGGCTTCCGGAAATTGCGAGACGAGAACCGCATGCATGCCGGATCGCGCTACGACATGCTGCTTGAGGTCCTCCACCGTGTCGGTTGCGATGATCGCGTAATCGCCGAAGGCTTCGCGGGCCAGGGCATGCACCGCGGCAACACCCCACGAGGACATGACGCCCGGCATCCCGAATGCAAAGAGGATGGTCATGATCCGCTCTTTCTGCGGTTATCCGTTGAAGAGGCTGTCATAAAGCGCGCTCACCTTCTGTTGATATCGATCCGTGGAAAAACGGGCGGCCTGCCTGGGGCCGGACTTGGCAAAAGAGGCACACAGCCCGTCATCCTGATCCAGACTGACGATCGCCTTGCGCATCTCCTCCGTGTCATAAGGATCGACCAGCAGCGCGGCATCTCCGGCTATTTCGGGGATCGATCCCTCCGTAGAGCTCAGAACCGGCGTTCCAAGCTGCATGGATTCCAGCACCGGCAGGCCGAAGCCTTCGTAAAGCGACGGAAACAGCACCGCCCGCGCTCCCCTGATCAGGCTGATCAGCAAGGGATAGGATACGAAATCGAAGCGCTGGATCTGCCGTTGCGGCAAGATGCGGTCTTCCGCGCGAAGATAGAAGCGAAACCGGTCATCATCGATGAGCTGCCGCGTTTCCTCGCCTTTCCATCCCGGAGCACCGACGATGATAAGCGGCTTGGATGTCTTTGCGGCGAGATAGGCCTCGATCAGCCGTGAAATGTTCTTCTTCGGCTCGAAAGCGCCGAAGAAAAGGAAATAGCCCTTCCAATCGAGATGGAAGATGCCGGCGACTTCATCCGCAACCACATCGACCGGTTTCTCGCGAAGTCGCTCCGGCACGTGAACGGCCTGATAGGTATTGCTGACGCGTGCCTCATCGGCACCAAGAACCTTGATAATATCGGCCCGCGACGTTTCGGATACCGTCACGATATGATCCGCCCGCCGGACCAGGGAGCGCAGCATCTTGTAGTGATAGCGCTTGTCGTCCTCGGTCAGATAGGGCAGCCGCAAGGGAACCAGGTCATGGATCGTATAGATATTCAGCGCCTTCCTAACCGCGATCGGCATCGGATAGGTGCAATGGAGAAGATCCGGCCGAGCCTCGAACTTCATTGTGAGATTATTGCCGTAGCGCTTGAAATGATGGCGCGCGAGATGGAACAAGTCGCTGGAAGCATAGGCCAGGGCCGCATCGCCGAGTTGCGCCTGAAGAGATTTAAGAATAACCGTCCCGCCGAGTGGGATCGGAACCGGTCTCACACCGAAGGGCGCGGCAATGCGACGGCGCAGCCAATGCCGAGCTTCGGATAATGCTCCGCGCGGGCGGGCGCCGGATGCATCAAAGAGAACAACCTCCCGCAATACCGGGTCTTTCGGAACCCTCCCCGGAATTCCGTAGACAACCCCGGTCTGATAACCAAGCGAACGCGAAGCCGAGAGCAGGCTGCGGGTATAGGTCGCAACACCTGTGCCCTTTTGCAGAGAAAGATTGAGGCCGTCGTAAAGGATCGTCTGGCTCACTCCCATCTCTCCTTCAGCATCTGGAAATCCCTCGTCACTCTCAAGCCGGCTTGTCACGCGACAGGACGAGCAGCGAATCGTCGGCCCCGTATTTCGAAAGCAGGTCTTCGCTGGTGATGGGAACCGCCTCGCCGCTGAAATCGAGGCGCCGCATTGCTCCGTAGATGCCGGCTAGCCGTTCGAGAAAACCGGATGCGTCGGCATAGCGGGCAGGATTGAATTCGACCACGAGCATCGGCTTATGGCGGGCAATGGTCTCGGCCATTCCTTCGAGTATGACCTCCTCCGCCCCCTCCGCGTCGATCTTGATGAAGTCGACACGCGAGCAGGAGGCGCTCATCTCGTCGAGGGTCGTCAAGGGGACCTTGATGACGACACCGTCCTGTGCGCGAGGTTGAAACAACTCCGAAACGATCAGCGCATTCTTCGGCTCGTTATGGGGTACATATAAGGAGGCTTCATCCGATATCGTTGCACCAAGCGCTGATGTTTCGATCCGCGTCCGTCCGAGCAGCCCGTTGAGCTCGACGCTGCGACGCAGGAAATCGGCGGCATGGGGATTGGGCTCGACGGCGATCAATTCGCCCCTTGTGCCGACGAGCTCGGCAAGCAGAAGGGAGTAGTAGCCAAAATTCGCACCGACATCGATCGCTGTCATACCGCGCTTGACGTTGCGCGCGCAGAACAATGTCAGCCAGATCTCCCAAAAACCGTCCAGAAGAACATGGGATCCGAAACCTCTGTCTCGGGTGTCTACATAAAGCTTGTAGCGGCCAAGCACGCGCACCAAAGCCGTGTGGTTTCCGAGGTAGGCGCTGTTCACGCGCTGCAAGATGGCCGTTTCGGCCTGATGGCGATCGAACGCCATCAATTCATGAAGATGTAGCAGTGCCGAAGAACTCATTGTACCTCTCTCGTTCCTGCATGCCCGTAACGCATTCCGCAGGCCGGGCAACATCAGGAAACTCCCTCGAATCCAGCGAGCTTAACCGCCTCCGGCCTGTCCCCGCCCTGCTCAGTCGTCTTCAGTTTGCTGCCGACGCGGATATCCCGACCGATGCTGCCGATAGAGCCGTTCCGGTAACCCCCTGGAAGAGGCCCATGAACTTCTGGATATCGATCGACGAGGCATTGGAGATATAAATTATATCTCGCGGCTGAACCTCGAAGTTCTGCATCGCAAGCAGCGTCGAGCCGTTTTTTAGGTTGAACCGATATACGATCGGGACAGGTCCACCACGGCGCAGCAACGGATTGCTCGGTGCAACGATGCGGCGGGCAACCTCAAGCGCCTCGTAGCGGAAGAGGAAGACGCCTGACGCGTCGGCGCGGGTATCCTGCAAGCCTCCCGCACGCGCAACGGCATTCGCCATGGTCAAATGCTGAACGCTGAAGGGGACTTCGCCATTCTGACCTGATGCGCCAAGAATCGTGTAAGTAGTCGGCTCGCGCACGACAGTGACGACGTCTTCGGGCCGCAATCTCACGTTTTCGCGCGGATTTTGAACAATCGCGGTAAAAGGCAGATGCATTGTTCGCCCGCCACGCGTCAGGTAGACGACGCTGTCGTTGACGCCGGCGCGCAGTCCTCCCGCGGCGGCAATAGCATCGAGTACTCGGCTGCCGGCGGGCGAAAGCGCGACGCGCGCACCGCCGGCCACCTCGCCTGTAACCGTGACTGTGTTCGACGAGCTTTGCTGGACGGTCACCAACGCCTGTGGCTGCACCGCCTTGCCCATCAGGCCGGAAACCACCGCCTTTTCGACCGAAGCCGGAGTGCGGCCAGCAGCCGTGATCCGGCCCACATAGGGAATACTGATTGTGCCATCGCTGTTGATGGTTTGCGGCGGGATCGTCACTGAACTACCCGTCGCCTGTTGCTGCCCCGAAGCGCTCGAAGCCATCCCGAACAAGCTCCCCGGAGGCGCTTCCCAAAGGCTGACGGAAACGACATCACCAACCGCGATCCTGAGGCCGGGATCGCGTGCGCCCTCACCGAAATATGCCGCGAAGCTGGCTACCGGTCGAGCGACGCTCTTGACCATCGCCGTCGACGTCACATCAACAACCGCGAATGGTGGCATAGCGCGCGCGGCCGCTTCCTCCAATATGCGGGAGGCCTTGGGGCCGGCCTCCGGTAGTCCACAGCCCGTAAGAACGCAGGCGAGAACGCACAATAATCCGAACTTCAACGGCATCGACGATCCTGAATGGCATGGAGGCAGTTTTGGCGAGGTATTCTCGCGCGAGGCAGGCTAGGCCGTTCCGGCATCGTCGCTGCGCTCCCGGGTAAAACGAAGGATCGACGAAGGACTGGAGCCATAAGCGTGCTTGTAGAGCACGGAGAATCGCCCGGGATTGGAGAATTGCAGGCTCATGGCGAGATCGGTGATGCTTTCGGCCTGACCACCCTTGATGGCGCCATGCGCCGCAGCCAGCCGGTAGTTGCAGAGGATTCCCATGGGCGTATCGCCACGGTAGGTCTTGAACATGCGTTGCAGCGCTCGCGGGCTGCAGCTCGCGGCGTTCGCGAGATCCTCCAGCATGATGGCGTTGTGCAGATTGTCGCGCATGAACGCCTCCGCCCTCAGGAGCTGCCGTGGCGCGTTTTCAAGCGTGCCGCGATTGAAGGCATCGGACAGATTGTGCGGCAGCTTGGCAAACAGCTTGACCAGCAGGAGTTCGCTGTAAGCCTTGGCGAGCATCATCCGTTCGGTCTGGCGAGCGGTCGTCAAATCCTTCTCGGCCTGGCGCAGCGTTTGATAGAGCCCTTGCGCGCCGCCTTGACGGAAGCTCACCGGTGCCAGCGCAAATTCCTGCACATAGGGCTTGCCGGTCAGCTCCTCGAAATGCTGGCGGATTACGGATTCCGGGATCTGAAACAGCAGCCAGGAGCTGCGCGGCTTAATCTCCAGCCGCTTGCCCGCCCGATCGCTGATGCTGGCGACATAATTGGCAGGAATGCGCAAGGACTTGCGCATCCGCCGGTGATTGATCTCTATTTCCCCCGCGAGAACAAATACGATGCTGACGCGCGGCAAGTCCTGCTTCGCGGTTCCCTCGAGGCCGGCCGAATGCTCGGCGCTTATGATCGAGGCCGACTGAAGCGGTTGCTTGCTGAATTTGAAGGAATAATCGCCTGAGGTTTCCGAAGGAACCGCCCATTTCCAGTTTGGTTCAAGCATGTCAAGGTTGCGAATGATTGCATCCCGGGAATACACCTCGAAAGTGCCAACGCATTGCTCGACAACTCTTTCCAACATCGCCATCCGCTAATCCTACTCAAAATCTCAGGTTGCATATTAGCCATCGCTAACACGTGATTTCTATCTAGGCTACTTTTTTCTAGCGTTCGTTTTGACGACTCCATTCCTTTGCTCTCGCGCCCACTTCGAGAAGCAAGACCATTCATCGCAAGTTGCATTACTTATAATTAAATTAGCACGATGAATTTTAGCGCGACAGTACAGATAGTGACGATGTTATACAGATTCCTACCTCTTCGTAGCGCGGCCACAGGTTGAAAATCCCGAGCGACGATATCGGACAAAATAATCGCTCTCGGCAAATATATTCGACATGTCTACGGGCACAGGTTGCAGAAGTAGTTACTAATTTACCTCGATCGAATTGTCGGAGGTTTGTTGCGTGCACAAGGTCGGCCGGTAAAATGGAGTAGCCAAGCGGACACGCTGGCTTGCAGCTAAAACAATCTGCCCGCTACATTCATTTCAATTATTCTAATACATGATGAGGTTTAGCTGGGAGCCTGCGTCAGCGCCCGGAATGCCGCTATCTATATACGACCAGGCCCCGGCAAGCGCTTAAACGCGGTGCATTCCGCCGCTCGATATTGTGTCAATTTGCAAACATGGCGTGCACTACTGTTGCCGATCCACACAACCAACCATCGGCCGGCTTACAAAGTGGAGTAAATGCGAAATGCCGCTTCGATGTCGTCGAAAACGCGGCCGCGGCCATTCTTCAACACGAGCGCCGACTTGCACAGCTCGCCGATCACATTGAGATTATGTCCCACAATGATCATCGAGCGATCCTTGCGTTTAACGAAAAGCTCCTCAAAACAGCGGAGTTGGAAGCGTTTATCGCCAACCGCCAATACCTCGTCGATGAGATAGCAATCGAAATCGATGGCAAGCGACATGCCGAAGGCGAGCCGCGCTCGCATGCCTGAGGAATAGGTCCTGAGAGGCATGCGCAGATAGCGGCCAAGCTCACTGAAATCCTCTACCACATCGCGAATTTCATCGAACGGCTTGTCATAGATGCGCGACAGGAAGCGCATGCAGTCGTAGCCAGTCATCGAACCGCCGAAGCCACCGCTCAAGGCAATGGGCCACGACATCGACATGTTGCGCACGACCTTGCCCGACGTCGGCTCCTCTATCCCAGCGATCATGCGTACGAGCGTTGACTTGCCGGCCCCATTGTGTCCGAGGACGGCAATCTTTTCACCGCGGCCAATCTTGAATGTCACGCCATCGACCACGCGGCGCATCCGGCCATGCACCTCATATTCCTTGACGAGGTCGAACACGCCGACAATGCCATCTTCGTGCCAGGGCATTTCGCTCTTCGGCGCCGGCGTCCCCGGGGACGTGATCTGCGTGAGACTGGAAGGGAGACCGGTCATTGCTGAGCCGCGTGCTCGTGTACCTGGATCATGAAGAATCGCACGATCCAGAAGGTCGCAAAACAAACCGCAAGCAGCATCAGAAACGAACCGAGGCGCTTCGGGTAGAGCGCATGATCGGGCAAATTCGGATCGGCGATTCGCTCCAGATACAATTGTTGCCGCTGCGCATCGATCCTGGCATTTTCCAGGGAAACGGTCGCCGATGTTAGCATCTTCGCTGCCATTTCCCTCTCCAGCAGCAGCTGCTCATATTGCGCGATGCGAGGTGCCATCGAGCCGTCACTCCCGACGATACGTGCCCGTTCATCGCTGATCTGCCGTTCCATCGCCGCCACGCGCGCGCTCAGCGCCTCCCCTTGCGGACTTTGCGGCGCCTGTTCTTGCAGCGCAGAAAGACGCGCCTTGCTGTCGGCCAGATCATCCGAAAGACGGGCAATCATGTCCAAGGCGGCAGACGATTGCTTGCTTGGGTCGACAAGCGCTTCGCGATTGCGGAATTCCGTCAGGCTTTTTTGCATGTTGGACAGTCTTGTCTGGCTGTCGTTCACCTCGATCTGCGCGTAACGGATGGCATCTTCGCGCGCCCGATCATTAAGACGGTTGATGAGTTCTTCCGCGTGCTGAACCAGGGCATTGGCCAGGCGATAGGCGTCTTCGGCACGAAATGCGCGTGCATCCAGTGTCGTCACGCCGCTGCCGCTGTCGGTGTGTACATTGATGAAACGAAGATAATGCCGATACAACTCCTCATTATTGGCTTCCGCCCAAGGCAGCGGGTAGCGGCTGAGGAGATCTCCCTCGGGGCGAGAGAGGATTTCCATTAGACCGTCCCTCTTTACCAAGGCGTCGACAGCGGCGCGCGACTTGATGAACTCGGTGACGATGTAGCTGTCATCCTGCGCGCGAACGAATCCGGTGCTCTGCAGGAACCCGCTAAGCAGGCCAGCGGCGTTCCTGTTCGGGCTGCGCACGACGAACTGAGTTTCGGAAACATACTGATCGGAGCAGATGAAACCGTAATAAATCGCCCCGAGCAAGCCGGGAACGACGACGATCAGCAATAACAGCAATTGTGATCGAGCCCATTGCGCGACAGAACGCGGCCAGGAAACCGGTTGACCTATGACGGCGCCGGATGAGCGTGCATTCACCAGCCTAACGAAATCAGTGAATTCCTTGTTATTCTCGATACGGCTCATTTGGGACCATCAAATCTCTCTTGGAATGGTGAGGACCACTCCGCCGCTGCCCTTCCGGAGCTCCGATTGAGCAACCGCAGTCAGCCGGTTTCCATCGTTTTGGCTCATCATCCCAACCAACGGGCACGACGATGTCGATGGCAATTTATTTAGCAAGAGATTCCCATATATCCTTTGAAAGTCAAATATATTTCCGCGTTTTCGAAATTTTTACATACGGAAACAAGAATAATTTGGCTTCTGTCGCAATTAATACTTTGGCGACGCGATCCGTATGGCGAGGCCGAATTGTGGCGGCAATAACTGCCATTCGATCAGCCGTTTTACCCTCATTGCTGGTTCAAGGAATTCGGAATGGGAAAGTTCGGAGGCATCTTGCAGCATATCGGCAGTAACCTTGCCTGGGATGGCCGTCCAGACCTGTTCATCGGCCGGTTTTGCCGAAGCCTCTTGAAATTTCTCCTGGGTAGGCGGCGCAACCTCCCATTTTCGATACCGGAAGATGTCCTCCAGTTACCGTTGCGTTTCATGTCCCCCAAAGCGGTTCCGCTCATGCAACCAGCCGTGAGCAGACATCGCAGGCTGTTTCGTTCAGGCGCGAGCCGTCGCTTTTAGCGAACATCTTTTGGGGGGACTTATATGCACATAGATTCGACGATCTTTCCCCAGGAGGCGCGGTCCTCGACAAAGGCAGACGAGCAGCCGTCCTGGTTGCCCCCCATGAACGCTCGACTGCTCGCTTTCCTTCCGACACGTCAACGGTTTCCTCTCATCGGCCCCGCCTTCTCCGCCTCGCTCAAGCCGATCGAATTGACGATGGGTGCCGCCGATGGTGTCGTCAGTTGGGGAGACGGACCGCTTGCCCGCCTGGCGCGCCTCTATGCGCAGGTGCAAGGTCTGCCCTTCTGGACGGTGGCGGGCGGCTTCCTGCAATCGACCGGTCAGGACGCCACATCGCCGGTCTCCATCGTCGCCGACGATCTCGGTATTCATTCTTCTGCCCGCCAGCCCTCCCGATTGGAGGCGCTGCTTCAAAATGCGCCATCCGACACGGATATTCAGCGCGCCCGCGACCTGCGGCGATGGATCATTCGCGAACGGTTATCCCAAGACAATCAGCTGCGGGACGAGAGCATTTCGCTTCGCCGGAGCCGTCGCAGACGGATCCTGCTTGTAGACGAGGTGATGGGAAATCACGCTGTGGAAAGCGCCGGTGCCGATGCCGCGACTTTCGCAAGAATGTGGACGGCGGCTCTTGCCGTGGAAAATGCCGATATCATCGTCAAATGCCATCCCGACGTCATCGCAGGCCAGGCTCGGGGTTTTCTTCAACCCCTCGCCCGAACGGCAGGCGTGCAGCTTGTGGACCGCCCTGTCTCGACGCATTCCCTGCTGGATATGGTGGATGAGGTCTGGACCGTATCAAGCCAACTCGGGCTGGAAGCGCTTCTGCGGGAAATACCTGTCGTTACCTTCGGCATGCCCGCCTATGCCGGCTGGGGACTGACTGCGGACCGCGCCGTAGGCACGGTCGCAACGACGGCGCGCTCGCGTCGTGCACGCCATGTCAGCATAGACGAGTTTGCTGCTGCTGCTTTCTTTCAATATTCCCGTTATGTCGATCCCGTCTCGCGCAGCCCGATCACGGCAGAGCAAGCAGTCGAACGGCTGCTGGAATGGCGCACGCGCGCCCGATCGCTCTCCGGCCGTTACCTTTGCGTCAATTTTTCGCTTCACAAACGCGCGGTCATGCGCAGCTATCTAAGCAGCCCCCGGTCGCAGGTGCAATTCGCCACCAATCCGAGCGCCTCGGAGATTCAGAGTGCGGACACCATCGTCCTTTGGGGGAACGCCACTCCTCCCGATGAATCCATTTTGTGGAAGCAGGGCAAGAGATTGCCGATCATTCGGGTTGAAGATGGCTTCATTCGCTCCTCCGGCCTCGGCAGCTCGCTGGTGCCCCCATCTTCGCTCTGCTTCGACGACCAAGGCATCTATTTCGATGCCTCAGCTCCAAGCCGGCTGGAGACGATCCTGAACGGGGCGAATTTCGACGATGCGCTTCTTGCGCGCGCAAAGCGCTTGCGGCAGGCCATCGTCTCGATGGGCATCACCAAATACAATCTGCCGCCGCAGCCGGCGCCGGATTATCGTGCTCTGGCCGAAGGCCGCGATATCGTTCTGGTGGCCGGGCAGGTGCCGAACGATGCTTCGCTGCGGTTCGGCATGGCAAGTCATCCATCCGATATCGAACTGCTCAAAGCCGTCCGGCGCGCAAGACCTGCGGCATTCATCATCTACAAGCAACACCCCGATCTTCTGGCGAAGGCAGCTGGCCGACATCCGTCTCCATGGCCACCGGCGGAGGCGGAAGCTGCCGATCTCGTCATCGGGAATGTCGATCTGGACAATCTCCTCGGCGTTGTCGACGAGGTTCACGTCGCAACATCGCAGATCGGGTTCGAGGCCCTGCTGCGAGAAAAGCCGGTATGGTGTCACGGTCTCCCCTTCTACGCCGGCTGGGGCCTCACACGGGATTCGGTCGTTTCGTTGCGGCGAAAGCGCGCTTTAACGCTCGACGCCCTCGTCGCCGGCACACTCATTCTCTATCCGCGATATTGGTCGAACATCACCAATCTTCCGTGCGAGGCGGAAGACGTGGTCGCCGAACTCTATCGCTCCCGCCAGGGCATCGCTCCCAATCCGTCGCGGCGGCGCTGGCTGGCACAGGTCATCCACATGCTCGAGGCGAGAAAAAAATGATGAAGCCGGTCGTTATGGACATCTCGCGATTGATGGAACGGTCGCATTGCCCGACGCCCACCGGCATCGATCGCTATGAGCTTCATTATGCGAATTGGTTGAACGAGCGCCGTAAACGGACTGCCTTGACCGATCTCGGTGCGTTTCCGCCACCGTCGTGGTTTGTCGAAACCGGTCATAACAGCGCCGTCACCATTCCGTCCGAGCGGGCGGACAAGTTGGTCTCCATGCTCAACAGCCGCTGGGCAGCAACGGAGATATCGCCCGCACAGTCCGCCCTTCTCGAACGGATTTTCGCCGCCATCGATGGCAAGATCAGGTGGCAGTCGGCGTCGGAAGTAAAAGCAGGCGAGGCTCATACGCAAAAGCTGCGCAAGATTGCGCATGCCGTCGCCAATCATTTCGCTCATGGCCTGGCGTTGCCGGACAGGGCGTCTTTCGTCCACGTATCACACAGCCGGCTGGAGCGGACATCGGCTTTCTCCTGGCTTCGAGAAGCCGGCAGAAACGGCGTCTTCTACGTCCATGATCTCATTCCGCTATCGCATCCGGAATTCGTTAGACCCGAGGAGCCGGAGCGGCATCGCCGCAGGATGGAGACGGTGCTGAGACATGCGTCGCTGGTGCTTTGCAACTCCCAGGTAACGGCACGCGCCTTGCGCACCTTTGCCCAGGAAAGCAATCGAAAGCTGCCCTCTATCGCCGTGCTGCCTCCCGGTGTCGAACAATGCTTCCTGTCGCCGTCATCGGACATGCCACGCCCACAGCAGCCATATTTCGTGACGCTCGGAACGATCGAACCGCGCAAGAACCACATGCTGTTGCTGCACCTGTGGCAATATCTGGCCGAGCGTGACGGGCCGAAGGCGCCACGGCTGGTCATCGTCGGCAAGAGGGGATGGGAAAACAGCCACATCCTGGCAATGCTGGAGCGATGCCCTGCCCTGCCCGGCCTCGTCATCGAAGTGCCGGGGCTGGAGGATGCCGCCTTGGCGCGGCTGGTCGCGGGCGCGGCCGCCCTTCTCGCGCCTTCCTTCACGGAGGGGTATGGCATGCCTGTCGCCGAGGCTATCGCGCTCGGCACGCCGGTCATTGCCTCCAACATCAGTGCTCATCGTGAAGCTGCCGCCGGGCAGCCCGCCATCTTTCTGGACCCCCTAGACGGGCTGAGCTGGAGAGCCGCGCTGGACATGATTGCCGCCTCTCCGCAACGCCGAATGAAGCCCGGGTCATCAAGCGGGTGGGATACGCATTTCGATGATTTGGAGGCGCTGATCGAGGCCGATTTTTCGCCACGACGCCATGCTGCTCAACGCGCTTCGCGGCGTATCGAGAGATACCCTACCTCGGCGATTTTGCAGTGAGAGGCGGCGGTGCTGGCGAAAGACAGCAAAGAGATAAAGACGGTTGATCCAATATCTGGGAGCAGCGAAGTGACAAGCTTTTACGACATTGAGAACTGCTACAAATTCATCCTCGGTCGCGGAATGAACGAGGACGAACGTAACGTTATCGGACAGAATCTATTGCAGCTGACCGACATTTCTCTTGAAGAGCATCGTCGGCGTTTTCTCAGCTCTCACGAATTCCATCATCGCCATAGCGAACTGCTTTTCAACAATTTCGTGCCGAAATCGCTTATCGTTCTTTTCGAAACCAAGTACAACTTCAAACTGTATCTTGACCTACGCCAATATCATATATCCTTCGGCATAATGAGCGGCGAATACGAAAAATTCGATATTGATCTGGTCAAGGCCATTTTGCCAGAGACCGGTCAGTTTGTCGATGTCGGCGGCAATGTTGGATACTACTCGCTCTCCGTCGCAGCGCAACCGTCCTTCAAGGGAACGGTCCTTGCCTTCGAACCGCTTCCGAAACTGTGGGATCTATTCAACCGTTCAATCCTGGAAAACGGCTTTGAAGATCGCGTTAGCGTTCGCCAGCTTGCGCTAGCTGATGTGGCAGGGGAACTACAGCTCAATGATGCCGAGGATACTGTCAACGCCGGAGCGACGCGGCTGGTGACGAATTCGGCCGGCGCCATGGTCGGCCGTGTGACTAAAGTCGAGACTCTCGATCATATCATCGGTAGTTTGCGTCCCGATGTCATGAAAATCGATATCGAGGGTGCTGAAGGGCTGTTTCTCACGGGAGCGCTGAAAACGCTCGCATCGCACAAGCCGTCGCTCTTGATGGAAATAAACCGGGACATGCTCGCCGTTCTGTCGAAAACTACGCCCGGAGAAATCCATCAACAACTCACGCAATGTGGTTATCGCATTTGGAATAGCGCCCAAAACAAACTGACCCACATGACGTCAGCCGAGGAACTAGACGTGAATTATCAGGTCGGGACGGTGGGCAATATTCTTGCCGTTCATGAAGAGCGCGCCGACAACGTCAGCGAAAACCTTCAGAGGCTTGGACTGACGCTGGGCTTAATGAAGGAAAAGAAACGGCGTCAACGGGAGCCGGCTCTCTAGTTCACACCAGCGCCTCGCTGTGCGGCTCCGTCGCCGGTGGGCATGATATACGGAGTTCGTGATTGAGCAAGCGCATAAATGACATAGCGGAGATCGCCTACTACGGCTCTTGCCCGAGCGAAGAGTTCGTCCGTTACGCGTTTGCGGGCCGCAAGATTTCGTTTTTCTGCTACGGTATCAACATTGCCAGCTTCATGAACGAGCGGAAAGCCAGCATCAGAGCCATAGAAGCATGGCCCGAGCCGATCAAGAAGAAGCTGAATTTCGAAGCATGCAAAGGCTTCCGGGAGCGGCTGAAGCGAGCCTGTCCGAAAATCCTTGTAGTCGATTTCTGCCGCATCACGCGCGCTCCGCTCATGCGCTATAGGGACACCCTGCTGACGGTACCTTACGAACTTCTGGAGGCGGGACCAGACCTGCAGCGGGAAGCCTTCAGTATCTTCAAGATTATCCCTTTTGGCTGCCGCGAATTTTGGGTTTCCGTAATCGAAGGAATGCAAGAATTCTGCATTTTCCTGAACCAGGAACTTCCCAATACGAAGCTGATTTTACTGGATGTTCCGCCCACTGCCGATTATCGTGGCACACTTCTTGATAGCAACACTTATATGATCGACTTCTGTCGCTGGCAGATGCGCTATCCGATGTCGCGCATGCTTGTCGACTTCTGCCTGGATCAAATTGAAAACAGCCGTGTACTGACGCCTCCTATTAATCTCTATTCCGATGACACCGCTCTTTATGGACCTGCACCGATGCACTATTCGGTCGAGGTATGGAAAGAGATGGCAGAGCGCTTTCACGACGCCGGCGGCTTTGAAGGCCTGCCGCGGTCCAGGGACCTTATTTCGATCCTCACCAATTATTCTGGCCTTATGGACGCTTTCACGCGGACAACCGTGTCGAACCCAAACCTTCATAGGTTCAGCCTCGATATTCTGCATGGAGCATTACCCTATCTTTTCGCAAAAATTAGCAGTCCGGCCCACAGTCATTTCGGCGATCCGATCGATTCCCACGATGTCGTTGCCGCGTTTCGCTGGATTCTTGGGCGGGAACCGGAATCAGCGGAAACTTTTTTTAATCACTATGCTTTGCACAACCGCAGGGAGTTGCGTGAAACGTTGCTGCGTTCCTTGGAATTCCAGACCCAGGTGCCCTATTATGCTCCCCAGCAGTAGCATCATGAATTGCGGCGCAATCGCTGCATCATTCGTACTTGATGTGTCTACGCGCCACGTTGATCAGAAACAGGCCGAAGGCGGTAGTGAACAGGCAGCATTTCAGAAGAAATCCGACATCATAAAACGCCTGTACTGTATCGCCGAAGACACCAGCTCGAAAAAGCTCGAAGCAATGAACGAGAGGGACATAGAGCGCCAGCTTCTGGGCGCCGCTGGGAAGCCAGGCCACCATGAAGAACATGCCGGAGATCGGCAGCGTCAAATATTGGAACGGCGGAATGAATTTCTCGACGAATTCGAAACGCTCCGAAGCAGCCGCAAAGACAAGGCCGATGCCGAAGGAAAACCAGGCCATGAACAGCCAGCCTGTCAAAAGCAGAGCAAGATCCTGGAACGGCGGAATGATGTTTGCCAAACGC
Source organism: Rhizobium sp. AG207R (assembly GCF_027109195.1). Classification (NCBI taxonomy): domain Bacteria; kingdom Pseudomonadati; phylum Pseudomonadota; class Alphaproteobacteria; order Hyphomicrobiales; family Rhizobiaceae; genus Rhizobium; species Rhizobium sp. AG207R. The sequence goes on from NZ_JAEPVT010000014.1 coordinate 79,794, forward strand.
GCAACCGTGTAGACGACGATGAGCGCAGCAGTCGTGCCGGCAGTCTCAAGAAGCGTCCGGGCGATTATGGCGTCAGCCAGGCGGATTTGGCGATGGTACATCAAGGGCAGATTTTGACGCAGACAAGAAACTGCGTGACCGGTTATGTGGCGCCAGAGCGTCAGCGGCATGTAGCCGCTCAAAACGAAAGCCGCGACGGTCAATCCGTGCGCCTCATGATTGAGCAGCGTCCACATGATCATGACACCCGTGGTCAGGATCATCGGTTCCAGCGCAAGCCACAGGAAGCCGATGTTTTCCCGCCCGTAGCGTATGAGCATTTCGCGCATGATCAGCGCACCAAGGACGCGCCCCTGAATCTTCAACCCGTCAATGAACTGCGACCCTCCGCGCGCGTTTGCCGATACCTGATGCATCCGAAGCCCTCCTGGTCGCTACCCCGTCTCCATCGGACGGTCGGTCAACGATACCGGCGAAGGGCAACCGCTCAATCTTCATTGCGCCGGGCTCGGACAATTAGCGTCCGTGACGTCCGCTCGCGGATCTGCAACGACAGCCGATCATCAGAAAGGGCATGGTCATGGCTCTGATTAACCCCGAGACCCAAAACAAGAAAGTCGATGCAGATCAGCGCCGGCAGCCTTTCCACCGCGTGATTGCAACTTCGATTGCCGGACCTGCAAGAGCCCGAAAGCGTCGCAAGCGTTACGGCCGTCTAAGCGTTTATCTGCTAGCGGTTGTTGCCCCTACCCTGGCGGTCAGCGCCTATTACGCATTCATCGCCGCTCCAATCTATGTGTCCGAATCCTCTTTCGTCGTCCGCATGGCCGCGCCGCCATCCTCCAATGTCTTCGGTTCTCTGCTGCAGAACAGCGGGATAACGCGCTCGCAGGACGATACTTTTTCCGTGCAGGAATATATCCGCTCCCGCCAGGCGCTGAAGGAACTTGCCGAAAAGCTTCCCGTACGTGCTATTTTTGGCAGTCCGCAGGCGGACTGGCTGACGCGTTTTCCCCGCTTCTGGGAAAACAACAGCGAGGAACAGCTCTTTAATTACTATTCGAGCCGGGTGTCTGTCATTCACAACGACACCACAGGCATCACCGTCCTACGGACGACAGCCTTTCACGCGCAGGATGCCGCGGATATGAACGCCTCATTGCTGGCACTTGGCGGCGATCTTCTTGACAGGCTCAACAATCGCGCCCGTGGCGATGCGGTTCGCTTTGCCGATGGCGAGGTGCAGCAGGCGCAGCAGCGGGTCATTGATGCCCAAAGAAACATAACAAACTTCAGAAACAAGGAGCTGATGGTCGATCCGAATGCCAGCTCCATGTCGATGATCGATCTCATCAGCAATCTGACGTCCGCTCTCGCCAATACGCGGGCACGCCTTGCAGAGACGCGCAAGACTGCGCCGGATAGTAACTCCATTCCCTTTCTGACGAGCCAGGTCGCGGCACTGGAGCAGCAGATCGAGAATGAGCGAGCAAAAATGGTCGGATCCGACAAATCCGTCGCGCCCAGAATTGCAGATTACGAAAGTCTCGTCCTGATGAGGGAGTTTTCCAACAAGGCGCTCGTTGCCGCGCTCGATGCGCTCGAAGCAGCCCGAGCCGATGCCCGCCGCCAACAGCTCTATCTTGAGGTCGTTGTTCCACCGCAGATGCCTGACGAGGCAGAGATGCCTTATGCGCTGAAGAACGTTACGGTCGTTTTTCTGTCCCTGAGTCTTTGCTATCTGCTGGGCTGGCTCATGGTCACCGCCATCAGGGATCACGAAAGCGGCTGATGCCGATATCAATCGGCATGCCAGAAGCAGGTATAAATCTCCGCCATGCAGGCGCGGATTTCTCGGCTCGCGACCGAATCCGGCGTGACATGGCCATAGAGGCCAAACTCCGCATCGCGTGCGCGGATGTAATACCGCAATGCCGCTTCGATATCCCGCATGGCCTTGTACAGGTGTGCAGTCTGGATTTCGACGTCGATCACTGACGCTGCATCGAGATTTTGCGCATATTCGCGATAGACATCGTAGAGCTTCAGCGCCTCATCGAAATCGCCGGCTTCCTTCGTCGCATTGGCGTAGACGGCAATCAGGTCGATTTCGCCATCCGTCTCGACCAGATCGCGCAATTGCGCCCGCGCCTGACGCCAACACCGCGACTGAAGCAGTTCCATCGCATTCTGGCGTTTGCGTTCTATGTCTATGCGCGAAAGCCTGAGACGTGCCGACTCCAGATGAGCGGCGACATCAGCATTATCGGGGGCGAGCACATGGGCTTGCTCGTACCATGGAAGCGCGGATTCCCAGTCATCCATCCGATTGTAGAGGTGGCCGAGCTGCAGGTGAATGTCGACGTCGTCTGGCTCTCCCGTGAGGAAGCGCTGATATGCGTCGAGCGCCGCATCGAAATCGCCATTCTCCTTGTGAGCATGACCCAGCTGCACATACAGTGATATTCGCGCGGGATTTTGCTCCAGCGCCTGTTGATAATAGAAGGCGGCCGCCGCCCAATCGCGCCGGTCGCGCGCGGCATCCGCCTCGGCGAGAGCATTGACCGGTGTATCGACTCTGGTTGCCGCTTTTTCTGCTTGGCCGACCCGCAGGAGCGTGGATGCAAATCTCAGCTCTCGTCTCATGATACCCGCCGCATGGAAATGTTGCGGGGACGCAGCCAGCGGTCTTCTGGAGAGCGCTCGTGAATGCGAACGCGCAATTCGATGAAGCGATGCTCCCGCTTGATGGCCACACACACGGCTCCGGTGAACGAACCAACCAGCGTCATGACCTGTATAAAATCGAGACCCGAATTGGCGACGATCTCGATATCGAGTTTGGCCGTTTGCGGCTGGATAATGTCGAGATCCAGCAACCATTCGCCTTCTGCCATGCTGCGCTTGGGACCTGTCAACAGCCAGCCGGAATGCACGGCCCACGTGCCGTCATTGATCTGCAGCGGCTGGCACAGGAGATCCGGAGCAATCATCCAGCCGACGTTTTCGACCTCACGCACGAGGACGAGCATTGCCTGACCATCCGGATTGACCAACAATCCAGACGGGGAGATGTTCGCGTTGGATGAATCGAGTACATCCCGCGCACCATCATCGTCCTCCGGCAACAGCGTATCCCAATAGGCGGTTTGACCATCCCGGCGCGCGATGGCGACAATCCGCTTAACGACGGCGTTTCGCGTAAGGACACCGCGCCTGAGATCGAACTCCATCCCCAACCGCTCAGCTGATGTCGGATCGCGGCCGCAAATCCGCGAAAAGGCATAGCGCAGGAAAGCGGCATCATCGTCTCTTGCGAAGCGAACGAAATTCTCCAGCATGGCGAACTGGTCTGGTTCCCGACGCAATGCATGCAGGCCGGACAAGCTGTTCAATGATTGCGGGATAGGACGGCGAGCCTTCAGCGCGTCAACTATACGCAGCCGATTGGTGCCGCCGCGGATGGCGTTCGCAAGCGAAAGGCGATCATCTGCTGGTAGATCGATCTCTGTCAGGTCCAATGCTTTTGCCCAGGCATCGACAAAGGATTCCGCGGGTAGGGAGAACACGTCTTTCGGCAGAACGCTCAAAGGCTGTCTATGCAACTCGGCGATGGTCAATATTGCCCCCCAACATCTTCTCGATGGCTGTGACATGCCGCGCAGCGATGCGCGGATAGGAATACCAATGGGCTGACTGCCTGCGGTCTCGATCCAGCATCGAGAGCAGCGCAGGATTTTGAGCAAGGCTGAGCAGAGCCTCGGCGATGCATTCTATCTCGGTGCTCTTCACGACATGGCTGAATGGCCATAAATCGCGCAGAACCGGCGAGCGAGAGCAAAGCAGCGGCCGGTCAACGCTCATTGCGATACGCGCTGCCCCGGTCGCCGTTTCAGTCGAATGGCCGTAAAGGAACGAAAGCAGATCGCAGGTCATCAGTTCACGGCGCAGTTCTCCTTCAGGAATGAAGTCGAAGCGCGCGGAAACCTTGTCGGATAGTCCAAGATAGGCGATCAGATTTTCGATCATGGCCCGTGCCGCGCGCGATTCGTCGTTGGGTACGGTACAGTTGAACAGCTTGAGGCGAAGTCTCGGCTCATAGTTCAATGCCTCCGCAAAAGCCAAGACCAGACGATCAATATTCTTATGAGGCATCAGGAACCCGAAGGAACCAATAGTGAAATGTGACGGGTCGGGTGCTGGTGCATCTTCTGGCACCAAGAGAACGCCGTGCGGCATGACGATCGGGTTCGGGTGGCCAGCCGCAGAAACAGCTGCGGCATCCTCTGCCGAATGCAGGAAGACGATGTCGAACGCGCGGGTCCAACCGAGTGTTCCGCCGCGTAGCGCCTCTTTCACGCTGTGCATGGTCAGCACGCGTAGTCGATGACTTGTGGCCGCGATCGGCTGAGCCAGCAATTCCATATCCGGTGTTGAGAAATGCCCCGGATGATGCTGCATCCACAAGACATCGCCGCGTGCCTGCTCCAGCCTTCCTGCCAGACGTTTGAGCGAAGCAAGATCATAGCCCCACAACCGCGACAAACTGCGCGGCGCAGCCTCGGTACTGTCAACGGGCACTTCGGGCAATGCATCGTCCATGATACGCCGGGCGAAAATATGATCGATCCTGTCTTCGAATGCGGGCGTATTATAGAGATGCTGCGAATAAGTGGCGATGCCGCATTGCTGTTGCCAGGAGGAGATAAGATCGATGGTCCATTCGCGCCGTGGCTGAGCCGCTGCCCGAGCGGATTTCGTAAGAGCGCTCAAGGTGCGGATAGCGACCGATCTCCAGCTGAAATGCGCTTTCAGCAATGATTTCGCCCTCTCCGTCCTGCTGCAAGCCTCATCGGGCCGATCGAGCACGGCGCGCATCTGCATTCCCAGATGTTCTACGGAGGGTTCCGCCCACAGACTATGAGAGCCTGCCACATGAGCCTGCGACGCCGACATATGGCAGTCGATGAGCCACGCCGTATCGGGACGGCAGAAATCGAGCTGACCGCTGTAATTCGTGGTAACGACCGGAACATCGAGTAGCATGGCCTCCGCCAACGGCAAGCCGAAGCCCTCACCTCTGCTTGGTGCCACCAACATTGCGGCCGAACGATACAGCGCGTGAAGCTGGCTTGGACTATAGTGTTGCTCGATGATGGTGATGAGGGGGGCCTCGGCGAGCCTGTCACGCCGGTCGGCCAGAACAGATGCCAAGATATTGTTCGGATTCGGAAAAGTCTTGATGACCAGCTCCACCGGGTCATCCGCGCGGAAACTGTTCAGGAATGCGTCGACCAGAACATCGACGCCCTTGCGCGGAAAGCAGGAAGATACATGCAGAATGCGCCGGCGACCGCCGTCGGGCAGCGGAGGTGGCACATCGTCCGCAATGGCCGAAAGATGATCACAGCCATTTCCTGTAACTTCCACCGGTATCGTGACGCCGGAACGCTCGAAACTTTCATGGACGAAGTTTGAAATGACAGTCACAAGGTCGAGATCGCGGTTGAAACGGTCGACCAGATATTGCGGAAATTCGAGCTCTTCCCAAGCAAAAGCCACATAGGCATTCTGCCGGCCGACCATGTTATGGGTCACCGGCGGCCAGGTATTGCGAAGATGGATGTCGAATGTCTCTTTGAACGGATAATCATCGCGCATCCGGCGGATGATATCCGGTGCTGCCGCCAGATTGATATCGCTCTGCCAATCATCTTCGGCGGTATGACAAGTGAGATTGATGCCCAAATCAATAAGGGCCTGCGCAAGCTGACGATTGACGATCGCCAGGCTGTAATCGCCTTTGAACACCCCGTCGAAGAAAACTGTCTTGCCGGCGAACTTTTCGATCAGTGATCGCTCATCGATGCGACCTGCATCGAGTGAATAAGGCGAGGCAGCATCGTCATGGCGCATTCAGTACTCCCAGGCGCTGAAAACAAGAACGAACGATATTTGGGGGCAAAAATTCTGCGGTGACATGAAAGGTGGGATCGGACCGACACCTCGAACATTCCGCACCAATTGCCTGCGGGCGACCTTAACCGCCCGCAATTCGTTTCGCATTCGTGTATCAGGATGCCTGCGCGTCCTGAATGATGTACCCCAGTTCCTCGGCTCGCCGTTCGAGGATTGCGCGGACTTGCTCCAGCACCTTACCGGCATAGACCGGAGGATAGCACCAGTCATTCCAGCTACGCGTCGCCGCTCCCGACATCGCGCCGAACCGCAGGACACCTGGCTCAAGGAAGGACAGACGGCCACCGAGATCGAGATAGGTTTCCGTCGGAGCGCCTTCGGCAAGAATAATCGAGTGTTGCTCCAGTTCGATATGGAAATACTCGAAAGGTGCCAGCGTCGCCTCTTGGGTAACGGTGGTGCCGTTGACGAGGAACTTGGCGGGGATCAGGGACTCCTCCAGGAACATGCAATGATCTGGAGAAACATAGAGATCCCGTGACGGGATGTTTTCGGCAAATGCCCCAATCCGGATACGGATCGGAAGGGTATCGCGCGGCTTGTCGATAGCCTTCGGATCGAGCCGGCGGCGACCGACCCATTTGATTTCCGCGACGCCCTTGTGGGTGACCACGAGATCGCCGACCCGCAAATCCTCCACCGGAATATCTCCTTCCGGCGTCCGGATGAGCGTACCGCGCAAGAAGCAGCTCGTGAAGGTCAGCGTGTCGGTGTTGGCATCGTAGCTGTAGGTGACACCGGCCGGTATCGTATAGGAACCGAGTGGTACGGCGTTCAACAGACCGCCGAAGAACGTAATGGTATTCCCAGACTGGGAGACAACGTTCGAACCGACAACCTCGATCTTATCTCCGGCTTGAACGTTTACGACGTTCGGCGGCGTAGAGAGGTTCAAGTTGATGCCGCCCGGATTGTACGCGAACAGCCCGCTACCATTTGCATTGGCAAAATCCACGGTAACACCATTCAAAAGCCCGACGGTAAGAAGACCCGCATCCACCGTGATACTCGAATTGGCACCGATCGCATATGTATAGGTTGAACCAGCCCCGATATTTGCAAGGCTGGCATTGATCGTAACATTGGCGCCGTTGATCGCTTCTATAGTTGTGCTCGAAAGCGCACCAGTACCGACAAGATTGCTGATATTGACGTCCACGCCATCGACAATCACGGTACCATTGGACACCAGATTGAGCTGGATCGTATCTCCTGCTGAGCCAGCATTGCTGCTGTCGATCGTAGTAGTGCCATTGTTGATTAGGTTGATGCCAATCAAAGCCATGTTATTATCCTCTCCATTAGATTAACACGTTGTTTTCAAGGCAAAGTTATCGTCAGAACTTGTAGTTCAGACCCACCCGGACGGCATGGAAATCGAGGCTCGCTTTGGAGTTGAGCGCATCCCCGCCCACGTTGCTGCTGCCAAAATCGACATACTGATATTCGAGTTTTGCCGTCACATGGTCGGTGAAAGCGTGTTCGACACCGGCACCGATGGTCCAGCCGGCCTTGGTCTTGTCGTCGTCAAAGCTTACGCCAGCCAAGGCACCCTTGTAGTCGACATGCCCATAGGCGAGACCGCCGGTGCCGTAGAACAAGGTATTGTCATAGGCGTAACCGATGCGGGGGCGAACAGTGCCGTACCAGTCGATCTTGGAAGATGCACTTGCGGTGCCGTTTCGGAAGGAATCGCTGATGTCAGCACCCTGAAAATCGGCTTCAAGGCCGACTACCCAGTTGGGGTCGAACTGGTAGTTGTAGCCGATCTGGCCACCTCCGAGGAAACCGGATCCTTCAAGCTTGCCAAATCTGCCAAGGTAACTTCCGAAGGAATGGAATCCGACATCGTCGTTACCACCGAAACCGCCGCCGGCATTCACACCGACATAGAAACCGGTCCACGAAAATACCGGCGCCGCCTCGACGGGAGCTTGAGGCGGTGTGGAAGTGGCGAGATCTGCTGCATAGACGGTACTTCCCGCAACCGTCGCCAACAAGAAAACCGTAGTCCCCAAAAACTTGCGCATTCGAAAATTCTCCTCGAAGGAATTCACGAGATTCAACATGTAACTTGCGAAAGTTCACGTTGGGGCCATAATATAGACGTGATTATAGCTGTAAATACGTAGTCACTAATAAATATTTTCGAGATACAATCTTTATTTGTATAGTTTTGTCGCAATATGTATTGAGAGCATATTGATTCTATACTTTGACGCACCGCAAAATGCCGGAATCGCGGCGGCAAAAACATTACAACCAGAATGAGATGGATGGCTTCGCGTCTGCCGGGGACGCGGAATGTATGAAACGAAGCGCGGAAATTTCGCTTCGTTCGTAAAGGCCGCCGGCCGCGGCGGCTTCCAAGTGACGCAATCGGGTGTGATGTGTCGCTTTCGATATAGACAGGCAGGACGCCGTTCTGCGAGTTTTTATCGCTACCGCAGATATTCATCTGCTGCGCTGGGAGGCCTGACGGGGCGGACCCCTAGAAGGAACGTCAGGCCTCCCAACTGCGCCCAACTCCTCTCCCTATGAACGGACATATGATGAAGAGCATGCTGGCAAATCACGGCCTGCATAGATTTGGTGTGTCAATCTCCGCAACGGCGCCCAGGAAGACAGGCAGAGCGATCATGTTGCCGCTGGAGCATTCCGAAACATGCGGCCTGATGGCATTAGGCATTGGCTTACTGTGAAATCGACTTTCCGACGCCGGGCGCAATCAGACCTCCCGCGCCGCTTTCCGTATGGACGATGTAGCGGCGACAAGCCACATCTTTGGAACTATCGCAACCGCCAATTTGCGATGGTCGGGAGGCCTGGTTGCCTTGCTTCAAGCAGCGGTCGGGCCTCCTCGCTTGCCATAAGCGCAACTCGCCAGGCAGTTGCTTTTATCCCGGCATGCGCCAAGACGCCTGCTTGTTCGCATGGCTGCCAATTCAAACAAACCGACAGGCTTTAATCGCCTCAGGGAATTACACGCATGCGGGCGGCGCCAGCCGCCTTGAGGAAGGCAGAGCGAACCTGTTCGGGTGAAACCCTGCCTTTGACGCCGTCGACGCAAGCCTGCAGTGCTTCTTCAAACGCATCGCCGTAGCGTATCGGCCATTTCGTCATCAGATATTCGATGGCCTGTGCGATCGAATTGATGGAGTGAATCTCATCCCCATCCTGCGCTGCAATTCCGAGCGGCGCGAATGCCAGCCCTGCGGGTTCATCCGAGGCGTCGAATGAGGTTGATTGATCTTGATCGGCGGCGTTTTCGGATTTTGCATGCCGGCGCCTCGTCACCAGTGTGGCCAGCAAGGTCATATCCCGAGCAATCCTATCCAGGGCTGCGAGCTTGTCTTCTTCGGCCGGCGTTCGGTCCTGCCCCCCCTCTCCCGCCTGCGGCTCCGGCGGCGAGGCCAGGCGGCTATCTACATTCGTTCGAGGAGTGAAAACATCATCAGGGACCGAATTAACAAGCTGTGCGCCGTTATCGAGGTCGGCGCCAAAACTCTTATCATTCCGCCCCATGCCGATCTGTCCCAATAAACGCCGTCAAACCCATCCCACTGCATAGCAGCGATATGTTGTATCGGCAAAAGTACTACTAATAAAACGCAATTGACCCGTATAGATTAAAACTTTGAAACGAATTTGACCAGTATCGCGACAACAGAAAGCGAAAATACTCATAAAACCAGGCGATATTGGCTTATTTTCAATGTATAAATATGGAAATTTTCGCTTAAAAGGCCAACGAACGGTCCTGTGATCGAAGCTGCATCTCTTCGATGCAGCAGCCGCACCTACATCTATAGCTGCATAGGCAACTTCAAATGTCGCCTAATCCACCTGCGATTGCCATTCCGGCAGCTTTCGGTGCCGGAAGCATTGCAAGCCCGTCACAAGACGTTGCTCATACAGTTGCAGACGCATGTGCCTGCGAAAGCGAGATGATGCGCTCTTCGATTGCGATGATCGGCATGGAAAGCCAATGCGAAACGCGAGCCGCTGAATTGAAGAGGCGCACCGAAGTGCGCCGCTTGTTCAGACGATGAAGAAAGTCGATGGCGGAACCTGCAATGCGGTCGCAATGCGGCGAAGTTTCGCCGGATCGGCCTCGGCACCAGCCTCGATTTCCGTGATCTCCCCACTGGTCAGACCACAGGTCTCCGAGAGGTCGTCAATCGTGTAACCGATGGCTTCACGCGCCTGCCGCACAGCAGCAGCAATCTCACCATCAGGAACCGTAGAAACCTTTGAACTATCGATATTATTCGGAGTAATGGACATGAAATTTCTCCTTCCAAAGTCCGCCGGCCAATTCGTTGCCGGGTGAAGGCAGCTATTGCAGCCATGAGGCATATCGACCTAAACAGACACGGCCGAACGCTGCGTCAATATAGGCATCAATGCGGCGAGGGCAAGCACGGAAGCGCATAGCTGCCAATCGCCTGGCTCTCGGCTAATGTCGCGATTTAATATTCTGTGATAGCGACAACACGTCACGGTTACAGAGGAATGAACGGCACTGCACGCCGTCCTGCGACGTCAGCCGCCGCCCGCCCGGCTGTGAACGTCACCCTGTAACAACGAAGATCATTTCTTGCCTTTTGTCTTGCGCACCTTCCGCCCGGCCGCAAGCAGGAGCCCCTTGAGTTCCGGTTCACGCACACGATTGGCTGCCTCGATGAAGGAAACCCACTCGACGCGGCGTTGGCCTCGCTCCGGAAAGTCCTGGAGCGTTTGGTCAACCTCCAGCAGATGCAGTTGGACAATGCAGGGAACGCGGCTGCCGTCGGCAAGCTGCTTCAGATAGGTAAAATAGCCAAAGGGCTTTTTCTTCACCTTCCCGCGCACGCCGGCTTCTTCATAAGCTTCAATGGCGGCAACCTCATGCGGCTTCTTGCCCTTGATCGGCCAACCCTTGGGAACGACCCATCGGCCGCTCTCCCGGCTTGTGACGACGAGCATCTCGGCATCGTCGCCTTCGGGCACCTTCCTGTAGCAAATGGCGGCATATTGCTCATGGACCTGGCCGTGCAGCAACTCGTCGGCATGACCGGCAAGCTCGGACAGAAAGCTCTCCGACCGTCGCAAGGCTTTTTGCTGCGCTGAAAGTGAGAAAGCCATGCGCGCTACTCGCGACACGGTCGATCGACGCACACGCCCCTCGAAACTGGCCGGCTCGCGCTCACAAAAATCGTCTGTGACACGCTGCTCTCCTGCTCGCTTGGGTTTCGTCGAAATTCACAACTGTCCGTATGATGCTGTGAGCCGCTGCAGTGACAGTTTTATGAAGGCGGCTGTTGATGATGCGGAAGGATCAGCCATCTGAGAGTGCTACACGAAACTGTGATCGAACGGCACCGAACGAAAAAACGGCCCCCGAAGGGGCCGTTTCATCCTTGGGAGGACATGCGAAGTTTATTCGGCTGCCTGCAGGGCAGGCACCTCGATTTCTTCGCTCAATTGCCCCGCCATGGCGGCGGCAAACTTGGTTTGGTCGAGTTCGTTTTCCCAGCGGGCAACAACGACCGTGGCTACCGCATTGCCGACGAAATTGGTCAAGGCGCGGCACTCCGACATGAATCGGTCGATGCCGAGGATCAGCGCCATGCCGGCGATCGGAACCGAAGGCACGACGGCAAGGGTGGCGGCAAGCGTGATGAAGCCCGCACCGGTGATGCCGGCGGCACCCTTGGAGCTCAGCATTGCCACCAGCAGCAGCAGGACCTGATCCCCCAGCGACAACGGCGTATCAGTTGCCTGGGCGATGAACAATGCTGCCAGCGTCATATAAATATTGGTGCCGTCGAGATTGAAGGAATAGCCCGTCGGGATGACGAGGCCGACGACGGAGCGCTTGCAGCCTGCACGCTCCATCTTGTTCATCAGGCCCGGCAATGCGGCTTCAGACGACGAGGTGCCGAGCACCAGCAGCAGCTCTTCCTTGATGTAGCGGATCAGCGCCAGGATCGAGAAGCCGTTATAGCGGGCGACGGCCCCGAGCACGACGAGAACGAACAGCAGCGAGGTGGCGTAAAAGGTGCCGATCAGGAAGGCCAGATTGGCGATCGTGCCGATACCATACTTGCCGATAGTGAAGGCCATGGCGCCGAAGGCACCGATGGGAGCGAACTTCATCAGCAGGGCAACCATGCGGAAGATCGGCGTGGTCAGTGCCTGGAGGAAATCCGTCACCGGGCGTCCGCGTTCGCCGGCAGCGCCAAGCGCAATACCGAAAACGACCGAGAAGAACAGCACCTGGAGAATATCGCCCTTGGCGAAAGCGCCAACGATCGTATCCGGAATGATGTTCATCAGGAAGCCGACGACCGACGCGTCATGGGCCTGCGCCGCATAGTTGTTGACGGCCTTGGTATCCAGCGTCGCCGGATTGATGTGCATGCCTGCGCCCGGCTGCACGACGTTAGCAACGATAAGACCGACGATCAGCGCCAGGGTCGAGAAGGTCAGGAAGTAAATGAACGACTTGCCGACGACGCGACCGAATTTCTTCAGGTCCGACATGCCGGCGATGCCGGTCGTGACCGTTAGAAAGATGACGGGCGCGATGACCATGCGCACCAGCTTGATGAAGGCATCACCGAGCGGCTGCAACGATGTGCCGAGCTGCGGATAATAGTGACCGAGCAGAATGCCGGCGGCGATGGCGGTCAGAACCTGCACATAGAGGTGCCGGTAAAAAGGAACCTTGGCGCGCGCTTCCGCGGCAGCGATGGGAGCAATCATGATGTCCTCCGTTAAGCCCAACCGATCTCTCGGCCCTCCGGGCGACGACTAGAATTCAACAGCCTCCGACTGTTCCGTCGTTCTCTGCAATGACTGTGCCAGATGCATGCCTTGATTTTAACATATTGCTTTTGTTGAAATTTTAATTTCCGACACTGATCCAAGATCATCGATCTGTGCGACTATCCGCACAGATCGAATTGCGGTGCGCGCGAAATCATGCACAATACGGCAATGCTGCAGCGCCCGGCCAACGAACGATTTCTAACGCCCGAGCAACTGGGCCGGCGCTCCCGCCGGGTCTGGTTCGTGTTCGCGTTTCTAAGTGCGGCCATCATTGCGGCTGGCCTTTATGGCGCGAATTTCTATGGACGGCTCTCGGCAATAGAAGGGCTGCAGCGGCAGGGGCACACGGATGCGAACCTCAAGGTTGCCCTACTGCGCGCGGTCCTCGAACGTCCGCGCGCTTTGCCGTTACTGCTGGCCGATGATCAGCAGGTGCGAGACGCGCTGGCCGACAAGCACATCGACGATGTCGTCGCCTTGGATCGCAAGCTCGAAAGTCTCGTCACCGGCACCAGCGCATCCGTCCTTTACGTCACCGGCAAGGACGGCGTTGCTATGGCCTCCAGCAACTGGCGCGAGCCGCTGAGCTTCGTCGGCAATGATTATTCTTTCCGCGATTACTTTCGCAAAGCCATGGAAACGGGAACCGCCGAGCATTACGCGCTCGGCACGGTCAGCAATCGTCCCGGCCTCTACATTTCCCGACGCGTTGGCGATGTCGGCTCTGCGCTTGGTGTCGTTGTGGTGAAGATGGAATTCGATCAGCTGGAGGCCGACTGGAGCGAGACCGGCCGCCCCGCTTATGTGACCGACGAACGCGGTGTCGTGCTCATCACCAGCCTGCCCTCATGGCGCTTCATGACGACCACCCCCCTTGCGCGCGAGGAAGCCGACGCCATTCGAAAAAGCCTGCAGTTCGGCGCGGCACCGCTTTCGCCCCTTCCGGTCAGCCACCCCGAAAAAGTCGGCCCGGATGCAACCATCGTGCGCGCCATTTTGCCTGGAAGCAGCGCTGCGGAATATTTGCGGCTGACGGTCGCCGTTCCATCAACACCCTGGCAGCTTGGCTACCTGATCCCGACCGATCAGGCGATCGCCTCGTCCGTGCGCGAGACGCGCTTCCTTGCCTTGACCGTCCTTCTGCCGATCCTCGCATTCGCCGCTTTCCTGCTGCGTCGCCGCGATGTTTCCGCCATGCAGATCGCTGTCAACAGGATCGCGCGTGAGGAGCTGGAGCGCCGGGTTCTTGAGCGCACGGAGGATCTCAGCCAGGCCCGCGACCGGCTGGAGGCGGAAATTGCCGACCACCGTGCGACGGAAGCCAAGTTGCAAGGCGTGCAGCAGGATCTCGTGCAAGCCAATCGCCTTGCCATCCTGGGTCAGGTCGCCGCCGGCGTCGCGCATGAAATCAATCAGCCGGTCGCGACAATCCGCGCCTATGCGGAGAATGCCAATGTCTTCCTTGATCGGCAGCAGACAGAGCCGGTGAAGGAAAACCTTTCTGCGATCGCGGCGCTGACCGAGCGTATCGGCACGATCACCGAAGAACTGAAAGCCTTCGCCCGCAAGGGAAGGACCGCACCGGAGCCAGTCGACCTCAGAAGCGTGATCGAAGGAGCCGTGGTTCTGCTGAGGAGCCGCTTTGCGGGTCGCCTGGATGCGCTCAAGATCGAGTTGCCGCCAACGGGCCTTGGTGTTGTCGGCACGCGCATCCGACTGGAACAAGTGCTGATCAACCTCTTTCAGAATGCTCTTGAAGCTCTGGAAGGCTGCGATCAGGCCAAGGTGGAGGTGTCGGTGCGCGAAACTTCGAATGAGGTCGAGGTCGTAGTTTCGGACAACGGCCCCGGTATTCCAGCGACGATCCTCGATTCGCTGTTTACCCCTTTCAATACATCCAAGGAAAAGGGTCTCGGCCTTGGTCTCGTCATTTCAAAAGATATCGTCGTCGACTATGGCGGCCGGATCGATGTCGAGAGCAATGGCAGCGGCACACGCTTCACCGTCCATTTGCGCAAGGCCACACCATGAATGAGAGTTTCCCCGTTTTCCTCATCGACGACGACAAGGATCTGTTGAGGGCGACGAAACAGACGCTGGAATTGGCTGGTTTCGCAGTATCCGCCTTCTCTGCCGCAGCCGAAGCGCTTCTTGTTCTCGACGCCGATTTTGCGGGTGTTGTCGTCTCCGATATCCGCATGCCGCAGATGGATGGACTGCAGCTCTTTGCCCGCATCAAGACGCTCGACGCCGATCTGCCGGTCATTCTCATGACGGGTCATGGCGATATTCCGATGGCGGTGCAGGCGATCCAGGACGGCGCCTATGATTTCATCGCGAAGCCCTTCGCCACGGACCGGCTGGTGCAAAGCGTGCGACGCGCGGCTGAGAAACGAAGGCTCATCCTGGAGAATCGGGCATTGCGGCAAGCGGCGGAGCAGGCGCAGGGCGATCTGCCCCTGATTGGCCAGACGCCCGCCATCGAGCGGCTGCGCTATACGCTGCGGCAGATCGCCGATACGGATGTCGATGTGCTTGTCACGGGCGAGACCGGCAGCGGCAAGGAAGTGGTGGCGAGCCTGCTGCATCGCTGGAGCCGGCGCGCGAAGGGCAATTTCGTTGCGCTGAACTGCGGCGCCCTGCCCGAAACCGTGATTGAAAGCGAGCTGTTCGGCCATGAGCCAGGCGCTTTTACCGGCGCGCAGAAGAAGCGCGTTGGGCGCATCGAGCATTCCAGCTCCGGCACCCTGTTTCTCGACGAGATCGAAAGCATGCCACCTGCGATCCAGGTGCAGATGCTGCGTGTGCTTGAGATGCGCGAGGTGACGCCGCTCGGCACCAACGAAGTCCGTCCTGTCGATCTTCGCGTCGTGGCGGCGGCGAAGGTCGATCTCGCCGATCCTCGCCAACGCGGCGATTTTCGCGAGGATCTCTATTATCGCCTCAACGTCGTCACACTTTCTATTCCGCCACTGCGTGAACGGCGCGATGACATCCCCCTGCTCTTTGGCCATTTTGCCGATCGCGCCGCCGGACGCTTCAAGCGCGAGGTGCCGGCCCTATCCACAGCGGTGCGCCGCCATCTGCAACAGCACGACTGGCCGGGCAATGTTCGCGAGCTCTCGCATTTTGCCGAGCGCTTCGTGCTCGGCCTCGAATCGGCAACAACGGCAAAATCCGACGAGGTGCCGGCGGCCGACGAAGGTTTGCCCTTGCCGGTTCGAGTAGAACGTTACGAAGCCGAACTCATCCGCGAAACCCTGTCGCAGAACAATGGCGATGTGCGCCGTACTATCGAAGCGCTCGGCATTCCCAGGAAGACTTTCTACGACAAGCTCCAGCGGCACGGCATCGTCAGAGGCGATTTCGCTGGTTTTGACGGGGACGAGCGCCGAGGTTCGTGATCCATCGCCAAGAGCGGACTATGCCAGCTGAAGCGGGTTTCCACCACGCGCTTCAGGCACTGCGGCGCATCTCCTTGATGTTGGAACCGGCGCTTAGTCGAGCCGCTGCCTCGGCGGTGCGATCCAGAACCAGCATCGCTTGCGCGATCACCGTCGCAAGCGCTTCATCGCTCTTGGAAGCAGCCACGACCAGCGGCGCGCTCAAACAAATTCTAAGGGCACTTGCCGGTACATCGCCAAAATCGGCGCAGCGAACGGGCTGCCCGAGACGCACGGATGCAACCCCGTCACCGTCGATGGCCAGCGCCTTGTAAACCGCCGCCATTTCCGTCGCAGTCAGCATCGCGCCATCCGTGCAATTGCGCAGGTAGAACGAGAAAATGGAGGGAATCTCGTCCCAGCGAAGAGCCGATGATGCGCCCCACAGTTCACGCCTGTCCAATGGCCGGCTCTGCAAAGGCTCAAAAGCCGGATCGTTCGCAAGACGATCAGAGACTGCCGCGGCAAAAGCGGACAAGACCGCGACCACACGATCTTCAGCTATACCGACGAGGCGTTCGAGCTCGAACAGCGCGGCTTTCCAGCGCAGCAGCAGGCCGAGATTGGCACGCTCCGGCAATATATCGCGGGCGGCCCAGCCCTCTGGCCACTCTGCCTTTCCGCAATAATCCGCCAAGGCCGCCGGCAGTGCGCACGATTTGAAGCGTTCCGACATTTGTGGCGGGCAGAGAAGCGCCCCGCTGAAAATCGGTCCGGCAAGGAATTTCGAACCCGTGAGCGCAACCATGAAGCCATGGGCGAGATAGGCGTGGATCGTCGCCGCCGACAGGCGAAACTGGCAGGCGTCGATCATGATATCCAGCAACGTACCGAAGCGCTGCTTCAGACGCAGAACGGTCCCGAGGCCCGGGGCCAGCAGGCTGGTTTTCGAAACGTCCGTGACCACAAGCAGGCATCTGAGGCCGGCTGCGCGGGCAAGTTCGATGAGGCCGCGCAACTCCTCCTCCACCTCGCTCTCGGCGCGGAGGGAACCATCCTTGTTGCGCACAGCAATGGTGGCGTTGCGCGTTGCGTTGCCCGCCCGCAATTCCTCACCCTTGACGACAGCTCGCTCGCTGCTGACGCGGCTCATGAAATGCCGCCCGGCCGACGCCGTCATGACGCCGCTGCCTGTCTCGTTCCCCATCAGCGTGATGGTCATCAGGGCACGTTCGTCCTCGCCTGCCAACAGCGAGGCCGAAAAAAGATGGATGTCCGTGCCCGATGTGGCCAGGATGGCATCGATCCGCGGCTGCGACGATTGGCTGAGGCCAAGCAAGCGCAGCAGATCGTCACGCACGCGCCCGATTTCGCGGTCGTAGATAGCCTTCGGCGAGCTTGTTTCCATCTCCTGCGTCAAATCCGCGTAATAGGATTCGACCGCGACAAAGGCGGCGGCGGAGATGGTCGATGCCGTCGACGAACCGAAAGCGAGATCTTCGGGTCGGGGCGAGGGGCCATAGCCATACATGTTGAGCCCGCTGACCGGATCGCAATCCAGCCGTTCGTCGCCGCCCGACACCAGATGTTTCAGAAGCGCACCCCTCGCCTCGCCTCGCTGCTGCGACGACGCACCCGCGGTCACGTTCTCATCCAGGGTACAGTCGTCAGCAATTTGCTGCATGGAGAAGCATTCCTCTTTCGCCGAACTCGAAAACGCTTCGCAGGATCGCGCCGCGCTCTATGCCGAGCGGCGGACCCTCGGCAGCCGAACTTTATGCTTCGCAAGGTGGAGCGAGGCTGACTTGTCGAGACCGGCAACGCCGGTGGCAAGAGCAATAAAAAGCTCGCGATCCGGAGGAACGCGAGCTCATTTCAGCAAAAGGGAATTGTCGTATCAGCCAGCGGCTTCCAGCTTATCCTGCGTCTTCGTCTCGAAGTCGCTGGCATCGTGGCGCTCACGCAGCTGCTCGGATGGATCGCCCGACATGCGGTTCACCATGCGGCCGCGCTTGACGGTAGGACGCGCGTAGATTTGCTCTGCCCAGCGCTGAACATTCTTGTAATCCTGCACCTGCAGGAACTCGGCCGCGCCATATTGCCAGCCTTTGACCAAGCCGCCGTACCACGGCCAGATGGCAATATCGGCGATCGTATAGTCGCTGCCGGCGATATATTCGCTTTCGGCCAGCCGACGGTCGAGCACGTCGAGCTGACGCTTCACTTCCATGGCGAAGCGATCGATCGCATATTCGATCTTTGTCGGAGCATAGGCGTAGAAATGACCGAAGCCGCCGCCGAGATAGGGCGCGCTGCCCATCTGCCAGAACAGCCAGGAGATGCATTCGGCCCGAGCCGGCTGCTCGGTAGGCAGGAAGGCGCCGAATTTCTCGGCGAGATACATCAAAATCGAGGCCGATTCGAAAACGCGGACCGGCTTCGGACCGCTGCGGTCGAGCAAAGCCGGGATTTTCGAGTTCGGATTGACATCGACGAAACCGCTGCCGAACTGATCGCCCTCGCCGATCTTGATCAGCCAGGCATCATATTCCGCGCCGCTGTGACCAAGTGCCAGCAGCTCTTCGAGCATAATGGTGACCTTCACGCCATTCGGCGTTCCAAGCGAATAGAGCTGAAGGGGATGACGTCCCACCGGCAGTTCTTTCTCGTGAGTCGGGCCGGCAATCGGGCGATTGATATTGGCGAACTGGCCGCCATTGGCCTTGTTCCAGGTCCAGATTTTCGGCGGCGTATATTCGGCAGAACCGGTCATGGGCATCCTCCTGTTTCGGGGAATCACGTTGGGGTTGGTCTTCGATGTAGCGCGCTACATAGGTCGCACATAGGGGCGACTCTTCATTTTTGCGAGAGGAGAATGCGCACACTTTAATGCGGAAGCGCTCTTGCCGCTTGGGTTGGAGCGCCAGCTTCTCGACCGAGTTAGGTCATTGCCAATCTTCTGGAGGTCCATGAAACGAAAAAGCCTGCCGCGGGAGGAGGAGCGGCAGGCTTTTTACAAGAACCGAACAGCGGATGGGAGGAGGAGTTCCGCTATTCCTGCAGCCGTCCCTGGGAGGAGGATAAGGACGTCTGCGAAGCGAAGGGATGCGGGAGGAGATGCATCCCTTCGATAAGAGGAACATACCAGTCTTTTGCTCAGTTCATAGGCATTTCTTTGCAAGGCAGTTATGCGCCATGCGAAAAGCAGAGAGCTAAATTGATGCAATCTTCAGCAAGCGCGGCGAAAAGGAACGGTGATATTCATAAAGCAAAAGCGCCTGCTCAAGGGGAACAGGCGCTGACATAATTCAGCTTTATTAGGAGCCGGTGCGGCCGTTAGCGAGCGATCGCTGCGCGGGCAACGTTGCGGATTTCGCCGCGATCGATACCCAGATCATGCAGTTCGCGCGTGGACATACGGCCCAGTTCGGCGACCGTCTGACGATACTTGCGCCAGTTATTGAAAGAGCGTGCTACGTTCATGATGATCCCCTTTCCTTGGGCTTTCGAAGCTGAGCGGCCGTGCTTGGCGCTCCCGTCGCTTCGATGAGAAACATATAGTCGAAGCCCACAGGTTTTTGCAGAGCTAAGGGATCACTCCACCTATGCATCCATTGCATGGGTCGCCGAGAAAGCAGGCAATCTCACTCGCCAGCATGGCTTTTGTGATTTGCTGGTGACAGCGCCGTCTTTGTCTGCGAAAAGAAGAGAGATGAGAGACAGGGGCGTCCGCCATCCGGCGGGCTGAGAAGCACCCTTCGAACCTGAACCAGATCATGCTGGCGGAGGGAGTCGCTCGGGACCTCGTAAAGCACCAGCACGTCGTCCCTGTGCGTCTCGCCCGCCTGAAAGGGGCGATATGCAAGACCAGACAACTGCAGGCAATTTGCTTCGCACCATGCGGGCTAACCCTCCGCTGGTGCAATGCATCACCAATTTCGTCGCCATGAATATCGCGGCCAATGTGATGCTTGCCGCCGGGGCATCGCCGGCAATGGTACATGCCGAAGAGGAGGCCGGCGAGTTTGCCGCTATCTCCGGCGCGCTGACGATCAATATCGGCACGCTCTCGTCCGGCTGGCTTGCGGGCATGCTGAAGGCTGCCCGGTCGGCAAACGAGGCGGGCAAGCCCTGGGTCCTCGATCCTGTCGCCCATTATGCGACCACGTTCCGCCGCAAGGCGGTCGCGCAATTGATCGAGCTAAAGCCGGCGATCATTCGCGGCAACGCGTCCGAGATCATCGCGCTTGCCGGCGGCACGAGCCGCGGCCAGGGCGTCGATAGCCGCGACGCCGTCGAACACGCGGAAGATTCCGCCCGGCAATTGGCGGGAAAGCATGGCTGCGTCGTTGCAGTTACCGGCGTTACGGATTTCGTGACCGACGGGCGGAGGGCAAAGCGCATCGCCGGCGGTTCGTCATTCATGCCGCAGGTGACGGCCCTCGGCTGCTCGCTGACCTGCCTCGTCGGTGCCTTTGCTGCGGCAATGCCGGATGATCCATTCGATGCAACCGTTGCGGCGCTCGCGGTCTTTGCCGTCGCCGGCGAACAGGCCGGAGCGGCTGCAGACGGGCCGGGCTCCTTTTCCTGGCGCTTCCTCGACGCCCTCGCCGGCCTTAGCCCGGAAGTGCTGGATCGCAATGCAAGGATATCGGCGGCATGAAAGACTTCGATCTCTCGCTCTATCTCGTCCTCGATCCGGTGCTATGTGCCAACCTCGGCATGATTGAAACCACCCGTGCAGCCATTGCCGGCGGCGCAACCATCGTACAGCTGCGCGACAAGCATGCACCGACAGCCACCATGATCGAGACGGGCCGCGCCCTCAAGCAAATCCTGCAGGGAACAAATGTCCGGCTGATCGTCAACGACAATGTCGAGGCTGCCATCGCCATTGGCGCCGATGGCCTCCACATCGGACAGGAGGATATGAATGCCGCCGAAGCACGCCGCCTGATCGGGCCGGACATGATCCTCGGCCTCTCGGTGGAAACGGAAGCTCTCGCTTCCTCCATAGATCCCGGCATCGTCGACTATGCCGGGATCGGCCCGGTCTTTGCCACGCCCACCAAGCCCGATCACAAGCAGCCGATCGGCTTCGACGGGCTTGCCCGCATCGTCAGGCTATGCCCCGTTCCATCAGTCGCGATCGGCGGCCTCAAGGCAGAGCATGCCGCAAGCGTTTACTCGGCCGGAGCCGATGGTCTCGCGGTCGTCTCGGCCATATGCGACCAACCGGACCCGCAAGCCGCGACAACTGTCATCGCGAACGCCATCAAGGAGGCTCGCCAATGATCCGCAATGTCTTATCCATCGCTGGCTCCGATCCCTCCGGCGGCGCTGGCATTCAAGCCGACCTGAAGGCTTTCTCCGCCCGCGGCGTTTATGGAATGGCAGCGCTGACTGCCTTGACCGCGCAAAACACGCAAGGCGTCACCGGCGTCCATCCGGTGCCTCCACATTTCGTGGCAGACCAGATCAATGCGATCTTTGCCGACGTCCATGTGGATGCCGTCAAGATCGGCATGATCGCTAATGCCGCCATCGCCAGTGCCGTCGCGGACATTCTGGCGCGACATCGCGATGTACCCGTCGTCCTCGACCCGGTCATGATCGCCAAGGGTGGCGCCGCCCTACTGGCTGCCGATGCCGTTGACGTGCTGACCACGCGGCTGCTGCCGCTGGCTACCGTCGTTACACCGAACCTGCCCGAAGCTGCTGCGCTGTTGCATGACGTGGAGGCGAAAAGCCGCGAAGACATGGCGCGTCAGGCGCTTGCTTTGGCCATGCTCGGGCCTTCGGCAGTCCTCGTCAAGGGTGGTCATCTCGAAGGGGATGAAAGCCCGGATGTGCTCGCAAGCGGTGATCATGTGACTTGGTTCGAGGCGGAGCGGCTGCCGACCAAGAATACGCATGGAACAGGCTGCACGCTCTCCAGCGCTATCGCGGCAGAGATCGCCAAGGGCCTGTCGCTTCCCGAAGCTGTCGCTGTTGGCAAGACTTATCTCGCCGCCGCGGTTGCTGCCGCAGACCAGCTTTCCGTCGGAAGTGGCCACGGGCCTGTGCAGCATTTCCATGCGCTCTGGCCAAACAGACAAGGAGCAGAGAAATGAGCCTCTCACTCAAAGATCAGATTGTCATCGTTTCCGGTGCGGGACGCGGCCTTGGTGCTGCCATAGCGACGGCCTTCGCCCGGGAAGGTGCGAAAGTGGCGGTCAACTATCGCGCCAGCCGCGAGAGCGCGGAGGCGCTCGCAGCAAAGCTCGGCGATCATGCCAAGGCCTTTCAAGCCGATATCCGCGACCTCGACGACACCAAGCGGCTCGTCTTCGAGGTGACCGGGCATTTCGGCGTACCGACGACCATCGTCCACAATGCATTGGCTGATTTCAGCTTCAACGGTGACGCACGTTCGAAGCTGGATGCCTTGAGCTGGGCCGAGATGACCAGGCAGCTGGAAACCGCGCTGGAGGGCGCCTTGAACCTCATACAAGCGGCGCGGCCGGCGATGGCGCAGGCAGGCTTTGGACGGATTGTTACGATCGGTACCAATCTCTTCCAAAACCCCGTCGTGCCCTATCACGATTATACAGCCGCCAAGGCGGCATTGCTGTCGCTCACCCGCACGGCTGCCGCCGAACTCGGGCCACTGGGAATCACCGTCAACATGGTCTCCGGCGGCCTTCTGCGCACGACGGATGCAAGTGGCGCTACTCCGGAAGCTGTATTCGACATCATAGCCGCGAATACGCCGCTGCGACGCGTCACCACGCCCCACGAGGTTGCCGATGCGGTTCTTTTCTTTGCAAGCCCCTGGGCACGGGCCGTTACCGGACAGAACCTGATCGTCGATGGCGGCCTGGTCTTCGGATAGTCGCTCCGCAACGAAAAGGCGCTGCTCTCCAGAGCAGCGCCACCTTTTAAGTCCGCAGCACGCTAAAAATCAGTTTGCTCAGGCCCAGCCCATGGTCAGCACGCCAAAAAGAATGACGGCGCCGAGCACGATTCGGTAGATGACGAAAGGCCAGGTCGAAAAGCGCTCCAGGAAGCGCATCAGCCCCCAGATGGTGATGAACGACGATATGCTGCCGACGATCAGGCCGACGAGCAGAACCGACCAGGCTTCCATCGGAATATGCGCCTTATGGAGCTCATACAGTTCCTTCAAGCCGGCGAGCGCAATGGCAGGCAAGCCGAGCAGGAAGGAGAATCGGGCGGCTTCCTCACGCTTCAATCCGAGGAAGAGCGCGCCGGTCAGCGTCGAACCAGAGCGAGAAACGCCGGGGACAAGCGCACCGACCTGCGTGATGCCGACGAACAGAGCATCGATCAGCGTCATCTGCTCAATGTCTTTCCGATGGCGGCTGTAGAGTTCGGCGATCGCCAGCAACAAGCCCATGACCAGGCAGGCGATACCGATCACCCAAAGGCTGCGGAGCGAGGTGCCACAGGCATTCAGGGAGGATGACAGCAGCAGACCGGCGATCACGATCGGTACGGTCGCGATCACGATGGCGATCGCAAGCCGTATGGAAGGAGAGCTCCAGTCCCTTTGCCTGATGGCATCGAGCGACCCAAATGTGACGTAACGAACGTCGCTCCAGAAATAGGAGACGATCGCGGCGAGTGCTGCTAGCTGCATCGTAGCCGAGAAGGCAGAACCGGGGTCCTGCCAGCCAAGCAGGGCCGGCACCAGGCGCATATGGGCAGTGGACGAAACCGGCAGCAGCTCGGTCAATCCCTGCACGATGCCCAGAATTGCAATCTTGGCATAGCCCAAGGCAACAAAGCCCGTATCCACGCCTTGCGTACAAACATCAGCCACGTTTTGATATCCTCAGTTGTTCATGGGGCTTTGCACCGGAGTGGTGCGACGAACTAGCTGTGAAACTGGTTCCCGGTTTGAAATTGGCAACACCTGGTTAGGGCGTCGCCGATTTCGCATCGGGACAGGGCGAGGATATAGCCGCGCAGGCTGAACTCTATCTGAAATTGCCGGCTCGAATTTCGGAGTTTGGCGTATTTCTAGCCTTCATCATCCGGCAGCGCCTGCATGTAGCGGATCATGGTGTAGAAGCCTGCAAGGAGGACTAGGGCGCCTGCCGCATGATGCAGATTGTGCAGCAGCGCATGATGATGCCTGAGCAGAAGGCAGCTCAGATTGTAAAGTGTTACGGCCACTGCTGTCATCAGGGCGGCCAGGAAAAGCGCCATGTTTCGCTGAAAGAAATCAATCATCACGCACACCTCATTTGAGTACCAATAGATTCCATTGGGATTTGGGAGGAATTACGACAGGGGCATCCAGGCGCCGTGCCGGCGCGGGGGCGAGAACGGATGTTCATTTTGTGTAGAGCGCGCGCGATCTTTCCAAATGCTTGAGCATTGCCTGCTCGGCGCCATCTGCATCGTTTTCAGCCAGGCGCGCAAGGATTTCCTCATGTTCGACTAGGGTGAACTTTTCCTTGCCGGTCCAGATCAGCATGTCGGTGTGATAGGCTTTCAGCCATGCGAGCATCGCTTCGCTGACAGCCGCGAAGATCGGATTGCCGGAAATCTGAGCGATGCGCGTGTGGAACTGCATATCGGCAGAAATGAAGTCCTCGGCGTGTCCGAGGGACGCGCGCTGCCGCTCGATGATCTCATTGAGATCGGCGACATCTTTCTTGCTCGCGCGCTGGGCCGCCTCGCGGGCCATGCCGCGCTCGAAGAAGATGCGGGCGCTTTTCAGCTGTTCGAGCGAATCGGACGATTGCGACAACATGATCTTTGCGGTGAGATCGACCTGCCGGAAGATCGACTTCGCCGTCAACTGAAGCACCTTGGCACGCTCACCATGGGAAATGTTGACCAGCCCCATATTGGCAAGCGCCTGCATGGCTTCGCGGATCGCCGGACGCCCGACACCGAAGCGCTCCATAAGAACACGCTCGGACGGCATCTCATCGCCAGGCTTGAGCTCTCCCGACGTGATCAACCGCTCCAATCGGTCGAATACTTCATCGGATAGCTTTCGACGTACAATTTGTTCGACTGGCTGGCTCATGGAATCCCGCTTTCCCAAAGCTTTTCCTCCCTTATGCATTTTTGGCCGCCATGGCGGAAGCCCATACGAGTCGCCTTATCTGCAACCGGACAAAAAAATCGTTGCAGAAGTTGGAATACTCATTATACCAGATCACCAGTTTGCGCCACGCGAAAAATCGTCGGCGAGAGGAGCATTCATCCACTCATGATCATCACCATCACCTACCGTATCGAAACGCCCGGCAGCATCGAGGCGATGGCTCGTAAGATCGCCAGCGATCAATCGACCGGCACCTTCGTCGCCGTGCCGGGCGAGACGGAAGAGCTCAAGGCGCGTGTGGCCGCGCGTGTCCTCGCGATCCGCCCCCTTGCCGACGCCGAGCGTCCAACCTGGCCGGAGGTGGCCGAGGGCCATGGCCCGATCCATCGCGCCGATGTCGACATCGCCTTCCCGCTGGATGCCATCGGCACCGATCTTGCGGCGTTGATGACGATCGCGATCGGTGGCGTCTTCTCGATCAAGGGCATGACCGGCATCCGCATCGTCGATATGAAGCTGCCGGAGGCCTTCCGTGATGCGCATCCCGGCCCGCAATTCGGGGTTGCCGGCAGCTTGCGTCTGACCGGAGTCAGCGGTCGCCCGATCATCGGCACGATCGTCAAGCCTGCGCTCGGTCTTCGGCCAGAGGAAACGGCCGCGCTTGTCGGCGAGCTGATCGGCTCGGGCGTCGATTTCATCAAGGATGACGAGAAGCTGATGAGCCCGGCCTATTCGCCGCTGAAAGAGCGCGTCGAAGCCATCATGCCGTTGATCCTCGATCACGAGCAGAAGACGGGCAAGAAGGTCATGTATGCCTTCGGCATTTCGCATGCCGATCCCGACGAGATGATGCGCAACCACGATCTCGTGCTGAAGGCCGGCGGCAATTGCGCTGTTGTCAACATAAACTCTATCGGGTTCGGCGGCATGAGCTTCCTGCGCAAGCGCTCCAGCCTCGTCCTGCATGCGCATCGCAATGGTTGGGATGTGCTGACGCGCCATCCCGGCGCCGGCATGGATTTCAAGGTGTACCAGCAGTTCTGGCGCCTGCTCGGTGTCGACCAGTTCCAAATCAACGGCATCAGGGTCAAATATTGGGAACCGGACGATAGCTTCGTCGAATCCTTCAAGGCCATCAGTACGCCGCTCTTCGATCCCACAGACTGTCCGCTTCCTGTCGCCGGCTCCGGTCAATGGGGCGGCCAGGCGCCGGAAACCTACCAGCGCACCGGCCGGACAACGAACCTTCTCTATCTCTGCGGCGGCGGCATCGTCAGCCATCCCTTCGGACCGGCGGCCGGCGTTCGCGCCATCCAGCAGGCCTGGCAGGCAGCGGTTTCGGACATACCGCTTGCCGACTATGCGAGGGCTCATCCGGAGCTTGCCGCCTCGATCGCAAAATTCAGTGATGGCAAGGACGCCTAGCAGCAATGTCCAACCTTCTTCTCAGCTATTACGGCGACGATTTCACCGGCTCCACCGACGTCATGGAGGCGCTTGCCTCAAATGGCGTGCCGACGGCTCTCTTCCTCGGCATTCCAGGTGAAGCCATGCTGGAGCGGTTCAAGGATTGCCGCGCCATCGGCATTGCCGGCACCAGCCGCAGCGAAACGCCGCAATGGATGGATGAGCATCTGACGCCTGCAATCGAATGGCTAAAGAGCCTCAATGCCGCGATATGCCATTACAAGGTCTGCTCGACCTTCGATTCCAGTCCCGTCATCGGCAACATCGGCAAGGCGATCGAGATCGGCAAAGCGCTCTTTGCACAACCCGTCGTGCCCGTTGTGGTCGGAGCGCCGCAGCTGAAACGCTACACCGCTTTCGGCCACCTTTTCGCGGCCTACCAAGGCGAAGTCTTTCGCATCGACCGGCATCCAGTCATGAGCCGGCATCCCGTTACGCCAATGGATGAGGCCGATCTCACCTTGCATCTGAGCAGGCAGACGTCCCTCCCCGTCAGCCTCGCCGATCTCATCACGATCCAGGCAGCCGATGCCGATGCGCGGCTCGATGCTCTGGCGAGAGGCAAGGAGGGTGTCCTGCTGCTTGATGTCGACAGCCCGGAAACCCAGGCTGCCGCAGGACATCAGCTGTGGCGCCTTGCAGGCAAAGGCAATGCTTTTGTCGCAGGCTCATCCGGTGTCGAATATGCCCTTCTCGATGCTTGGCGCAACGAAGGTTTGATCGGAGAAAAGCCGGAGTTCGCCCGCCCCGGCAAGGTCGACCGCCTTGCGGTCGTCTCCGGCAGCGTATCGCCGACGACCGAACGGCAAATCCGGCGTGCCACAGCCGACGGTTTTGACGGCATCGATCTCGATCCCATAGAGCTTGTCGGCGAGAGCGTCGAGCGTGCTCTGGACGCAGCCGTCGCCGCGGGCGTGGCCAGCCTCAAGGCCGGCCGCAGCGTCATTCTTCATACGGCACTCGGCCCATCCGCCGACCGCGGCGGCGATATCGACCGCATTCCCGGCGCCCGCCATCGCCTGGGGCAGGCTCTCGGCACGATCCTGCGGCAGTTAATCGAGCAGGAAAACCTCGGTCGCGTCGTCATTGCCGGCGGCGACACGTCGAGCCACGCGCTCAAGGAAGTGCGCGTCGAGGCCCTGACGACGCTTCTTCCATTGCCGCAAACCCCCGGCTCGCCGCTTTGCACCGCCCATGGCAGCTACGCGCCCACCAATGGCCTGCAGATCGCGCTGAAAGGCGGGCAGGTCGGCACCGACGATTACTTCGCGCAGATCCGCGACGGGAGGGGATCATAGCTGCGGCATTCTTCGGTATGATATTGGCATACTCATTGACTCATCATACCACTTGCGATACCACACATTGAAAGTGAACGAGGTACTAAGATGACTGCAATTGCTCTTTTCGGCGCCGGCGGCAAAATGGGCTACCGGCTCGCCAAGAACCTGAAAGGCTCGCGCTTCGATGTGCGCCATGTCGAGGTCAGCGATGCCGGCAAGGCCCGCCTGAAGAATGACCTTTCTATTGATTGCGTCCCCGTCGATGCCGCGCTGGACGGCGCAGAGGTCGTGATCCTTGCAGTACCGGATACCGCGATCGGCAAGGTTGCCACCGGCATCGTCGATAAGCTGAAGCCCGGCACGATGGTTGTCGCGCTCGACGCCGCCGCCCCCTTTGCAGGCCATCTGCCGCAGCGCGAGGACCTCACCTATTTCGTCACCCATCCCTGCCATCCGCCGATCTTCAACGACGAGACTGAGATGCAGGCCAAGAAGGACCATTTCGGCGGCCTCTTTGCCAAGCAGCATATCGTTTCGGCACTGATGCAAGGTCCGGAAAGCGCCTATGCGCTCGGCGAGGAAATCGCCAAGGTCATCTGGGCGCCGGTCATGCGTTCGCACCGGGTCACCGTCGAGCAGATGGCGATGCTGGAGCCGGGCCTTTCAGAAACGGTCTGCGCCTCGCTGCTCGTCGTCATGCGTCAGGCTATGGATGAGTGCGTCGCCCGCGGCGTTCCGGCGGAAGCCGCCCGCGACTTCCTGCTCGGCCACATGAACGTGCTCGGCGCGGTCATCTTCAAGGAAGTCGACGGCGTGTTCTCCGACGCCTGCAACAAGGCGATCGAATTCGGCATTCCTGCCCTCATGCGCGACGACTGGAAGAAGGTTTTCGAGCCGCAGGAGATCGCAGAAAGCATCCGTCGCATCACCTGATCGACGTCCCCCGGGAGGGCAATGCCCTCCCCTTGCTGCCCTGCCGGGAACAGGGCCTGTTTCATAACTGGGAGGAGACCATGAAACTGACACGCAGACTGACACTTGCAGCCTTTACCGCCGCACTGGCGCTGGGCACGGCGATGCCGGCCTTCGCCGCCGACCTAATCGCCATCATCACGCCGGCCTTCGACAATCCATTCTTCAAGGCAGAGGCCGTCGGCGCCGAAGCCAAGGCGAAGGAGCTGGGCTACGACACGCTCGTCATGACGCATGACGACGATGCCAATAAGCAATCGGAAGTCATCGACACAGCGATCGGGCGTGGCGCCAAGGCCATCATCCTCGACAATGCTGGTGCGGATGCGACGGTCGCCGCCTTGAAGAAGGCCAAGGATGCGGGCATCCCCTCCTTCCTCATCGATCGCGAAATCAACGTCACCGGCATCGCCGTCGCCCAGATCGTTTCCAACAACTATCAGGGCGCACAGCTCGGCGCGCAGGAGTTCGTCAAGCTGATGGGCGAGAAGGGCAATTATGCCGAGCTCGTCGGCCGCGAAGCCGATACCAATGCCGGTATCCGCTCTCAGGGTTATCACGACGTCATCGACGACTATCCCGACCTGAAGCTGGTCGCCAAGCAGTCGGCGAACTGGAGCCAGACCGAGGCCTATGCCAAGATGGAAACCATCCTGCAGGCAAATCCCGATATCAAGGGCGTGATCTCGGGCAACGACACTATGGCGATGGGCGCGATTGCCGCTCTGCAGGCCGCCGGCCGCAAGGACGTGATCGTCGTTGGTTTCGACGGGTCGAACGATGTGCGCGACTCCATCAAGGCGGGCGGCATCAAGGCGACGGTCATGCAGCCGGCTTACGCCCAGGCCCAGAAGGCGGTCGAACAGGCCGACGCCTATATCAAGAACAAGACGGCGCCGAAGGATGAGAAGCAATTGATGGATTGCGTCCTCATCAATGCCGACAACGCCGACAAGCTCGAAACCTTCGCACTGAAGAACTGATGGCGGACCACTAAGTGGGAGGGCGCGGAACCGCGCTCTCCCGATGTCTTTCCTGCAAGATCGAGGTGCATTGCATGTTGAGGACCAGAGGCGCGCTCGTGGCCCTTATTTTGGCGGCGGCATTGCCCGGCTGCAAGATTATCAAAACGCCGACGCCCGAGGAGAAGGCGGCAGCGGCGGCAAAGAGTGCCTTCGACCCCGCAGCCAAGGCGGAGGCGATCTGGCAACCCCAGGCACTGCCCGCTATTGAGAAGCGCGCGGGTGACATTAAGACGGTGCTGCAAGCCATAGCCGCCAATCCGGACGATGCCGGCGCAAAATACGGAAACCCGCGAAAACAGGCTTCATCGCCGTGGACTTATGCCGTCAAACTGAGCGGCAAGATCGTGGCTGCCGACACAGCCTCTCGCGCCGGAACCCTCGACGTCGATGTGGATGGCGATGGCAAGCCGGACGCGAAGGTGCAGATCGGCCCTGCGATCCGAGGCACGGCGCTACGCGACGCGCTTGATTTTCTGGACTTCAACGAATTCAGAAACCAGATCGAGTGGGCTCAATTCGGCAAAGCCTTCAATGAGAAGGCAAACTCGTCCTTTCTGGCAGCTCTGCCTCGCAACCAGCTGATCGGAAAGACGATCACCGTAACGGGCGCGTTTCCGCTGCCCCTATCCGGCCAGCTTCCCCTGATCACGCCTTCAGCCTTGACATTGGGGCAATGACCATGAGCGGAACCCCAAGCAACGACATCATCCTGCGCCTGGAGGACGTTTCCAAGGTCTATTCCGGCATCGTCGCCGTCAGGCACGCCAACCTCGAGCTGCACCGCGGCGCGGTCAACGTGCTCGTCGGCGAAAACGGTGCCGGCAAGTCTACCTTGATGAAAATCATCGCCGGCGTCGAACGGCCGACTTCGGGCCGCATCCTGCTCGCGGGCGAGGAAGTCTCCTTCAGCAGCCCGGCCGACGCACAGGCCCGCGGAATCGGCATGATCTTCCAGGAGCTCAATCTCTTTGCCAACATGACGGTGGCCGAGAACATCTTTGCCACGCGCGAAATCACCGGCGGCATTTTCGGTATCGATCACAAGGCGCAGATCGCAAGGGCCAACGCGTTTCTGGATCGGCTCGATGCCGGCATAGGTGCCGAAACCATGGTGGAGGATCTGCCGATCGGGCAACAGCAGCTCGTCGAGATCGCCAAGGCCATCTCGCTCGATGCCCGCATCCTCATCATGGACGAGCCTACATCGGCGCTATCTGCGGCAGAAGTCGACATTCTGTTCAAGGTCATTGCGGAACTGAAGGCTCAAGGCGTCGCCATCGTCTATATCTCGCACCGGCTGGAAGAACTGATGCGCATCGGCGATTATATCACCGTGCTGCGTGATGGACAGATCACCGGCCAGGCCATGGTTCGCGATATCGATACGAAATGGATCGTCAGATCGATGATCGGATCGGACGCCAAGGATTTCGCCAGGGACGGTGGCCATGCGATCGGCAAGGAAGCCTTCCGTGCCGAGGAGATCAGCCTGCCGCGACGCACGGGCGGCCTTGCCGTCGATCATGTCTCGCTGTCGGTGCGCGCCGGCGAAATCCTCGGCATCTACGGCTTGATGGGTGCCGGGCGTAGCGAATTCTTCGAATGTGTGATGGGCCGGCATATGCATTCGACCGGGCGGATCTACATCGATGGGGTCGAGGTTCGCGCACACGACACCACTAGGCGCATCCGGCACGGCCTGGCATTGATCCCCGAGGACCGTCAGCGCGAGGGACTGGTGCAGGTCCTGTCCATCGCCAGCAATTTGACGCTTGCGAGCCTCGGCCGTTTCGCCCGGCTGTTTTTCCATATTGATCCGGGTGCCGAAAAGAACGCCATTCGCGACATGATCCGCGATCTCTCGATCAAGGCGCCCAATCCGGATTTCGAGGTCACCTCCATGTCCGGTGGCAACCAGCAGAAGGTCGTCATCGGCAAGGCGCTGATGACCGATCCGAAGGTGCTTTTGATGGACGAGCCGAGCCGCGGTATCGATGTCGGCGCCAAGGCTGACGTCTTTCGCACCATGCGCAGGCTCGCCGGCAAGGGTCTCGCAATCTTGTTTTCAACATCGGACCTTGAAGAGGTCATGGCACTTTCGGACCGCATCGCAGTGCTCAGCAACGGCAGGCTCGTGACCGTTCTCGACCGCAGCGAAGCGACGGAAGAGGCCATCATCGCAGCATCCGCCAAGGGACACGGACATACAGGGAAACTCGCTTCATGACCGCAGATACGTCCTCCGCCTTTGCGACCAATCGCTCGAACGGCTCCGTTCTCCTGACGCTGATGAAGCTCAGGACCTTCATCGCGCTGTTTGCCGTCGTCATCTTCTTTGCGATCTTTGCACCGAACTTCACCTCGACCGCCAACATCATCCTGATGTCGAAGCACGTCGCGCTCAACGCGTTTCTCGCCATGGGCATGACCTTCGTGATCGTCACCGGCGGGATCGATCTATCGGTCGGCTCGATCGTCGGCCTTTGCGGCATGGTGGCAGGCGCCCTTATCCTCAACGGCGTCGAACTGCCGATCGGCTATACCGTTTACTTCAACATCTACGAGATCATTCTCATCACGCTGGCCGTCGGGCTGCTGATCGGGCTCATCAACGGCCTGCTCATCACCAAGCTCAACGTCGCGCCCTTCATCGCCACGCTCGGAACGCTCTATATCGCCCGCGGCCTCGCGCTCCTGTCTTCCGACGGACAGACCTTTCCGAACCTGGTGGGCCGGTCGGAATATGATACGACAGGCTTCGATGTCTTCGGCGCCGGCCGCATGCTTGGTCTGCCCGTTTCCATCTGGATCCTGATCGTGCTGGCGCTACTCGCCGCCTATGTCGCCCGCTCGACGCCGATCGGCCGGCACATTTTCGCCGTCGGCGGAAACGAGCGCGCCGCGCGCATGTCCGGCATCCGCGTCGATGTGGTCAAGATTTTCGTCTATATGTTCTCGGGGCTCTGCGCTGCCATCGTCGGCATTGTTATATCGTCGGAGCTGATGGCGGCGCATCCGGCGACCGGCGAAAGCTTCGAGCTGAACGCCATTGCAGCGGCAGTACTCGGGGGCACATCCATGTCGGGCGGCCGCGGCACCATAGGCGGCACGATCGTCGGCGCCTTCGTCATCGGCATCCTTTCGGACGGCCTCGTGATGATGGGCGTCTCATCCTTCTGGCAGATGGTGATCAAGGGATGTGTCATCATCATCGCTGTCGTCGTGGATCAGGCGCAGCGGCGCCTCCAGCAGCGCGTAACTCTCATGCAAATGGCAAAGGCAGGCTGAAATGGCAGAACTCAAGGGCGCATTGATCGGTTGCGGCTTCTTCGCGATCAATCAGATGCATGCGTGGCAAGACGTTGAAGGCGCCAGCATCGCCGCGATCTGCGACCGCGATCCGGAGCGGCTGAAACTCGTCGGCGACCAGTTCGGTATCGAACGCCGCTACACGGACGCAGCCACCCTGTTCGCCGATAGGGGCTTCGATTTCGTCGATATAGCAACGACGGTGCAAAGCCATCGCGCCCTGGTGGAGATGGCGGCCTCTTACAAGATACCGGCGATCTGCCAGAAGCCTTTCGCAAAGACGTTGAGCGACGCCAAGGCAATGGTAGAGGCCTGTGCGCGAGCCGGCGTGCCGCTGATGGTGCATGAGAACTTCCGCTGGCAAACGCCCATTCAGGCGGTCAAGCGTGCCCTCCAGTCCGGCGCGATCGGCGAGCCCTTCTGGGGGCGCTTCTCCTTCCGCTCCGGCTATGATGTGTTTTCGGGGCAGCCCTATTTGGCCGAAGGCGAACGGTTCATCATCGAGGATCTCGGCATTCATACGCTCGACATCGCCCGCTTCATCCTCGGCGACGTTTCTTCACTGACGGCCCGCACCAAACGGGTCAATCCGAAGATCAAGGGCGAGGATGTCGCAACCATCCTGCTTGACCATGAAAACGGCGCGACGTCGATCGTCGATGTCAGCTATGCCTCCAAGCTTGCGGCCGAGCCATTCCCTGAAACGCTGATCGAGCTCGACGGCACGAAGGGTAGCATTCGCCTCTCGCAGGGATATCGGCTTGAGGTCAGCGGTGCCGATGGCGTGACCCTATCGGATGCATCACCCCAGCTTCTGTCCTGGGCCTCGCGTCCCTGGCACAATATTCAGGAGAGCGTCCTGGCGATCCAGCAGCATTGGACGGACCGCCTTGCCAGTGGTGGCGAAACCTCCACGTCAGGCGCTGACAATCTCAAGACCCTGGCGCTTGTCGAAGCAGCCTATGAGAGTGCCGCCAACGGGAAATCCGTCGATATCGGAGCGATGCTGCAATGAAGAGCGAGATCGATCCGTTCCAGCTTTACGGCACGCGCGAGCTCGAAACGCCGCCGGTGCGACTGACAGCGGGCAGGCTTGAGGTCGATTTTAAGGACGGCAATCTCCGAGCCATTCGTTACGACGGCATCGAAGTCTTGCGAGCCGTTTCCTATCTGGTTCGCGATCGTGATTGGGGCACCTATGCGCCCGATATCGACGATCTGCGGATTAATCAGCAGCAGGATGGCTTTTTGGTCAGCTATGTTGCGCGTTGCAGAGGCCCTGAGAATACCGAACTTGCGATTGACGTGCGGATAACAGCTGAGGCCGATGAAGCCCTGACCTTCGAGGCAATAGCGCTCTCGACGACCGGCTTCGAAACCAACCGCTGCGGCTTCTGTATCCTGCACCCGATCGTGGGTGTTGCCGGTACACCGGTATCGGTCGAGCATGTCGATGGCAGCCGCGAGAGCACGCATTTCCCCGATCTTATCGAACCCTGGCAGCCCTTCAAGGATATGCGGGCGATTACGCATGGCGTGATGGCGAACGTAACCGCTGAGTGCCGGGTGGAAGGCGACACCTTCGAGATGGAAGATCAGCGCAACTGGTCCGATGCTTCCTATAAGACCTACGTTCGCCCGCTTGCCCTGCCTTGGCCCTATCGCATTCCGGCCAGCGAGCCGATGCGGCAGCGTATCGTTCTGACCATCGGGGATAAGCGGCGTTCTCCACCCTCTTTTTCCCATACGTCGGATGCCGCGATCACCCTAAGCGCGGGGACAAAATCCGGTGCCATGCCATCGATCGGCCTTGTCATTACGCCGGAGGAAGTGGATGCGACGCTGGCTGCGCGCGAGCGCTTAGACGAAATTGCCCCGCAGGAACTGCTGTTTCACTTCGATCCCGATACCGGCCATGGCGCCGATGCGTTCAAACGCTTCGCAGCCGTTGCCGCGATTCATGCCGGCAGATCAACGCTGGAAATCGCATTGCCCTGCCACCAGCCACCTCTTGTTGAAACACAGCAAATAGCAGGCTGGATGCGAGCGGTCGGCTTCAAGCCCGATGCAATCATGATCTCGCCTTCCGTGGACCGGCAATCGACGCCGCCGGGCAGCAAATGGCCCGAATGCCCGCCTCTTGAGGAAGTCTATGCCGCCGCGCACGCCGCCTTTCCCGATGTGCGTATCGGCGGCGGCATGCTGAGCTATTTCACCGAACTCAATCGCAAGCGAGTGCCCGCCGACAGTCTCGATTTCATTACACATTGCACCAATCCCATCGTGCATGCGGCCGACGATCTGAGCGTCATGCAGACGTTGGAAGCGCTGCCCTTCATCACGCGTTCCATACGCGCCATCTACGGCGACAAGCCTTACCGTATCGGACCATCGACCATACCGATGCGGCAGAACCCCTATGGCAGCCGGACGATAGAGAATCCCCGCGGCGGCCGCATCGCCATGGCCAACACCGATCCACGGCACAATGCCCGCTTCGGCAAGGCCTTTGCACTCGGCTATGCCGTCCGCGTCCTCGATGCCGGATTGGAATGCCTGACGCTTTCGGCGCTGACCGGGCCTTTTGGCCTGATCGCCGGAGAAAAAGAGCCGTCGGCGCGGGGAACCACACGACCGCTTTTTAACGTCGTCTCCACCTTGTCTCGCCTCGCAGGCAGCCAGTGGCAGGAGTGCCTGTCGTCCGATCAGACCTCCGTGCTCGCCTTCATCACGGCGCAGCCTGGAGCGGCTCGACAACTCCATTTGGTCAACATCACACCCGCCTCGCAACAGATTCAGCTGGGAAGGTTCCGGCTGCTGGAGCAGCCCGGAAATACGAGGCTTACGCTTGATGCCTATAGCACCGCTTCCACGACTTTGATGGATTGACCTTCATTCGCAGACGCGCAAGTTAGTCCCAACAATCACAATGATTTGGGAGTCTCGGCGTGAAGACGAAGAAATTGATCAACGAGGGTGCCGCCGCCGTCGATGAGATGCTGGCCGGCATCTTGGCGGCTCATCCACGCCATCTGCGCGCTGTCGAGGGATCGCCGCGCTCGATCGTGGCAAAGCATGGCCCACGGGCCGGCAAGGTCGGCCTGGTCATCGGCGGCGGATCCGGGCACGAGCCGACGTTTCTCGGCTTCGTCGGCAAAGGGCTGGCCGATGCCGCCGCTATCGGGAATGTCTTTGCCTCGCCGCCGCCCGATCCGATCATCGAATGTGCCAAGGCCGTCGACGGCGGCGCCGGCGTGCTGTTCATGTATGGTAATTATGCCGGCGATGTCATGAATTTCGACATGGCGGCGGAAATGCTTGCCATGGACGATATCGAGGTGCGTACAGTCCTGACGACGGACGACATCGCTTCTGCGCCGGTCAACCAGAAGGAGCGCCGTCGCGGGGTTGCCGGCAATGTCTTCATCTTCAAGGCCGCGGGTGCAGCCTGCGACCTGATGTACGGTTTCGACGACGTGGAACGGGTGGCGCGGTGGGCTAACGAACGCACCTATACGATGGGGGTGGCGCTCTCGCCCTGCTCTCTGCCACAAACCCGCAAGCCGAATTTCGAGATCGGCGCCGACGAAATGGAAATCGGCATGGGCATCCATGGCGAGCCCGGCGTCGCCCGCGGGCCGATGCGATCGGCGGACGAGGTGACGAGCGAACTCGTCGGCAAAATTCTCGATGAGATGAAGCCGGCGCGCGGCGACCGGGTCGCCGTGCTCGTCAATTCGCTAGGCTCGACGCCGCTGATGGAGCTCTACATCATGATGCGCAAGGTCAAGGCCATGCTCGACGATGCCGGCGTCGTCATTCACCTGTCGCTGGTCGGCAATTACTGCACGTCGCTCGAAATGACCGGCGCCTCGATCACCCTCATGCATCTCGATGACGAATTGCAGCGGCTCATCGATCACCCCTGCGATTGCGCCATGTTCCGCTCCGGCGAGGCGCTGTCATGACCATAATCGGAACAGAAGAGCTGAAATCGCTTTTCGTGCGGATCGCCGAAGCAATGGCCCGCGAGAAGGACCGTCTCTGCGAACTCGACGGCGTGATCGGCGACGCCGACCACGGCATCGCCATGGAGCTCGGCTTCGCTGCCGCAGCCAAGGCGGTTTCGGAGCTGGAATCATCGACATCCAACCCGACGCTGGTCTTCAACACGGCTGCAAAGTCCTTCCTCAATGCGGTGGGCGCCTCGTCCGGACCGCTCTATGCGACCGCCTTGATGCGCGCAGGCGCGGTCGCCAAGGGAAAGGCGTCATTGAGCGACGACGATATGGTCGAAATATTCGCAGCTTTTGCCAAGGGCATTCAGGATCGGGGCAAGGCGGAGGTCGGCGAAAAGACCATGGTGGATGCTTGGGCACCCGCTGCCGCAGCCTGCCGCGCGGCCATGGATCGAGGGCTTTCACTCGCCGATTGCTTGGCCGCCGCCCTTGAAGCGGGCGAAGCGGGCGCAGAAGCAACCAAGGATATGGTCGCGGCAAAAGGCCGGTCGTCGCGCCTGGGCGATCGAGCCTTGGGACATATGGACCCCGGCGCGGCGTCGGCCGTCGTCGTCATGGTCTGTTTTCACGATCACTTCATGCGATACCGCTGATAAGCTCATCATACCAGTTGACATGTTGACAACGATTTGTCAAAACCGCCCTCAGCTTTGCTCAGAGGAGGACGGGAGATGGCTGGCAACTTCAAATATGCGCGTTGGTTCGGCGCTGCTGCTATGGCAGCGGCGGCCTTTTCGGCAACCAATGTTGCCGCGGAAGACCTGACGCTGTGGACGCTGAACTTCGACAATGGCGCGGCAAACGGCGCGCTGAAGAAGGTGGCGAAGGATTTCGAGGCCGCCAATCCCGGCACCCATGTCGAAATCGTCCAGCGCGGCGTCGATGAACACAAGACCGCCCTTCGCGTGGCCGCAGGCTCCAGCAAAGGCCCGGACATCTATTTCAGCTGGGCCGGCCTTGGCCTCGGCGGCGAATATGTGAAGGCGGGACTCTCGCTGCCGCTCGACAAATACTACACCCAGTACAAATGGAACGACGAACTGCTTCCGTCCGCCGCCGCCTTTGCCGATCTCTATCCGGGCGGCAAGCATGGCGTTCCCTTCACCTTCAAGGGCGAAGCGATCTACTACAACAAGAAGCTCTTCCAGAAGGCTGGTATCACCGGGGAGCCGAAAACCTATGAAGAGCTGCTGGCCGCAGCAGACAAGCTCAAGGCCGCAGGCATTCCGGCCTTCACCTTCGGCGGCTCGGTCAACTGGCACGTCATGCGCCTGATGGACGTGCTGCTCGAAACCAAATGCGGCGCCGATAAGCATGACGCGCTGATGGCCATGAAAGCCGACTGGACCAAGGAGCCCTGCGCAACCGATGCCTTCACCGAATTCGCCAAGTGGACGAAGGATTATACGCTGAAGCCTTTCATGGGCATCAGCAACCAGCAATCCTATACCCTGTTCGTCGCCGGCCGTGCTGCGATGATGCTCGAAGGCGACTGGCTGGTCAGCCAGCTGAGCGGCAGCAAGGTCAATCTCGACGATTACGGCGTCGTGCCGTTCCCGACGAACACCAATCGCCTCTATGGCTTTGCCGAGTACAATTACATCAGCACCAAGAGCAAGAGCCCGGATCTTGCGGCAAAGTTCCTCGACTACTTCCTGTCGACGAAGGTGCAGCAGGATCTCGTCGGCCAGATCAGCTCGATCTCGGTCAACAAGAATGTCCAGTACACTGATCAGAAGCCGCTGGAGGCGAAGTGGCTTGAGATCTTCAAAACCTACAGCAAGGTCTACATGAACGGCGACCAGGCCTTCCCGCTCGACGTCACCACCGAATATTTCCGGGTCATCAACGACGTCGCCTCCGGCAACATCCAGCCGGTCGATGCCGCCAAGCAGCTGCAGACCTTCATCGCCGGTCGCACCTGATCAATCGAGGGAGGCCGATCGTCATCGCGGCGAACGGCCTCCCTCACCCTTATGCCCACGCGTCAGCTGCCGCCGGGAGCAATCAGAAATGTCATTCCGCAACCGAACACATGATCCCAGCGTCCAGGCAGCGATCCTGCTTGCGCCGGCCATGCTGATCTACGCGATTTTCGCGCTTTACCCGATGCTGAACGTGGTGGTGCTGAGCTTCCAGAAATGGAACGGCCTCGATCCGCAACGCCCCTTCGTCGGCCTAGCGAACTATCAATATATCTTCACGCAGGACCCCGTCTTCTGGGTTGCCTTCCGCAATACGGTGATCTGGACGATCATGTGCGTGATTTTTCCGCCCATGGTCGGGCTGCTGCTCGCGCTGAGCCTCAACCAGAAGCTCTTTGCCCGCAATACCTTCCGCGCCATCTTCTATCTGCCTGTCATTATCGCCCCGATCGCGGTCGCGACCATGTGGAAATGGATGTACGATCCCTTCTTCGGTCTCTTCACCGAAATCCTGACTTCCATGGGCCTGCAGGACTGGATCCAGGACTGGCTCGGCGACAAGGATATCGCGCTCTATTCCGTCTTCATTGCCTATCTCTGGCAATCCGTCGGCTTTTCCATGGTCCTGTTTCTCGCTGGCCTGCAGAACGTCTCGCAGACGCTGGTCGAAGCCGCCCGCATCGACGGCGCCGGGCGTTGGAACATCTTCCGTTACGTCACCCTGCCTGCATTGCGCACGACGCTGACGATTGTGCTTGTACTCTCGGTCATTTCGTCGCTGAAGGCCTTCGACATCGTTTATGGCCTGACGGGCGGCGGGCCGGCGCAATCGACACAGATGCTGGCGCTCTGGGCCTTCACACAAGCCATGCAGATCTTCGATTTCGGCCGCGGTGCCGCGATCTCGGTCGTCCTGCTGCTCATCACCATCGTCGTCGTCATTCCCTACCTGCGCTGGACGCAAAAGCATGAGGAGGCCGAACAATGACGGCAGCATCGGCCACATCCATGTCGGACGACTTCGAAACGATTGCACCGGCAAAGCGCAAGCGCGATCCCGTCTTGATCGGCCTGTGGATCGCGCTGCTGGTGGTGGCTGCGATCTGGCTCGCGCCTTTCGTTTTCATCGTCTTCACCTCGCTGAAAACGCAGGCTGATGTGACGTCGACCGGCGCCTTCATGCCACCGCTTGAGCCCGCCTTCGAGAATTATTCGAGCGCCTGGGGCCGCGGCAATTTCGCCAGCGCCTTCTTGAACAGCACCATCATTACCGTGATTAAGGTCCCGCTCGGTCTCATCCTCTCGGCGATGGCGGCCTATGCGCTTGCCAAGATACGCCTGCGGTTCAGCAAGATCCTGCTGCTCCTTGTCGTCTTCGGCACGATGATCCCGTTTCAGGTCATGCTGGCGCCACTGTTCACGCTGGTCAATTCGCTGGGCTTAATCGATACCTATCCCGGCGTGATCCTGCCCTACATCGCCTTCGGCGTGCCCTATCAGGTCTTCATTCTGCACGGCTTCTTCAAAGGTATTCCGAAGGAATTGTCGGAAGCGGCCCTGATCGACGGTGCAAGCCATTTCACCATCTTTCGCCGGATATTCCTGCCCGTCTGCCTGCCGGTGCTCGCGGCGCTGCTGATCCTGGATTTCGTTTCGACGTGGAATGAGTTCGCCATGGCGCTCGTGCTGCTGCAGGATCAGCATATGTGGACGCTGCCGCTTGGGCTCATGTCCTTCCAGGGTCAGTTTTCCAATGATTACGGGCAGTTGAACGCGGCGATCGTCATGACTGTGCTACCGGCCACCATCGTTTATCTGATCTTCCAGCGCTACTTCGTCTCCGGCCTCACCTCCGGTGCGGTCAAGGGCTGAGCGGTCGGGCCATTCATCCATCTTCCAAGGAGAATATCATGTCCAACGCGTCCGTCGAAAAATGGGGAGTGTTCGAAGCTGCCTTCAACGGCCCTTCGAGCGGTAATCCCTATCGCGATGTGGCATTCGATGCCGTTTTCAGCCAGCACAGCCGCGAGGTCCGCGTACCCGGCTTCTATGACGGCGACGGTGTCTATCGCGTTCGTTTCATGCCCGACAACGAAGGCGATTGGTCGTTCCGCACGCGCTCGAAGACATCGGAACTGGACGGCAAGACTGGCTCTTTCGTTGCCACCAAGCCGTCGGAAGGCAACCACGGCCCCGTGCACGTCCGCAACAAGTTCCATTTCGCCTATGCCGATGGCAAGCCTTTCCTCTCCTTCGGCACGACCTGCTATGCCTGGACGCACCAGCCGCTTGAGATGCAGGCCCAGACGCTCGAAACGCTGAAGAAATCACGCTTCAACAAGATCCGCATGGGTGTCTTCCCCAAGGACTACCCCTACAACGTCAACGAGCCGCTTTATGCCTGCTTTGAAAAGGGCGCGGACGGCAAGGAGGACTTCGATCGGCCGAACCCCGTTCTTTTTCGCCATTTCGAGAGCCAGGTCGCGGCCCTCTGCGATCTCGGCATCGAGGCCGATATCATCATGTTCCACCCCTACGATCGCTGGGGTTATGCCGATATGTCGGCTGAGCAGGATTTCCGCTACGTCGCTTATCTCGCGGCGCGCCTTTCTGCCTATCGCAATGTCTGGTGGGCGCTTGCCAACGAGTACGACTTCCTTCTCGACACCAAGCCGCTGCAGCAGTGGGACCGTTACTTCCACATTCTCGAAGAGAACGATCCCTATGGCCATCTGAAGTCGATCCACAACGGCGAGCCGACAATGAACTTCGATCATCGCAAGCCGTGGGTCACCCATACCTGCATCCAGAACTGGGATGTGAAGCGCACACAGGAATGGCGCGAAGCCTATGGCAAGCCCGTCGTCAACGACGAGCCGGAATATGAAGGCAATATCATTCAGTCCTGGGGCAATCTGACGGCACAGGAGCTGGTGCATCGCTTCTGGATTACGGTGACGCGCGGCGGCTATGCCGGCCATGGTGAAACCTATTCGCATCCGGAGGATCTCATCTGGTGGGCAAAAGGCGGCGAGCTGCGCGGGGAAGCCTGGAAGCGCATCGGCTTCCTGCGCGATCTGCTGGAGCAGGATGTCGTCAACGGCCTTGAGCCCATGTCCTCCTATGGCGAATGGCCGTGGACGCGCGTTTCCGGCGCCAGGGATGGTGATGTCAGCTACATCTATCTCGGCGAACATCAACCGGTTATCTGGTCCACCGGTCTGCCGAAGGACGGAACCGACTATGACGTCGATATCATCGACACATGGGAAATGACGGTCACGCCGGCAAAAAAGGTGGAAGCGCCGATCCCGCATCCGACGCGCCACGGCGCGATCGTGCGCGGCGGCAAGGCGGACGCCGCCTTCGGCGTGGAACTGCCGGGCAAGCCATACCAGGCGCTCCGCATCCGCAAGAAGCATTGATCCAAGGAAAAAGTTATGTCCGGATTGACCATCAAGAACGTCAGGAAGTCCTATGGCGCTGTAAACATTATCCATGGCGTCGATGTCGAAATCTCGGACGGCGAATTCGTCATTCTCGTCGGTCCCTCGGGCTGCGGCAAGTCAACATTGCTGCGCATGATCGCCGGGCTGGAAGACATCACCGGCGGTGAAATCTCCATCGGCGGCCGGATCGTCAACGACCTGCCGCCGAAAGATCGCGACATCGCCATGGTATTCCAGAATTACGCACTCTATCCGCAGATGACGGTGGCGCAGAACATGGGCTTCGCGCTGCAGCTTGCCGGCGCAAAGCGTGCCGAAATCGATCAGAAGGTCGGCGAGGCCGCCAAGATACTTGGCCTGCAACCATTATTGGATCGCAAGCCCGCCCAGCTTTCCGGCGGCCAGCGCCAGCGCGTCGCCATGGGCCGCGCCATCGTGCGCGATCCCAAGGTCTTCCTGTTCGATGAACCGCTTTCCAATCTCGACGCCAAGCTGCGCGTCAAGATGCGGGCCGAGATCAAAGCGCTGCATCAGCGCCTGAAAACCACGATCGTCTACGTGACGCATGATCAGATCGAGGCCATGACTATGGCCGACAAGATCGTGGTGCTGCAGGGCGGGAAGGTCGAACAGGTCGGCTCGCCGCTCGAACTTTACGACCGGCCGAAAAATGTCTTCGTGGCCGGTTTCCTCGGTTCTCCAGCCATGAATTTTCTTGAAGGCAAGCTTACCGGCGGTGCATCGCCGGAATTGATATTGCCAACCGGCACACGCATCCAACTCGCCAGCGCTCCGGCTCAATCGGAGGGTCGGGAGGTCATTCTCGGCATACGTCCAGAAGATATCTCGTTTGCCACGGAGGCCGGCGTTAGCGCAACCGTGACCGTCGTCGAACCTACCGGCTCCGAAACGCATGTCGCGCTCGATCTTGAGGGCAAGGAATTAACCTGGGTAATGAGAGAGCGAGCCGAACTCGTGCCGGGCCAGACAATTCAGATCTCGCTCAAGACACCGAACCTGCATTTCTTCGACAAGGCCAGCCAGCAGCGATTATAGGAGACAGCAACCGCTGACTTAAATCACTCAGCCGCGCGCCTTTGCGTACCGTTCATA
This sequence comes from Rhizobium sp. AG207R, assembly GCF_027109195.1. Lineage (NCBI taxonomy): Bacteria > Pseudomonadati > Pseudomonadota > Alphaproteobacteria > Hyphomicrobiales > Rhizobiaceae > Rhizobium > Rhizobium sp. AG207R. The sequence goes on from NZ_JAEPVT010000014.1 coordinate 123,601, forward strand.
ACGGAAAAAATGCGCTTGACGAAGGCGTTGCCGTCGAACTGCCGCGCAGCCCCCTCGGTCACATGATCAGGGCGCTCGAATATGAAAGTCTCGATATTGACGACCGGCAAGTTCAGCCGCCTCCGCACGTCTCCGATCATCGCGGTATGCGTCACCACCAGGTGACAACCGGTTGGATCGAACCACTCCTGAAGGCCGGCCGTCGGTATGGCTGCGACCGTCAATCCCTGTTGTGATAGAAGCGAACTGATGCGCGAGGCAATTTGTTGATTATCCAGACAGATCAGGACATCGGTCCGCGAAGGGGACGGCGCATGGGTAGCCAGCATCAAACACCTCTCGTTCACTCACATGCCCGAATATAACGATTCGGCCGGTAACAGGGTGTTATAACTTGTTACATTTTGTTTCAAAATTAAGGCGGTCTGGTAGCCTCACTGCGGCGCCAGAACTTCATTTATCACCCAAGGTATTTATTACATCGCATTGATATAAATAATATTCTTGGTGAAAATTCGAGCGCAGCCTGACCGTCCGCTCGGCTCACAGAAGCGAGCAATAGCGCAGCGCGTCGTAAATTGCCGCGTGGATATTACGGCTAGCGATCGCGTCACCGATGCGGATCAAATCGAAGGAAGCGGCTTCGTTCTTGACGGGCAGCGGCGAGCGGCGGGCGATCAATGCCGGATAATCGACCGCGCCCAAGTTACGCGATAAGGGCTTCAGCTCCAGGTAAAGTTCATCATTCGCGATGGTACCGTGCTCGACGACCACCTGGGATACTCTGCGTTCCCATTGCGTCTCTTCCGAGAAATCCGATCCGAGGACAGCGACGAGCGCATTGCCATCGCGCCGCACCGATTTCAGCCTCGTATTGATGGTGACACGGACATTCTTCTCGGCGAAGGTCTTGGCATAGGGCACATGGTTCATGCCGCCCATCTCCGGCGCAAAGAAGCGCTCCGGCGAGACAAGCTCCAGTTCGGCGCCGCCATTGGCGATGACTTCGGCCGCCGACATGCCCGGATGTCCGCCATTGTCGTCATAAAGCAGGACCTGACCCTCGGCCTTCACCGCGCCGGCCAAAATGTCCCAGGAGGAGGTCAAAAGGCTGTCGCCGCTCTCCAGCTCCGGAGATTGCGCGATACCGCCCGTCGCCACGACGACGAGATCGGGCTCGAACGCCAGGACTTCATCAGCTCCCGCATAGACGTCGTAGTGGATCGTGACGCCCAACCGCTCCAGCTCCGCCAGCCGCCAATCGATGATGCCGATCATCTCCTTGCGGCGCGGGTTGCGCGTGAGCAGATTCACCTGTCCGCCAGCCTTGCTGCTCGCCTCCAGCACGTCGACCTTATGGCCGCGCTCAGCCAGCACACGCGCCGCTTCCAGGCCCGCAGGCCCGGCGCCGATGACGACAGCCTTGCGCAACGCCGCCGCGCGCTCGATCCGATGCGGCATCTCGGCCTCGCGGCCGGTTGCCGCATTATGAATACAGAGCGCCTCGCCACCCTCATAGATGCGGTCGAGACAGTAGGTTGCGCCGACGCAGGGGCGTATATTGGCCTCCTGGCCCGTCATGATCTTGCTGACGATATGCGGATCGGCGATATGCGCGCGCGTCATGCCGACCATATCGAGCTTGCCTTCCGCAATCGCGTGACGCGCGGTGGCGACATCGCCGATGCGGGCGGCATGGAAGACAGGGAACTTCGTCGCTGCCCTCACCTCGCCGGCAAAATCGAGATGCGGTGCCGATGCCATGCCCTGGATGGGAATGACATTGTTGAGAGCCGCGTCGCTATCGATATGGCCGCGAATGATATTGAGGAAATCGATATTGCCGGAGGCCACCAGCCGCCTGGCAATCTCGACGCCTTCCTCCCGCGAGAGCCCCTTTTCCCAGTCCTCGTCAGCCACCATGCGCATGCCGACGATGAAATCCGGGCCGACAGCCTTGCGGATGGCCTGCGTCACCATCACCGAGAAACGCATGCGGTTTTCAAGCGAGCCGCCGAATTCGTCCTCACGCCGGTTCGTTGCAGGTGACCAGAAGCCGTCGGTCAGATGGCCATAGGCTTCGATCTCGATACCGTCCAGGCCGGCGGCTTGCATGCGTTGCGCCGCCGCGGCAAAGTCCCCAATGATCCGCTCGATATCCCAATCCTCAGCCGTCTTCGGAAAGGCGCGATGCGCCGGCTCGCGGATCGACGATGGCGCCAGCACCGGCAGCCAGTCGCCCTTGTTCCAGCCGGTGCGGCGGCCGAGGTGGGTCAGCTGGATCATGACAGCAGCCCCGAACTCGTGACAGTCGTCGGCAAGCTTCTTCAGCCAGGGCACGATTTCATCGCGATAGGCATGGAGATTGCCGAAGGCCGGCGGCGAATCGGCCGATACAATCGCCGAGCCCGCCGTCATCGTCAGCGCGATGCCGCCCTTTGCCTTCTCGCGATGATAGAGCCTGTAACGATCCGTCGGCATGCCGCCTTCCGAATAGGCCGGCTCATGCGCTGTCGACATGATGCGGTTCTTCAGTGTCAGGTGCTTGAGCTGATAGGGCTGGAGCAAGGGATCGTTGGAGGTCATGTCACTTTCATCGCTTTATGAAGTCGAGGCTCGATCCGCTATCTTTGCTGAGACGAGAGGTTATGGCTATAGCCCATTGACGGGTGCGCGACGGCGGCGGCTATGCCGCAGATCGATCGCGGTATGCCAGACGATCGTCGCGAAGATGATCGCTCCGCCGACAAAAGTGGCAACCGGCGGCATCTCCGAGAAGAAGAGCCACACCCAGAACGGCGTCAGCACGATTTCCATCGAACTGATGAGAGCGGCGTCGGCGGCGGGCATCTTTCTTGATCCGAACAGGAAAAGAACGAAGGCAAGCGCGAAATTCGTCGCCCCGAATGCGGCGAGCAGAAGCCAGTTGTGAACGTCCACCGAGCTTGTCGAGGCAAAGGGCACGAAGACCACGAAGGTCAAAAGCCCGCTGACGACGCTCGACGGCAGGATCGGGATGCTCGGGTCCATGCGCGGGATGACGATGATGAGGGCGAAGGTAACAGTCATGCCGAGCGCGAGCAGATCGCCGACACCTGTACCACCGCCGATCGACGAGGCAACGATAACAGCAACGCCGATAAGGCAGATACCGCCGGCCACCAATGTGCGCTTCGCGACCCGCTCCTTCAGCATAGTCCAGCTGAGGAAGGCGGCAATGAACGGCGCCGTCGCATAGATCATGGTCACGTTCGCAACCGTGGTCGTGTAAAGCGCGCCGATGAAGCAGGCCTGGCTGATGGTCTGGCAGGCCAGCATCGCCAGTCCGGCAGGGTGAAAGATCGATGCCCATTGCCGCCTGGAAAACCCACCTTCGAGGAAAAAGCTGGGAATCAACAGAAACAAGCCACCGAACAGCGAACGCCAGGCGATCGCCGTCCATATGTCCGTGGTCAGCAGGCGCGCATAGATGCCGCTGCAGCTCCACGCAAGCATTGCTGTCGCCACAAGTATAACGCCCCTCTCATATTCGCTGGCAAAAGCGGAGCGGGCCGGAAACTGGAATGTCATGTATGGACTCGGAGGAACGAAGGAACGCTCCTGTGTGCGCCGATATTTGACATCAGGCAAACGAATAGTAGAGATAGTAGCTATCAGAAATATTTGTGACCCCAATGCGTGAACCCATTGAGAGCGACCTTCTGCGGACCTTCCTCGTCATCAGCGAGACGTCCAATTTTTCCACCGCCGCTCAAAGGATCGGCCGCACGCAATCGGCCGTCAGCGCCCAGATCAAGCGGCTCGAGGATACGATCGGCGAAACGCTCTTCGAACGAAGTGCCCGGGGGGCCGTCCTCACCCGAGCCGGCACTCAATTGCTTCCCTACGCGCAGCGCGTGATCGAGCTTCTAAACGAGGCGGCGGCAAATATTCGCACCAAACCGCTCGACGGCCCGGTCCGGATCGGGATTCCGGAGGAATATAGCCAGACCATTCTTCCCGCCGCCTTAGCCGCTTTCGCAGTCAGGCATTCAGCCGTCGAAGTGACCGTCTCCTGCGATTACACGGCACATAACCTGGCCGCGCTGGAAAAGGATGAACTGGATCTGGCCGTCGTCTTTGACTGGAACAACCAGAGCAAAGGCGAGGTTCTCTGCATCGACCCGACGGTCTGGGTGACATCGTTGGTGCACCGTGTGCATGAGGCGACCCCAATGCCAATCGCCGTTTATCGGGATTCGACATGGTGTCGCGACTTCGCTCTGAAATCGTTGGAGCAAATTGGGCGGCGTTATCGTATCGCCTTCATCGCCGACACGAGCTCGGGCTTGAAGAACGCCGTCTCCGCCGGGCTAGCCGTGACCACGCTATCGCGCAGCAACATTCCGAACGGTTGCCGCGAACTGACGAGTGACGACGGTTTTCCGCCTGTGGATTCATCGCGCGTCGTGCTTCGCCGCAACCCCTATCATTCGAGCGAGGCGATCCGGGAACTGGCCGAAATGGTGCGCGAGGCGTTCCAGCCTATGTCGGCTCTGCTGCAGCCGTAATGCGACGGCGCAGCCTGCGGCGCGTGCCGGAGGGACTTTCGGAAAAGCTGGCACGATAGCTACGCGAAAAGGCCGATGCCGAATTGAAACCTGTCATGGCTGCAATCTCGGCGAAGGAGGCTTTCGTCTCGATGACCTTGCGCCGCGCTGCATTGAGCCTCAACGCCAGATAATGCACATGCGGCGGCGCGCCGATGCTCTCCTGAAAAAGCGCCTGAAGATGGCGTGCACTGACACCAACACGGCGGGCGAGACGCGTGAGCACCAGCGGCTGTTCGATATGGTCCTCCATCAGGCGGATTGCCTGCGCCACGCGCGGATCGCGCATGCGCAAGCCGGCCGTCGATGGCGAAAGTTCTGCCACACTCTGCGTGCTCGCCGGCTCGTAAATGAACAGGCGGCTAACTTCGAGGGCCAACGAATAGCCTTGCCGCCGCCGAATGATCTCGAGCATGAGATCGACGGTCGGCAGAGAGCCGGCCGTGGTGATCCGCTTGCCGTCGATGACGAAGCGGTCCTTGACCGCGCGCACCTGCGGATAGGCGAGCGCGAAATCGTCGTAATCCTCCCAGTGGACGGCAGCGGAAACATTATCGAGCAGGCTCGCCTCGGCAAGCAGCCACGTCCCGGACTCGATGCCGGCAATCATCGAGCGATGGCGTGCGGTCTGCGACAATTGCATTTTCAGCGCCTGCGTGGCGTTGCGCCGCCAATTGTAACTGGCGAGCACAAAAAGTGGCGTCGCATCCGATGTCGGCCGAAAGCTTGCGCAAGCTGGCACCGGGATAAGGCTCGTCGTCTCCGCGGGAGAGCCGTCCGGCGTGAAAAGGCGCCAGCGATAAAGCTCGGCTCCGGAAATGCGATTGGCCCCGCGCAAGGGTTCGATCACCGACGCGATCAGAATCAAGTTCGTCTCCGGAAGGATGAGGAGATCGATGTCGAGTGTCTCGTTTGCCGATGCCAGCATCACGCATTCCTCCAAGCGTTCCGAAACTGTATCGAATGCTTCCGATAATGCAAAGCACGAAAGCGTCTCATGGCTCGTAATGTCCTCAATACGAGGGAGAACAAAAATGCCTCTTGCGATGAATCGCGATGTCTTCATCACCTGTGCCGTGACCGGTGCCGGCGACACGGTTTCGAAATCCAGCCATGTTCCGATCACTCCCAAGCAGATCGCCGACTCCGCGATCGACGCCGCCAAGGCTGGAGCGGCAGTGGTTCACTGCCATGTCCGCGATCCCGAAACGGGCGCTGCCAGCCGCCGCAACGAACTTTATAGGGAAGTCACGGACCGTATCCGTTCGGCCGACATCGATGTCGTGCTGAACCTGACGGCCGGCATGGGCGGCGACCTGATTTTCGGCGATGTCGAGAGCCCCCTGCCCCTGAATGCCAAGGGCACCGATATGGCAGGCGCCACCGAGCGCGTCAGCCACGTCGCCGAGTGCCTGCCGGAGATCTGCACGCTCGATTGCGGCACGATGAACTTCAATCTTGGCGACTACGTCATGACCAATACGCCTTCGATGCTACGGGCCATGGCAAAGAAGATGACCGATCTCGGCGTCCGCCCGGAGATCGAAGCCTTCGACACCGGTCATCTCTGGTTTGCCAAACAGCTTGCCGAGGAGGGCTTGATCGAGGATCCGGTCCTCATCCAGCTCTGCATGGGCATCCCCTGGGGGGCGCCCGATGACCTCAACACCTTTATGGCGATGGTCAATAACGTTCCCAAAAGCTGGACCTTCTCGGCCTTTTCTATTGGTCGCAACGCCATGGCCTATCCAGCGGCCGCCATCCTTGCCGGCGGCAATGTCCGTGTCGGGCTGGAAGACAATCTCTATGCCGGCAAGGGCATGCTCGCGACCAACGCGCAGCTCGTCGAAAAAGCGGTGCAGGTGGTGGAAGGCATGGGTGCGCGCATCATCGGCCCTGAAGATGTCCGCAAGAAGCTGAAACTGACGAAGCGCTGAGGCCCCGATGACCAAGATCAACAAGGCGGCCTGCATCGGCGGCGGCGTCATCGGCGGCGGATGGATCGCCCGCTTCCTGCTGGCAGGCATCGATGTGGATGTCTACGACCCGCATCCTGAGGCAACCCGCATCGTCGGCGAAGTTCTTGATAACGCCGAAAAAGCCTATGCGATGCTGACCGGCGCGCCGCTTCCGCCGCGCGGCAAGCTTACGTTCAAGGAGACGCTGGAAGCAGCCGTCGCCGGCGCTGACTGGATCCAGGAAAGCGTGCCCGAGCGGCTGGATCTCAAGCGCAACGTGCTGACGCAGATCGATGCGGCCGCAAAGCCCGATGCGCTGATCGGCTCATCCACTTCGGGGCTGCTACCGACCGACCTGCAACGCGACATGCGTCATCCTGAGCGCCTGTTCGTCGCTCACCCCTATAATCCCGTCTATCTGCTGCCGCTCGTCGAAATCGTCGGCGGCGAAAAGACCAGTGCTGCCACGATCAAGGCGGCGATGGACCGCCTGCCGCCCATCGGCATGAAGGGTGTGTATATCGCCAAGGAGATCGAAGCTTTCGTCGGCGACCGCCTGCTGGAAGCGCTCTGGCGCGAGGCCTTGTGGCTGATCAAGGACGATATCTGCACCGTCGAGACGTTGGACGATGTGATCCGCTATTCCTTCGGTCTGCGCTGGGCGCAGATGGGTCTGTTCCAGACCTATCGCATCGCCGGCGGGGAAGCGGGCATGCGGCATTTCCTCGCGCAATTCGGCCCTGCCCTACAATGGAACTGGACGAAGCTGATGGATGTCGTCGATCTCGACGATGCGCTTGTCGAAAAGATCGGCCAGCAGTCGGACGATCAGGCCGATGGCCTGTCGATCCGCGAACTCGAGCGCATCCGCGACGAGAACCTCGTCGGCATCCTTCAGAGCTTAAAGGGAAGCCATGGCGGCAAAGGCTGGGGCGCCGGCAAACTGCTGAAGGATTTCGAACAGCAGCTTTGGGCCGCAGGTGGCGGAGAGAAGCAGGGGCTGGATGTTACAAAGCCGCTGCGCCTGATCGATACCAAGGTCAGCCCCGCATGGGTCGACTATAACGGCCATATGACCGAGCATCGCTATCTGCAGGTGTTCGGCGACACGTCGGATGCGCTGTTGCGGCTGATCGGCGTCGATCTCGCCTATGTTGAGCGCGGCCATAGCTACTACACGGTGGAGACACATATCCGCCATCTCGGCGAAGCCAAGCTCGGACAGGCCATCCATTCGACGGCGCAGATCCTCGCATCTGACGAAAAGCGGCTGCATGTTTTCCATGCACTGCATAACAGCGCCAGCGGCGAAATAATCGCCACCGCCGAACAGATGCTGCTTCATGTCGATGCGAAAGCAGGCAAAGCCGTTGCCGCACCGGAGGAGGTGTTGGCGAAGCTGATGCCTATTACTGCCGCGCATGCAGCCTTGGCCATGCCGGAGGGAGCCGGCCGTCATGTGGGACAAAAACGCTAGGAGGAAGCGATCGTGAATTTCGGGCTCAGCGAAGAACAGGAGATGATCGTCAAGACGGTCAGGGACTTCGTCGAGACGGAGATCTATCCGCACGAAAACGAGGTCGAGCGCACCGGCTTCGTGCCGCCCGATCTTGGGCTGGAAATCAAGCGCAAATGCATCGAGCTCGGCTTCTATGCCTGCAATTTCCCGGAGGAGATCGGCGGCGCCGGGCTCGATCACGTCACCTTCACGCTTGTTGAACGTGAGCTCGGCCGCGGCTCGATGGGACTTACGGTCTTCTTCGGCCGCCCATCCGGCATCCTGATGGCCTGCGAGGGCGAGCAGCGCGAGCGTTACCTCTTGCCGGCGGTGCGCGGGGAAAGGGTCGATGCACTTGCCATCACCGAGCCGGACGCCGGCTCCGACATGCGCGGCATGAAATGCGCGGCAAGGCAGGATGGTGACGATTTCGTGCTCAACGGCACGAAGCATTTCATCTCGCATGCCGATGTCGCCGATTTCGTCATCGTTTTTGCTGCCACCGGCGAGGAGGATACCCATCGAGGCGTCAAGAAGAAGATTACGGCCTTCCTGGTCGATCGCGGCACGCCGGGCTTCGAGATCGTCAAAGGCTATGACTCGGTCTCCCATCGCGGCTATCACAACTGCATCTTGAATTTCACTGATTGCCGCCTGCCGAGGTCTCAGGTGCTCGGCGAGGTGCATCGGGGCTTCGATCTTGCCAATCAGTGGCTCTACGGGACCCGCCTGACGGTTGCCGCCACCTGTGTAGGCCGGGCACGCCGCACTTTTGATCTTGCCCTGCCCTATGCGGCCGAGCGCAAGCAATTCGGCAAGCCGATCGGCGCCAATCAGGGCGTGTCCTTCAAGCTTGCCGACATGATTACCGAGATCGACGCGGCCGATCTGCTCACGCTGTCGGCCGCCTGGAAGCTCGATGCCCGCATCCCGGCCAATCGCGAAATCGCATCGGCCAAGCTCTATGCGTCGGAAATGCTTGCCCGCGTCACCGACGAGGCGATCCAGATCTTCGGCGGCATGGGATTGATGGACGATCTGCCGCTTGCCCGCTTCTGGCGCGACGCCCGCGTCGAGCGTATCTGGGACGGGACTTCGGAAATCCAGCGGCACATTATCAGCCGCGACCTGCTTCGGCCGTTCGGAGCATGAGCCCATGACCCAGCGTTCGCTCGACCGCCTGATCCGACCCAAAACGATCGCCGTCTTCGGCGGCAGAGAGGCACGGCGCGTCATCGAGCAATGCGACCGCATGGGATTTGCCGGCGAAATCTGGCCGGTGCATCCGACACAGGAAAGCGTGCTTGGCCGCCGCTGCTATCGCTCGGTCGCCGACCTGCCTGACGCGCCGGACGCCGCCTTCGTTGGCGTTAACAGGGCGCTTACCGTCGATATCGTGAGGGAGCTCTCCTCCAGAGGCGCCGGCGGCGCCGTCTGCTATGCCTCAGGCTTCAGTGAGGCTGTGGCCGAACTGGCTGATGGCGCGAACTTGCAGCGCGCGCTCGTCGAAGGGGCAGGTAGCATGCCGATCGTTGGGCCGAATTGCTACGGCATGATCAACGGGTTGGACGGCGCCCTGCTCTGGCCCGATCAGCATGGCATTGTCAGAACCGAGCGCGGCGTTGCGATCCTTACGCAGTCCTCCAATATCGCCATCAATCTCAGCATGCAGAGGCGCGGCCTGCCCATCAGCTATCTGATGACGGCGGGCAACCAGGCGCAGACAGGCCTGTCGGACCTTGCCCGAGCCGTCCTTGAAGATCCGCGTGTGACGGCCGTCGGTCTGCATATCGAAGGCTTCGGCGATATAAGGGCGCTGGAAGGGCTCGCCATGCGCGCCCGAGAGCTGAAGAAGCCCGTCGTCGCACTGAAGGTCGGCAAATCCGAACAGGCTCAACGCGCCACCGTTTCGCACACCGCCTCACTTGCTGGCAGCGATGCAGTGGCCGACGCCGTTCTCGACCGCCTCGGCATCGGCCGCGTTTCGACGCTGCCGGAGCTGATCGAGACGTTGAAACTCCTGCATGTCGCTGGCCCGCTCGAGAGCAATGCGATCTCGTCGATGAGCTGTTCGGGCGGCGAGGCGTCGCTGATGGCCGATGCTGCCGTGGGCCGGACTATCGAGTTTCGTGCGTTGAAAGCCGAACAGCTTCCTGCCCTGCGCGCAACTCTCGGCCCGATGGTGACGCTTTCCAATCCGCTCGACTATCACACCTTCGTCTGGGGCGATCTGGGCCGGCAGACGGAGGCTTTCAGCGCCATGTTCGCCGGCGGCTATGCCCTCAATCTGCTCGTTCTCGACTTCCCGCGCGCGGATCGTTGTGATGGCGCCGACTGGATGATTACTGTTGCAGCGGTTGCCGCGGCCGCGAAGCGGACGGGTGCCCGCGCCGGCATTCTGGCGACCTTGCCCGAAAACATGCCGGAGGCGATCGCACAACGGCTGATCGAAAGCGGCATCGTGCCGCTCTGCGGTATCAGCGAGGCGTTGACCGCAGCGGATATGGCCAGCGACATTGCCAGGGCATGGAATAGGCCGCAACCATTGCCGCTTCTCAGCGCTTCCACCGCCGAAGGCGAGGTCGAGACCCTGAGCGAAGCTGCCGCCAAGGCGGAACTTGCCGCTGCGGGCCTCGCCGTCCCACTAGGCAGGACCGCCGCCACGGCAAGCGAAGCGGCCGATTGCGCGGAACAACTCGGTTTTCCGGTGGCGCTCAAGGCGCTCGGTGTCGAGCACAAGTCCGATGTCGGCGCGGTTAAGCTCAACCTATGGGATAGGAATGCTGTCAGAGACGCGGCCGAAGGCATGGCCGGTTTCTCACACGGATTCCTTGTCGAGCGGATGATCGATCGCCCTATCGCGGAGCTGATCGTTGGCGCGGTCCGCGATCCGGTCGTCGGCTTGACACTAACCGTTGGCGCGGGCGGAATTCTCGTGGAATTGCTTGAGGATTCCGTCGTTTTGCCACTCCCCGTGACGAAAGCCGAGGTTCTCGAGCGGATTTCGCGGCTGAAGGTCCGGAAACTGATTGAGGGCTATCGCGGCGATACCGGCAGCAGCCTTGAAATCGTTGCTGACGCCGTCCTATCAGCGGCAGAATATGTCGTAACGAACGCCGCACATCTTGAAGAACTAGACATTAATCCATTGATGGTTCTAGCAGAATCTCGGGGCGCCATTGCGGCGGATGCCCTCATCCGGCGAAGGAGGTAGCGGAAGTTGCAAGACCCCATTCGAACCCGCTCCGAAGACGGCATCCTCGAGGTCATCATCGATCGGCCCAAGGCGAACTCCATCGACCTGGCGACCAGCCGCAAGATGGGTTTGATCTTTCGTGACTTCCGCGACGACCCAGATCTGCGCGTCGCCATCGTGACCGGCGCCGGCGAGAAATTCTTTTCCGCGGGCTGGGATTTGAAGGCCGCCGCTGATGGCGACGCCGTCGATGGCGACTATGGCGTTGGCGGTTTCGGGGGGATGCAGGAACTGCGCGACCTCAACAAGCCGATCATCTGCGCCGTCAACGGCATCTGTTGCGGCGGCGGGCTGGAAATCGCTCTGTCGACCGATCTCATCATAGCCGCGCCGCACGCGACCTTCGCGTTGCCCGAGATCCGCTCCGGCACCGTCGCCGATGCGGCGTCGATCAAGCTTCCGAAGCGCATCCCCTATCATATCGCCATGGACATGCTGCTGACCGGCCGCTGGCTCAACGTCGAAGAGGCGCATCGCTGGGGCTTCGTCAACGAGATCGTCATGGCCGACAAGCTGATGGACAGGGCCTGGGAGCTCGCCCGCCTGCTCGCAAGCGGTCCGCCGCTCGTCTACGCAGCGATCAAGGAAATCGTTCGTGAAGCGGAGGGTTCGACGTTTCAGACTGCCATGAACAAGATCACCAAACGGCAGTTTTCAACCGTCGACATCCTCTATTCGAGCGAAGATCAATTGGAAGGCGCACGGGCTTTCGCAGAGAAGCGAGCCCCCATCTGGAAAGGAAGGTAGGAGGCGGCAGCAACCGCTGAATTTCCCGCATGCTCGCGGGCAACAGGCTTCAGGCGGAAGAGGAACCGTGACCTGAAGTGGCTTGCTCGGGAGCTTTGTCAACACGGCAAGAAGAAGGAACAGGGGAATGAACGATTATACGAAATATCTGACCAGCCGCGTTACCGCCGGCGGGCTTAGCCGCCGCGAATTCATGGGACGCGCAATGGCCGCGGGCGTGACTTTGACGCTCGCCGACAAGCTCTTTACCGAAAGTGCAATGGCAGCCGAACCGAAGCGCGGCGGCCATCTGAAGCTTGGCCTTGAAGGCGGTGCTGCAACCGATTCCAAGGATCCGGCAAAATTCCTGTCACAGGTCATGTTCTGCATCGGCCGCTGCTGGGGCGACATGCTGGTGGAATCTCACCCGCTGACAGGCGCCGCCGTTCCCTCGCTCGCTGAATCCTGGGAGCCGTCGAAGGATGCCGCCACCTGGACCTTCAAGATCCGCAAGGGCGTGAAATTCCACAACGGCAAGGACCTGACGATCGACGACGTCGTCGCCACGCTCAAGCGCCATACGGATGCGAAATCGGAATCCGGCGCGCTGGGCGTCATGAAGTCGATCAAGGAGATCAAGGCCGATGGCGACAATCTCATCCTGACGCTGACCGAAGGCAACGCCGACATGCCGTTGCTTCTGACCGACTATCACCTCGTTATCCAGCCGAATGGCGGTTATGACGATCCCCTCGCCTCGATCGGTACCGGCCCTTACAAGCAGGTCAGCTTCGAGCCCGGCGTACGCGCCACCTTCGAGCGCAACAAGGACGACTGGCGTACCGACCGCGGCTTCGTCGACAGTGTCGAAATCATCTGCATGAACGATGCGACGGCTCGCATCGCCGCGCTCTCATCCGGCCAAGTCCATTACATCAACCGTGTCGATCCGAAGACCGTGGATCTTCTCAAGCGTGCGCCGAACGTCGAAATCCTGGCCACCGCCGGCCGCGGCCATTACGTCTTCATCATGCATTGCGACAAGGCGCCCTTCGACAACAACGACCTGCGCCTGGCACTGAAATACGCCATGGACCGCGAGACGATGGTCAAAAAGATTCTTGGCGGCTACGGCAAGGTCGGCAACGACTTCCCGATCAACGGCACCTATGCGCTCTTCCCCGAAGGCATCGAGCAGCGCAAATATGATCCCGACAAGGCCGCCTTCCACTACAAAAAGTCTGGCCATAGCGGTTCGGTCTTGCTGCGCACCTCCGAAGTCGCCTTCCCCGGCGCCGTCGATGCCGCAGTTCTCTATCAGGAAAGCTGCAAGAAGGCGGGGATCAATATCGAGGTCAAGCGCGAGCCGGGCGACGGATACTGGACGAACGTCTGGAACGTCCAGCCCTTCTCCACCTCCTACTGGGGCGGGCGGCCGACGCAGGACCAGATGTATTCCACCGCCTATCTCTCGACGGCGGACTGGAACGACACGCGCTTCAAGCGCCCCGACTTCGACAAACTCCTGCTTCAGGCCCGCTCCGAACTGGACGAAGCCAAGCGCAAGGAGCTCTATCGCGCCATGGCAATGATGGTGCGCGACGAAGGCGGCGTCATCCTGCCGATGTTCAACGATTTCGTGAATGCCTCCACCAAGCAGGTGAAGGGCTATGTCCACGATATCGGCAATGACATGTCGAACGGCTATGTCGCGACCCGCGTCTGGCTGGACGCTTGATGCCTGAAGCGGGCGAGAACGCCCTGATCTCCAACGCAGCCGGGACCGCGAAAGCCTTTCGCGGTCCTCCCGACGTTTCAGGCAATTTCAGGAAAATGCGCAGCTGTTTTCCATTCGGAATTGCGTAAAACAACAAGAGAGAGCGGCACAGCGATTCCTGTAAAACATGGAACCGCTCTCAGTGCGAGGCATCGGCCATGTCCAATTCACCTCCCGGCACCGTTCTGCCCGGGCTGAGGTTCAAGCAGCGTTTTCCGCTGCTATCCCTCATTATCGAGCGTTGCGTGCTCAGCATCATTTTGCTGTTTGCCGTCTCGGTCCTGATCTTCGGCGGGCTCGAAGCCCTGCCCGGCGATTTCGCCACCACTTATCTCGGCCAGTCGGCAACGCCACAGGCGGTCGCGAATATCCGCGAAGAGCTTGGCCTCAATCGGCCGGTTGTCACCCGCTATGTCGAATGGCTCGGCAATGCCGTCAAGGGCGATTTCGGCACCTCCTGGGCCAGCAAGAATTCAGTTGGCGAGCAAATAGGCAAGCGGCTCGGCAATTCGCTGTTTCTAGCCGGCTTTGCGGCGTTGATTTCGGTGCCGCTGGCGGTTTGCCTAGGCATGCTCGCCGTCCATTTCAGGAACCGAATGCCTGATAAGATCATCAATGTCATCTCGCTGGCGGCAATCTCTCTGCCGGAATTCTTCATCGGCTATCTCCTCATCATGTTCTTCTCGGTCAAATTCGGTATCGCGACTTTTCCGGCCACAGTTTTCGACGGCATGGGCTTCGTCGATCGGCTGAAGGCAATCGCGCTTCCGACCGCAACTCTGGTCCTTGTCGTACTCGCTCACATGATGCGCATGACGCGGGCGGCCATTCTCTCCGTCATGTCTTCGGCCTATATGGAAACGGCGGAACTGAAGGGGCTCTCCGCCTTCCGCGCCATCGTCAAGCACGCCGCCCCCAATGCGCTGGCGCCGATCATCAACGTCATCGCGCTGAACCTCGCCTATCTCATCGTCGGCGTCGTCGTCGTCGAAGTTGTCTTCGTCTATCCGGGCATGGGCCAGTACATGGTCGATGCGGTGACGGTGCGGGATATGCCTGTCGTCCAGGCCTGCGGCCTGATCTTTGCCGCCGTCTACATCTTCCTCAACATGACGGCCGATATTCTCGCCATCATCGCCAACCCGCGTCTGAGGCATCCGCGATGAGATTGAGAGACATTCCCATCACCGCCTGGGTCGGCATGACAGGTATTCTGATCGCCTTTATCTGCGCGATCTTCGCGCCCTGGATCGCCCCTTTCGGCGAGACGGAAGTCGTCGGCAACGTCTGGCAGCCGGCCGATGCGCAATATTTTTTCGGTCTCGACAATCTCGGCCGCGATATCCTCTCGCGTCTGATCTATGGCACCCGCACGACGCTCTTCGTCGCACTGGCGGCAACGATCATCTCCTTCTCGCTCGGCATCATCCTCAGCTTTACCGCCGCCGTCTCGCGCGGATGGATCGACACGGTCTTTTCGCGCTTTAACGACTTGATGATGTCGATCCCGACGCTGATCTTCGCGCTCGTGGTGCTCGCAGTCCTGCCGCAGAACCTGATCGTGCTGATCCTCGTCATGGCCATTCTCGATTCCACCCGCGTCTATCGCCTCGGCCGCGCCGTAGCGCTGGATGTCGCGGTCATGGAATTCGTCGAAGCCGCTAAGCTGCGCGGCGAAGGCAAGATCTGGATCATCTTCCGCGAGATCCTGCCGAATACGCTGTCGCCGCTGCTAGCGGAATTCGGACTGCGCTTTGCCTTCTCGATCCTGTTTCTCTCCACCCTGTCCTTCCTCGGCTTGGGCATCCAGCCGCCGGCAGCCGACTGGGGCGGCATGGTCAAGGACAATAAGGACGGCATCATCTTCGGGATTTCAGCCGCGCTCGTGCCGGGCTCCGCCATTGCGGCACTCGCAATCTGTGTCAATCTGGTGGTCGACTGGCTCCTAAGGCGCACCTCCAGCCTCAAGGGAGGGCGTGGCGATGCCTGAGCTTCTTTCCGTCCGTAATCTCAAGATAGAGGCAACCAGCTATCCGCCGGGCGAGCCGCCGAAACGCGTCACCATCGTCGATGGCGTTTCCTTCGACTTGCAGAAAGGCAAGGTGCTCGGGCTGATCGGCGAGTCCGGCGCCGGCAAGTCCACCATCGGCCTTTCCGCCCTCGCCTACGGCCGTGGCGGCGCCGAGATTACCGGCGGCCAGGTGCTGCTCGACGGCACCGACATCCTGCCGCTCGGCAAGTCCGGCATCCGCCGGATCCGCGGGGCACGGGTCTGCTACGTCGCGCAATCGGCAGCGGCCGCCTTCAATCCGGCGCATCGGCTGGGCGATCAGGTCATCGAAGCAACGGTGAAGCATGGCCTGATGACGAAGGAGGAGGCAAGGAAGCGGGCGCTCTATCTCTTCCGCGTGCTTGGCCTTCCCAATCCGGAAACTTTCGGGGACCGCTATCCGCATCAGGTTTCCGGCGGCCAGCTGCAGCGCGCCATGACCGCCATGGCGCTCTGCTCCAATCCGGAACTGATCGTCTTCGACGAACCGACGACCGCGCTCGATGTCACCACGCAGATCGATGTGCTTGCAGCGATCAAGCACGCCATTGAGGAGACGCATACCGCTGCGCTCTACATCACCCATGACCTTGCCGTCGTTGCCCAGATTTCCGACGACATCATGGTGCTGAGGCACGGCAAGACGGTGGAATATGGCAGCGTCCAGCAGATCATCGAGGAGCCGCAACAGGACTATACCCACGCTCTCGTCAACGTCCGCCAGGAGATACGTGCAGAAGCCGCCGATCAGACGAGCGCGCTTTTGAAAATCGAAAATATCAGCGCGCAATACTCCAATGGTTTCAGAGTATTACATGATGTTTCTCTACACGTTCCTAAAGGCCAGACTTTGGCAGTGGTCGGCGAGTCCGGTTCCGGAAAATCGACGCTTGCCCGCGTCATCACCGGCCTGCTGCCGCCGAGCGACGGGCGGATTTCTTTCGACGGCAAGCCGCTGACGCCTGCCTTGAAAGACCGCTCGCGGCAGGAACTGCGACGTATCCAGCTGATCTACCAGATGGCGGATACCGCCATGAACCCGCGTCAGACCGTGCGCGATATCATCGGCCGTCCACTGACCTTTTATGATGGCCTGCATGGTGCAGCAAAGACCGCACGTGTGAAAGAACTGCTCGATCAGATCGAGATGAGCAACGGTTTCATCGACCGCTATCCGGCCGAGCTATCGGGCGGCCAGAAACAGCGTGTCGCCATCGCGCGCGCGCTCGCAGCCAAGCCGGAACTCATACTGTGCGACGAGCCGACCTCGGCGCTCGATCCGCTGGTTGCCGAAGGCATTCTGAAACTGCTCCTGAAGCTGCAGGAAGAGTCGCATCTCTCCTACGTCTTCATCACGCATGACATCGCTATCGTGCGCGCCATCGCCGATAGCGTCGCGGTGATGCATCGCGGCAAGCTCGTTCGCTTCGGCCCGAAATCGCAAGCACTGTCGCCGCCCTTCGACGATTACACCGACTTGCTGCTGAAATCCGTTCCCGAAATGGAGATCGGCTGGCTGGAGCGCGTACTGACGACCCGAAAGATGGAGAGCGCCGGAAATTGAAAGCTCAGCGCAGCAGGCGCGCGCTGAGTTCGCGAGCAAGCGTGCCGGCATTGCGACCGACAATCATGCTCTGGTGGTTGCCGGCAACATCGACCCAATCCGCATGCGCAAGAAAACGCCTCCATATGGTCTTGGGATCGCAATCGACCGGTGAGCCTTGCAGGCTGCGGTAGAAGGTCAGCTCGCCGTCATAACAGCTCGGTTTATAAAGACCCTTCATACGCAGGAGTTGTCTGGCAGCTGCATCATAGAGCGGCGGATAATCGCCCATCCATTGCGGCGCCAGCTCCGGATAATAGGCCGAATGCGGATCGGCGTAACGGAAAGAAAGGGGCTTCAGTTTTTTTGCGAGGAGTTCTCGTCGCTCGATAACCGACCTGCTGGCCTGAGCCGATACTTGACGGCGTGGCTGAGAATCGGTTTTCCGTAGGTTCTTCTTTCTGGTTCGGGCGCGCCTCCAGCGTTGCCACATGAACCTGCCCCACGTCGTCAGCGGCCACTCCTGCTCGCCAAACGGGGTATCAAGCATGCCAAGGAATGCAATCTTTTGCCCCTGCGCTCTCAGGACGCGGGCAAGCTCCAAGGCAAAAACACCACCAAACGAATAACCGAGCAATCGATATGGCTCGCTGATCCCTGCGGCCTGCAGCGCTCTCAGCGTGCTTTGGATCTCGTCTTCCACCGTGGCCGGATGTCGACGATCGCGATTGAAGGCCGTCAATGCAACGCCAAGGATCGGTCCTGGAAAGCGAATTTCCTTGATCAATTGCTGCATTTCCAGGAAGCAGCTTGCTCCGCCGGCAAATAGCAGCAACGGCGCCGCGCCCTCCCCGCCACGGAGCTCTATGATTTTCGGAGAGACTGAGAGGTCTTCGTGATTGGAAATTGCAAGGCCGAGGACATCGAGGGTGCGATGGCGATAGAAGACATTGACATCCAGCTCCTCCCCGGTTTCGCTCCACAAGCGCTTGATGAAATTCAAGATCCGGTTGACTGAAACGGCATCGGGAATGTCGGCGTCGCGGTCCAAATTAACCTTTGCTTCTTGGCGAAGCAGATCGTTGATATAGGCACACGCACTGGGATCTGCATCCATTCTCGCAGAGAAAAGCATCTAGGCATCCCCAAAATGTCGAAGTATGCGTCACTAAACGATATGATGACCGCCATTCTTATAAAGCGATCCTTAATATATTCCGTAGAAGCACAACTTTTTCTTGCATTTTGGGTTTTTCGCTGTTGAGCCCCCGCGAAGACTAACAAAGCCCTTCGGCAATCGGTGTCGTCAATACTCGGCTGGCACCGCATACACTTCGGCCGAGGGATCCGCAAGAAACGAGCGTACCGTCGGCGGCAGTTGCCGCGATGACAGCGGCAGCGGTCCGCAGCGCGACAGAAGTTCTCGCAGATCAGGCTCGGCACCCACATGCCGCCAGATCATCCGCGAGGCGTAGGGGAGGTTTTCCCTTCGCCAGGAGACGCCCATTGTCGTCCCGCGCAGATAGACGCGCTGGTGCTCGTCGAAGGGCAGGAGGATCGTCTGCGACAACATGGAATTCGGGCCTACCACACGCTCCGTGATGAAGATGCGGTTTCGATAAAACGCCGCCAAACCCACATATTTCGAGAATTGCTGAATGCCGTTTCCAGGATCGCGCAGACGTTCCATCGACTTGACGTGCACCAACCCACCCTGCTCGATCAGACGACTGCACGAACACACAACCATTCCGGGCCAGGACGGCGAACGATGATAGGTCTGGAAATAGCCGATGTGACGCCTGAGCGCGATCAGGTTTCCGGGAAACGCTTTGAGGAGATCGGAACCTTCATTGACGCCGAGGGCAGGTTTTCGAAGACGTTCACGAAACAGCTTCGGAGCGAGGCTAAAGTCGGCTGCATCAAGATCGAAATAGTTGGCGATGCGCGCCAGATTGTGGGCAGACGGTCTCGTCTGGCCGTTGATGTACCGGTTGAATTGTTGCCGGTTGATATCGATTGCGCGGCACAGATGCGAAATGGAGCGTTGCGTTGCGCAGGCAATTTTGAGGTTCTCGACCAAGTGAGGCATCGGTAGCTCCGCATTGACGACGACTAGCGTAAACTTGCTTAAAGATGCGTCAAGTCGCGAAATTGCGTGGGCTGAGCCGGCCTCTACGTTCTCACCTACAAAATGGAAACGAGGGAACTGTCATGACGCAACAAAAAGATCAATCTTCTCAGCTGAATATGGGCCGCCGCCACTTCCTCGGCGGGGCAGCCGCGCTGGGTGCACTGCCGGCACTCACCTCCGGCCTCCTAATGCCCCGCGATGCTCAAGCACAGGAAGCGAAGCGCGGTGGTCATCTGAAACTCGGCCTCAAGGGCGGCGCCACCAGCGATGCGCTCGACCCGGCAACCTATAGTGCCTCCGTCTTGTTCGTCATTGGCCGCCTCTGGGGCGATACGCTCCTCGAATCCGATCCGAAGACCGGCGCTCCCTTGCCGTCGCTAGCATCCTCCTGGACGCCCTCGGCTGGCGCTTCCGTCTGGACCTTCAAGATCCGCAACGATGTGCAGTTTCACGACGGCAGCAAGATGACGGTCGCCGACATTGTCGCGACATTGAAGCGGCATGCGGACAAGAATTCGCAGTCGGGTGCTCTTGGGCTTATGGCCTCGATCACCGGCATCGAAGAAAAGGCGGGCGATCTCGTCCTCACGCTTTCCGAGGGCAATGCGGATCTGCCTCTGCTTTTGACCGATTACCACCTGATCATCCAGCCGAAGGGCGGCGTCGACAAGCCGGCGGCAGCTATCGGCACCGGCCCTTACATTCTGAAGAGCTTCGAGCCGGGTGTTCGTGCCACCTTCGAGAAGAACCCTAGGGATTGGCGCTCTGACCGGGGCTTCGTCGACAGCGTCGAAATCCTCGTCATCAACGACAACACCGCCCGCATTGCAGCGCTCGCCTCCGGTCAGGTTCATTTCGTCAACAATGTCGACCCGAAAACCGTGCCGATGCTGCAGCGGGCACCGACCGTCGAGATCGTCCGCAATGCCGGCAAGGGCTTCTACTGCTTCCTGATGCATTGCGACACGGCGCCCTTCGACAACGCCGATCTTCGGCTCGCGCTGAAATATGCGATCGATCGCCAGTCGATCCTCGACAAGGTTCTGGGCGGCTACGGGACGATCGGCAATGACTATCCGGTCAATTCCAACTACGCGCTCGCGCCGACCGATATCGAACAGCGCCCCTATGATCCAGACAAGGCCGCCTTCCACTTCAAGAAATCGGGTCTCGATCGCCCCGTTCAGCTGCTGACGTCAGACGCAGCGTTTCCAGGCGCGGTGGATGCGGCGATCCTGTTCCAGCAAAGCGCACGCAAGGCCGGCATTGCGATCGACGTGAAGCGCGAACCGGAAGACGGCTACTGGACCAATGTCTGGAACAAGCAGCCTTTCTGCGCATCCTTCTGGGGCGGCCGTCCTACGCAGGATTCGCGCTACTCCACCTCCTACCTGTCAACCGCCGAGTGGAACGATACGCGCTTCAAGCGCCCCGACTTCGACAAGTTGGTGTTGCAGGCGCGATCCGAGCTCGATGAAGCCAAACGCAAGGTGCTTTATCGACAGCTGGCAGTGATGGTGCGAGACGATGGTGGCCTGATTTTGCCCGTCTTCAACGACTACATCATGGCCTCTTCGAAGACGCTGAAGGGATACGTGGACGATATCGGCAACGATATGTCGAATGGCTACATCGGCAGCCGTGTATGGTTTAATGCCTAAACCTCTTCTGGATATATGATCATGGCCGAGCGCAGCTTCACCACCATCGAAAATCAATGGATCACCCTGAAGGACGGAACGCGGCTTGCCGCGCGCATATGGATGCCGGAAGGGGCGGAGAGCGATCCCGTGCCTGCCGTTTTCGAGTTCCTGCCGTACCGCAAGCGCGACGGGACAAGTCCGCGTGACGAATCCACCTACCCGGTCTTCGCTGCAGCAGGCATTGCCGGCGTTCGTGTCGATATCAGAGGCTCCGGCGAATCCAGCGGCGTCATCGATGGCGAATATACAGAGCTCGAGCTTGCGAATGCCTGCGAGCTGATTGCCTGGATCGCAGCACAGCCGTGGTCGAATGGGTCGGTCGGCATGATGGGCATTTCCTGGGGCGGTTTCAACTGCCTGCAGGTCGCAGCGCTGAAGCCGCCCGCGTTGAAAGCGGTGATTTCGATCGCCTCCACGGTCGATCGATATAACGACGATATCCACTACAAGAACGGCTGCCATCTCTCCGCCCAACTCTCCTGGGCGGCGACCATGCTCGGCTATCAATCGCGCTCACCCGACCCGGCCATCGTTGGCGACGACTGGCGCGATATGTGGCTGGAGCGCCTGGAAAAGGAACCCTTCTTCATGGAAGAATGGCTCCAGCACCAGCGTCGTGACGATTTCTGGCGGCATGGCTCGATCTGCGAAGATTTTGCAGGCTTCGATATCCCCGCCATCGTCATCGCCGGCTGGGCTGACGGTTACCGCAATACGCCGCTGTTGGCGGTCGAAGGCCTCGGGGATAAGGCGAAGGCGCTGATCGGCCCGTGGGTTCACAAATATCCGCATTTCGCCTGGCCGAAGCCGCGGGTCGATTTCCACGGAGAAGCCATCGCCTGGTGGAACCACTGGCTGCGTGGCGAACGTAACGGCGCGGAGGCCATGCCATCGGTGCGTGCCTATATTCTTGACGCCATAAAGCCCGCCAAACGCCGCGACTTCGACCCCGGTTTCTGGATCGCGAAGCAAGAATGGCAGCAGCCAGAGATGCAGTGTTTCTATGTCGAGCAATTCGGCACGCTGATGGAAGGCATGCCAATCCCGCACGCACCGGAACATCCCGTCTATCTGCGCTCGCCGCTCGACACGGGTACGGCCTCGGGCGAATGGTTCACCCTGAAGCCGGATGCGGAAATGGCGATCGATCAACGCGTCGACGATGCCGGCTCGCTGACCTTCCAAACCGCGCCGCTGATCGAGGATCACGACTATCTCGGCCGCCCCGTCGTCACCTTGACGCTCAGATGCGACGCCGAAACCGCCAATCTCTGCGCAAGGCTCGTCGATATCCATCCGGACGGCACGGCAACGCGCGTTTCCTTCGGCGTGCTCAACCTCGCCCACCGCAACGGCGATGCCGCGCCGGAGCCGCTGATCAAGGGTCAGCAGGTCAGAGTGACTGTGACGCTCGATGCCTGCGGCTATCGTTTCCGCAAGGGGCACCGCATCCGCTTGTCGCTGTCGACAGCCTATTGGCCGATGGTCCTGCCGCCACCGGAAGATCCGGGCCTGGCGATCGACATCGCCTCCATCGGCCTTGCTTTGCCGAAGCTCGGTGCGCATGAGATCATCGACATCAAGCAGCCTGACAATCCCGATCCGCTGCCGAAATATATCGAACACGCACCAGGCTCGACGAAGCGGCAGGTGATGCGCGATCTCTCGGCCGGCGTCACCCGCTATGAAATTCATGAGGACACCGGCCTCTCCGAACATCCCGGCACCGGACTTTCCACACGGCAGCTGCGCGAAGAGGTCTGGTCGATCGCGCCGGACGATCCGCTATCGATGACAGGCATCTCGACATGGACCTGTGACATGAGCCGCCCCAGCTGGTTCGTTCGCACGGTGGCGACATCGTCCATATCCTGCGCGGCAAAGGACTGGATCATCAGCGCCTCCGTCGTTGCCTATGAGGGCGAGACCGAAATCTTCCGGAAGACCTTCGAGGAGAAACGTATCGCCCGCGACCTGATGTAGTTCAGCGCGACCCCGCAAACCGGCTTGCCGCTGCGCAGATGGCGGCAAAGCCGGCCCGCGCACCTTCGCTCATATGCCGTGCCCGCAGCCAGGCATGCACCATCTGCGGCTCCTCGCGGAACCAGACTTCGACGCCCGCCTGTGCGAGACGCGCCGCATAGTTGCGGCCATCGTCGCGCAGCGGATCGTAATGCGCAACGGTAATGAAGGTTGGCGGAAGGCCGGCCATGGTGGCTAAGGCAAGCGGTCCTGCGACCGGATCGCCTTCTGGCGCCTGCAGAACGGTGCGGTAATAGGCGACATCAGCCGTCGTCAGGCCCGGCGCCTCGGCCATCTCCTCATAGGAGCCGGAGACGAGATCGCCGCCGAGTGCGGGATAGATCAGGATCTGGCCAACAATGCCCGAAAGCCCCTCGGCCTGCGCGCGCACCGCCAGCCCTGCCGCGAGATTGCCGCCGGCGCTATCGCCGATCAGCACGACCGGCCTCTTCTCGGCGAGCAGCTGCTTGAGAACGTTGAAACAATCATCCGTCTGGGCGGGCCAGCGATATTCCGGCGCCAGCCGGTAATCGACCGAGACCAGTTCGGCGCCGGCATGATCGGCAATCTCGGCGCAGATCGCATGATGGCTCTCGAGCGAACCGACAACGAAGCCGCCACCATGGAGATAGAGAAGCTTCGTTGTCGTACGGATATTGGCGGGCTTGTAACGCCTGACGGGAATCGTTCCGGATACAAGATCATCCGCGGTCTGCATGCCCTCCGGTAAAGGGCGATCGAAACGAGCGCATAGTGCGTCATACCATTGGCGCTGTTGCGCGATGGAGGCCGTTACCGCATCCGGCGGATAGAAGGAATCGCAAATCTCCATGAACTGCAGGATGCCGGCTTCGCTCGGCATGGGACGCTCAACAGAGGTCATCGGATATCCTCGATTCGTGCCAGTGCATCGACACTACGCGGCGATGCAACCGAACACTTATCTGCCTACGGCCAGCACCGCCGCTATGGCGACATCTGCCTGATTACGCCGAGTTCAATCGGCGGCAAATACGCTGCCCGACAGTAGGGGAAAACCCGTCGGCATTTACATACATTGCGCGTTGGACCAGGTGAGCGCTGCAAGCGCAAGAGCCGCGCCAATCACAAGCCGAAGCATGATATTTCCCCATCCATATTGCTGCCATCGCGAGGCCAGTTACGTCGCGGGGCATTCGATCGTTAGGACGTGCCGTGGAAGCGACAGGGTTCCATCTATATTGACCTCGTGAGGCTGACTTATGGCAAGAGTTGATTGCCTGCAAGCGATCCGCTCGGTGCTGGCCGACCACGGGTTGGACCTTCACCTCGCGTGATATTGCTCGTCCGTCACATGCTCCAGCCAGTCCACCACCTTGCCGTCAAGGTGTTCCTGGATGGCGATATGGGTCATGGCTGTCGTCGGCGAAGCACCGTGCCAGTGCTTCTCATTCGGTTCGAACCAGACGACATCTCCGGGCCGGATCTCTTCGACCGGCCCCCCTTCGCGCTGAACGAGACCCAGGCCGACGGTGACGATCAAGGTCTGGCCGCGCGGATGGGTATGCCATGCCGTCCTCGCACCAGGTTCAAACGTGACGCTGCTCGCTGCGGCGCGCCGCGCATCATTAGCCACAAAGACCGGGTCTATCCGGACAGTACCGGTGAACCAATCCGAAGGGCCTTTGCCGGAGGGCTGCGCACCGTTCCTCGTGATATCCATGATGACCATCCTTTCCTGCGATGAGCCGTGACGGCTCCGCTGCATGAGGGCAATCTAGCCTGCAATTGACAAAGCGGTAGAGGGCCATCGTCGTATAGACTTATGAATTGGAGCGATAAATGTCGTTCCCGCCAGACTTACGACGCCATCAAGGTGCGGATGCTGCGATCTGCCGATTGCAGCAGCGCGAAAGCTTCGTAACGCCGTTCATGCAACGCCCTGATGGTGCCATCCGCCGGCTCGAACCTCTTCGCCAGCCGTGACATGGCAGCCATCGCGTCCACGAGCGAACCGCAATGCCCGCCGGCCGTGGCGCCGAGCATGGCCGCACCGAGAAGAACAGGCTCCTCCGTATCGGCGACAGCGACCGGCCTGCCGGTCGTATCCGCCAAAAGCTGACGTACCAATCCGCTCTGGGCAGCCCCGCCGCTGGCGATGATGAGATCGCAGGCAATGCCGTCCTGAGCCAGCTTTTCGAGCAGCTGCTTGAGGCCATAGCCGATGCCGCAAAGGCCGGCGACATAGAGCGCGACAAGATCATCGATACCGGTTTCCAGTCCGAGGCCGGAGATGACGGCGCGAGCGTCGGGATCGGCATAGGGCGAACGATTGCCGAGGAATTCCGGCACGACTTGAATGGACAGCGCGAGCTTCACGGCGTCGGACGCATTCTTGACCGCCTTCATGGCCTGCCGGTCAAGCCAGGCGACGAGCGACAAGTCTTCCGCTTCGGCCCTGGCACGCGCCTCACCACTTGCCGGATGCATGGTAACGAGATGATCGATCGCCGCCCCTGCCGCAGATTGCCCGCCTTCGGTCAACCAGAGGCCAGGCACCATGGCAGAATAATAAGGTCCCCAAACGCCATCGACGAAGACAGCGTCATCACTCGACGCCATCGAACAGGCGGAGGTGCCGAAGATATAGGCGAGCCTGTGCCGGACATTGGCTTTGCCGTCCGCTCCCTGCCCGCCGAGCGTCCCGACGCCGCCCGCATGGGCATCGATCAGCGACGCGCCGACCGGCGTACCAACGATGAGGCCAAGATCGCCGGCGGCAGCGTCGTTCAAGCCGCCACCGAGTGCCGTACCCGGCTCGACGATCTCGGTGCCGATCCGCACAAAGCCTTCGTCGGCCAACTCACCAAGGCCGATATCCTTGAAATATTGCGCATCCCAGCGCTTCTCGTGGGCGAGATAGGTCCATTTGCATGTCACCGTGCACACGGATCTCTGCAGCGAGCCGGTCGCGCGCCAGGTCAGATAGTCGGCAAGATCGAAGAAATGATCCGTTGCCGCGAAGGATTGCGGCAGGTTTCGCTTCAGCCACAGGAGCTTCGGCGTCTCCATCTCGGGCGAGATCCGGCCGCCGACATAACGCAGCACGGCATGATTGCCTGAATTGATCTCCGCCGCCTCGCCGGCCGCACGATGATCCATCCAGACGATGATATTGCGATTGGCATAGCCCGATGGTCCGACAGCCACGGGTTGGCCATCCGCCTTGACGGCGACCAGTGAACAGGTTGCATCGAAGCCGATGCCCGAAACGTCACCGGCCGCTATCTTTGCCGTTGCAACAGCCTCTTTGACGCTGTCGCAGACGGCTCTCCATATCTGCTCGCTCGACTGCTCGACGATGCTGCCGGCCTCGTGCCAGATGGTAATCGGCCGCTTGGCGGCGGCGAGCAGATGGCCATGCGCATCGAAAACCCCGGCCCGGGCGCTGCCGGTGCCGACATCGATGCCGATGAAATAGGGTGCTGTCATCAGAGATCCGTACTCAAAGGCAGGATCACCAGATCCCGGATTACGATGTTCCGCGGCCTCGATAGCATGAAGAGCACCGCTTCCGCCACTTCCGTCGCCTCCATGAGGCCGCCCGCGGCAATCGCTTCGTCAAGCTTTGCCTGTGGCCAATCGCTGATCAGCGCCGTTACCACCGGCCCCGGCGCCACGGCGCCGACGCGGATACCATGCTTGGCGACCTGGCGCCGAACCGTGTGGGTGAAAGCCTGGATGGCATGTTTGGAGGCAGTGTAGATCGGCTCCCAGACCACCGGCACCAGACCGGCGATCGAGCTCGTCATCATGATATCGCCGGTCTTGCGCTCGATCATATGCGGCAACACCATGCGAACCGAGCGGAACGCCGCGTTGATATTCAGATCCAGCATCCGGTCCCAGGAATCGGGATCGCCTTCCGCCACCTCGCCGCCGATATAGGCGCCGGCATTGGCATGGAAGATATCAAGCTTACCGAACTTGCCAAGAATCTGCGGCATCATCGCCGCTACGCTCTCGGGGTTCAGAAGATCGACGACGACGGGAAAGGCGTTCGGCCCCAATTCGGCGCAAAGGCTTTTCAGGCTGTCTTCGGCCCGGTCGACGAGGGCGACGCTGGCGCCCTCTTTCAATAGCGATTTGGCGCATTCCAGGCCAATTCCAGAGGCAGCCCCGGTGATGGCGGCGACCTTGCCGGCAAAATCCTGTCTCATAACAATCCTTACCTTCTTGAAGAAATCAGCCGCGCCCATGCGAGGCGCGGGAACGACGGGCGAGCGAGTCGACGATGACGGCAATGGCAAGAACTGCGCCTGTGATCATGTAGCGAAGCGCCGACGACAGATCGAGCATGGTGAGGCCGCTGGCGATCGACTGGATGACGATGATGCCGAGCAGGGCCGAATAGGCGCTGCCGCGGCCGCCGAAGAGGCTGGTGCCGCCGATGACGGCCGCCGCAATCGCATTCAGATTGACGTCGCCTGTACCCGCCTGCTGGCTGGCCGAGGCGAGACGTGCCGCCGCTAGCACGCCGCCAAGCGCCGCAAACATGGCGCAAAGCACGAAGGCGCTGGTATAGATCCTGCGTACGTTGATACCGGCGCGGCGCGCTGCCTCGCGATTGCCGCCGACGGCGGACATCGACCGGCCCCATTGCGTGCGCGTCAACGCGTAGTCCATGACGATAACAAGCACCACGAACAAGGCAAACATCCAGGGAACGCCACGATCCTGATTGAGGTAGAAGGCGACGAACTCTAGGGCCACGGTGATGACAGCCGCCTTCGCCAGCAGGCCGCCGACGGAGGGCGCGGAGAGGTTCGCCTGCCTGCGTCGCCGCACAGTGCCCAAGCCGGTCGCCAGCAGAACCACACCCGGAATAAGCGCGAAGAGATACGCAAGCGGTCGAGGAATGACGAGGAGCTGGCCGAAATTTACGATCGCCGAGCCATAGGGCAGATTGATCGAGCCGGTGGCGCCAAGCAGATAGAGCTGCATGCCGAGTACGGCGAGAAGACCTGCCAATGTGGCAACGAAGCTCGGCATGCCCAAGCGGTTGAACAGTACGGCATAGATCACGCCAATCACACCGCCGACGACCAGCGCCGCCAGGATCGCCAACGCCACCGGCCAGCCCTCATTGACCCAGAGCATGCCGACCATGGCCGAGGCGAAGCCGCTGATCGAGCCGACCGAAAGGTCGATCTCGCCAACCATCAGCACACAGACGATGCCCAGCGAAATGATGCCGACGGTCGAAGCATCGAACAGCAAATTGGCGAGGTTGTTGCTGGAAAGGAAGGTCGGGTTGAGCGTGCCGAACACCGTCCAGATGATGACGAGGCCGACGACGACGGGCAACGAGCCCAAGTCGCCGGAGCGCACCTTGTCGATGGAGGAGCGAATAGTCGCGCCAAGCCCGGTATCATGGTTGACGCGGACATCGCTGCGGTCGAGCAGCATGGTCGATTGCTTGCTGTCCTGGCTCATGGCTGGCCCCCTTCCCTCAATTCCTGCTGGGCCTGACGCCGCCCTGCGCGTCGCGACACGGCGTTTTCCGTGGCTCCGGTGATGGCGCTGACGAGTTCCTGGTTCGAGGCATCTGGATAGAAGATGCCGTTGTTGCGCCCGAGGCGTAGCACGACGATTCGGTCGGCAACGGCGCGCACATCCTCCATATTGTGACTGATCATGATGACGCCGAGCCCCTTGTCGCGGACGCGTTCGATGAGGTTCAGCACTTCGGCGGTTTGTGCGACGCCGAGTGCTGCGGTGGGCTCGTCGAGCATGATGAGTTTCGGCTCAAGCAGCAGCGAACGGGCGATCGCCACCGTCTGCCGCTGACCGCCGGAAAGCGAGGCGATGGGGATGCGCACGCTCGGGATGCGCGCCGCGAGCTCATTCAGCAGCGTCCAGGCGCGAACCTCCATGGCGGTTTCGTCGAGCTTCATCGGGCTCAGTTCCCGGCCGAGAAAGATGTTGGCGACGACATCGAGGTTTTCGCAAAGGGCGAGATCCTGAAAGACCGTGGCGATGCCGAGATCGAGCGCGGTTGCGGGGTCACTGAGCGTGACCTGCTTGCCGCGGAATGTAATCGTGCCTGAACTCGGCTGATGGACGCCGGCCAGAACCTTAACGAGCGTCGATTTGCCCGCGCCGTTGTCGCCGACCAGCGCCACGACTTCGCCGGCATGCACATCGAGGTTGATATCCGTCAGTGCCGAGACGGCGCCGAAGTGTTTGGAGATCCCTTTGAGGCTGAGCACCAGCTCGCCGTCCGGGGCTCTATGATCGGAAGCGTCACTCATGACTCGCCACCTTCTCGGGTTGAAATGCTATCGGATGCGTTTTGCCTCCGGCCGCCGAAGCAGCCGGAGACTGGGAGGAGCAGATCTCAGCTGCCGATACCGAGCTTCTTGCAGCCATCGGCATAGCGGTCGTTGCAGAGCTGTTCCGGCGTCTGGATCGGCTTGCCGTTGACCGTCTTGTCGATGATCTCGGCCTTCAGATTTTCGGACGTGACCAGGGCCGGCGTGAAGAGCTTGGTCGGTGTGTCGAAGAGCTTCGTGTCGGCCTTCGGCGTCTCGCCGGAGAGCAGCTCGATCGCAACATTGGCGGCAGCAGCCGCCACGATCTCGCTCGGCTTGGAGATCGTATTATACTGATCGCCCGAAATGATGAGCTGCAGGCCAGCGATGGTCGCATCATTGCCTGTGACCGGCGGCACTGGATCGTAGCCGGCGGCCTTGAAGGCAGCGACGGCTGCGCCAGCGGTGCCGTCATTGGCGGCGACGACACCGAGGATCTTCTTGCCGAAGCGGGTGATTTGGCCACTTGCCCATTGCTGCGCCTTCGGCGGTGCCCATTCCGGCGTGTCGAATTCGGCCAGCACCGGATAGCCGCCGTCGGCCAGACCGGCATGGATGCCCTTCTTGATCAGGCCGGCAGCAGCATCGGTCGGCGAGCCGTTGATCTCGAGAAGGCCGCCATCGCCCGCCTTCACGCCCTTCGCCTTCAGATGATCGACCAGCGATTTGGCGATCATCTTGCCGATCTCTTCGTTGTTGAAGGACACGTAGTAGTCGGCGGCCGCCGACGGGATGGGCCGGTCATAGGCGATGACGCGCACGCCCTGGCTCTGCGCGAGCTTCACCAATGAGGCGGCGGCCGTCGAGTCCACCGGGTCGAGCACGATAGCCTTCGCACCCTGCGAGATCGCCGAATTGAACTGCTGCTGCTGACGCGAGGCATCGCCATTGGCGTTCTGGTAGATGACCTTGCAGCCGGCGCAGAGCTTCTTCATCTCGGCCTGGAAACCAGGGAAATCATGCTCTTCATAGCGCGTCGAGCTCTGGTCGGGCATCAGGAAGGCGACGGTCGCGTCCGTGACTTTGGCCGACTGCGCGAAGGCGGAAGTGCCGGCCAGAAGACCGACCGCAAGCGCGGTTATGCCGGCGATTTTCAGTGCGAAATGGTTCATTGGAATTTCTCCGTTCCAAATGGTAATGGTTTCCCTCGATCATCGCGGCTGTCCGCACGCGATGCTCTTGTTGATGCGTCGCCGAAGGCGATCTCAGACCGACGCGGCGGTAATTTTGGACAAGCCTTCTCCTTCAGACGGCAGAGATGCCAACCCGTTCGCTCGCCCTGAATTTGTCTCTCCTCCCTGTCCTCCCTTGTGTTAGGCGGCCTCCACCGCGCGTGCGTGCTGTGCCAAGAGCGACCTGAACCGGGAGGGCGCCATGCCCTTCTGATCCAGAAAACGCCGATTGAAGTTCGAGATATTGTTGAAGCCTGCCGCAAAGCAGATATCGGTGATCGTCATCTCGGCCTTGCTCATGAGCAGATGGCAGGCGAAGTTGATACGCAGACGATTGACGTACTGAACCAGCGCCATGCCGGTATGGCGGCGAAAGCTGCGCGAAAAGGCGCTCGGGCTCTGGCCGGTCAATTCGGCCAGATCACACTCGCTGAACGGCTCGGTGAGGTGCGCATTGATGTAAGCCAGCGCCTGATTGACGCCCGCCGACATGAAGCCGGATGGGTCCGGCTGATAGCCGGCGCTGGCGAGCGTACGCGTGCCCTCGGCACAGCTCATCGCATCGAGAATATTCATGAAGAGTTCGATGCGGCAGATACCGGTTGCTTCCACCAGTTCGCCGAGGATCGGACCGACGATGGCCGCCGTTTCAGGCGTAAAGAGCGCACCGCGGCGGCTCGTCTCAAGAATACCGGCGCAGGCCGACAGTTCCGGAAAAACCTTGCTGGCATCGGCGAAGAAGGATTCGGAAAATTGCAGGACGCGGCAGCGCAGCGGCAGGGTGACACCGGCAGGCACGTCGCTCACCCAATTATGCGGGAGGTTCGGTCCTGTCAGCACTAGATTGCCGGGCTCGAACTCGCCGATAAAGTCGCCGATAAAATATTGACCCGTTGTCGCGACGACATGATGGATTTCGTATTCGGGATGGAAATGCCAACGCACCGTGCGGTAGGGATAGCCGTGCTCCCACGCTTTGAAGGATTCTCCGCTGCCGATCGCGACCACTTCCAAATCGGGATTCATCGGCAAACCTCCTTTCGTCCGTCCGCATTCGTTACGGCTACGGCGCCTCCTCCCAGAGGCCATCGCGTCTTCTATGTGGTAAATCTACCTCTCATAGGCGCCTGCCGCTACTACGCCTTGTACGCCCAACCGATACTTTTTTGACATCAAGGGTGGCCCGTTTGGTCAAATGTGCAGTGCGACATAGCAAGCCGCGTCGCGAGATCCGTATCAGCCTGAAAGCGGGATCAATCGAGATCGTCGCGAATACATGCCTTGAACTGCCCCGGCGCAATCTCCCGCAATTGCGGAACCGTCGTCGCGCAGGCCTCGAGCACGAAGGGACAGCGCGTGCGGAAGACGCAGCCACTCGGCGGATTTGCCGGGCTCGGAATATCGCCCTTCAGGATTTGCCGGTCGCGTCTACTGTCCGGGTCCGGTGAGGGAATGGCCGAGAGCAGCGCGCGGGTATAGGGGTGGCGTGGCCGGGCATACAGATCAGCGCTTGCAGCAATCTCCATGATCCGCCCGAGATAAAGCACAATGACGCGATCACAGAGATATTCGACCACCGCAAGATCATGAGAGATGAACAGCATGGTAAGCGCGAGACGCTGCTGTAGGCCGCGCAGCAGATTGATGACCTGCGCCTGAATGGAGACATCCAGTGCCGAAACGGGTTCGTCGGCGACCAGAAATTCCGGCCCGAGCGCAAGTGCGCGCGCAATACCGATCCGCTGGCGCTGGCCGCCTGAGAATTCATGGGCATAGCGATTGATCGCGTCCGCCGGCAAATCCACCTGTTCGAGCGCCGCGCGTGCCCGATCCAGCCGATCCATACGGCTGCCGATACGCTGGATCTTCAGCCCCTCGATCAGGATCTCGCCGATGGTCATGCGCGGCGACAGGCTGGCGAAGGGATCCTGAAAAATATACTGCATGCGCGGTCGCATGCGCCTCAGATCGCCGGCGCCGAGCATGGTCATTTCCGTGCCGTCGAAGCGCACGCTGCCGGCCGATGGCTCGATCAATCGCAGGATGGACCTGCCGATCGTCGTCTTGCCGCTGCCGGACTCTCCCACGAGCCCCACCACTTCGCCTTTTCCGATATCGAAGGAGATATCGCGAAGTATGGAAAGCCTTGCGCCGCGGGACACATAATTCTTGGCAAGATCGCGAACGGAGACAAGCGCTTCGGTCATCTAAATCTCCCGCCAGCGGATGCAGCGGCTCGCATGGCTTGCATCGACAGCATCGAGAGGCGGCACCGCCGCGCCGCAAGCCTGGATCGCGTGGGCGCAACGCGGCGCGAAAGCGCAGCCGGATGGCATTCGCGTCAGGCTCGGCACGACACCGGGAATAGCGTATAGCGGCTCGCCTGCCTGCCGCATCCGTGTCGCCTCGCCGAGCCGCGGCATGGAGGCCAAAAGGCCGCGCGTATAGGGATGCCTCGGATTGCGGAACACTGTTTCCGTCGGCCCTTCCTCGACAATCCGGCCGGCATACATGACGGCGACGCGATCGGCGATCTCTGCCACCACGCCGAGATTATGCGTGACGAAGAGGATCGCCATGCCGCGCTCCCGCTGCAGCCGCTGCAGGAGATCGAGGATCTGCGCCTGTATTGTGACGTCGAGCGCCGTCGTCGGCTCGTCAGCGATCAGCAGCACCGGATCGCAGGCAAGCGCCATGGCAATGGTCGCGCGCTGCCGCATGCCGCCGGATAGTTCATGCGGATATTGCCTGACGCGGCGTTGCGCATCGGGAATTCCGACGCTTTCCAACAGCGCGATCGCCTCACGCATCGCGGTAGCACGATCTGCCCGCCGATGAATGCGGATCGGCTCGGCAATCTGATCGCCGATTGTCAGCACTGGATTGAGGCTCGACATCGGCTCCTGGAATACCATGCCGATAGCGCCGCCGCGGATCTCACGCATATGGCTGTCGTCCAGCGTGGCGAGATCGCTGACGACGCCTTGCCTGTCCCGCAACCGAATGCTGCCAGCTGCGACCTTCCCGACATTGCGCGTCAGAAGCCGCATCACGGAAAGGCTCGTCACCGACTTGCCCGAACCGGACTCGCCGACCAGCGCCAGCGTCTCGCCCGCGTCGATGGTCAGGTCGATATCTCTGACAGCGGTCAACTCGCCGCCGCGGGTGCGGAAGACGGTCCTGAGCCCTCTGATATCGAGAACGGGTTGGGCAGCCGGCGCTATCATACCTACAGCAGCCCCGTATTCTTCAGGATCGCATCGATCCTGGCCGTTTCCTCCGCATTCAGTGCCGCGCGCGGGCGGGGCATGACAGCGGTATCGATGATGCCGAGGCTTTTCATCGCTGCCTTGAAGGCCCCGATGCCGGCGGCACCGCCGCTGACGCGGCCCTGCGCGACCCAGACGATCTCGAACAGGCGGCAAAGCCTTTCCTGCTCGCGCCGCGCCGCGGCCCAGTCGCCGCGCTGCGCGGCATCCCATAGCCGCACATAGCCATGTGGATCGACATTGGCGATACCGGGCACCACGCCATGCGCGCCCATCAGAAGCGCATTGTCGACGACGATTTCGGAGCCGGTCATCAGGAAGATATCCTTGTGATCGGCAAGATCGAGCAGCGCATAGCGGAAATTGCCGTCGTCGCCGCTGGAATCCTTTAGCCCGATGATGGTCCCTTCCTTGGCGAGTGTCACCACCGTCTGGCGCTGCAGCTTCACATGCACGCAGACCGGGATGTCATAGGCGACGAGCGGTACATCGACAGAATCTCTTATGCAGCGGAAGTGATCCAATATCTCTGACTGGCTGGTCACCGTATAGAACGGAGCGGTGACGACGACGGCGTCGGCGCCGGCCGCCTTGGCGATTTTCGAATGAGCGATCACGCGGTCTGTCGTGGGGTCGATGACACCGACCAGCAGCGGCACCCGCCCGTTCACGACCTTGGCGGAATGCTCGATGATCTCCCGCCGTGTCTTTTCGTCGTGGAAGACGACCTCGCTGGTGGAGCCCAGCACGAAGACGCCGTGGCAGCCGCCATCGATCAGATGCTCCAGCACCCTAGTATAGGATGCGTAATCCACAGTGAAATCGTCGTTCAGCGGCGTTACAACGGGAGGCACCACACCCTTGAATTTACTCATCGTCTCTTTCTTTCCTGGGTTCAATGAAGCTCGGCGCGCGGATCGAAGGCATCCCTCAGCCCGTCGCCGATGAAATTGATGGCAAGGACGGCAAGCACCAGAGCTGCGCCGGGAAACAGCCATTGCCACGGATATTGTTCGAGAACGGCTGTGGAGCGGGCCGCATTCAGCATATTGCCCCAGCTCGCCGCGGGCGGCGCAATGCCGAGACCGAGAAAGGAAAGCCCAGCCTCCAAGAGGATTGCATTGGCGACCTGCGTCGTGGCGTAGACAACCAGAATATCGATGCAGTTCGGCATGCCGTGGCGCAGCAGCAGGTGCGGCAGCCCTGCCCCCATGCCGCGCGCAGCGGTGACGAAATCGCGTTCGCGCAGTTCCAGCAGCCTGGAACGCACCATACGGGCCAGCAGCGGCCAGGAGAGCAGCGATATGACTGCTATCGTCGGCAAGATGCCCGTGCCGGTGATGGAGGCCAGCACCAGCAGGAAGATCACCGGCGGCAAGGTCATGACCAGATCGACGAAGCGCATGCTGAGCGCATCCGCCCAGCGGCCGGCAAAGGCAGACACGAAGCCGAACAGAAAACCGATGATGGCCGAAATGACGGTGGAACCTGCCGCGACCATCAGCGATATACGGCCGCCTTCGAGCGCTCTGGCAAAGACATCGCGCCCGACGCCGTCCGTTCCAAACCAGTGCGTCGCACTGG
This sequence comes from Rhizobium sp. AG207R, assembly GCF_027109195.1. NCBI lineage: Bacteria > Pseudomonadati > Pseudomonadota > Alphaproteobacteria > Hyphomicrobiales > Rhizobiaceae > Rhizobium > Rhizobium sp. AG207R. The sequence goes on from NZ_JAEPVT010000014.1 coordinate 159,235, forward strand.
GCGGCGCGTTCATGGCCAGGAGATCGATGTCGTTGGGCTGGAATCGCCACCATAGCGGATAGGTGACGATCAGCAGCAGCAGCGGTACGGCAACGCAGACGCCGAAAAGGGCCGCCCCGTTCAGCCGGAAGCGATCGAATGCTCGGGCAAGTGGCCCATGGCTTGGTCGTTCGGTTCGCGCCAGCATCGCTCAGCCCACCTTGATGCGGGGATCGATCACTGCGTAGGCGAGATCGGTCAGCAGGTTGACGATGATGACGCAGGCGCCGATGACGAGCGTCGCCCCCATGATGACGGGATAATCGCGCGACGTGACCGCATCGACGAGAAGCAGGCCCATGCCCGGCCAGTTGAAGACACTTTCGACGAAGATCGCACCGCCGATGGCAAGACCTATGGTCGAGCCGATGACGGTTACGACAGGCAGGAGCGCATTGCGCAGGGCATGCTTGACGATAACCCAGAATTCGAACACGCCCTTGGCCCGCGCGGTGCGCACATAATCCTGATTGAGGACCTCCAGCAGCGAAGCGCGCATATAGCGCATGATGAGCGCGGCTTGCGCGATCGCCAGAAGCGAAGCCGGCAGGATAAGATGCCAAAGCAGGTCGCCGATGGAAAAGTCCTCGCCGGGCGTCAGCATGCCGCCCGAGGGCAGCCAGCCGAGACGCACCGCAAAAATATAAAGACCAAGAAGCGCGCTCAGAAAGGCAGGGCTCGATATGCCGGCAAGCGCCAGCACGGAGAGCGAGATATCCGTGACTGAATTGCGCCTGACGGCACCGATGACGCCTGCAGCAATGCCGGCGACGATCGCCATGATCAGGGCCGAGCCCATCAGCAGCACCGTCGGACCGATGCGAGACAGAACCAGCGTCAGAACAGGCTGATCCAGCCGCTTGACGGAATAGCCGAGATTGCCTTGCAGAGCCTGCTGCAACCAGCCGACATATTGCAGCGGCAGCGGCCGATCCAGCCCGAGGCGCTCACGCAAATCGGCCATCGCAGCGGGAGATAAAGGCGTGCTCGGGTCGATATAGGCATCGATCGGATCGCCCGGCGTCAACCGCAGCAACACAAAGACCAGTATGCTCAAGGCGACGAGCATGCCGATGCCGATTACAAGACGCCTGAGACCATAGTGCAGCATATCGAACCTGCGTTTCGCGGAATGCGCCAGCCACCGAGCCTGCAGCCGGCTCAAAACCTAGTTTGAGAGCTTCCACGCTTCCGGATGCGCGATGTATGGCCCGCCGCCCGGCGCCGGTGTCCAGATGAAATCCTTCACCTTGGACGAAACCACGCCATAGCGGTTCGCCACCCACATGGTCGCCCAGGGCAGATCCTTGTTCATGACCTTGCAGACATCCTGGTAGCGCTGATCACGCTTGCCGGCGTCCGTCTCGGCAATCGCCGCATCTAGCGCCTTGGTCAGATCGGGCATGCGTGCGCGCACCACATTGGCGCCCGCCGGCGGGATCTGCTTTTCGTTGAGCCCGGTGTTGATGTTGCTCGGATCGGGTCCGTTCTGAAGGCCCGCATAGACAAGCTGGAATTGCGATGCGTCGGCATTTGGGTTCAGCACGATGCCATTATACGTCGGCGCGTCGACGGCGCGCGGCACGACATTGATGCCGACCTGCGCCAGCATGGCCTGCATGGCCGCCAATACGTTCGTTGCAAGCGGCGTGTTATAATAGGTCAGCAAGGTGATCGGTTTGCTGCCGTTGATCTTGTCCCAGCCGGCCTCGTCGAGCAATTGTTTGGCTTTGGCCGGATCGTAGGGATAGGCTTCGATGCCGTCCGGAACCAACTGATTGGCGACATAAGCGCAATTGGCGGGCTTTGCCGCTCCGTCATAGAGGCTCTTGATGATCGCATCGCGATTGATGGCGTACATGACGGCCTGCCGGACGCGAAGATCCTTCCACAGTGGCGAATCCTGGTTGAAACCAAGATAATTGACGACGAAGGAATCGCCCTCGATGATCTTGAAGGACTTGTCGTCCTTGAAGGTCGGCACATCGTTGGAATCGACATAGGTGAACTGGATCTCGCCTGCCCGCAGCGCCGAGATCGCTGCCGCCGGATTGGCGAAATAGCGGTTGATCAGCCGATCGAGAACGGGTTTGCCGCCGCGATAGTCGGGATTGGCTGTCAGCTCGACATATTGATCCTGCACATATTTGACGAACTTGAACGGCCCCGTCCCAATCGGCGAGGTCGACCACCAAGTGCTCTTCGCAAGCTGATCGACGGGCACGGCGGCAAGCGCATGCTCAGGCAGCACCATGATCTTGGCCAGCGTATCAAGCAGGCTCGCGGAAGGCGCGAAAAGCTTGATGACAAGCGTATGGTCGTCCGGCGTCTCGACGAATGACAGGAGTTTAAAACGGGCGGCAAAGATCGAGCCGGTCTTGGCATTGGCCGCAAGATCGACGGTGAATTTGGCGTCCTTGGCCGTAAAAGGCTTGCCGTCATGCCACTTGGTATCGGCAAGCTTGAACGTATAGGTCAACTGATCCGGGCTCACCTCATAGGAGGACGCAAGCACACCGACGATCTTCTGCAGCTTTTCATCGTAGCTGACCAGCGGCTCAAAGTAGGTGCTGAGCCAGGTGAGACCGGCGGTTGCCGCCAGCGGATTGAAGTTGCCCTGGAAGCCGCCTGGGCCGACATCGAAGCCCCCGGACATGGTAGCGGCGGCGGCAGGTACTGCTAGGCCACCCAAGACGGGCATCGCAGTGGCCGATAGCAAAGCTGCCAACGCGATTGCAGGCAGATGAAAAGCTTTCCTCATGATGATCCTCCTCTCGTGGTTGCGATCGCTACTTCTTCTTGTTGTTGGCGATCACCTGCGAAATTCCCTCGTAATGACGGTCGAGGCGCATGCGCACCTCCTTGAGATTTCTGGATTCCAGCGCATCGACGATTGCCTCATGGTCACGCCAGGTGGCCATGGGATCGACATCGTCCAGATCGAAGAAGCGGGACGCTTTGTAGAAGGCAAGCCAGAAGACATCGATCAGCCGAACGAAGGTCTCGTTGCCCTGGCAGCGAAACAGCAGGCGATGAAAGAGCTGATCGTCTTCGGCAAAAGGTTCGCCGCGTTCGGCGTGAGCGCGCATGCGGTCGGTCGTGGCACGCAGTTCCACCAGGTCCTCCGGCCCGATCATGTCGAGCGTCTTGCCGATCAGGCCCACTTCGAGCGTGCGGCGGATTTCCAGCACTTCCTCCATATGCCGCAGCGCATCGCCGAGCCCGTAGGCGAGATTGTCGAGCAGCGGCGCGAAGGAGAATGCCTTGACGAATATGCCGATGCCGCGGCGCGTTTCCAATACACCGAGAGATTCCAGCGCCTTTATGCCTTCGCGTAGAGAGTTGCGGCTGACACCCAATTGCGCCGCGAGCTCGCCCTCCGCCGGCAGCATCGTGCCCGCCTCGAGACCGTTATCGGCAATATAGCTGCGCAAACTCTCCTGCACGGAGACATGCAGCAAGGGTGCGCGCGTCAAAGGCTGAATGACTTTTCCCACCATGACACCCAAGCTCCTCGGGACATGGCGTGCAACTTATTGACTTGTAGGATATCCGTCAAGTGGACAGGAAAATTGAAATCAAGCAACATCCATCGTCGTCCAATTTGATATCCGGAGGCTTCGGAAACGCAGGCGACGAAAAGGGTCGAGCCATGCCATGCCGAGAAAATCAGTCCGAGAAAGTCGGTTTGGCGATCTTCTTCTGATCGCCTCGTAGCCATCCGTTGCAAACTTTGCTCTGGTTCTCTAGCGACAGCAGGCCTCAATTTGTTGCGTGAGGCCCGTCCGCCTGCGGCAGACGAACAAGCTTGCCTTCCTCGGCCTTGTAGAAGTACTGACTCGCAATCAGCCATCCCTTCAACGGTCGCAATGGCGGAATGCAGGTCGCCAGCATGAAGGGGCCAGTCACCAGAAACTGCACCCACACTGGCGCCGAGAACGCCACCTCCAGCCAGACACCGAGAAGGACGCTCGGGATGCAGGCAAAGCAGATGACAAAGAAAGCCGGCCCATCGGCGGGATCTGCGAAGGAATAGTCGAGACCACACGCTTCGCATTGCTTGCGAAGGGTCAAGAATCCATCGAACAAACGCCCTTGCCCGCAACGCGGGCAACGACAACGAAGGCCGGCCTGCAGCGGGCTCAGCGGGGGATAATCGGCATCCATGACAGCATCACTCCTGAATCAATCTTCCAAGGGAAGGCAATCAATAATCATATTGCATGCATTCATTCTAAATATAATGAATGCATTCTATACGTCCATTCGGCAGAATGACGCAGTGGCAATTTCGGCAAATGAAGAGAATAGGCGCGGTAAGGAGCCTGCGCCGCTCCCATCAATAGCGATGTTGCGCCAGAAGACTAGAAAAAGGAGGCGGCCAATTCCGGCGGCCCCTGCAGCGCATGCGCCATGAAACTCAAGGCACCCTTCAAGGCCTCGCGGCCTATTGGGCCACCGAGACAAACGCGCACGGCCTCAGGTGCCACGCCGTCTACCGTGAATGCGTCGCTTGCAACAACGCCGATACCTGCATTGCGCATATGGCTGCCGAAGGTGGCACGCGTCCAGCCGTTACCCAGCGGCAGCCAGATGTTAAAGCTGATGGGGTCAGCCCGATAGCTGCCTGATGGCAATGTGTCAGCGACCATCTCCTGGCGGGCGGCGGCCTCCGTACGAATGAAACGCAGAATACCATCGGCAGTGCCATCTTCGATCCAGCGCGTCGCAAGCGCCATGTTGAGCGGCGACGCCATGACATTGTTGCTTCGCATCGCACTCACGAAGGGCCATATCGACCGGGTATCCGGCGCCACGACGAAGGCCAAACGCAACCCCGCACCGATGCACTTTGCCAATCCACCGATATGCCAGGTCAGATCCGGGGCGATTGCAGCCATTGGCGCTGGCGCATCCAGCGGAATGAAGCCATAGGCATCGTCCTCGATGATCGGCACACGATATTTGCGGGCAATTGCGGCAATCGCTTCGCGCCGCGCCTGCGGAATCGTCAGCGTCGTCGGATTTTGCAGTGTCGGGTTGAGGTAAAGCGCCTTCGGTCGCAGGCGCTCGCAGCTGTCTTCAAAAGCTTCCGGCAAGACACCTTCCTCATCCATCGCCAGGCCCGAGAGATTGAGCCGGAGCTGCGCCGCAATCGAACGCATGCCGGGATAGGTAATATTTTCCGAGAGAACGGTTTCGCCTGGCTTGGCCAAGAGGCCAAAGATCGCCAGCAAGGCCGGGTGCGCGCCGGGTGTTATGAAGATGCGCTCCTGTGTCGGGGTGAGGCCCCGGCGGCTGAGCCAGATTGCGGCGGCCTCCTTGTCCACAGCCAGGCCGCCAAATCCCTGATACCGCAGCAAGGGAATAAGATCGACCGCTACGGCCGACATGCCCTCCTGCATGCGGGCCAGAAGATCCGGATCGCTCGGTTCCGGCGGGAGATTCATCGAAAAATCGATCGCGGAGGCACGACGCGGATCGGAAGCGGCGTCGAGAGCAAAACTTCGGCGCTCCCTCTCCTGCCTGCCAGTCACGAACGTCCCGCGTCCGACATGGGAATCCACAAGCCCACGCTTCTGCGCCTCGACATAGCCGCGCGCAACGGTCGTAAAATCGATGCTGAGACGCTTGGCAAGCGCGCGTTGCGGCGGCAACCTGTCCCCGGCGGCAAGAACGCCGCTGCGCAAATCCATCTCGATCAAGTCGGCTATGGCAATGTAGCGGGGGCTGGAGGAGCGGCTGAGATCGGGATGCCAGTCTTTCATTTCATGCTCCGCACGAGACCAGACCTGAGCTGAAACTCCGGCCGGCATTGATGGCATATCATTGCATACAATTCCCGCTATGTGGAGCTATCTACCGCATTTTTCATCTCTAAGAAAACCAAATATCCCAATATTTTCGAGCCATGAATGCCTTGAACCAGCCGATACTCCCGTAATTGACGGCATGACAAAGCTGTTTGACCAACTCGGCAGTCATAAACCCAGGAACCTATATCCCGGTTATCGCCATTCGCTCTTGCGAGCGCGGCACGCCGGTTTTGGTCCGGCGTGCCGATCATATGGCAAAGTTCCATCAAGGATGGGACGCTCGCTCATTTTTCCTGAGTGAGCGCGGCTTTCGCTTTCGCTTGATCATCCACCAGTTCGTACCACATGGCGTTGAGGACAGCGAATGCTGCGGCCAGAGGGAAGCCGAGAAGCCAGGCAAAATACCACATGCGAAATCTCCTTGCAGATCAGTAGGCGTGGCCGCCCTTATCGTTCACCGTCGCCTCGTCAACCTTGCCCCACAGCACGCGATAAACCCATGCGGTGTAGGCAAGCACGCTCGGCAGAAAGATGACGGCGACGACGAGCATGATGAAGAGCGTCAGATGACTGGACGAAGCGTCCCAGACCGTGAGGCTGGAGCGCGGATCAAGTGAGGACGGCAAGATGAAGGGAAACATCGAGACGCCGACGGTTGAGATGATGCCGAAGATGGCAAGCTTGCTGAACAGCAGCACGGTCACTTCACGCCGCCCGAGCATGGCAAGCAAGGCCACTGCCGCACCCAGGAAACCGAGAGCCGGCGCGATCATCATCCATGGATGGCTGCCATAATTGGCAAGCCATGCGCCCGCGCTGTGTTCGACCGTCTTCAGAAGCGGATTGGATGGGCCTTCGACATCGATTGCACTGGCGATGCGATAGCCGTCTATGCCGATCCAAAGGAACAGGCCGCCGAGCGCGAAGAGCACGATCACAACCAGAGCCGCCACCGTGCCGAACCGACGCGCGCGTTCGGCGACAACTCCATCTGTCTTGACGAGAAGCCAGGCGGCGCCGTGCATGACGAGCATGGCAACCGACAGCAGACCACAGAGGAGTGCATATGGATTCAGAAGCGCGAAGAAGGAGCCTTCGTAGAAGATGCGCATATCGTCGTCGAACCGGAACGGCACGCCCTGCAGCACGTTACCGACCGCTACGCCGAAGATCAGCGATGGAACGAAACCGCCAACGAACAAGGCCCAGTCCCAGCCCGCCTTCCAGCCGGCGCTATCGCGCTTGGAACGGTATTTGAACGCAACCGGCCGCAGGATCAGCGCCAACAGGATGGCGAACATGGCGAGGTAGAAGCCGGAGAAGGACACGGCATAGAGCGGTGGCCAGGCGGCGAAGATGGCGCCGCCGCCAAGGATCAGCCAGACCTGATTTCCCTCCCAAGTCGCGCCGATCGAATTGATGGCGATGCGTCGCTCCGTATCCGTCTTTGCGACGAAGGGAAGGAGCGTGCCGACGCCGAGGTCGAAGCCGTCGGTGACGGCAAAACCGATCAAAAGCACGCCGAGAAGCAGCCACCAGATGATGCGCAGGGTCTCATAATCGATCAATTCATGCAGGATCATGGCAGGTCACTCCGCAGCCGGAACGAGGTTTTCGGAAATCAGCTTGGCCTCCGGCTCGTCATCCGCTTCGGGGCCATTGCGGATCGCCTTGATCATCAGCATCATCTCGATGACGATGAGGATGGTGTAGAGCGCGGCAAAACCGAGGATGGTGAGAAGCACGGTGCCGGCGCCAAGATTGGAGACGGCCGCCGCCGTCGGCAGCACGCCTTCGATGATCCATGGCTGACGGCCGAATTCCGCAACGACCCAGCCAAGCTCGATGGCGACCCAGGGCAGCGGAATGGCGAAGACCGCGATCCTCAGCAGCAGCGGATAGCGATCCAGTTTCCGGCGAGCCGAGAGCAAGAAGAAGACCGTCATCAGCAGGATGAAGAACATCCCAA
>NZ_JAEPVT010000015.1:0-160607 GCF_027109195.1 Rhizobium sp. AG207R
AAAAATCCATGAATTCAAATCGATAACCCCCTCATCCGACCCTTCGGGCCACCTTCTCCCCAAGGGGAGAAGGAGCTTATGGTGCTCATCCGCCTCCATATGCGATAGCCCTGCCCTTGTGGGGGAGATGTCACGAAGTGACAGAGGGGGGTAACAAAGGTGCGTCATATTCGAGACTACGACGGTCTCCTCGCTGACTACCGCCTCTTCACCCGCATCGGCAAACCGCCGCGCGGCTGCGTCGTCAGCTTCTGCACCGGCCAGGGATTGGTTTCTTCGGTCAGGTCGAGGCGGAAGCGGCGCATCATCACGGCGAGGGCGATGACCGCTTCCTGCAGCGCGAAGGTTGCGCCGATGCAGACGCGGGGGCCTGCGCCAAAAGGCAGGTACTGGAAGCGATTGATCTTTGTTCGATTCTCCGGAAGAAAGCGCTCCGGCATAAAGGCGCGCGGCTTTTCCCAATAAAGCTCATGGCGATGCAGCGTCCAGGGCATGATCAGGACGGTGATGCCTTTCTCTATCGTCACGCGCTCGCCCTTGGCGCTTGTCCATTCGTCATCGGCGATCGCGGCGCGGTTGATCGAGGGGGCCGGCGGATAGAGGCGCATCGCCTCCTCGAAAGCGGCGCGGACATGCGGCATGAGATCGAGCCAGGCGACCGGCTCCGCATCAGTTGCCAGTACCCGGTCGATTTCCTCTTCCATGGCCTCGCGAATGTGCGGACTATTGGCGACGCAATAGAGCGTCCAGGCCAATGCTCGGGCCGTCGTCTCGTGCCCGGCCCCGATGAAGGTGAGGATATTGTCCTCGATCTCTTCCATGGTCAGCCCATCCGGACCGGCCTTTTCGAGAAGGAGCGTCAGGAAATCGTCGGGTGCGCTGGCTCTGTCCCTCCGCATCTTTTCCAGCCGCTGGTCCATGGTGGTGCGGACGATGCCGCGGAACTTGTCGAGCACGCGCTGGCCGCCGATGCGGGTGATGCGCGGCACCCAGGCGGGGGCACGCAAAAGATCCATGGGATCGACTCTGCCCATGCGATGCAGGAGCTCATTGACCTCATCGGCGAAATGCTCGCCTTCAGTGACGATCTCGCCGGAAAACAAGGTTTCCGCCAGAATGGCGAAGGTCAGCTCGGTCATGTCGGCAGCAATATCGAACACCGCGCCTTCCTTGCTGACATCCTCGTATTTCTTCACATAGTCTAGACTCTGGCTCAGCATCTGGCCGGCGAAACCCTGGGCATGACGCGGCGTGAACACCGGCGCCACCGCCTTGCGCGAGCGCTTCCAGACCGATCCTTCCGCCGTCAGCAGACCGTCGCGCAGGATCGGCCGGAGCACGAGCTGGCGGATATCGGCCATGCGGTAGTTGGCGGCATTGTCGACCAGAACATGCTTGATCAGGCCTGGATCATTGACGATCAGCGTCCGCTCGTTGAAGAACTTGGTCTTGATCCAGGGCAGCGTATAGGAGGGCTCGCCCCAGAGTTCGAGCGGATTGCGCAGGATCGTGCGGATGATCGTCAAACGGGAGGGCGGCACGGTGCGCGGAATCGGTGCCGGCGGGGAGAAGGCTTCCGGAATCATGTCCATCAGATCAATTCCCCTCGAAAAGCAACCGTTGCTTAATCTAAGCCGCTGGAACGGCGTGCCCATCCGATATGGGGAACGCCGCCGGCAAAATCCAGACGATAAAACGTCGCGCTGCGCGCTTATAAAAGCGATTTTAGGTCGCTGAGCTTATCATTGATGAGCCACCCATAGTAATTTTCCTCCGGCCAGACCGGCTGCGAGGAACCACGGTTCTTGGCGGCAAGGGCGGCAGCGCGCTTGCGGGAATTGCCGAGATTGTAGAGCGTCGCGGTGATGCCCGGATTGCCCGAAATATCCATGCCGGCGATCGAGCGATAGTCGTCGATCGACTTGCGGATCGAGGCGGCGACAAAGGCGAGCGACAGATCCGGATCCATGATCGCCTTGTAGACGCCGCCGGCATCCTTCTCATCCAGCTTCGGAATCCCTGAGGTGCGGCTGACGAGATCGGAGAGTTCAAGCGCCGTCAGCGGATTGACCTGACCGAGGCCGAAGGTCTGACCGGCATAGAAGGGCTGGAAGAAGACGGCACTGAAGCGATTGTCGGGATAGGACTTGCCGCCAACCGTCTTGCCACGGAAATCGTCGTCCCAGACATCCTCGCGGCAGGTCCACAGGCTGTAGGAATCACCCTTGCCCTTGCAGGTGTCGAATTGCGGCCGGGCAACGAAATCGTCGACGTTTTCGCCGTTGTAAGCGAAGCGGAAGCTCTGGCCGGCATAGGAGGCAGCCTTGACGTAATAGGACTGCAGGCCGTCATAGGCATCCACATTATAGGTATGCTCGCCGACCAATGCGCCGATGATGTGGATCGGATCGATGCCGTAGGCCCGCGCCGTCGACTTGATCTTCGACATCAGCTTCGTATCGGTCGCCAGCAGTTCGCGGACCTTTTGGTACTTGCGTTCGAAGGTCGAATTCGTGCCGCGCGTGCGCCGGACGGAGGCGCCGGGAACCGGCGGCTGCTCGGCATTGCGGTTGCCCGGAGGCACCGTGGTCGCCGCATCCGCATAGGCTGGTATCCAGGAGAAGCTGGCGACCGCCAGAAGGAGAGTGATCAGTATGCGTCGCACGATGGCTGCCCCGTCGAAGTTTCAACCGATGTTTCCGTGCGACGGACTGGCGGATAATCTTGGCCGAATAAAGCCATCCGACATAAGGAAACGGGCCCCTAACTAAAAAGTTAACGGCCCGTTGTCGAGTATTTACTGTTTTAGATCGCCTTCACCCGCCCGCTTACAGAATGAAGCGGGACAGATCGGTGTTCGTTGCGAGGTCGCCGACATGTTCGCGGACATAGGCGGCATCGATGGTCACCGATACGCCGGCGCGGTCCGAGGCATTGTAGGAGATCTCGTCGAGCACCCGCTCCATGACCGTCTGCAGGCGACGGGCGCCGATATTCTCGACGGTCGAATTCAGATGCACGGCGACATCGGCGAGCGCGTCGATGGCATCATCGGTGAAGTCGAGCTTCAGGTCTTCGGTTTCCATCAGTGCCTTGTACTGGCGGATGAGGCTCGCCTGCGGCTCGGTGAGGATGCGGCGGAAGTCTTCCTTGGTCAGCGGACGGAGCTCGACGCGGATCGGCAGGCGGCCCTGCAGTTCCGGCAGAAGGTCCGAAGGCTTCGAGACATGGAACGCGCCCGATGCGATGAAGAGGATATGGTCGGTCTTGACCGGACCATACTTCGTCGAAACGGTCGTACCTTCCACAAGCGGCAGCAGGTCGCGCTGTACGCCTTCACGGGAGACGCCGGCACCCATGCCACCATCGCGGGCGGCGATCTTGTCGATTTCGTCGAGGAAGACGATGCCGTCATTTTCGGCCGATTGCACGGCTTCGCGCTGGATTGCCTCATTGTCGATCAGCTTGTCGGATTCGTCGCGGATCAGCTCCTTGTAGGAATCCTTGACCGTCGTGCGCACCTTCTTCGTGCGGCCGCCCATAGCCTTGCCGAACATTTCGGAGAGGTTGAGCACGCCGATATTGGCACCGGGCATGCCGGGAATCTCGAAGCCGCCGGGCATGCCGGAGCCGGTATCGGCCACTTCGATCTCGATTTCCTTGTCGTCGAGCTGGCCATCACGCAGCTTCTTGCGGAAGCTGTCGCGCGTCGCCGGCGAGGCAGTGGCGCCAACCAGCGCATCGAGCACGCGCTCTTCGGCGCTCATATGCGCCTTGGCCTGCACCTCGGCGCGCTTCTTTTCGCGCACCAGGCCGATGCCGACTTCAACGAGATCGCGGATGATCTGCTCGACATCACGGCCGACATAGCCGACCTCGGTGAACTTGGTGGCCTCGACCTTGATGAAGGGGGCGCCGGCGAGCTTGGCAAGGCGGCGGGAGATTTCCGTCTTACCGACACCGGTCGGGCCGATCATCAGGATGTTCTTGGGCATGACTTCGTCGCGCAGCTCGGGCTCGAGCTGCTGGCGGCGCCAGCGGTTGCGCAGTGCAATCGCCACGGCGCGCTTGGCCTCATGTTGGCCGACAATATAGCGATCGAGCTCGGAAACGATCTCGCGGGGGGAAAAAGTGGTCATTTCGTATGTTCCCTATCAGGGCTGGAAACTATCAAGAGAGGAACGTCTTAGGCTTCGGCATCGAGCGTTTCGACGACCACATTGTGGTTGGTGTAGACGCAGATGTCGGCAGCAATATCGAGAGCGCGGCGGGCGACGTCTTCAGCTGACTTGTCGCTATCCATTAGCGCGCGTGCGGCGGCGAGCGCATAATTGCCGCCGGAACCGATCGCCATGGCGCCATGTTCGGGCTCAAGCACATCGCCGTTTCCGGTGATGGCGAGCGTCACTTGTTTGTCGGCAACCAGCATCATGGCTTCGAGGTTGCGCAGATATTTGTCGGTGCGCCAGTCCTTGGCAAGCTCGACGGCGGCACGCATCAGCTGGCCGGGATATTGTTCGAGCTTCTTTTCTAGGCGTTCGAGGAGAGTGAAGGCATCGGCGGTCGCGCCGGCGAAACCGGCGATGACATCGCCCTTGCCGATGCGGCGAACCTTGCGCGCATTGCCCTTCATCACGGTCTGGCCAAGGCTCACCTGGCCATCACCAGCCATCACCACCTTGCCACCCTTGCGAATAGTCACGATTGTCGTCATTTAACACCTGTTTGCCCCCGTTTCGGCGGGCTTTCTGCCGGGCCGCGTATCGGCCCCGTCAGCACCTATGTAAGAGGGGTTTTTGCGATTGCAAATGGCAACCGCGCCCGAATGATGCCGTCAAGCCGGCTAAACGCATAAGCCCCGCGCGTAACTTCTGGATATTTCCCGATACGCCTGATAAGGAACGGCCGTATTCCGATGGAGCAGCCCATGGCAGAGACCGCAGCGAGCCGCACGGCAAGCGTTTCCCGCAAAACCAACGAGACCTCGGTCTCCGTTTCCGTCAACATCGACGGCAGCGGTAAATCGACGATTTCGACGGGGGTCGGCTTCTTCGACCATATGCTGGAACAGCTGTCGCGACATTCGCTGATTGATATGGAGATCGACACCAAGGGCGACCTGCATGTCGACGATCACCATGCCGTCGAGGATACCGGGATCGCGATCGGCCAGGCCATTGCCAAGGCGCTGGGCGACCGGCGCGGCATCACCCGCTATGCCTCGATCGACCTCGCCATGGACGAGACGATGACGAAGGCGGCCGTCGATCTCTCGGGCCGGCCCTTTCTCGTCTGGAACGTTTCCTTCAGCGCCCCGAAGATCGGCACCTTCGATACCGAGCTGGTGCGCGAATTCTTCCAGGCCTTAGCGCAGAATGCCGGTATCACCTTGCATATCCTCAACCATTATGGCGCCAACAATCACCATATAGCCGAGACATGCTTCAAGGCCGTTGCGCGCGCATTGCGCACCGCAACCGAGATCGATCCGCGGCAGGCAGGCCGCGTGCCTTCGACGAAAGGCACGCTCGCCTGAGCCCCGAACTGGGGAATTGAGGAAATGGCAAGCTATCTGATTTTGACTCCGCCCGGAGCGACGAACCGGTCCGAAGCATCGGATCGGTATCGCGATGACACGCGATTCATCCGCGACGGCTTTTCATGGACGGCGTTTCTATTTCCGACGCTCTGGATGCTCTTTCATCGGCTGTGGCTGTATGCGGTCGCCGCCTTTCTGCTGCAGGGCATCGCGCTGGAGCTGATGCGGCAGCCGGGCTTTTTCGCCGCAGGGGCAGCACTTCTGCTTGGCGTGCATGTCCTTGCGGCTCTTGAGGGCCGGCACGCGATCAGCAATCATCTCCTCGCCCGCGGCTGGACGGTTGAAAACCTCGTCTCGGCACACGATTTGGCGACAGCAGAGGAAATCCATTTTTCCGAACTAGCGCAGGCGCCCAACCCGAATATCCATGTGAAAAATTGGGATATCCCGGCCACCAACACGAATACCAGCCGCCCAGGCCCGAGCTTCGGCCTTCCCGGCTATGATGGAGGACGCTGACCATGCGCGTCGCGATTATCGACTATGGTTCCGGCAATCTGCGCTCAGCTACTAAGGCTTTCGAGCGGGCGGCCCGCGAGGCGGGCATCGACGCCGAGATCGACCTCACCGATGACGCCGAGCGCGTCGCCACCGCGGATCGCATCGTGCTTCCCGGCGTCGGTGCCTATGCCGATTGCCGTCGCGGCCTCGATGCCGTTCCCGGCATGACGGAAGCCGTCATCGACGTCGTGGAACACAAGGCCCGCCCCTTCCTTGGCATCTGCGTCGGCATGCAGCTGATGTCGTCGCGCGGGCTGGAGAAGACGATCACGCAAGGCTTCGGCTGGATCAAGGGCGACGTCAAGGAAATGACGCCGAGCGATCCCAACCTGAAAATCCCGCAGATCGGCTGGAACACGCTGGACATCCGCCACCCGCATGCGCTCTTCGACGGGATTACGACCGGGCCTGACGGCTTGCATGCCTATTTCGTCCATTCCTACCATCTGGCCGCCGACCACAGCGACGACGTGATCGCGACGACGAATTATGGCGGGCCGATGACCGCTTTCGTCGGTCGAGACAACATTGCCGGCGCTCAGTTCCATCCGGAAAAGAGCCAGAAACTCGGCCTTGCCCTGATCGCCAATTTCCTGCGCTGGAAGCCATAAGGCTCGCGCTCCAAGGACAGACATCATGATTCTTTTTCCCGCTATCGACCTAAAAGACGGCCAATGCGTGCGCCTCAAGCTCGGAGACATGGAGCAGGCGACCGTCTACAATCCCGATCCCGGCGCTCAGGCGAAAGCCTTTGAAGACCAGGGCTTCGAATGGCTGCATGTCGTCGATCTCAATGGTGCCTTCGCCGGCGAAACCGTGAACGGCGCTGCGGTCGACGCCATCCTCAAGGCGACGAAAAATCCGGTGCAGCTCGGCGGCGGCATCCGCACGCTCGATCATATCGAAAACTGGCTGTCGCGCGGGCTTGCCCGCGTCATCCTCGGCACGGTTGCCGTGCGTGACCCGGCGCTGGTCGTCGAAGCCTGTAGGCGCTATCCGGGTCACATCGCCGTCGGCATCGATGCCAAAGGCGGCAAAGTGGCAGTCGAGGGCTGGGCGGAGGCTTCCGAACTCGGCGTCATCGAACTCGCCAAGAAATTCGAGGGCGTTGGCGTTGCCGCCATTATCTACACCGATATCGATCGCGACGGCGTTCTGACTGGCATCAACTGGGACTCGACGCTCGAACTGGCCAATGCCGTTTCCATCCCCGTCATCGCCTCCGGCGGGCTTGCCTCGCTGGACGATATCCGCCGCATGATTCAGCCGGATGCCCGCAAACTGGAAGGTGCGATTTCCGGCCGCGCGCTTTATGATGGCCGGATCGATCCGAAGGAAGCACTGGCGCTGATCAAACAGGCCAAGGAGGCAGCGCAATGACCCTGAAAGCCCGCGTCATCCCCTGCCTCGACGTCAAGGACGGCCGCGTCGTCAAGGGTGTCAACTTCGTCAATCTCGTCGATGCCGGCGATCCCGTCGAAGCCGCCAAGGCCTATGATGCTGCCGGCGCCGACGAACTCTGCTTCCTAGATATCACTGCTTCTTCCGACAATCGCGACACGATCTTCGACGTGGTGGCCCGCACGGCAGAACAATGCTTCATGCCGGTCACGGTCGGCGGCGGCGTGCGCACTATTGCCGATATCCGCAAGCTGCTGCTTTGCGGCGCCGACAAGGTTTCGATCAATTCGGCGGCAGTCAACAATCCCGATTTCGTGGCCGAGGCGGCCGACAAATTCGGCAACCAGTGCATCGTCGTTTCCATCGATGCCAAGCGGCGACGCACCGAGGCGCTCGGAGGCGACAATCTGAGCGCTTGGGAGATCTATACCCATGGCGGCCGCAATGCGACGGGCATCGATGCCGTCGATTTTGCCCGCAGGATGGTGGAGCGCGGCGCCGGCGAGTTGCTCGTCACCTCCATGGATCGGGACGGCACCAAAGTCGGCTACGATCTGGAGCTGACGCGGGCGATCGCCGATGCGGTGCGCGTGCCCGTCATTGCATCCGGCGGCGTCGGCGATCTCGACGACCTCGTCGCAGGCGTCAAGGAAGGTCATGCGACGGCCGTACTTGCGGCGTCGATCTTCCACTTCGGCACCTATTCGGTGGGCGAAGCAAAGCGCTACATGGCCGAGCGCGGCATTCCCATGCGGCTGGATTAGGAGACAGCGAGCGATGAGCGGATTTACCCTTTCCGACCTCGAACGGATCGTCGAGGAACGCTCCAAGGCCTCGCCGGGCGAATCCTGGACGGCAAAGCTTTTTGCTGCCGGCCAGCCGAAAGCGGCGAAGAAGCTCGGCGAAGAGGCGATCGAGGCGGTGATGGCGGCGGTCGTCAATGATCGCGACAACCTCACCTATGAGGCGGCCGATCTGCTGTATCATCTTTTAGTCGTATTGAAGATTGCCGGCATTCCGTTAGAGAATGTCATGGGTGAGCTCGAAAGGCGCACCAGTCAATCCGGCCTTCAAGAGAAGGCAAGCCGGTAAAACCGATGACGATAGCGACCAAGACCGAGCCAACACACGAGACGCTCGATATTTTCCAGGCGAAAGCCTATTCGCCCTACTATTTCTTCTCCTCGGAAGAATGGGCGAAATTCAGGGCCGACACACCGCTGACGCTGACCGCCGACGAAGTGACGCGGCTGCGCTCCATGGGCGACCCGATCGATCTCGACGAAGTCCGGCGCATCTATCTTTCGCTGTCACGGCTTTTGTCCTCGCATGTGGAATCCTCGCAGATCCTTTTCGAGCAGCGCAATCGCTTCCTCAGTCTTTCCGATATCGCCAAGACGCCCTTCGTCATCGGCATCGCCGGATCGGTCGCTGTCGGCAAATCCACCACGGCCCGTATCCTGAAGGAGCTGCTGGGCCGCTGGCCATCGAGCCCGAAGGTCGATCTCGTCACCACGGACGGCTTTCTCTATCCGAACGCCGAGCTGCAGCGCCGCAACCTGATGCAGCGCAAGGGTTTTCCGGAAAGCTACGATACGGCGGCACTGCTGCGTTTCCTCTCGGCGATCAAGGCCGGCCAGCCGAATGTGCAGGCGCCCTCCTATTCGCACCTCGTCTATGACGTGCTGCCGAACGAATTCAAGACGGTCGACCGCCCGGATATCCTGATCTTCGAAGGCATCAACGTGCTGCAATCGCGGCATCTACCCGCCGACGGCAAGATCGTGCCGATGGTCTCTGATTTCTTCGACTTCTCGATCTATATCGATGCCGACGAGGAGCTGATCCACAACTGGTATGTCGCCCGTTTCATGCGGCTGCGCGAGACCGCCTTCCGCGATCCCAACTCCTTCTTCCATCGCTATGCCTCGATCAGCGAGGAAGAGGCGCTGACGATCGCTGAAGGACTTTGGAAGAACATCAACCTGAAGAACCTGCGCCAGAACATCCTGCCGACGCGGCCGCGCGCCGACCTCATCCTGCAGAAGGGGAAGAATCATCTGATCGAGCAGGTGGCGTTGAGGAAACTCTGAGGCTCAGGGCTGAACACGCCTTAAAGTCAGGTTGATCCGCCCACCATTCTTCAGCAATGTCGAGGTTGCAGGATAGATGCGGTCGACACCGTGAAAGCACAATCTTCCCTCGCCGCCGAGAACGACGATATCGCCGCTCGCCAGCTTGAAGGATAGCGTGCGATCATTGCGGTTGAGGCCACCGACGCGAAAGAGGCAGGTGTTCCCGAGCGAGATCGATAGCACCGGCGCCTTGAGATCCTGTTCGTCGCGATCCTGATGCAGGCCCATGCGTGCATCATCGCTGTAGAAATTGACGAGACAGGCTTCAGGCGGTTTTTCATAGCCTGCTATATCGTGCCAGAAATCCAGCAATTGCGATGGCATGGCCGGCCAGGGGCGACCGGTGACCGGATGCGTCGGCTGATAGCGATAGCCGCGCTGCTTGTCCGTCACCCAGCCGAGCGAACCGCAATTGGTCATGCGCACCGACATTTCTTTGCCGGTACCCGGCATGACCGGTGTGTACAGCGGCGCCTCGGCCACGATATCGCGAATCGTCTCGACGAGCGCTTCCTGGGCGGGACGGCCGAGATATCCGGGCAGATGGCGAATTCCGTTGGGGAGCAGCATCCATACTTCCTTTGCGCAACACTGGTCAGGTCAGTGCGCCATTGCCGCGCCTTCATGCATGGCCCCTCACCCCAACCCTCTCCCCGCCGGCAGGGCGAGGGGGTCTAATCTGCCTCAACTTAGCCGCCTCAAAGGGAGACTTATTGTTTCACGCTGTCGTCCCTTCTCCCACATGCCGAGAGAAGGCTAGGATGAGAGTCCAGGCACAGAACTACAGCAACGCCGGACTCGCCTGACAAGCCTCATTTTACTCAGCCAACTCAAAACTGCAGCCCGAAAGCCAACCCTAGTCGCCGCCGACCTTGCCGCGCATCTTCTTGACCTCGGAGCGTCCGGATTTTTCCTTCAGCCGGCGCTCGATTGATCCCTTCGTCGGCTTGGTCTTTCGGCGCGGCGGCGGGGGCGGAGCGGCCGCTTCGAGGATCAGTTCCTTCAGCCGCTCGCGCGCATCCTCGCGATTGCGATCCTGGCTGCGGAAGCGGCTGGCCTCGATCATCAGAACACCTTCCTTGGAGACGCGACGACCGGCAAGTCTAACCGCATTCGCCTTGACGCGATCCGTCAGCGATGGGGAATTCTGAACGTTGAAGAAAAGCTGAACTGCGGTTGCGACCTTGTTGACGTTCTGGCCGCCGGGACCGCCCGCCAGAACGAATTGTTCCGTCAGCTCCCAGCCGGCAATCGTGATCCGGTCGTTAATGTAAAGCGCTTCGCTGGCCATGATTTTCTCCGCGCCTGTCTATCCCACATTGATGCGCGGTTGAAAACCACTACCGGATAAAACGAAACCCGGCGAATCGGTCGCCGGGTTTCACGTGAGTCATTCCGCTCTGGATGATTATTCTGCAGCGACCGGCATCCCCGGAGCGGCATCACGGACGTTGCCGTCCACATGATCTTCGAACTTGGCGAAGTTCGTGACGAACATCTGTACTAGCTTCTTGGCCTGGGCATCGTAGGCTTCGCCATCGGCCCAGGTGGAGCGAGGATCGAGGATCGCAGTATCGACACCGTCGACCGCGACCGGAACCGCGAAGCCGAAATTCGCGTCCGTGCGGAATTCGACATTATCGAGGTCGCCCTTCAAAGCCGCCGCGAGCAGAGCGCGCGTCGCCTTGATCGGCATGCGGCTTCCCTTGCCATAGGCGCCACCGGTCCAGCCGGTGTTGACCAGCCAGCAACGGGCGCCGTGGCGGGCGATCAGCTCTTTGAGGAGATTGCCATATTCAGCCGGATGGCGCGGCATGAAAGGAGCGCCGAAGCAGGTCGAGAAGGTGGCTTCCGGCTCGACGACGCCCTTTTCCGTGCCGGCGACCTTGGCGGTGTAGCCGGACAGGAAGTGGTACATCGCCTGATCCGGCGTCAGCTTGGCGATCGGCGGCATGACGCCGAAAGCGTCGGCCGTCAGCATGATGATCGTCTCGGGATGACCGGTGATGCCGGATTCCGATGCATTCGGGATGAAATGCAGCGGATAGGCGCTGCGGGTGTTTTCCGTCAGCGAACCGTCATCAAGATCCGGCCTACCATGCTCGTCGAGCACGACATTTTCCAGGACGGTGCCGAAGCGGCGCGTTGTGGCGTAGATTTCCGGCTCGGCCTCGGCCGAAAGACGGATGGTCTTGGCGTAGCAGCCACCTTCGAAGTTGAAGATGCCGTTTTCACCCCAGCCATGTTCGTCATCGCCGATGAGCGTACGGGTCGGATCGGCCGACAGCGTCGTCTTGCCCGTGCCCGACAGGCCGAAGAAGATCGCGGCATCGCCTTCGGGACCGACATTGGCAGAGCAATGCATCGGCATGACGCCGCGTTCCGGCAGCAGGTAATTCAGGACGGTGAAGACCGATTTCTTCATTTCGCCGGCATAGGAGGTGCCGCCGATAAGGACGATGCCATTGACGAGATCACAGGCGATCACCGTTTCCGTGCGGCAGCCATGGCGCTCCGGATCGGCGCGGAAGCTCGGCAGGTCTATGATCGTCAGCTGCGGCACGAAGCTTTCCAGCGCCGCGCGATCCGGGCGGATCAGCAGGTTGCGGATGAACAACGAGTGCCAGGCGAATTCGGTAATGACGCGCGTTGGCAAAGCATAGTCGACATCGGCGCCGCCGATCAGATCCTGCACGAAGAGATCCTTGCCGCGGGCATGGGCCAGCATGTCCTCATGCAGGAGCTCAAAATGCTCCGGCGACATCGGCTTGTTGTTATCCCACCAGATCTGGTCTTCCGTGGCGGCATTGCGCACCACGAACTTGTCCTTCGGAGAACGGCCGGTGTGCTGGCCGGTCAAGGCCCTGAGCGCGCCATGGGCGGTCAGATCGGCTTCGCGGCGGCGAATCGCCTCTTCGTAAAGGTGAGCTTCCATGAGGTTGTAGCGCACACTGGCGGCGGCTCCCAGGCCGATCGATCCCAGTTCAGTCGCGGGATTGCGGACGCCGAATTGCTCCATCACTTTTTCCTTTACAAAGGGGCTTGGCCGTTAGAACTAACTAAAGCGTAGAGGGCTCTTTTTAAAAGCACAAGAGCTAGAAGCGAGAAATATTTAATGATATCAGTTATTTAATCGATTTAAATAAATTTCCTCAATTTTAAATCGTTTGAATAGAGGGTGGAGGGACGTCATGTCACACAACCTCTGCGCAAGGGTTTTTCCTCACAACAATCCTCCCCTTTATCTTTGCCACAATTTGTTCCACCTTTATCCCCATAAGCGCGCCAGGTTACCGCCGACCGAGCTGGCAGACCGCCTGGGCTGGATTCCAAATCCGGGAGACGCGCACTGATGACGGAGACGAACACCATGTTGACAATCGCGCTCGTTGACGACGACCGCAATATCCTGACTTCCGTATCGATTGCCTTGGAAGCAGAGGGATATAAGGTAGAAACCTACACGGACGGAGCTTCGGCGCTGGACGGCCTGCTTGCCCGGCCGCCGCAACTGGCGATCTTCGATATCAAGATGCCCCGCATGGACGGCATGGAGCTCCTGCGCCGCCTGCGGCAGAAGTCCGATCTGCCCGTGATCTTCCTCACCTCGAAGGATGAAGAGATCGACGAGCTTTTCGGCCTGAAGATGGGCGCCGACGACTTCATCACCAAGCCGTTCTCGCAGCGCTTGCTGGTCGAACGCGTCAAGGCTGTTCTCCGCCGTGCCTCCGCCCGAGACGCCGCAAACGCTGCCGGCGGCGCAGCCGCCGCCAAGCCGGGTGCTGTGCAGCAGGCCCGCTCGCTGGAACGGGGGCAGCTCGTGATGGACCAGGAACGCCATACCTGCACCTGGAAGGGCGAGCCGGTGACGCTCACCGTCACCGAATTCCTCATCCTGCATTCGCTTGCCCAGCGCCCCGGCGTGGTCAAGAGCCGCGACGCGCTGATGGATGCGGCTTATGACGAGCAAGTCTATGTCGACGACCGCACGATCGACAGCCACATCAAGCGGCTGCGCAAGAAATTCAAGATGGTCGACCTCGAATTTGATATGATCGAGACGCTGTATGGCGTGGGCTATCGCTTCCGCGAAGCAGCATAATAGTTAGCTAGACCATACGGATAGTTAACTGGACCATACGGCGGACAATGGATTAAGAGCATGCGGACGGGGTCGCCGACCCCGTTCTTCGAAAGGGCCGTAGGCTTGGCACAGCTGGTGCAGGACAGGGATATAGACGACTCGGAAAGCCCGAGCGGCGCTCGAATCGCGCGCCGGCGCTGGACCCATCCCTTCGTCCTGATCCGCCGCATCTTCGGCAATGCCGTCTTTTCGAGCCTGACGCGACGCATCCTGTTCTTCAATCTGGCCGCCCTCGTCGTTCTGGTCGGCGGCATTCTCTATCTCAATCAGTTCCGCGAGGGCCTGATCGATGCCCGTGTCGAAAGCCTTTTGACGCAGGGCGAGATCATCGCCGGTGCCGTCTCGGCTTCGGCATCGGTCGACACCAACTCCATCACCATCGATCCGCAGAAGCTGCTGGAGCTGCAGGCCGGCCAGAGCATCACGCCCGTTCCGAACGACGAGGATCTGGAATTCCCGATCGATCCGGAAAAGGTGGCGCCGGTGCTGACGCGGCTGATCTCGCCGACGCGCACGCGCGCACGCATCTTCGATGCCGACGCGAACCTGCTGCTCGACAGCCGCCATCTCTATTCCCGCGGCCAGGTGCTGCGCTACGATCTGCCACCCGTCGACGACGAGAAGCAGAGCTGGTCCGACTGGTTCAGCGGCTTGCTCAACAAGATGCTGCAGCCGGGTAACCTGCCTGTCTATAAGGAAGCGCCCGGCGGCGACGGCTCCATCTATCCCGAGGTCATGAATGCGCTGACCGGCGTGCGCGGCGCCGTGGTCCGCACCACGGAGAAGGGCGAACTGATCGTCTCGGTCGCCGTGCCGATCCAGCGCTTCCGCGCCGTGCTCGGCGTGCTGCTGCTGTCGACCCAGGCCGGCGATATCGACAAGATCGTTCATGCCGAGCGCCTCGCGATCATGCGCGTCTTCGGCGTCGCGACGCTCGTCAACGTCGTGCTGTCGTTGCTTTTGTCCTCCACCATCGCCAATCCGCTACGCCGGCTCTCGGCTGCGGCCATCCGCGTGCGCCGCGGCGGGGCGAAGGAGCGCGAGGAGATTCCGGACTTTTCCGCTCGCCAGGACGAGATCGGCAATCTGTCGATCGCGCTGCGGGATATGACATCGGCGCTCTACGATCGCATCGATGCGATCGAAAGCTTTGCGGCCGATGTCAGCCATGAACTCAAGAATCCGCTGACATCTCTGCGCAGCGCCGTCGAAACGCTGCCGCTCGCCAAGAGCGACGATTCCAAGAAGCGGCTGATGGATGTGATCCAGCATGACGTTCGCCGCCTCGACCGCCTGATCAGCGATATCTCCGATGCATCGCGCCTCGATGCCGAGCTTGCACGTTCGGATGCCAAGTCGCTCGATCTGGAAGTATTGCTGCGCGACATGATCGATATTTCCAGACAGGTCGGGCACAGCAAGAAATCTGTCGAGATCGACTATATTGTCGACCGCAAGCCAGGCAATAAGGCGAACTTCTCCGTCGACGGCCACGACCTGCGCATCGGCCAGATCGTCACCAATCTCATCGAAAACGCACGATCCTTCGTCCCCGCGGAAACCGGCAAGATCACCGTGCGGCTGACGCGGACGCGGACGCGCTGTGTCATCTATATCGAGGATAACGGTCCCGGCATTCAGGCCGAAAATATCGACCGCATCTTCGAACGGTTCTATACCGACCGGCCCGAATCCGAAGGTTTCGGGCAGAATTCCGGCCTCGGCCTGTCGATCAGCCGGCAGATCGCCGAAGCGCATGGTGGCTCGCTGCGCGCCGAGAATATCGTCGACAGCGATGGCTCGACGCTGCTTGGCGCCCGCTTCATCCTGTCGCTGCCAGCCCAGACGACGGCGTGAGCGGCCGCATGACGGGTGAGGCGACCAATTCCCACGCAACGGCGATCGTCATTGGCAGGATAGGGCTGCTGTTCCTTGGCCCCTCGGGCAGCGGCAAATCCGCCCTCGCCTTCTCCTGCCTTGCGGCTGCCAAGCCGCTGGGATTGACGGCAAGCCTGGTCGCAGACGACCGCGTGCTGATTGCCGAACAGAACGGCTCCATTATTGCGAAATGCCCGCCCTCGATCGCAGGGCTTATGGAAATCCGCTACACCGGTATCGTTCGCATGCCTTATATTTCCGAGGCCGAAATGCATTTTGCCGTTCGCCCTGTCGACCCGGCAACCGCGGAAAGACTACCACCCGAGGATGAGCAGATCGATATTACCGCGTCTGCTCGGTTGCCGTTGATCCGATTGGCTGCAACCTCTGCGAATCCGCTTGCCGTAATAATGGCGAAAACCGGCGCAAGTTTTGGTGAATCGGCCATTTAGGCCCGCATAGGCGCGTAAATCCTGTATTTTAAGCTTGCACTTCGTCTTTTCATCGCCAAGATGTCCCCCCACTGGTGGACGACATTGCTGCATTGCGATATGGGCCACCTGTTTGCGTATGCGATGGGAGCAGTAATATCATGATTGGACTTGTGCTTGTCACTCATGGCAAGCTGGCTGAAGAGTTTCGGCATGCTGTCGAGCATGTCGTTGGTCCGCAGAAGTTCATAGAAACGGTATGCATTGGTCCCGAAGACGACATGGACAAGCGGCGGCAGGATATTCTGCAGGCCGTTGCCGGTGCCGACGACGGGCACGGCGTCATCATCCTCACCGATATGTTCGGCGGCACTCCTTCCAATCTCGCAATCTCCGTCATGAATAGCGGCCACACCGAGGTTATCGCCGGCGTCAATCTGCCGATGCTGATCAAGCTTGCAGGCGTGCGCGGCGACAACAACATGGAAAGGGCCCTGGTGGAAGCTTCAGAGGCCGGGCGTAAATATATCAACGTGGCCAGCCGTGTGCTCAGTGGCAAATAACGAGGCAAACACCGCCCCCATGACCGAGCTTTCCCGGGAACTCCTGATCATCAACAAGCGGGGTCTGCATGCCCGTGCGTCGGCGAAATTCGTGCAGACCGTCGAAGCCTACGACGCCGCCATCACCGTTTCAAAGGACGGCACCACCGTCGGCGGCACCTCGATCATGGGCCTCATGATGCTTGCCGCCAGCCCCGGCTGCAGCGTGCTTGTCACGGCAAGCGGCAATCAGGCCGCCGAAGCGCTTGAGGCGCTCGACCAGCTCGTCGCCAACAAGTTCGGCGAGGAAATCTAGGCTTTTCCGCCTCCTCCCCTGTGGATATAAAGACATAAAGACTTCTTTATATCATTATTGATTTCCACCCTGAAGCCTGCTACACGGCATCATTCCTACACGCTATAGCGTGCAATTCTTGTTGCATTCGGCTGAGGCGTCTGCCCGCGGCGCGATTGCATCGTTCAGGCTGGAGACTCATTGATGAGCGCTGAAAAGGACTACATCGTCGCCGATATCGGCCTTGCCGACTATGGTCGCAAGGAAATCGCAATCGCCGAAACCGAGATGCCAGGCCTGATGGCTTGCCGCGCCGAATTCGGCGAAGCGCAGCCGCTGAAGGGCGCACGCATCACTGGCTCCCTGCATATGACGATTCAAACGGCCGTTCTCATTGAGACGCTGGTGGCCCTCGGCGCTCAGGTGCGCTGGGCATCGTGCAACATCTTCTCGACGCAGGACCATGCCGCCGCGGCCATCGCCGCTTCCGGCGTTCCGGTCTTCGCCGTCAAGGGCGAGAGCCTTGAGGACTACTGGACCTACACGGACAAGATCTTCCAGTGGGCGGATGGCGGTCTCTCCAACATGATCCTCGACGACGGTGGCGACGCCACGATGTACATCCTGCTCGGCGCCCGCGCCGAAGCCGGCGAGGACGTACTCTCCCATCCGCATTCGGAAGAAGAGGAAATCCTCTTCGCACAGATCAAGAAGCGCCTGCAGGCAACGCCCGGCTGGTTCACCAAGCAGCGCGACGCCATCAAGGGCGTGACCGAAGAAACCACCACGGGCGTCAACCGCCTCTATCAGCTCAGCCAGAAGGGCCTGCTGCCCTTCCCGGCGATCAACGTCAACGACAGCGTCACCAAGTCGAAGTTCGACAACAAGTATGGCTGCAAGGAATCGCTGGTCGACGGTATCCGCCGCGCTACCGACGTCATGATGGCCGGCAAGGTCGCCGTCGTCTGCGGCTATGGTGACGTTGGCAAGGGTTCTGCCGCTTCGCTCTCCGGCGCCGGCGCCCGCGTCAAGGTCACCGAAGTCGACCCGATCTGCGCCCTGCAGGCCGCCATGGACGGCTATGAAGTCGTTCAGCTCGAGGACGTCGTTTCCTCGGCCGACATCTTCATCACCACGACCGGCAACAAGGACGTCATCCGCATCGACCATATGCGCGCGATGAAGGACATGGCGATCGTCGGCAACATCGGCCACTTCGACAACGAGATCCAGGTTGCCGCCCTGCGGAACCTCAAGTGGACGAACATTAAGCCGCAGGTCGACATGGTCGAGTTTGCCAAGGGCAACCGTATCATACTGCTATCGGAAGGCCGCCTGCTGAACCTCGGCAACGCCACCGGCCACCCATCCTTCGTGATGTCGGCTTCCTTCACCAACCAGACGCTGGCGCAGATCGAGCTCTTCACCAAGCCCGGGCACTACAAGAACGAAGTCTACGTACTGCCGAAGCACCTCGACGAGAAAGTTGCCCGTCTGCATCTTGCCAAGCTCGGCGTGAAGCTGACGGAGCTTTCGGAAGAGCAGGCTGCGTATATCGGCGTGACGCCGAAGGGCCCATTCAAGTCTGACCACTACAGATACTGATTATTAAAACAGTATCCACAACATCTTGTGGCCCTGGCATTGACAAATGCCGGGGCTTATTTTTTAGCCAGCTCCCTTCCCCCAGATTCTCCTAGGCAGTATTGTTTTTACACTTGATTCGTGACGAACCGGGCGTGCCCGGAGCCATGAAAATGGGATGTCTTGTCAGGATGCGGCACATTATAGGACGGAGACAGACCTCTTATGTTTGAAGGGGAAGACAACCTGCATCAACCAGCGCTACATCGAGTGGCGACGCGGTTGCGGCAGGGCGGTGCATATTGGCTTTCGGCAAAAGCGAAGCTGGGCAAAGGTTGGCTGGTGCGCCTGAGCCGCTTACTGCAGCTCAGCGTTTTCGGCGGTCTCGTGACCGGCCTGGCAGGTCCCGTTCTCGCTCAAAGCAATGATGCCGCGCAGGCGAGCATGCGCCTCTTCACCTCTTCGGAAATGGCCATCTTCTCCGTCATCATTGGCGTGATCTCCGCCGCACTCCTCTCGACCATGTGGATGGTCCGACAGCGCGGCAACATGGAAAGCGAAAGCCGCGAGATCCGCACGGCCCTTTCGGATGCCAACCAGCGTATTTCGCAATATCAGGCGCTGATTGCCGACAAGAACCGCCGCATCGTCATCTGGGATGGCCCGAATGCGCGGCCCGAACTGCTCGGACAGCTTCCGGTCGAGACCGGCGCGCCGCAGGACAATGAATTCCTCGCCTTCGGTCGCTGGCTGAAATCATGGTCGGCCGGCGAGCTTGACAAGGCTATCGACACGCTGCGCAGCAGCGGCCAGAGCTTCGACATGGTGGTCGAGACCAATCGCGACGAAATTCTGGAGGCGCAGGGCCGCATTTCCGGCGGGCGCGCTTTTGTACGCTTCATCGCGCTCAACAACCTGCGCGCCGAACTCGCTGAGCTGAAGATCGAACGCGACCGGCTGATGACCTCGATCTCTACCTTCCAGAATTTGCTCGATGCCATCGACCTGCCGGTCTGGCAGCGCGATGCGGAAGGCAAGCTCACCTGGGTGAATCAGGCCTATGGCGAGGCCGTGGAAGCGGTTTCGACCGATGAAGCGGTGCGCGAGGGACGGGAATTCCTGACGACCGTGACCCGCGAGCGCATTCGTGCGGCAGCCACGCCGGAGTCGCCATTCCACGACAAGATTTCAACCGTCGTGCATGGCAACCGCACTTTCTTCGATGTCGTCGATGTGAAGGCTCCGAACGGTTCCGCCGGCATCGCCATCGACGTCTCCGAGGCAGAAGGCGTTCGAGCGGAGCTCGCACGCACGCTGAAGAGCCATGCCGAAACACTCGATCATCTGGCAACGCCGGTTGCGATCTTCGACGGCGAGCGGCGGCTGCAATTCTACAATCAGGCTTTCGTCCAGTTGTGGGAACTTGACATCGCATTCCTCGAAAAGCGACCCGACAACAGCGAGCTTCTGGACAGGCTGCGCAGCGCCAAGAAGCTGCCCGAGCAGCTGAACTGGAAGACATGGAAGGACGGCGTACTTTCGGTCTATCGCGCACTCGATACACAGACCGATCTCTGGCATCTGCCCAACGGCCAGATTCTCCGGGTCTTCGCCACGGCGCATCCTCAAGGGGGTGCGACATGGGTGTTCGAGAACCTGACTGAACAGGTCGATCTCGAAACCCGCTACAACACCCTGGTCAAGGTTCAGGGCGAAACCATCGACCATCTGTCCGAAGGCGTCGCCGTTTTCGGTCCCGATGGCCGCATCCGCCTGTCGAATCCGGCCTTCCGCATTCTCTGGAACATCACAGAGGCACAGGCGAAGCCCGGGACGCATATTCAAGCCCTGGCCGAGGCGTGCGCGCCTTCTTACGACCGGCCGGACGGGTGGAAGCGGTTTGCCGAGCAGATCACCAGTTTCAACGACGAGCGGCCCTCATCGCAGGGCACTCTGGAACTTTACTCCAATCTTGTACTCGACTACGCCGTCATTCCTCTGCCGAATGCACAGACCATGCTGACATTTGTCAACAAGACCGACAGCGTGCGCGCCGAACGCGCCCTGACCGAGAAGAACGAAGCACTGCTGAAGGCCGACGAACTGAAGAACGATTTCGTCCAGCACGTCTCCTACGAGCTGCGTTCGCCGCTCACAAACATCATCGGCTTCACCGACCTTCTGAAGACGCCGGGCATCGGCTCGCTGAACGAGCGGCAGGCCGAATATGTCGATCATATCTCGACCTCGTCTTCCGTGTTGCTGACGCTGGTCAACGACATTCTCGATCTTGCGACGCTCGACGCCGGCATCATGCGGCTGAACTATTCCGAAATCATGCTCAACGATCTCCTCGACGAAGTCTCGATGCAGATCGCCGACCGGCTGCAGGAAAGCGGCGTGATGCTTGAAATCACCGTGCCGGCGCATCTCGGCTCTATCGTTGCCGATCAGCAGCGGCTGAAGCAGATCCTGCTGAAACTTCTGACCAATGCCGCCAATTTCGCGCCCGAGGGATCGACGATCTCGTTGAGATGCGGACGCGAAGGCACGGATTTCGTCTTCTCCGTCTCGGACAAGGGTCCCGGCATTCCCGAGGATTTGATCAACACGGTTTTCAACCGCTTCGCCTCCGGTGGCAAGGGCGGCAAGCGCAGCGGTGCCGGCCTTGGCCTTTCCATCGTCGAAAGCTTCGTCAGCCTGCATGAAGGCGAGGTTTCGATCGAAAGCCAGCCGGGCAAGGGAACGACGGTCACCTGCCGGATTCCTTCAGCCGAGCTGCCTCACTCCGTCGCAGCAGAATGACAGCCTCCGACAACAGCATTTCCCTTTTCCTCGCAGATGACGCCGCCACGGCGCAGCTCGGCGAGGATCTGGCGCTGGCCCTAAGGGTCGGCGACTGTCTGGCGCTATCAGGCGATCTCGGCGCGGGGAAATCCTCGCTGGCACGCGCGCTACTACGCGCCATGGCCGACGATTCCGAACTGGACGTGCCAAGCCCAACCTTTACGCTCGTGCAATCCTACGAGCTGCGTATCCCCGTCTCGCATTTCGATCTCTATCGCCTCGGCGATCCCAGCGAATTAACGGAACTCGGCTTCGACGAGGCCCTCCAGACCGGCATCTGCCTTGTGGAATGGCCTGAAATGGCCGAAGGCGAGCTGCCGAAGGAGCGCATCGACCTCAAGCTAACGCATGAAGGCGAAGGACGGCGCGCCATCATCACGGCACCGGCCAAGCGGATCGCACGCATCGAGCGCGTACTGGCTATACGCGCCTTTCTCGATTCGCATGGCTATCGCGGTTCCGCCAGACGTTTCCTCACGGGCGATGCCTCGCTGCGTGCCTATGAGTCCATCTATCCAAAGGATGGCGGCAGCCGCGTGATCCTGATGGATTGGCCGCGCCTCCCGGAAGGGCCGCCGGTGCTCGATGGGAAACCCTATCCGAAGGTCGCGCATCTCGCTTGGGATGCCTATCCCTTCGTGGCGATCGCCAATATCCTCCGCCAAAACGGCTTTGCCGCTCCGGAAATCTTTGCCGCCGATTACGACCAGGGCATTCTTCTGATCGAGGACCTCGGCACCGATGGCGTTCTCGATGCCGAAGGCAAGCCGATTGCCGAGCGCTATCGGGCCAGCGTTGCCTGCCTTGCGCACCTACACAGCCTTTCGATTCCCGGCGATATTCCAGTCACGCCGGATCACATCCATCACATTCCGGATTTCGACCGGACCGCCATGAAGATGGAAGCGCGGCTGCTGCTCGACTGGCATCTGCCCTGGAAGCGCGGCACGCCGGCAAGCGATGAGGAACGGGCCGACTATCTCGCGATCTGGGACAAGCTGATCGATCAGCTCGAAGATGCGGAAAAGAACCTGCTGCTGCGTGACATGCATTCGCCAAACATCATCTGGCGGGCGCATGAACAGGGCATAAAGCGTATCGGCCTCATCGACTTCCAGGATGCGATGATCGGGCCGACCTCCTACGACGTCGCCTCGCTGGTGCAGGATGCGCGCGTGACGATCGAACGCGACCTGCATGACCAGCTTCTGGTCGACTATCTCGCACTTCGTCATGCCCAAGGCGACTTCGACGAGACGAAATTCCTGAAGAGCTGGGCGATCATGTCGGCACAGCGCAATTGCAAGCTTGCCGGTCTCTGGGTCCGGCTCTTGCAGCGCGACGGCAAGCCGGGATATCTGAAGCACATGCCGCGCACACTCGCCTACCTCGCCATCGCTCTCGAACACGAAGCGCTCGCACCTCTGCGAGAATGGTGCGAAAAGGCCGGCATTGGCCAGGTTTGAGTTATGGAGACTTTGCAATAGGCAAAATCGGAACATGCTTTTAGGACGCCGGACGTTATTTTCGATTGCTTGGCTTTCCGGCTTTATGTTTTTGGTAAAGCGCGGTTTTGGAGACGATTTGGCCAGTCCTGATAAGCCAGAGCCTTTCGGCTACAAGACTGGTTGGTTGGCAATTAGCACCAGTGATACGACTGCGGTCATTAATCAACTCGGACTAACCCAGGTGCAGGCCGCGACATGGCGACGAGGGCTCGAAGAAACTCATGCCTATCCCCCGAAGGGAGTTCCCGTTTTTGTGTGCCCACCAATCAATGGCTGGACGCTCGTTGTCACAGGGCTAAACGTTGATGGTGATAGCGAGGCTTTACGGAAAGCTTTATGCGATCTGTCGAATAGATTTGGCGATGCCCAGTATTTTGCCTCTTATCGAGTGGTCAACGCTCAAGTATGGCAACGCGCACGCCACGGCGCAATGGAGCGGGCTTTCAGCGTAGCCGATGGTACCGTTACTCTGAATTTTGGCGCGACAACGCGCGATGAAATGGATCTCGGCCTGCCGGAAATTTCGGCGCTTACACCGGAGTATCTCACCAAAGCATCCGATCCTTTATACGACCGTTGGATTTTTGGCTCGGAGGATAATCCATCGCTGCTAGCCGAGAAGTGGAGTATCAATCCATTAAAAATTGGTACTGACTTCGCGACAACACCTTCGATAGGACACTTGGCTCAGATGCGATCGCTCTGACGGCCGGATTGGCGGCAATGGCTGGAAACGACTCGACGCGTGGCGGCGAAGAAAAGCAGAACTGCTCTACCGAACCAAGACTGGCGACGGCTTTCCGGCCTTGTGCTATGGAAAGAAGATATGAATCGAAAGTTCGAGACGAAATGACCATCAAGCAAGCCATGGTTTTGGCCGCGGGGCTTGGAACCCGCATGCGACCGATCACTGACACCATCCCGAAGCCACTGGTGAAGATCGCCGGCAAGCCGATGATCGATTATACGCTGGATGCATTGGTGCAGGCGGGGGTCGAGCGGGCCGTCGTCAACGTCCATCACCATGCCGACCAGATGGAGGCGCATCTCCGCAGCTATCGCGGGCTTGAAATCCTGATTTCCGACGAGCGGGACGCGCTGATGAACAATGGCGGCGGCCTCGTCAAAGGCCTGAAACTTCTGAGCCGCGATCCGGTGTTCGTTATGAACGCCGATCTGTTCTGGATCGGTGAGAAGCCAGGCCATCCCACCAATCTGGAAAAGTTAGCCGGATTCTACGATGAGCAGCGCATGGACATGGCTATGCTCTGCGTCGAACTAGAACGGACTACAGGCCATAACGGCAAGAATGACTTCGCCATGGCGCAAGACGGAAGGCTCGCCCGCTACCGCGATGTCGGACGCGACGGCGTCGTCTATGCCGGCGCAATTGCGATGAGCCCCTCTTTCCTCGATGATGCGCCTGATGATGCTTTCAACGTCAATATCTACTTCGACAAGGCCATCGAGCGCGGCCGGCTCTACGGCACCCTGATGGATGGTCACTGGTTGACAGTCGGTACGCCGGAAGCAATCGGCGAGGCGGAGGAAGCGATCCGGAATTTCCGGGCGTTTGCGTGAGCCTATGGCAGGCGGACACCGGCAGCGCATTCTGACGATTCCGGCAGGCCTGCCCTTCCTGAAAACGCTGGCGTCGGCTCTCTGCGATGGCCGGCTGACCGAGCATTTCCACCATGATCCGAGCGACCCGTTGTCGCTCGCCAAGGTCAGCATCTTCCTGCCGACGCGGCGCGCGGCGCGCGTGCTGCGTTCGGAATTCGTCGATCTGCTCGGCGGCCGCTCCGCCATCCTGCCGGTCATTCGCCCTCTTGGAGAAACCGATGACGACAGCGGCTATTTCGAAGAAGCCTTGCCCGAAACGGCGGATCTCGCGCAACCGCTTGCCAATACGGCGCGACTTCTTGAGCTGGCGCGGCTGATCCTTGCGTGGCGCAACAAGCTGCCGCAGATCGTCCGCGACATTCACTCCGATTCGCCGCTAGTCGCACCCGCGAGCCCAGCGGATGCCATATGGCTCGCACGCAATCTCGCCGAGCTCATCGACTCGCTGGAGACCGAGGATCGCGAATGGAGCGAGCTTGCCAGCCTCAGCGCGGAGGATCATGCGCTCTGGTGGCAGCTGACGGCCGAATTTCTGGCGATCGCAAGCGCCTTCTGGCCGGCGCGCCTCGAAGAACTCGGCAAATCATCGCCCACCCGCAACCGCAACGCCATTCTGCGTGCGGAAGCGCAGCGCATGTCCACCATGCGCCATCCCGGCCCGGTCATCATTGCCGGCTCGACGGGCTCGGTGCCGGCAACGGCTGAGCTGATCGCAGCCGTTGCCGCCCTGCCGCAAGGTGTCATCGTGCTCCCCGGCCTCGATCTTTCGATGCCTGAGGAAGATTGGCAGCTGGTGGCGCCGGAGACATCGATTGGCGAGAGAGCCGATCCGACCACACGCAGCCATCCGCAATATGGTCTTTCGCTGCTGCTGAAACGATTGCAGGTCACCCGGCGTGATGTCGAAACTGTCGCGGATGCGTCTGAAACCATGCAGATGCGGGCGCAGATCCTGTCTCGAGCGCTGGCGCCGGCCAAGGCGACGAGCGGCTGGGGAAGCTGGCGCAAGACGCTCGCTCCCGATGCGATCTCGGGCGCATTTGCCGATGTCGCGCTGATCGAAGCAGCCAATGAACGCGAGGAGGCGACCGCGATCGCCATCGCCTTGCGGCTGGCGTTGGATAAGCCGGGGCGCAACGGCGGTGAAAGCCAGGCGGCCTTGATCACGCCCGACCGCAATCTCGCCCGGCGTGTGACGGCCGAGCTTGCCCGTTTCGGCATTACCGCCGACGATTCGGCCGGGACGCCGCTGAATGCCACGCCACAGGGTACGTTGCTGCAATTGCTGCTGGAGGCATCCCTTCGCCCTGGCGATCCCGTTGCCGTCGTCTCACTGCTCAAGCATCCCCTCGCCTTGTTCGGCCTGTCGGCGGAAATACACCAGCCAGGAGTCGATGCGCTGGAGGTTCTTGCGCTCAGGGGCGGCGTCGATCACGTCGAGATCAGTCGGCTGGGAGCCCTGCTTGACGACCGCGTGGCGGAGCAGGCCAATGACCGCCATACGCCGCAATGGCGCAAAGCGCTGCCGCCTGAGACCATCGAGCATGCGCGGGCGCTGGCCCAGCGAGTGACCGCGGCATGCGAACCTCTGGTATCGACGCTTTCCCTGCCCGCGTCAGAAGGCCTCCTCACACTTTCGGATTGGGCGGAGCGCACCGGCCGTGCCCTGGAAGCCGTCGCCGTCGACGAGCGTGGCAGCCTGGCAGGCCTTTGGGCGGGCGAAGCCGGGGACACGCTTGCCAGCCTACTCCGGGATATCATTGAGACCGAAGGTCAGCTTGAGGCCGATGGCGTGCAGTGGATCGATATCATGGCCGCGCTCTGCGTCGGCCAAGCGGTGAAGCCGCGGGCGCTCAGCCATCCTCGCCTCTTCATCTTCGGTACGCTGGAAGCGCGCCTGCAGAGCGTCGATACGCTGATCCTCGGCGGGTTGAACGAAGGATCCTGGCCGGGGCAGACGGCAAACAATCCCTTCATTTCGCGCGGCATGAAGACAGAGATCGGACTGGAGCCACCGGAGCGCCGCATCGGCCAGCTCGCGCACGATTTCGAAATGGCGAACGGCACGCGCGATCTGATCTATTCCCGCGCGCTGCGTCAGGGCTCGACACCGACAGTCGCGTCGCGCTGGCTGCAGCGGCTGATAGCGCTTGGCGGCAAAGAATTAGAGGACGCAATGAAGGCGCGCGGCGACCAGTATCGCCATTGGGCAGGGATGATCGACGAAGGAGAAAACCAGGCGCCGGCGCTGCGCCCGGCACCGAAGCCGCCTGCAGAGCTGCAGCCGAAGAGCTATTCCTTTAGCGAAGTGGGCCGGTTGCGGCGCGATCCCTATGCGATCTATGCCCGGCGCGTGCTGCGGCTCGATCCTGTGGAGCCATTCAATCGCGATCCCGGCCCAGCCGAACGTGGTACGCTCTATCACAAGATCATCGATCGTTTCGTCCGCGAAGGGCATGTGGCCGGCACGGCGGATGCGGCGCTGGCCATGGATCGGATCATCGCCGAGCTCTTCGATGCCGAGCGGCTGCCCGTCCATATCGACAGCGTCTGGCGCCCGCGTTTTCGCGAGGTGGCGCGCGCCTTCCTTGATTGGGAAGCGGGCCGGCGGCCGGCGGTTCGCAAGACGGCGACGGAAGTGCCGGCCGGCGTGGAGATCGAGCCGATCGGCATTCGGTTGACCGGTGTTGCCGACCGTATTGACATCAAGAACGACAAGGGCGCAGACCTCATCGACTACAAGACCGGCTACAATCCCTCTCCGCCACAGGCACGTGCGCTGCTCGATCCACAGCTGGCACTGGAAGCCTATGCGCTGAAGGCCGGTGCTTTCCGCAATATCGGCGCACTGATCCCCGAGAACCTGCTTTATGTCAGGCTGCGGCCCGGCGATCGCTTCAAGGTCGACCAGGTCAACAACGAGCATTCCAGCCGCGGCGGCAAGGCGGAAACCAAGTCGGCTATGGATCTCGCGCAGGAATCGATGGACCAGCTGGTGAAATTCGTGTCGCTGCTGCAATCGGGCGACAAGGGGTTTTCCTCGCGGCTGATCCCCGCCCAGCAGTTCGAATATGGCGGTGACTACGATCACCTCGCCCGCGTTTCGGAATGGTCGACGGCCGAGACCGAGCAGGAAGGCGGCGGCGATGAGTGACTTTCCCGCCGATGATATCGCCATCCTGCCCGAAAGCGACGATCCCGGCGTCTGGATCAGCTGGACGACGATCCAGCAATCGATCGCCTCCGACCCCGAACGCTCGGCCTGGGTTTCGGCCAATGCCGGCTCCGGCAAGACGCATGTGCTGACGCAACGCGTCATCCGCCTGCTTCTTTCCGGCGCGCGGCCCTCGGCGATCCTCTGCCTTACCTATACCAAGGCCGCGGCCTCCGAAATGTCCAACCGCGTCTTCGACAGGCTCGCTGCCTGGGCAACCATGCCGGACGACGAGCTGAAGACGCGTATTGCCGATATCGAGGGCAAGGAGCCGGATCTATTCAAGCTCGCAGCGGCGCGGCGGCTTTTTGCCAAGGCGCTGGAAACGCCAGGCGGACTAAAGATCCAGACCATCCACGCGTTTTGCGAGGCCTTGCTGCATCAGTTCCCGCTCGAGGCCAATGTCGCCGGCCACTTCTCCGTACTCGATGATCGGGCGGCCGAAGTCCTGCTCGACGATGCGCGCCGTGCGCTGCTGACATCCACGACGCCCCACGGCGACGCCGAATTGGCGCGGGCCTTCGATTATGTCCTCGATCTCGGTGACGAATCGGGACTTGAGACGCTACTTGGCGATATCATTGCCAATCGCAATGCGATCCGCCGCTTTACCGAGACGGCCGAACGCAACGGCGGTGTCGAAACTGCGTTGCTTGCTCGGCTTGGCCTTTCGCCCGGTGAGACGGAAAGGAGCATTGCCGAGCAATATTGGCCGTTGCACGGTCTGTCTGGTGCAACGCTGGAGCTTTACCTAACGCTTGCCGACGAGAAGGGCGGTGCCAAGGCTCAGGAAGTGGCTTATGCGCTGCGCCTTGCCAAGCGCGAGGCAGATCCGCTTGCCCGCGCCGAGATCCTCGAAAAGGCCATGCTGACCGCCAAGGGCGAGCCGAAATCGGACAGCCAGTTCTTCGTCAAGGCAATGCTCGCCGATGTGCCTGCCCTCGCCGATGCCGTGGCTGCGGCGCGCGCCCATGTCGTTGCCAGCCGCGACCGGCTGAAGCTGATGCGGATGTATCGGGCCACCCATGCTGCGCTCATTCTCGCCGATCGTCTGAATCGCGACTATGAGGAGCTGAAGAAGCGGCGCAGCCAGCTCGATTTCGAAGACCTCATCACCCGCACGGCCGACCTTCTGACCAAGAAGGATGTCGGGCCGTGGATCCACTACAAGCTGGATCAGGGCATCGATCACATTCTCGTCGACGAAGCGCAGGATACG
This sequence comes from Rhizobium sp. AG207R, assembly GCF_027109195.1. Lineage (NCBI taxonomy): Bacteria > Pseudomonadati > Pseudomonadota > Alphaproteobacteria > Hyphomicrobiales > Rhizobiaceae > Rhizobium > Rhizobium sp. AG207R. The sequence goes on from NZ_JAEPVT010000015.1 coordinate 28,922, forward strand.
AGCCCGATCCAGTGGAGCGTCATCCAGTCGTTGGCGGAGGATTTCTTCTCCGGTGACAGCGCCCGGCCGACGCTGCGCACGATCTTTGCCGTGGGTGACGAGAAGCAGTCGATCTATTCGTTCCAGGGCGCCCGTCCCGAACGATTCTCCGAGGAGAGCGACCGCACAAGACGGCGCGTGGCGGCGAGCGGCCAGCAATTCTCATCAATCCGCCTGCCGCTGTCCTTCCGCTCGACGGCCGATGTGCTCGGCGCCGTCGATCATGTCTTTACCAGTCCGGAGAATGCCCGGGGGCTTAGCGCCGTTAACGAGCCTGTCGTGCATCGTTCCAGCCGCATCGGCCACCCCGGCGCCGTCGATCTCTGGGAAATGATTGCGCCTGAGCCGGCCGCCAAGGAAGAGGATTGGACGGCACCGTTCGATTCGACCCCGGAGAGCGCACCTGCTGCCATCCTGGCGCGGCGGATGGCGCATACGATCGGCAATCTCATCGGCCGGGAAACGATCATTGAGAAGGGTAAGGCGCGTTTCATCGAGGCCGGCGACATTCTCGTGCTGGTGCGCAAGCGCGACAGCTTCGTCAACGCGCTAACCCGAGCGCTGAAGCGGCGCGGCAACATTCCCGTCGCCGGCGCCGATCGTCTGGTGCTGACGAGCCATATCGCCATTCAGGATCTTCTGGCGCTTGGCCGTTTCCTGTTGCTGCCGGAGGACGATCTCTCGCTCTGTGCGCTGCTGAAGAGCCCCTTGTTCGACCTCAGCGAAGAGGATGTCTTTGCGGTCGCCGCCTATCGCGATGACGAGGAAGGCGTCTGGAGCCATCTGCAGAGATTTGCCGCCGACGGCCATGACCGCTTCAGGCAGGTGGTCGAACGGCTGAAAACCTTTCTTGCTCTGTCCAAGAGCCTGCCCGTGCATGATTTCTATGCCCGCGTGCTTGGCAGCTTCGGCGGCAGGCGGAAATTTCTGGCGCGGCTCGGCACCGAAGTCAGCGATATTCTCGACGAATTCCTGACCTTCACGCTCGATCATGAAACCAGCGGCCTGCCCGGCCTGCAATCCTTCATCTCGACGCTGGAGCTGGAAGCACCGACGGTCAAGCGCGAGCAGGACAAGGGCCGCAACGAAGTGCGGATCATGACGGTGCATGCCTCGAAAGGGCTGGAGGCACCGATCGTCTTCCTCGTCGATGGTGGCGGCAAGGCCTTTACCCATACGCATCTGCCGAAGCTGCGGCTGATCGAAACCGATAGGGACGAAATCCCGCTGCCGGTCTGGGTGCCGATCTCGGCGCTCGCCAATTCGCTGACGCAGGCCGATACGGCGCGGCTGCAGGCACTGGCGGAGGAGGAATATCGCCGCCTGCTCTATGTTGGCATGACACGCGCCGCCGACCGCCTGATCATTTGCGGCTACCGCGGCATCCGCGAGAATGCCGATACCTGGCATGCGATGATTTCCGCGGCGCTGCGCGGGCAAGAACTGTACTGCACGCAGAAGACCTTCACCGGCCCGGATGGCGACTGGCAGGGCTTGAGCTGGCGGGTTGCCCAGGTCCAGCTCGAATTCGAGACCGCAAGAGAGCATGAGAAGCGTTCGGAGCGCGTCGGCCTGCCGGCGGGTCTCAGCCGGCCATTGCCGCCGCAAAAAAGCCTGCCGCGGCCGCTCAGCCCCTCCGGCGTCGGCACCGTCATCGACGAGGAAGCCGACGATCTGTTGGTGACTTCGGCGCTTTTCGGCGAGAAAACCAAAACCGACCGCGCCCTTCAGAAAGGCCGTTTCATTCACCGCATGCTGCAGACCTTGCCCGAAATCGCGCCCGAGGAGCGCGCCGATGCCGCCCATCGCTATGCCGAACGAGCGGCGCGCTTCTGGCCTCAGGCCGAGCAAGAGGCGCTGGTGAAGTCCGTCATGGCGCTGCTGTCGCATCCTGACCTGCAGGGCACCTTCAGCACCCATGCGCAAGCCGAAGTCTCGATCATGGGTACGCTGAAGCTCGGCAACCAATCCTATGCCGTCTCCGGCCGCATCGACCGGTTGGCTGATCTGGACGACCGCGTCGTCATCCTCGACTATAAGACGAATCGCGTGCCGCCTGACTGGGAAAGCAACATCCCCTTCGCGCATAAGGCGCAGCTTGCCATCTATCGCGAGATCCTTTCGCCGCTCTATCCGGGAAAGCGCATCGACTGCATGCTGGTCTATACCGAAAATGCCTCGATCTACACGCTGTCGGACGAGGTGCTTGCATTGGCGCTTGCGGAGCTCGAGACAAAGTGAAATACCAGATATTGAAATCTGGGCACCGCACCATCACATATCTAGCAACCCGTAAATCCTGGTAAGGAGCAGCCTATGGCTACCGTTAAAGTCGATACCTCCAACTTCGCCACCGAAGTGCTGCAGTCTGCAGAGCCTGTCGTCGTTGATTTCTGGGCCGAATGGTGCGGTCCGTGCAAGATGATCGCCCCGGCTCTGGAAGAGCTCGCCGTGCAGTTCGAAGGCAAGGTCAAGGTTGCCAAGCTCAACATCGACGAGAATCCGGAACTGGCCGCCCAGTTCGGCGTTCGCTCGATCCCGACGCTCGCCATGTTCAAGGCTGGCGAAGTCGCTGACATCAAGGTCGGCGCCGCTCCCAAGACGGCCCTGCAGAGCTGGATCTCCAGCGCAGCCTAATCGGTATCGATTGTATGGAACAAGAGCCCCGCTTCGGCGGGGTTTTTTGTTGGTCGGAGAGCACAGGCCATCTTCTCCCTTCGAGGCTTCGCGCCTCGACAACGGTGTTGTGCTTGCACTTGCTCATGGGCCGCCGCCCTGATCCTTCGACAGGCTCAGGATGAGGTGGAGCGAGTTGCCAACCAGATGAGGAGCGGCCCTCATGGTGAGGAGGCCCGCAGGGCCGTCTCGAAGCACGAGAGCAGGTGGTGAGTAACAACCCCGCCGGAATTACCGCGGCGGCGTGCCGTTGTCGGCAAGAACATCGCCGACCAGATAGAGGGAACCGCCGATCAGGATGCGCGGTGCCGGCGAATTCGCCACAGTCATAGCCTTGATCGCATCCAGCGCCTCGCCCACAGTCGACATGGGCTCTGCGATCAGACCGGCATCGTAGGCGGCATTCGCCAGGATGACCGGATCGACCATGGCTTCGCTGCCGCGAATCGGCACGCAATAGACTTTCTCCGCAAGACCGGCAAAAGCCTTGAAATAGCCGATTGGATCCTTGGTGTTGATCATTCCAATGATCAGGAATAAGGGCCGCGGCTGACGCTCTTCAAAATTGGCCATGGCCTCGGCGATGACTTCGCCGGCGCCAGGATTGTGGCCGCCATCGATCCAGATCTCGGCGCGTTCGGGCGCATTTGCCACCAGATCGCCTTCCGTCAGCCGCTGCAGGCGGCCCGGCCATTCGACCGATGTCATCGCCTTTTCCATCATCGCTTCGGTGACGACGAAACCAGCGGCCTTGACGGCGCGGATGGCGGCAGCGGCATTGCCATATTGGTGACGGCCCGGCAGCCGCGGCAGCGGCAGATCGGCCAAACCGAACTCGTCCTGATAGACCAGCTTGCCATATTCCTCATGGGCGGAAAAATCCTGGCCGAAGACGGCGGTCGGGCAACGAAGCCGCTCGGCCGTGGAGATCAGCACGTCGAGCGCGGCATCATAGTCCTGATGGCCGATGACGACGGGATGGCCCGGCTTCATGATGCCTGCCTTTTCCGCTGCGATCAGTTCGACGCGGTCGCCGAGATAGGGCTGGTGATCGAGCGAGATCGGCATGATGACGGAAACGGCCGGATCGGAAAGGACATTGGTGGCATCGAAACGGCCGCCAAGTCCGACCTCGATGATCGCGACATCAGCCGGATGCTCGGCAAAGAGGAGAAAGGTCGCGGCCGTCAGGATTTCGAAGACGGTGATCTTCTGCCCCTCATTCGCCTTGGCGATGCGCCTGAGCACATCGGCGAACACGGTATCGTCGACGAGCTTGCCGCGGCCACCCTTGACGCCGATACGGTAGCGCTCGTGCCAGTTGACGAGATGCGGCGAGGTATGGACATGGACGCTATAGCCACCCGCTTCGAGCAGTGCACGGCAAAAGGCCGTCACCGAACCCTTGCCATTGGTGCCGGCGACATGGATCACCGGCGGCAATTTCTGGTGGGGATTTCCGAGGACGTCGAGCAGGCGGGTTATTCGTTCCAGAGACAGATCGAAGCCCTTGGGATGCAATCCCATGAGCTTCTCGATCTCGCGTGCTGCCTCGCTCATTGCGGACTGATCCATAGACGTCATCCCGCACCTCCGCCCGTCGGCAATCGATGATGTCAGGCGCTCGCTGCTATCGCCAGTGCCGCGCCATTCTTGTTCTTGACCGATACGTCGTTTGCCGGCGCCTTGGTCAGGATCTTCAGAAGCGTCGCCAAAGTGTCCGGAATGTCATGACGCTTGACGACCATGTCCACCATCCCGTGCTCCAGCAGGTATTCCGAGGTCTGGAAGCCCTCGGGAAGCTTTTCGCGCAGCGTCTGCTCGATCACGCGCTTGCCGGCAAAGCCGATTTCGGCGCCGGGTTCGGCGAGATGAATGTCACCCAGCATGGCGTAGGAGGCCGTGACGCCGCCGGTCGTTGGGTTGGTCAGAACCACGACGTAGGGCTGGCCAGCTTCCTTCAGCATGTCGACGGCGACCGTCGTGCGCGGCAGCTGCATCAGCGACAGGATGCCTTCTTGCATGCGGGCGCCGCCCGAAGCCGGGAACATGACCAGCGGACACTTTTCGGCGATAGCGCGCTCGAAAGCCTTCACGATGGCTTCGCCGGCGGCCATGCCGAGCGAACCGCCGATAAAGTTGAATTCATGCACGACAGCCACGAGCTTCAGACCACGGACCTTGCCGAGGCCGGCAAGAATCGTATCCTCCTGCTCGGTCTTGAGGCGACTGTCCTTCAGGCGGTCGGTATATTTCTTCGAGTCGCGGAACTTCAACGGGTCCTGCGCGACCTTCGGCTGCGGCAGGGCTTCGTATTCACCATTGTCGAAGAGATCGGCAAGACGGGCCTTGGCCGGCATCTTCATGTGGAAGCCGGATGCGGGGATGACCCACTTGTTCTCTTCCAGATCCTTATGGAAGACCATTTCGCCCGTTTCCGGGCACTTGATCCAGAGATTCTCCGGAACCTCGCGACGGCCCAGCATGGAATTGATCCGCGGGCGGACGTAGTTCGTGATCCAGTTCAATTCGAAACTCCTAATCGACCGAATTAATCGATATCCTAGTCGTCACCAAATGCCCATAGGGCTTTTCCCTCAATCCGCAGGGGATTGCTGAGAGGCCTATATGGGGAAACTATTCGGCGGCAACAAGGCGGGCGGAACGCGTTCCCGTCGACAGGCCGCGCACCAGGGTGGCGACAGCCTGGATGGTGTCTGCCGTTGCCTTGCCATCCTTCGTGAGGCTGGTGGCAATCTGATTGACGATCGCAGTACCGACGACGACGCCATCGGCGGCAGCGCCGATCAGCTTAGCGTGCTCGGCGGTCTTGACGCCGAAGCCGACGCAGACCGGCAACTCGGTGTGCTGCTTAATGCGCTTGACGGCGCCCGACACCAGCGACGGATCCGGCAGCGCCGAACCGGTGATGCCGTTCATAGAGACGTAATAGACGAAGCCGGTCGTGTTCTTCAGAACCGTCGGCAGGCGCTTGTCGTCGGTGGTCGGCGTTGCCAGGCGGATGAAGTTGATGCCCTTGCGGATCGCCGGAATGCAAAGCTCGTCATCCATTTCCGGCGGCAGGTCGACGACGATCAGGCCGTCGATGCCGGCAGCCAGCGCATCATCGAGGAACCTTTCGACACCGTAGATGTAGATCGGATTGTAATAGCCCATCATCACGATCGGCGTATCGGCATCGACTTTCCGGAAATCGGCGGCGAGCTGCAGGGTCTTCTTCAGCGTCTGGCCGGCCTTCAGGGCGCGCTGGCCGGCAAGCTGGATCGCGGGACCGTCGGCCATGGGATCGGAAAAGGGCATTCCGAGTTCGATAACGTCGGCGCCGGCTTCCGGCAGCGCCTTCATGATGCCGAGGGAGGTCTCGTAATCGGGATCGCCGCCCATGAAATAGGTGACGAGTGCCGGGCGGCCTTCAGCCTTCAAAGCGGCGAAGCGTTTGTCCATACGTGCGGTCATGGCGTCTAACTCACATTCCCAGAATCTTGCCGACGGTGAAGATGTCCTTGTCACCACGGCCGGAGAGGTTCATCAGGATGATCTCATCCTTGCCCATCTTGGGGGCGCGCTTGATCACTTCGGCGAGGGCATGGCTCGGCTCGAGCGCCGGGATAATGCCTTCGAGGCGCGTCAGCGTCTGGAAGGCTTCGAGCGCCTCATGGTCCATGATCGGCACATATTCGGCGCGGCCGATATCGTTCAGCCAGGAATGTTCCGGGCCGATGCCGGGATAATCGAGGCCGGCCGAAATCGAATGACCTTCCTTGATCTGGCCGTCGCCGTCCTGCAGCAGGTAGGTGCGGTTGCCATGCAGCACGCCGGGCGAACCGGCGGTGATGGAGGCGCAATGCTCATCACCCTGCAGGCCCTTGCCGCCGGCTTCGACGCCGACGATCTTGACGCCCTCGTCATCCAGGAACGGATGGAAGATGCCGATGGCATTCGAGCCGCCGCCGACAGCCGCTATGACGAGATCCGGCAAGCGGCCTTCGGCCTCCAGGATCTGCGCGCGGGCTTCGGTGCCGATCACGGCCTGGAAATCGCGAACCATTTCCGGATAGGGATGCGGGCCGGCGGCCGTACCGATCAGATAATAGGTGTCGTCGACATTGGTGACCCAGTCGCGAAGGGCTTCGTTCATCGCGTCCTTCAGCGTGCCGCTGCCGGCCGTTACCGGAACAACCTCGGCGCCCAAGAGCTTCATGCGGAAGACGTTCGGCGCCTGGCGCTCGACATCGGTCGCGCCCATGTAGACGACGCAGGGCAGGCCGAAGCGGGCGGCAACGGTTGCCGAGGCCACGCCATGCTGGCCGGCGCCGGTTTCAGCGATGATGCGGGTCTTGCCCATGCGCTTGGCGAGCAGGATCTGGCCGATGCAATTGTTGATCTTGTGCGAGCCGGTGTGGTTCAGCTCTTCACGCTTGAAGTAGATCTTCGCGCCGCCAAGCTCTGCCGTCAGGCGCTCGGCGAAATAAAGCGGGCTGGGACGGCCGATATAATGCGTGCCGAGAGCCTTCAGCTCCGCCTGGAAGGCCGGATCGTCCTTCGCCTTCGCCCATTCCTCCTGCAGATCCAGGATCAGCGGCATGAGCGTTTCGGCTACGAAACGTCCGCCGTAAATGCCGAAACGGCCATCCTCGTCGGGGCCGGAGCGGAAGGAATTGGGTTTAGGCGTCTGGTTCACTTTCTACTCCCTGCTGCCGGTTCCGGCAGACATGCTTCTGCAAAAGCGTCGAAAAACTGGTCGATCTTGCCGAGATCCTTCACACCAGGCGCACTTTCCAGCGCCGAGGAAAGATCGATACCGCTGGCCTTGGTGGAGGCCAGTGCCTCGGCGACATTGTCCTTGTTGACACCGCCGGACAGCATATAGTCCACCCGATCGTCGACCCAACTCATCAGGCTCCAATCGAAGGATACGCCATTTCCGCCCGGCAGCTCCGAACCAACAGGCGGCTTGGCGTCGAACAGGAAGCGGTCGGCAATGCCGATATAGGATTCCACCCGCTTCAGATCATCAGCGGTGCGCACCGACATGGCCTTCATGACGGGGACATTATAGACCGCTTTGATGGTCAAGACACGCTCGGGGCTCTCATTGCCGTGGAGCTGCAGCATATCCGGCTTCACCAGCGACATGATCTCATCGAGATCGTCATTGGTCGGGTTGACCGTGACGGCAACGACCTTCGCCTTGCCGCGCGCGCGCTCGGCAAGCTCGCCGGCGAGATCCGGCTCGATATAGCGCGGGCTTTTTTCAAAGAAGATAAAGCCGATGTGGGTGGCGCCGCGCTCGAGAGCACGATCCACCGCTTCCGGCGTCTTCAGACCACAAATTTTGATATCGGGGTTCATGGCAGCGGAGTGACACGAAATTTCGCAAGAGTCGAGCCTAAAGGCGACGTTGGCGGGATTTTTGCGTGGCTCCAAGGCCATCGTATATGAAATAGAAAGTGCCCCTCACCCAGCCCTCTCCCCGTTTTGACGGGAAGAGGGGCAATCTGGCAAAACTCCTTCGCCGCGTGCGGGGAGAAGGTGGACTCGAACAGTTGAGCGAAGCGAACTGTGAGAGGACGGATGATGGGCCAACCTGCCTATATGCGATTGCCTTGCGCACCTCTATGCAGCTCAATCAAAATCAATCGCATGCAGCTGGCTGCCGTGGCGCTTCAGCCAGGCTTTGGCCTCGTCCATATCGGGGCAGAGTTTGCGGCAGAGCGCCCAGAAGCGCGGGCCATGGTTCATTTCGCGCAAATGTGCGACTTCGTGGGCGGCGAGGTAATCGATGACCAGGGGCGGCGCCATGACGATGCGCCAGGAGAAGCTCAGGTTCCCTTGCGAGGAGCAGGAGCCCCAACGGCTGCGGGTATCCTTCATGGTGACGGACGTGACGCTGGCGCGGATGGCCTTGGCGTGGACAGTCACGAGCTTTTCCAGATCGGCGCGGGCCTCTTTCTTCAGGAAAGTGGCGATGCGGCGGCCGGCATGTTCCGGCATGCCGCTGACGCGCAGCACCGGAACGCCCTCGACGACGATGGCTTCGGTGAGGCCCCGCAAGGTTCCGGTGTGCTCGATCCGGTGGCGCTCGCCGCGCAGGAGGATTTCGCTGCCGCCGCGCAGGCTGTTGTCGACGGAGAATTTCGCGAGCTTGGTCAGCAGCCAACCCTGATGCCTATCGAGGAAGGCATTGACCTCGCGTGCCGCGAGGCCACGCGGGATGGTCATCTTCAGCGATCGCCCGCCAGGCTCGATCCGGAGCGTGATGCGGGTGGCGCGCTCGTGCTGGCGGATCGTCAGGGGCATCAACCGGCCGGCAACATCGAGCGTACGCGTTTCCGGTGCGGCCACCTTGGCTTGCGGTTTGCGGGGTCTGGAGAGCAGCGGAAACATGAGGCAGTTTTATATGATTCGCGGGGATTTCTGGCAAAGAAAAACCGGCATCGAGCGATGCCGGTTTTGACCTCGTGACGGAACTCCCGTCACGGCGTCTTGAACTCGGTTGGCGAGCCGCCATTGTCATTGCGCTTGACGCTGTTGCGCTCGCGCATGAAGCGGTCGAATTCTTCCTGATCCTTGGCGCGGCGCAGTTCGCGAGCATAAGCATCGAATTCGGCGCGCATTTCGTCCAGCTTGCGGCGCTCCTGTTCGAGGCGCTCAAGCTCTGCCCGGCGCCAGTCGTCGAAGGCGACGTTGCCGGTGGAGGAAAAGGAATGGCGATGACGATTGCGATAGCGTCCGCAGCCAGCAAACATGCCGTCGGTCCTTTCATTCACATCCCGTTTGAATTCCCGCAAACGTTCTCCGAAGAGAATATAGGCGAGCATGGCGAAGCCAAGCGGCCAGAAGACCACGAAGCCAAGCACCATCAGGGCAATAGTAGCCGGAGTCCAATCCGGGCGAAGCAATGCAGATTGGTTCATTGTCAGGTATCCTCGCACGGCGCATTGCCCCTCGACCGACACCGGTCAATGGTCAGGCTTCTGCGCGGTTTTTAAAGCTCTACCTGCATCTCAGCGCGTTCCAAGGACGCGCGGCGCGGTAAACGGCCCGATCATCTCTGCGGTACCGCCGGAATCGAGATGGTAACCTGTTCGTGAGGCTTCAATGGGATCGCTTGATGGAATCGGACAAGTGCTTGAATCGGCGCGGATAATTCAACAAAAGCTAATATTTTGCATAGTAGGGCAGTTCGGCTCATCAACAAGTTCCGAACTGCCCTATCTATTTGATCTTACTTCTTTCAAGCGGATTTTCCGCCCTTGATGACCCGCTTGACCACGGACCGGCCGGTGCGGGCATGTTCGCGGGTAAAGGCCAGGATGCGCGGCGCAATTTCGCGGCGGAAGCGCGAGCCGTTGAAGACACCGTAGTGGCCGACATCCGGCTGCAGGTAGTGCATGCGCATATGGTCGGGGATATTGGTGCAGATGGTCTGCGCCGCATGCGTCTGCCCGACGCCGGAGATATCGTCGTTTTCGCCTTCGACGGTTAGAAGCGCGACGTTGCGAATAGCTGAGGGATCGACGCGCTCGCCGCGATGCATCAGCTCGCCCTTTGGCAGCGCATGCTTCATGAAGACCTGATCGACCGTCTGCAGATAGAATTCCGCCGTCAGATCCATGACCGCCAGATATTCGTCGTAGAAATCGCGGTGCTTCTCCGCCGGTTCGCCGTCATTCTTGACGAGGTGCACAAAGAAGTCCTTGTGCGCGATCATGTGTCGGTCGAGGTTCATCGACATGAAGCCGGAAAGCTGCAGGAAGCCGGGGTAGACCGGCCGCATGAAGCCCGGCTGCGGCCAGGGCACGTTCATGACTACATTGTCGGCGAACCATTCCAGCGGCTTTTCCTTGGCAAGCTGGTTGACCGCCGTCGGATTGATGCGGGTATCGATCGGTCCACCCATCAGCGTCATGGATGAGGGTGCCAGGCGATCACCCGCCGCTTCCATCACAGCAGCGGCGGCCAGGACAGGCACTGACGGCTGGCAGACGGCGACGACATGCGTATCCGGCCCGAGGTGGTGCAGCATCTCGATGACGTAATCGATATAGTCGTCGAGATCGAAGGTGCCTTCAGTCATCGGCACCATGCGGGCATCGATCCAATCGGTGATGTAGACATCGGCACCCGGCAGCAGTGCTTCCACGGTGCCGCGCAGCAGCGTCGCATAATGGCCCGACATCGGCGCGACGATCAGGATGCGCGGATCGGCGCTGTGGCCGGCGGGCAGGCTGCGCTCGAAATGGATGAGATTGCAGAAGGGCCTCTTCCAGACGATCTTTTCGTGAACCGAGACCGGTTTGCCGTCGATCACCGTCTCCGGAAGGCCGAATTCCGGCTTGCCGTAGCGCCGGGTGGTGCGCTCGAAAACTTCGAGACTGGCCGTCAAGGTGCGGCCGAATACCGTATGCGAAAGGGGATTAAGGGGATTGGCATAGGCCAGGCGCATCATGTCCGCCGCGGCGCGAAAGGGTGCGAGAGCGGCGTGATTGAGTTCGTAAAACTGATAAAACATGGGGGCTTTACCTTTCGTGATGCGAGGGCATTCGGCCGCGCAGATCACCTAAATCATTGAAGCGCACGCGCCTTGCGTGTCGCTGCCTTCACTGCTGCGCTCCTCCGGTCGCGCTGTGCAGCAGGATAATGACGGCTCCTCGTGCGCGATCATTATCCTTCCTATGATCCAACCTAGCAGTTTTTGCTGCAGAGCAACATAACTACAATTGGTTCTTATCGATAAAAAACGCCGGAGAATTGCTTCCCCGGCATCAAGAATGATCTCAAAAGGTTAAAGTTCCTGAGCTTCGCACGCCTTATGCGTCGGCCAGGAAGGTCTGGCGCTGCGTGCCCAAGCCTTCTATGCCCAGCTCAACGACATCGCCCGGCTTCAGGTACTGCGGCGGCTTCATGCCCATGCCGACGCCCGGAGGCGTGCCGGTGGAGATGACGTCGCCGGGATGCAGCGACATGAACTGGCTGAGATAGGAGACGAGATGGGCAACGCCATAGACCATGGTCCTCGTCGAGCCGTTCTGCATCATCTTGCCGTTGACCTTCAGCCACATGCCGAGATTCTGCGGATCGGCAATCTCATCCTTGGTGACCAGCCAGGGGCCGATCGGGCCGAAGGTGTCGCAGGACTTGCCCTTGGTCCACTGTCCGGAGCGCTCGGTCTGGAAGGCGCGCTCGGAGACGTCGTGGGAAACGCAGTAACCGGCGACATAATCAAGCGCATCGGCTTCGCTGACATATTTTGCCGTCTTGCCGATAACGACGCCAAGCTCGACTTCCCAGTCGGTCTTTTCGGAGCCGCGCGGGATCAGCACATTGTCGTTCGGGCCGACGATGGCCGAGCTTGCCTTCATAAAAATGATCGGCTCCGGCGGCACGGTCGCGCCGGTTTCGGCGGCATGATCAGAGAAGTTCAGGCCGATGCAGATGAACTTGCCGGTGCCCGCAACGCAGGCACCGAGGCGGCCTTCCGGCAATTCAGGCAGGCTTTTCGGATCGAGGGCTGCGATCTTCGCAAGACCTGCCGGCGAAATGGCCTCACCGCCGATATCGGCCACGTGGGCGGAGAGATCGCGGATCTTGCCGTCGCTATCCAGAAGCGCCGGCTTTTCCTTGCCGACTTCGCCAACACGCAACAGTTTCATGGATTTTCCTTCCCTGCATCTTCAAAGACGATATTACTCTTACGATAAAATTGCTGGCACCATATATGAACGAGTTATTCACCAGTGTCACCAATCGATTTTGAGGAGCCTAGCACGGCTCGGCTCTTCGCGCCGGAAAAACAGCTTTTCTAGTTCGGGGATAATGACCTGGCGATTTCGACGATGACATCGAAAGCCATATCGATGTCATCAGCCGTCGCCTCAAACTGGCCGGCCTGAAAGCGGATGACCAACCTGCCGCCAACGCGGGTCTGCGTCAGATAGATGCGGCCATCATTGTTGATGGCATTGAGTAGCCCCTGGGTGTGGCTTTCCTGATCGATACCCTCGGCCGCCTTGTGATCGAAGGAAAACAGCGATAGGAACGGTTCGGTGACGATTTCGAAATCGGGCTCGGCGGCGAGACGCTTAGCCAGATTCTGCGACCAGGACACATGATTTCGGATCATCGTCCGCAATCCTTCCAGGCCGTGATAGCGCAACAGGAACCAAAGTTTGAGCGCGCGGAAGCGGCGCCCAAGCGGCACCGACCATTCCGAGTAATTGATGATACCGTCATGGCCATGCGTGCGGAGATATTCGGGCTGGATCGCCAGCGTGCGGACCAGCGTCTCCGGCTCGCGCACGAACTGGACGGAGCAATCGAATTGCGCGCCGAGCCATTTATGCGGGTTGAAGACGACGGAATCGGCATGCTCGACGCCGTGCCACAGGGTGCGGAACTCCGGGCAGATCATTGCCGAGCCAGCCCAGGCGGCATCGACATGGACGTAGAGCCCATGCGCATGGGCCACCTTAACGACAGCGGCGATATCATCGCAGGCACCGACGCTGGTGCCGCCGACACAGGCGATGACGCCGGCCGGCAGCAGTCCAGCAGCGCGATCACGCTCGATCGCATCGGCAAGTGCTTTCGGATCCATGGCTTTGTTGGGACCACCAGAGGGAATCCGCACCAGATTTTCCTGCCCGACCCCGGCAATCCAGATGGCGCGGTCAATGGACGTATGGACCTGATCGGTCGAATAGATGCGCACCGCTTTGTTGGCCGCAAGTCCGCGTTTGTTGCCCTGCCAGTCCAGCGCTCTTTCGCGCATCACGAGGACGGCGGCAAGCGTTGCTGTCGAGGCGGAATCCTGAATGACGCCGGTGAAGCTTTCCGGCAGACCGAGGGCCTGCCGCAGCCAATCGACAACTTTCGTTTCAAGCTCGGTGGCGGAAGGTGACGTCTGCCAGAGCATGCATTGAGCGGCGATGGCGCTGACCAGATATTCGGCAACCACCGAGACGGGAGCGGCGTTGGCTGGGAAATAGGCAAAGAAGCGCGGGTGCTGCCAGTGCGTCATGCCGGGCACCAGGATATCCTCGAAATCTTTGAAGATATCCTCCATCGCTTCGCCCGATTCCGATGGAGAATCAGCTATATGCGCCGATATTTCGCCCGGCGCCATCTTCGCCCGGACCGGCCTGTCACGAAGCGACGCGCGGTAATCTGCGCCCCAATGTGCCGCTTTCTCCGACCACTGCCGGAACTCTTCCCAGTTCATGACGATCCTCCCTGATCCATCGAACGAGGGGACCTTAGACCGGTTTTGGAACTCGGTCGAGTATCAGAACAGCTCGTCCAGCGCCGGTCCGAGCGGCACGATACCGGTGGGATTGAGCGTCGAAATCGAGTAGTATCCGCGCTTGATATGATCGAAATTCACCGTTTCGGCAACACCCGGCCAATCGAGCATCCGGCGACAGAAGGACTGGAGATTGGCATAGTCCGACAGCCGGCAGAGATTGCATTTGAACAGGCCGTGATAGGCGACGTCGAAACGGACGAGCGTGACGAAGAGCCTGATATCGCTTTCGGTTGGATGCCCGGTGAAGAGAAAGTCCTTGCCCTCTAATTCCGTCTCGACCTGATCGAGGCAATCGAACACCTCATTGAAGGCCTCTTCATAAGCAGTCTGCGTCGTTGCAAAGCCAGCGCGGTAAACGCCGTTGTTGAGCGCGGGATAGATCCGGGCATTGAAGCTGTCGATCTCGTCCCGCTTGCCGGCCGGATAGAGATCGATCTCGTTGCGGGCAAGATCGCCGAAGCCGTCATTCAGCATGCGCAGGATATCTGAGGACTCGTTGTTGACGATCGTGCCATTCTGCTTGTCCCATAGGACTGGCACCGTGGCGCGGCCGGTAAAGTGAGGATCGGCCTTCGTGTAGATTTCATGCATATAGGTAGCGCCGTTTATAGGGTCCTTTGTCGCGCCGGGATAATCGCCGAACCGCCAGCCCTGATTGGAGAGCGCCGGCTCGACCACGGAAACCGAAATAGCCTCTTCCAGCTCCTTCAGCTTGCGGCCGATCAGGGTACGCGACGCCCAGGGGCAGATCAGCGCGACATAGAGGTGATAGCGGCCAGCTTCCGCCTTGAAACCGCCCTCGCCCGTCGGCCCCGGCCGGCCATCCGGCGTCACCCAGTTGCGGAAGCTCGAAATCTGGCGAACGAAACCGCCCTTCTCATCCTTGGCCTGGACAGGCTGCCAATCCTCAGTCCATTTTCCATTTACCAGCAAGACTCTATCTCCGCGTCGCACACGTTCCTATCGACGCTCAGCATAGCGAAACAGAATTTCACCGGAATAACGCAAACTTGAAACAGACTGTCTACCTGGCGAATGTAGATGCCTCTATGTATCAAACAACGCGTTTGCGAACAGGTTTATCGGAGAAATCCCATGGCAAAATCCGTTTCCCACGTCAGGACCGACCATGCCAGTCGCTATCTCCAGCAGCTCTGCAAGCATTGGAGCCATCGCTTCAGCGTGGAATTCGATGCGGCTGTCGGCAAGGTGCCGTTCAGCGCGGAAACTTTCCTCGATCTGGCAGCCGAGCCCGGCACCCTCGTCATGACGCTGACGGTCGAAAAGCCCGAAGACCTTGAGCGCATGCAGAACGTCGTTGCCGACCACCTCAAGCGCTTCGCCTTCCGCGAGGAGCTTGACGCGAGCTGGACTGCTCCAGTTTAAGTTTCCGTCCCTTTCATAACCAGCCAACGGCCAGCTTCGACCGCCCACGGCCAATCATCTCCAAGGAAAGAAGCCCTCATGACATCAAGCAACAGCCGCGAATCCCAATATCCGATCGATAAGCTCTTTCTCGACCGCTGGTCGCCGCGCGCCTATTCCAACGAGGCGATGCCGGAAGCAGACCTGCTGACCATTCTGGAAGCGGCGCATTGGGCACCTTCCGCCTCGAACCTGCAGCCCTGGCGCTTCCTCTATGCGCTGCGCGGCTCGGAACATTGGGATCGGTTTTTGAGCGTCCTGATCGACTTCAATCAAGGTTGGGTGAAATCCGCCGGCGCGCTGCTTTTCGTCATTTCCCGCACCCACAGCGGCGAGCTTGGTTCGGCCGAACAGAAGCCGAGCTACAGCCATTCCTTCGACGCCGGAACGGCTTGGGGTTTCCTGGCAATACAGGCACATTTAGCCGGCTATGAAGCCCATGGCATGACTGGCTTCCACGTCGAGAAATCCTATGAAGTCCTCGGTATTCCGGATGGCTTCCGCGTCGAAGCGGCCGTCGCGATTGGCAAGATCGGTGACAAGAACCAGCTTCCGGAAAAGCTGCGCGAGCGCGAGGTGCCGAGCCAGCGCAAACCACTTTCGGAACTTGCTTTCAACGGCACCTTCATCGCCAAGTAACCGATGAAAAGAAAAGGGCCCGCCGAAACATCCGGCGGGCCCCTTTTTGCATGTGATGTAAACGATCAGATGTCGAGATTGGCAACGCTCAGCGCGTTATCCTGAATGAATTCGCGCCGCGGCTCGACCTCATCGCCCATGAGCCGGGCAAACAGACCGTCGGCATCGGTCGCATCCGTGACCTTTACCTGCAGCAGCGAGCGCACGTTCGGATCAAGCGTCGTTTCCCAGAGCTGCTCGGCATTCATCTCGCCAAGACCTTTATAGCGCTGCAGCGTCAGCCCCTTGCGGCCGCTGGCAAAGATCGTGTCCAGTAGCTGGCGGGGACCGGAAATCTCCGTCTCGCCATCGCGGCGAACAAGCTTCGGCGGTGTGACATAGACTTCCTTCAGCCGCGAGCCGAGCTGGTCGATCAGGCGGGCATCCTGTGAACCGATGAGCGCCATGTCGAGGAAGACGACTTCCTTGACGCCACGCACCGTGCGCTCGAAGCGCAGGCCGCCCTCGCCGGTCACAGCACCGCTCCAACCGCGTTCGGTTTCCTCGGCGATGACGTCGAGCCGCTTGGCAACGTCGTTGACGAGCGCTTCCGCCCGCGTGGGATCGCTGACCATTTCGGCGTTGAGGGCCCCTGCGATTGCAGCCTGTTCGACCACGGCGCGATTGTAGCGGGAATGCAGATTATCGATCAGCGTGCGCAGGCGCAGCGCATCATAGATCGCTTCGCGCAGATCCTGGCCAGTACGGACTTCGCCGTTGCCGAGGCGCAGGCTGGTATCTTCGGTGCCCTGGCCAATGAGATACTCTTCCAGCGCCTTCTCATCCTTGACATATTGCACCGACTTGCCGCGCGTCACCTTATAGAGCGGCGGCTGGGCGATGTAGAGATGGCCGCGCTCGATGAGATCGGGCATCTGCCGGAAGAAGAAGGTCAGCAGCAGGGTGCGGATATGCGCGCCGTCGACGTCTGCGTCCGTCATGATGATGATCTTGTGATAGCGCAGCTTTTCGGCGTTGAATTCGTCCTTGCCGATGCCGGTGCCGAGCGCCGTAATCAGCGTACCGATTTCCTGGCTCGACAGCATCTTGTCGAAGCGGGCACGCTCGACGTTCAGGATCTTGCCGCGCAGCGGCAGGATGGCCTGGTTTTCGCGCGAACGGCCCTGCTTGGCCGAACCGCCTGCCGAGTCACCCTCGACGAGGAAGACTTCGGATTTGGCGGGATCGCGCTCGGAGCAGTCGGCAAGCTTGCCGGGCAACGAGGCAATATCCAGTGCGCCCTTGCGGCGCGTCAGTTCGCGCGCCTTGCGAGCGGCTTCGCGAGCCGCAGCAGCTTCGACGACTTTGCCGACCAGAACCTTGGCTTCGGACGGATGTTCTTCTAGCCAGGTGCTGAGGGCTTCGTTGACCAGGCTTTCGACCACCGGACGAACCTCGGATGAAACCAGCTTGTCCTTGGTCTGCGAGGAGAATTTCGGATCGGGAACCTTGACCGACAGCACGGCGGTCAGGCCTTCGCGGCAGTCGTCGCCCGTCAGCGTCACCTTCTCCTTCTTGGTGATGCCAGACGAATCGGCATAGGAGGTGATCTGGCGCGTCAGAGCCGCGCGGAAGCCGGCCATATGGGTGCCGCCGTCGCGCTGCGGAATGTTATTGGTGAAGCAGAGCACGTTTTCGTGGTAGCTATCGTTCCACCACATTGCCACTTCGACGGTGATGCCGTCCTTTTCGCTGCGGATCGACACCGGCTTCTGAACCAGCGGCTTTTTAGCGCGATCAAGATAGGCGACAAAGGCTTCCAGGCCGCCGTCATAGAGCATTTCTTCCTGCTTGACGTCGGAATGCCGCTTGTCGGTCAGAAGAATGCGGACGCCGGAATTCAGGAAAGCGAGTTCGCGCAGGCGATGCTCCAGCGTTCCGTAATCGAATTCCGTCATGGTGAAGGTTTCAGCGCTCGGCATGAAGCTGACTTCGGTGCCGGTGGCTTCGCCGGCATCGCCTGTTACCTTCAGCGGCGCGTCGGCAACACCGTGGGTAAAGCTCATCTCATGGATCTTGCCCTGGCGGCGGATCTTCAGGCGCAACCAGACGGAAAGCGCGTTGACGACCGAAACGCCGACGCCGTGCAGGCCGCCGGAGACCTTGTAGGAATTCTGGTCGAACTTACCGCCGGCGTGAAGCTGGGTCATGATAACCTCAGCCGCCGAAACACCTTCGCCGCTGTGAATATCCGTCGGGATGCCGCGGCCATTGTCCGTGACGGTGACGGAGCCGTCGGGATTGAGCGTCACCGTTACGATATCGGCATGGCCGGCCAGGGCTTCGTCAATTGCGTTGTCGACGACCTCATAAACCATGTGATGCAGGCCCGAGCCGTCATCCGTGTCACCGATATACATGCCCGGACGCTTGCGCACGGCATCAAGGCCTTTCAAAACCTTGATGCTATCTGCACCATATTCGGCATTGCCGCCATTATCGGTAATATCGGTCATTTTATTGAAGTCTTTCCAGCGTTTAGAGAATATCGCCGATCCCTTGCGAATCAGCGGTTTTTCCTAGCCTGAATATAGGATGTTTCACCCTGAAGTTCCAAACGGAAGGCCCCGAAATCAGGTATAAAACAGGGGATTAAGGCGGTTTTCAGCCGGTTTTTCCGGCATTTTCCAGAACCTTTGACAGTTCGCGGATCGTTGCCGCGTCAAGGTTGCGGATCTTGCCGGCTAAGTGGTTGACAAAGGCCGTATATTCCGGTGCAAGCCCAGAGGTATCGACGACGACGCGCGGGTCGGAAAATCGCGCGAGCAGGAACAATTCCTCGGCCTCGTCCCAGATGATGTTGAAGTATCCGGCGATGCGCTGCAGGAGATCGAAGGTCGGCAGACCGCGCTTTCCGTGTTCTAAGGCGGATAAATAAGCCGGAGTCACGTTCAGCGCAGCCGCCATCTGCTTCTGCGAGACGCCCTTGCGCAGGCGCAGCTTGCGAACCGCTTCGCCGAACGGGGTCAAGGCTTCTCCCCTTTCAGGCGCGACAGGCGAATATAGAGCGCACCTTCGCCGCCATGATGCTGCGCTGCCGTCTCGTAGGACGATATCAAGAACCGGAATTCAGGTTTGGAGAACCACAGCGGCACGGCACGCTTCAGCGCCCCCTCGCTGCCCATGGAGCTGCCCTTACCTGTTATGACGAGCACATGGCGCAGGCCGCGGCTATGGGCGCGCATCAGGAAATCCAGAAGCATGCCATGGGCCTCGCTCTGGAAGAGGCCGTGAAGGTCGATCCTCGCCTCCAGCGCCAGATGACCCCTCGCGATCTTGCGCTTGACGGGACGTTCGAGCGGATGATGACGACCGGCGGGCTGCTTGGCCGGCGCCGGGGCTTCCTGCGTTTCAGCCGAGGGAGATACGGGTTTCGTCTTTGCAGCCCGGGTGCGTTCCTCGCTTTCGGTTTCTGCCTGCAGTGCGGCTTCGAAGGCCTCGATATCAGCCACGCGTCCTGGCATAGGGCGCGTGCTCTTGGCGACCTTACCCCAGAGGATGCGATCCTCCGCGCTGAGCTTTCGTTCCTTGTCCTTCCGTTCCGGGGCCATCAGCCGAACCTCTGCGCCGCCGCCTTCGGAATGAGTATATAAAAATCGGCATCGTTGCGCACGGTGCCGGCCAGCTCGCCTGCATCGTAGCCCGAACCGGTAAAGATATCCCCGCGCGCCGGCCCGACGATAGCGGAACCCGTATCGAGCGCCAGCATCAGCCGGGCGAAGGGCTTGCCGGCATCGAGATGGGTCAGGCTTTCAGACCGAATGAAGAAGGGAAAACCGAAAGTGTGAATGAGCCGGTCGACCGCAAGAGAACGGCCAGCCAGCAGCGGCACCTTCGCCGCTGCAATCGGCCCGAGAGCGGGATCGCTGACATCGGCCTCACGGAAGAAAATATAGGACCGATTGTGCCAGAGGACTTCATCGACCTGCTCCGGATGTGCGTAGAGCCAGTCGCGGATCGTCTGCATGGAGATCGTCGTGCGATCCAGCAGCCCACGGTCGATCAGCAAACGCCCGACGGCCGAGAAGGGATGACCAGCCTTGGCGGCATAGGTGATGCGGCCGAGGCGCCCGTCCGGATAGCGCAGACGCGCCGCGCCCTGTACATGCACGAAGAAGACGTCGACCTTGGATTTCGCCCAGGCAATTTCCAGCCCCTTGCCCTCGAGATAGCCCCGATCGATCTCGCCGCGGTCTGGATAGGTGGAAATTGCGCCACCCTGAAGCCTGCCGAACATGTAGGACGGATCAATTTCGGCGGGCCGGTTGCTATCATCCAAATCGATCAGATCATCCGGTCTGCGATAGAAGGGATACCGA
The DNA here is from genome assembly GCF_027109195.1 of Rhizobium sp. AG207R. NCBI lineage: Bacteria > Pseudomonadati > Pseudomonadota > Alphaproteobacteria > Hyphomicrobiales > Rhizobiaceae > Rhizobium > Rhizobium sp. AG207R. Next base: position 49,388 of record NZ_JAEPVT010000015.1, read on the forward strand.
TAGGTTCCGTCTGGCACAGCCGAAACGGCTATTTCCGGCTCGAAGAAAGCGGTCACGAAACCACTGGCACCGCCATCCCGGCGAATGAAGAAAGGCTGGCAGTGCTCCTCGAAAAAAGCACGGGCTTCTGCCGCATTGCGCGGTTCCTTCCCTTCTGCGGCATCGAGGAGCGTCAGGAGATCGTCGGCCGTCAGTCCCACCGCACCCGTGCGATAGGGCTTCACATCGCGGATGTGAGTGCGACAGTCCTTCATGGCGCGAAAAAGGCTGGAAGGATCGTCCTCCTCCCAGCCCTTCAGATTGGCGAAGGTTACCGGCTCCAGCCTGAATTCCTGCGATGGGCTCGTCATTGTTCCGATTCGGTCGCCACGAGTTTCCAGTTCGGATCGCGCGAACGTGTGTCGCGCGCAAAGGTCCAGAGGTCGCTGATCTCGGCAACAGCTTCAGCATCGCCATCGATCAAGGTGCCAGCTTTGTCGTAGGTGGCAGAGATCATCTGGCTGATGATGCGCATGGTGATCAGGGCATCCGTGCCTTTCACTTCGGCGGTGACGATATCGGCCTTGTCGATGCCGACGAAGGTCGATTTGACCTTTTCACCCTTGGCTTCGCGATCGGCGATGGCGGCATCGAAGCCCTCATAGACCTCACGCGACAGCAGTCCCTTCAGCGACTTGCGATCGCCCTCGGCAAAGGCCATGACGATCATCTCATAGGCCATGCGGGCACCGTTGACGAATTCCTTCGGATTAAAGGAAGGATCGGCTTTGCTCACTTCGCGCAGCGAATCATTAAGCGGCGTGCCGGCCGGGGTGAAGGCATCGATGGCGGCAAAACGGTCTTCCTCTTCGGTGCCATCGCGCCGCGGCAAGGTCACCACCTTGCCGGCATCCGGCGGCGTCGGGCCGTTTACCGGATCTGCGGAGCCGTAGAGATCGCGCGGCGGCTTCTCATTTCCTGTGCGGCGGCCAAGAACGCTGCGCAGCTGAAAGAAGATCAGCACCGCCGCCACCAGGAAAAAGATCGTCACAAAGTCGTTTGCACCCATCTCGTATCGGAACCACCGTTAAAATTAAAAGATCAGTCCCCATATAGTCCGCATCGATCTATCATTCAAATAGCGGCCCGGTTTCTTTATTATATGCGAGAAACCAACGCTTACGCGAAGAAACCCGCTCTCAGGACCACCGTAACATGCGCCTATCACTTCTTCCTATCGTCGTTTTTCTGATGCCTCTGGCTGAAATCGCCGGATTCATCGTCGTCGGAAAGATGATCGGCGTCTGGGCGACACTGGGGCTCGTCATCCTCAGCGTATTACTCGGTGCCGCTCTTTTGAGGATACAGGGCATCGGTATTCTTCAGCGCATCTCGGCCGAAAGCCGCAACGGCGGCGATCCCGGCCGCGAGATGGTGCATGGCGCCATGATCGTCGTTGCCGCCTTCTTCCTGATGCTGCCCGGCTTCATCTCCGATATCATCGGCTTGCTGCTTTTCATCCCGGCCGTACGTGATCTCGCCTGGCAGGTTTTGCGCAAGCGCATCGTCGTCGTCGGCAATTCGCGGGCGTTCCGCCGCGGGCAAAGCCCGGGCGCCGGACCGCAAGGCCGGCCGAACAAACCCGGAAACGTCGTCGATCTCGACGAAGGCGATTTCCATCGGGAGCCGAACCGCAACTCGCCCTGGTCGGATCAAAAGCGGCTGGAAGACTAGACAACGGCCTCCGGAGCGCCGGAGCCATAAGGGTTGTAAGCCCCTTTTCTAAATGCTAGATGGCGACACCCATCGAGACGTGAGAGGACACCCCATGGCCAACGAGACCAACGGCAACGGTGCAGCCAGCCCGAGCCTCAGCATCCTTGCTCAGTACACCAAGGATCTTTCCTTCGAAAATCCGGGTGCTCCGCGCTCGCTCCAGGCCCGGGAAAATGCTCCCGACATCAATATCAATGTGAACGTCAACGCCAACCCGCTGTCGGATTCCGATTTCGACGTGGTCCTGACGCTGAGTGCCGAAGCCAAAGATGGCGAGCGCGTTCTCTTCCACACCGAGCTGGTTTATGGCGGCGTCTTCCGCGTGACCGGCTTCCCGCAGGAACACATGCTGCCGCTGCTCTTCATCGAATGCCCGCGCCTGCTGTTCCCCTTCGCACGTCAGATCATCGCCGACGTCACGCGCAATGGCGGCTTCCCGCCGCTGATGATCGACCCGATCGATTTTGCGCAGATGTTCACGCAGCGCATGGCCGAAGAACAGGCCCGCGCTCAGGTTTCGGCTGTTCCGAACTAAGATTTCCATCTCTTGGAAACAGAAATGCCCGGACACCAATCCGGGCATTTCTTTTTGTACGCGAGAAAAGCAATTTACTCGGATGTGCGATATTTGGACCAGATGCCCTTCGCGCCGAGCTTGCTGACCAGTGCAGCATGAGCCGAAAGCTCCTCCTCGCTCAGCCGAATGGGTAATGGATTGGGTCGAGTAAAGATATCGACGACCACCTCGCCAGCATCCTCACTCTGGCGCGAGCGCGCCGATGAACCGACAAAACTGCCGAGCCCGAGCGCCGTCTGCCGGCCACCGATCATCTCGATATAGACTTCGGCCAGCAGTTCGGAGTCGAGCAGCGCTCCATGTTTCGTGCGGTGCGAATTGTCGATGCCGTATCGACGGCAAAGCGCGTCCAGCGAATTCGGCCCCATCGGATGCTTGCGGCGCGCCATGGCGAGCGTATCGATCACCATGTCGGGCAGGATCGGCGGGCGGCCAAGCCTTGCGAACTCCGCGTTGACGAAGCCCATGTCGAAGGTGGCGTTGTGCGCGATCCATTTGGCGTCGCCGAAAAATTCAAGAATTTCGTCCGCGACGGTTTCGAAGAGGGGTTTGCCCGTCAGGAACTCATCGGTAATGCCGTGCACGGCCAGAGCATCGGGATGCACTTTGCGGTCGCCCGGATTGATATAGATGTGCAGCGTCTTTCCGGTCGGAAAATGGTTGAAGAGCTCGATGCCGCCGATTTCGATGATACGGTCAGCCCTGTTGTCGAGGCCGGTGGTTTCCGTATCGAAAATGATTTCGCGCATATCGAAACTCCGCTTTCCTATTTCTTGCTCTGCTGTTTGCGCCGCAGATCCGCGATGATCTCTTTGACCTGTTCGCCGGCCGCCTCGATGCTTCCACTCGTATCGATGACGTAATCGGCGCGTGCCCGCTTTTCCGCATCCGGCGTCTGGCGGGAGAGAATCATGTTGAATTTTTCCTCCGTCATGCCCGGTCGAGCAAGCACCCTCTCCCGCTGAATCTGTGGATCACAGCTGACGACGACGATCTTATCCAATCGCTTGTCGGCGCCGGTTTCGAAGAGCAGCGGGATATCCAGCACCACCATATCGGCGCCGGCCTTGCGCTGACGTTCCAGAAACTGACGCTCGCGATCGCGCACCAGCGGATGAACGATGGCTTCGAGACGCCTGAAGCCAGAGGGATCGCCAGCAAGCTTTCGGCTTAGCTTCTGCCGATCGACCCTGCCGTCAGCCGTTGTCCCGGGGAAAGCAGCTTCGACCAAGGGAACGGCTTCGCCGCTATAGAGATCATGCACGACCGCATCGGAATCGTTCACCGGGATTCCGGCTTCAACGAAGAGTTTCGCCGAGGTCGACTTTCCCATACCGATCGATCCCGTCAGTCCGATCCTGATCATGCTAGTGCTTTTCCATATCGGCGATGATCAATGCCCTCAAGGTTTCATCGACCGCAGGACGCTTTCCGAACCATTTTTCAAAGCCCGGCACGGCCTGGTGCAGCAACATGCCAAGACCATCGACGATGGCGAAGCCCTGCTCCTCGGCCTGAGCGAGAAGCGGCGTCTTCAGCGGTACATAGACAATGTCGGTGACGACGGCGTCTTCCACAAGAGGAGAGAAATCGATCCGGGGTGCCACTTCGCCATCCATGCCGAGCGAGGTCGTATTGATAAAGAGGCCGGCACCCTGCATGACCTCGCCGAGTGCGGCCATCGGATGCGCATGAACCCTCGCGCCAAAGCGATCCGCCAGTTCCTGCGCTCGCTGAACCGTGCGGTTGACCACATGGATTTCCTTGAAGCGGCGGTCGCGCACCGCCTGGATGACAGCGCGGCTGGCACCTCCTGCTCCGAGGATGACCGCACGATCATTGCGATCCCAACCGGGATGACGCTCGTCGAGATTCGCTGTGAAGCCGCGGCCATCGGTATTCGTTGCATGCAGCTTGCCATTTTCAAGCCACAGGGTGTTGGACGCGCCCAATTCTTCCGAAAGTTCGTCGGGCCTATCGGCGAGCTTGAAGGCTGCTTCCTTATGAGGGATGGTGACGTTGCCGCCGACGAAGCCGCTGGAACCATCCTTCAAGGATGAGATGAAGGCTTCGAAAGCCTCTACGGGAACTTCGTGTGCCCGGTAGCTACCGGCAAGCCCGAGCTGCTTCAGCCAGTAACCGTGGATCAAGGGCGAGCGCGAATGCCGGACCGGATAACCCGTTACGAAAGCGTTTACGCTCTGTGTTTCACGTGAATCATCCATCGATCGTCCCCAACTCTCGCAGTTTTTCCAGAAGCGGCAGCATCGGCAAACCGACGATGGTGAAATAATCGCCGTCGACTTTCGAGAAAAGCTGGATGCCCTCGCCCTCAAGCTGATAGGCGCCGACGCTCGACAATGCCTTTTCCCCGACGCGGCTCAGATGTCGATGGATGAAATCGGCCGGCAGCTCCCGCATGGTCAGATCGGCGTGGGATACATGCTCCCAGATGATGTCGCCGTTGCGTGCCAAAGCGATGGCGCTGTTCAGCCGATGGGTTTTACCCGATAGTGTCCGCAGATGATTTTCCGCCTCGGCCATCGACTTCGGCTTGTGAAAGACCTGAGCACCGAGCGACATGGTCTGATCCGAACCGATCACGAGCGATCCGGGGAAGCGATCGCTCACCTCTTTTGCCTTCGCCTTTGCCAGCACGAGCGCGACAGCATCCGGGCTGGCACCACCCATTTCCAGGGGTGCTTCGATCACGCGCTCGTCGATATCGGCAGCAATAGCCTGAAAATGCAGTCCAGCATTTTCCATCAGCATCCGGCGGAACGGACTGGACGATGCGAGGATAAGGGGCGAGGTCATGACGGCTGCCTCCGAGATAATCATGTGCAGCGCTTAGCGCAGCTTGGGTCGGAGGGCAACAATCGCGGCAGCAGTCTCTTCGATCGAACGACGCGTGACATCGATGATCGGCCAGTTATGTCTGGCGCAGAGCGAGCGGGCATATTTCAGCTCTTCGGAGATGGCGGCCCGATCGGTGTAGTCGCCGCGGTCGAAGCCAGGAGTCGTACCGAGGATGCGATTTTCGCGAACCTGCGAGATCCGGTCTGTCGTCGCCACCAATCCGACGATCAACGGCTTTGTCGCCTTGATCAGGCTTTCCGGTAATGGCACGCCGTGGACGATCGGAATATTGGCCGTCTTGATGCCGCGGTTCGCCAGATAGATGCTCGTCGGTGTTTTCGAGGTGCGGCTGATACCAATGATGACGACATCGGCATCATCATAGTCATCGGGCATCTGGCCGTCGTCATGATCCATGGTGAAGTTCAACGCTTCGATGCGGGCGAAATAATCCGCATTCATCACATGCTGCGCGCCGACGCGCCGACGCGACGCCGTGCCGAGATAGGTCTGGAAGACGTTCATGACCGGCTCGAGAACATTGACGGATGGTACGCCCATCTCCCTGCAGCGCTCGGCGATGAAATCGGCAAGTTCGCGATCGACGATCGTATAGAGGACAATGCCGGGGCTGTGATCGATCGCTTCCAATACAGGCAGAAGCTGCTTGCGATTTCTGATCAGCGGATAGACGTGCTCAATCGGCTGGCTAGCATGGAATTGCACAGAGGCAGCGCGGCCGGCGGAGATGAGAGTCTCGCCCGTTGAGTCAGAAATCAGGTGCAGATGAAAGAAGCTCGTCCGGTTTTCCACGCTACTTTCCGTCGCCTGTTGATATCTCGGGAGAAAAGAGAGGTACGGGAAGGGTGCCATCTTGGGCAAGTGGAAAACGGCCGAGTTTTCCACATTTGGAATTTTCGAGAGATGGCTTTCGCAGTGGCTGTGAGCAATGTGGATAAGATCGACAACACCTCGCCCATCCCCGACTTGTCCCCAGATGGCGAAAAGCCGAATTTCTCTTCAACCTCCTCAAAAGATTGAAAAATCGCCTCTCTTATCCACATATTGGCTTGCGATCTCGAAATCTCTCCAAATTTATGCGCGAGGCGCGACAAATTGGACAGGCAAGGGATGAACTTTAATCCTTGCTACTCACCGACTCTAAGAAATAGAAACCTTTCAATATATGTTTGGTTTTATATAGGACGACGTCTGTGACCGATGAACGCCGGAAGATCATGCGGGTCTTGAGCGGAGAAACGCTCACCCCTCCCCCGCTCTGGCTGATGAGACAGGCAGGCCGTTATCTACCCGAATATCGTGAAACGCGTGCGAAGGCGGGAAGCTTTCTCGATCTCTGTTATTCGCCGGATCACGCCGTCGAAGTGACGCTGCAGCCAATCCGCCGTTATGGCTTTGATGCGGCCATTCTCTTCTCCGATATTCTCGTCATCCCCGATGCGCTGAAGCGGAATGTTCGTTTCACCGAAGGACATGGGCCGGAAATGGACCCGATCAACGAGACGGGCATCATGGCTTTGAAACCGGAGGGCATCACGGCGTATCTGGAGCCTGTCATGGAGACGGTGCGCCGGCTGCGGCAGGACTTGCCTCAGGAAACCACGCTTCTCGGCTTCTGCGGCGCTCCCTGGACCGTTGCGACCTATATGATCGCCGGACACGGCACGCCGGATCAGGCCCCTGCGCGGCTATTTGCCTATCGCTATCCCAAGGCCTTCGAACACCTGCTGATGCTGCTTGCCGACATATCAGCCGATTACCTCGTGGCGCAAATCGATGCCGGTGCGGATGCCGTGCAGATTTTCGATTCCTGGGCTGGTGTGCTTGGTGAGAAGGAATTCGAGGCTTTTGCCGTCAAACCGGTCGCGAAGATGATCGCATCGATCAAGGCGCGGCGGCCACAGGCTCGGGTGATCGCCTTCGCCAAGGGTGCGGGCTATCTCTTGAAAACCTATCGGCAGAAGACGGGTGCCGATGCGATCGGCCTCGACTGGTCGGTGCCTTTGGCCTTTGCTCGGGAACTGCAGAAGGACGGGCCGGTGCAGGGCAATCTCGATCCGATGCGCGTGGTTGCCGGCGGCAAGGCTTTGGACGACGGTATCGACGATATCCTGCAGCAACTCGGAAATGGCCCGCTGATTTTCAATCTCGGGCATGGGATCACGCCGCAGGCCGATCCGGCCAATGTGGCGGCGCTGGTCGAACGCGTGCGGGGATGGAGGAGCTGATGACGGTGGAAAAGCAGACGGATTCCGCGCCGGGCCAGAAGGCCGGACGGCGGGCCTATTTCATGATCCTGATCTTTGCGGTGCTGGCGATCGGTCTGTTCGCCTGGCATCCGGCCGATCTCTATCTCTGGATCAAGGCTTTGCACATCATCGCCGTCATCTCGTGGATGGCCGGCATGTTCTATCTGCCTCGGCTGTTTGTCTATCACACCGATGCCGCGCCGGGATCGCAGCAATCCGAGACCTTCAAGGTGATGGAGCAGCGTCTGCTGCGCTATATCATCAACCCGGCGATGATCCTGACCTGGATATTCGGGCTTTATCTTGCCTGGTCTGTCTATGATTTCCAGGGCGGCTGGCTGCACGCCAAGATCGGACTTGTTGTGCTGCTATCGGCCGTTCACGGCCATTTCAGCGCTGCAGTGCGCGCCTTCGCCAGGGATGAAAACAAGCGCTCGGCGCGTTATTGGCGAATGATGAACGAGGCGCCGACGCTGTTGATGATCGCAATCGTCATTCTTGTAGTCGTCAAGCCATTTGCATGAGGTGGGGCTGTATTAGGCGTGATGTAAAATTTCTTTCATTTTGCGTGCCCCCCTTGCGGTTCAGAAAGTGAGTCGCTATTTTCCCGCCATCTTCTCTTCGTGGCATGTATCCATTCTGTCGCCCGCGAGCGCCCCTATCGCGGTTCTGAATACGAACAACATTGCCTTTCCCCTCCTAAAAAATGAGTAATTCCCTTCATGGCTGAAATGAAGCTTCAGGAACTGAAAAATAAATCCCCGACCGATCTTCTGGCCTTTGCCGAATCGCTCGAGGTGGAAAACGCCAGCACGATGCGCAAACAGGAATTGATGTTTGCGATCCTGAAGGTACTGGCGAGCCAGGACGTAGAAATCATCGGCGAGGGCGTCGTCGAGGTTCTGCAGGATGGCTTCGGTTTCTTGCGTTCCGCTAACGCAAACTATCTTCCCGGTCCGGACGACATCTATATTTCCCCCTCCCAGATCCGCCGCTTCTCCTTGAAGACGGGCGATACGGTCGAGGGACCGATCCGCGGACCGAAGGAAGGCGAGCGCTATTTCGCGCTGCTGAAAGTCAACACCATCAATTTTGATGATCCCGAAAAGATCCGTCACAAGGTTCACTTTGACAATCTGACGCCGCTCTATCCGAACGAGCGTTTCCGTATGGAACTCGACGTTCCCACTTCGAAGGATCTTTCGCCCCGCGTGATCGATCTCGTGGCGCCGCTCGGCAAGGGCCAGCGCGGCCTGATCGTCGCACCGCCGCGTACGGGCAAAACCGTCCTGCTGCAGAATATCGCCCATTCCATTACCGCCAATCATCCGGACTGCTACCTGATCGTTCTCCTGATTGACGAGCGTCCGGAAGAAGTGACTGATATGCAGCGCTCCGTGCGCGGCGAAGTCATCTCGTCGACCTTCGACGAGCCGGCCGTGCGCCACGTCCAGGTTGCCGAAATGGTCATCGAGAAGGCCAAGCGCCTGGTCGAGCATGGCCGTGATGTCGTCATCCTGCTCGATTCGATCACCCGCCTTGGCCGCGCCTATAACACCGTGGTCCCCTCTTCCGGTAAGGTTCTGACCGGCGGTGTCGACGCCAATGCCCTGCAGCGCCCGAAGCGCTTCTTCGGTGCTGCGCGTAACATCGAAGAAGGCGGCTCGCTGACCATCATTGCGACGGCCCTGATCGATACCGGCAGCCGTATGGACGAAGTGATCTTCGAAGAATTCAAGGGCACCGGTAACTCGGAAATCGTGCTTGACCGCAAGGTTGCCGATAAGCGCATCTTCCCCGCGATGGATATCCTCAAGTCCGGTACGCGTAAGGAAGACCTGCTGGTGCCGCGCCAGGATCTGCAGAAGATCTTCGTTCTTCGCCGTATCCTCGCGCCGATGGGCACGACCGACGCGATCGAGTTCCTGATCGACAAGCTCAAGCAGACAAAGAACAACCCGGATTTCTTCGATTCGATGAATACGTAATCCTTAGCCGGATTCGTTATATTGCCGCTTCAGCGGTGCTTCCATGCTGTTATGATCGGGCTGCGAATTGCAGCCCGATTTTGTTTTGTGGGATCGGAAGTCGGGTTCAAGGGTCGCTCGACAATCGATTCGGATGCGGATCAATCTTATGTTGACGATGAATGAGACGATCTATGCTTTGTCCAGCGGCGGTCTACCGGCCGGCGTTGCTGTGATCCGTATCAGCGGAAGTCAGGCGCTCCGTGTTGCCGAATCCCTTGCCGGTACGCTGCCGCAGCCGAGGCAGGCCGCGCTGAGAACGATTCGGACTCGTAACGGTCTGGTGATAGACCGCGGCATTGTCCTGATTTTTCCTGGTCCAGCCTCTTTTACGGGCGAAGATTGCGTTGAGATTCATGTCCACGGCGGTAAAGCTGTGGTGAACGTGCTTCTGGAAGAGCTCTCGACCTTCGGGCCTTGCCGAATGGCGGAACATGGTGAGTTTTCGCGGCGCGCACTCGAGAATGGAAAGATGGATCTGGTAGAGGTGGAAGGCCTTGCCGATCTCATTGGCGCGGAAACGGAGATGCAGCGCCGGCTTGCGCTGGAGCATGCGGCCGGCGGGCTGTCGGATCTCTATAACGGTTGGGCCGACAGGCTGACCCGGGCACGCGCCCTGATCGAGGCGGAACTCGATTTCGCCGATGAAGACGATGTGCCTGGTTCGGTCTCCGATATGGTATGGGCCGAGATGAAGCGGCTGCGTCTTGAAATTTCCGACCATCTCGCAGGCGCCGATCTCGGCGAGATCATCCGGGATGGCTTGAAGGTGGTCATTGCAGGCGCGCCAAATGCTGGCAAGTCCAGTCTCATGAATGCCTTGGCAAAGCGCGAGGTGGCGATCGTCACCGATATCGCCGGCACGACCCGTGACGTATTACATGTCGATCTGAATATAGAAGGGTATGCCGTCAAGCTTTATGATACGGCTGGGTTGCGGGATACGGATGAGGTGGTGGAGCGTGAGGGCATTCGTCGGGCACTGCGGACGGTTGCGGATGCGGACCTTGTTCTGTCTCTGGCCGAGATTGGCGGTGAGGCACAGCGGAGTTTTCCGGGTTTTACCGGCAAGGTCCTGACTGTCGGTACGAAAGCCGATATTCGCGCCGGGAAAACCAATCAATATGATTTGCTGATCTCCTCGACCACCGGCTCAGGCCTGGCGGAATTGCATAACCTTCTGCGGCAGGATCTGCAGGCCCGTTCTGGGGCGCTATCGCTCGCTTTGCCGAGTCGACTGCGTCATCGCACCCTACTTGCAGAGAGCCTTGATGCAATTGAGGCTGCGCTAGGTTCGGAAGATCGCGGCCTGGATATCAGAGCCGAATACCTAAGACGGGCGGCCACAAGCCTCGGACGCATCACCGGCCGCGTCGATGTGGAAGATTTGCTGGACGTGATCTTCTCAGAATTCTGCATAGGAAAATGATTCACGTGAAACAGAGAGTCATATACTCTCGCTAGACGTTTCACGTGAAACCTTCTTGACTCCTGAAATTGGTGTGCCAAACAAGCGGCACGACCGAGGACCTGATGATGTTCGATAAAGCGTATGATGTGATCGTTGTGGGTGGCGGCCATGCGGGCAGCGAGGCTGCAGCTGCGGCCGCACGCCTCGGTGCGCGCACGGCATTGATAACACATAAGCGCGACACGATCGGTGTGATGTCCTGCAATCCCGCCATTGGCGGTCTCGGCAAAGGCCACCTGGTCCGGGAAATTGACGCTCTCGACGGTTTAATGGGTCGTGTTGCGGATGCTGCCGGCATCCAGTTCCGTATGCTCAACCGCAAGAAGGGTCCCGCCGTACGCGGTCCGCGCACTCAGGCGGACCGCAAGCTCTATCGTCTAGCCATGCAGGCGGAAATCGGCGCAATTGATAATCTTGATGTTATCGAGGGCGATGCTTTCGATCTTACCTTCGAGCACGGCAGGGTGTCCGCGGTGATCCTGAAGGACGGGCGAGCCATTCGCTGCGGAGCTGTTGTTCTGACCACAGGCACTTTTCTCCGCGGTCTCATTCATATCGGCGACAAGAAGATCCCGGCGGGCCGTGTTGGCGAAGAGCCGTCGCTTGGGCTTTCTGCCACATTGCTGCGACACGGCCTTGCTCTGGGGCGATTGAAAACTGGAACGCCTGCTCGCCTTGACGGAACGACCATCGATTGGAATTCCGTCGGACGTCAGGGGGCGGACGAAGATCCAACACCCTTCTCTTTCATGACCGATTCCATCGTGAATCCTCAGATCGAATGCGGGGTAACCCGAACCACGTCCGAAACCCACAGGATCATTGCTGAAAACCTGAAGCGTTCAGCAATGTATTCTGGTCAGATTGAAGGCGTCGGACCACGCTATTGCCCCTCGATCGAAGACAAGATCGTCAAATTCGGCGAACGCGACGGTCATCAAATCTTCCTTGAGCCGGAGGGATTGGATGATAGCACGGTCTATCCAAACGGCATATCGACCTCCCTGCCCGAGGATGTTCAGGATGAATTTATCAAGACCATTCCGGGTCTGGAACGAGTCCGTATTCTCCAGCACGCCTATGCCATCGAGTATGACCACGTCGATCCGCGCGAATTGAAGCTGTCCCTCGAAGTGGAAAAGATTCCGGGACTTTTCCTAGCGGGCCAGATCAACGGCACGACGGGCTATGAGGAAGCTGGAGCTCAAGGTCTCGTCGCCGGGCTGAATGCCGCGCGTCTCGCCAGCGGTGGCAAAGCCATCGAGTTCAGCCGAACGGAATCCTATATCGGTGTGATGATCGACGATTTGACCTCTCGGGGTGTGGCGGAGCCGTATCGTATGTTCACGTCCCGTGCGGAATATCGCTTGTCGCTCCGCGCTGACAATGCTGACGTCCGTCTTACGCCCGTCGGACTGGCCTTGGGCTGCGTCGGTTTCAGCCGTGCAGCGCGTTTCGGGCAATATGTAAAGAGGCTTGAACAGGCGCGTGACCAGCTGAGAAGTCTGACGGTAACACCGAACGAAGCCGAAAAGGCAGGTATGCATCTTAACAAGGACGGTCAGCGGCGTTCGGCCTATGAGCTTCTTTCTCATCCTGGTCAATCCGTAGAGAACCTGTCGCGGCTATGGCCGGAATTGCAGTCCATCGAGGGTAACATAGCCGAGGCCATCGAGATCGAGGCGGCTTATGCCGTCTATATGGATCGCCAGACAGCCGATATCGTTCAGGCCCGCAGGGAAGAAGAGCGCGTCATTCCGGCGGAATTTGATTTTTCGGTTCTTTCAGGATTGTCCAATGAGCTGAAACAGAAGCTGGAAGCAGCCCGGCCGAAGAATATCTCCCAGGCCTCGCGAATCGACGGTATGACGCCGGCGGCTATTTCTTTGTTATTGGCTTATCTGAGGAAAATGAGCGTGTCGGAAGAACAGAAGCTCGTTTCCTGACAATACTACAAGGTTAGAGAGTCCATGGCATGGAACTGAACGGTGTACGTGTTTCACGTGAAACACAGGAACGGCTGCAGCATTTTGCGCAGCTTTTCCAGAAATGGGCGAAGACCATCAATCTTGTTGCGCCATCCACGATTGACGATCTCTGGCGCCGTCACATCGCGGATAGTGCGCAGATTTTCCAGCTGCATCCGACAACGGATCATTGGGTAGATTTGGGGAGTGGTGGTGGATTTCCCGGTGTGATAACGGCAATCCTGTTGGCGGAAAAAGGTGCGGGGCACGTCGATCTGGTTGAAAGCAATCAGAAAAAAGCTGCTTTTCTGCGTGTCTGCCTGCGGGAATGCGCGGCCCGGGGCGCTGTTCATGCCATTCGCATCGAAGAGGCACCGGCAGCGATCCAGGCCTGCGACGTTATCTCAGCGCGGGCTCTTGCGGAGCTCGAAATCTTGCTGGACTACGCAGCCCCCTGGCTCGAGCGCAACGAAAATCTGCGCCTCTTCCTGCACAAAGGCCGGGATTACGAACGCGAGCTGCAGAAAGCCCGTGGTCGTTGGCAATTCGATCTGGTAAAACATCAGAGTGTCGTTGAGCGAGATTCCGTCATTCTGGAGCTTAGTCGCCTTCGGCGCCTGATTTAACCATAATTGGATGTGCGGCAGATGATCGGCGAGCGAAACCGGATTATTACCATCGCAAATCAAAAGGGCGGCGTCGGCAAGACCACGACCGCGATCAATCTGGCGACAGCTCTTGCCGCCATTGGTGAGCGCGTCCTGATTGTCGATCTCGATCCCCAAGGCAATGCCAGCACGGGGTTGGGCATCGAGCGGCGTGACCGCAAGCTGTCTTCCTACGATCTATTGGTGGGTAGCCACGGGATCATGGATACGGTTCAGGAGACGGCCGTTCCGAATCTCTTCATCGTGCCATCGACCATGGATCTGCTTGGTGTTGAGATGGAGATCGCGCAGCAACCGGACCGCGTTTTCAAGCTGCGGCGCGCGCTGAATGCGTCGGATGCCCTCGCCTTTTCCTATATTCTGGTGGACTGCCCGCCTTCCTTTAACCTTCTGACGATGAATGCAATGGCCGCGGCGCATTCTGTTTTGGTGCCTTTACAGTGCGAATTTTTCGCCCTGGAAGGCCTTAGCCAGCTGCTGGAGACGGTCGATCAGGTAAGGCGCACGGTCAACCCGTCCCTCGATATCCAGGGAATCGTCTTGACCATGTTCGATTCCCGCAACAATCTAGCGCAGCAGGTTGTCACCGATGTACGGACTCATCTTGGCGAGAAGGTCTACCATACGTTGATTCCACGCAACGTCCGCGTGTCCGAGGCGCCGTCCTACGGCAAGCCCGCCATTCTTTACGACCTGAAGTGCGCGGGCAGCCAGGCCTATCTGCAGCTCGCTTCGGAAGTAATCCAAAGAGAGCGGCAGCGAAAAGCTGCCGCCTGATATGACGTAGTATTTGTTCCAGAGTGAGTATCGGCGATGAATGATGATCTTTCGAAGCGGCGTCTCGGGCGCGGACTGGCGGCTCTCATCGGGGAGATGGATCAGCCGACGCCCGTGGATGCCGGCAGACCGGCGGTCAATCCCGATCGCCTGGTGCCGATCGAATTCATCAGCCGCAATCCACGTAATCCTCGCCGCTATTTCGACGAGACCGAGCTGCATGATCTCGCCAGCTCCATTCGCCAGCACGGCATCGTGCAGCCGGTCGTGGTCCGCACCATTTCTTCCGATCGCTATGAGATCATTGCCGGTGAACGGCGCTGGCGAGCGGCACAGCTTGCGGGTCTGATCGAAATTCCAGTGATCGTTCGCGACGTCGATGATAAGACCGCGCTTGAGATCGCCATTGTCGAGAATGTGCAACGCGCGGACCTCAATCCTTTGGAAGAGGCGCTCGGTTACGAGCAACTGATCGCAGAACACGGCTATACACAAAACGATCTTGGCGAAATCATCGGCAAGAGCCGCAGCCATGTCGCCAACTCTCTGCGTCTGTTGAAGCTTCCTGACCCGGTACGCGATATGCTTGCCGCAGGCTCGCTTTCCGCCGGCCATGCCCGCGCTCTCGTTTCGACCTCCGATCCGACCGCGCTGGCGCGAACTGTTGTTTCCAAGGGCTTGTCAGTTCGCGATGCCGAACGTCTCGCGCAAAATGACATCAAGGCTCAGAACGACCCCCGCCCCGCTGGCGTACGCAGGGATGAGAAGGATTCCGATACGCTGGCGCTCGAGCGTACGCTGTCTGACACGCTAGGTCTCGATGTTTCCATCAATCATCGCGGCAATGGTGGCCAGGTGAAGATCAGCTATAAGACGCTGGAACAACTCGAGGAAATTTGCCGGCTTCTGGAGCGCCGCTAAGACGGCTCTGCTCTGTATGGAACGTCAAATGGTTCCCGCTGTTTGCTTCTCCACAATTGTGCGGAAGGTTACTATAGTCCTGTAAAAACAATTGGATAGGCTGCTGCGGCGTCCGGATGGCGGATGCCTGTCCAAGTCCGTTTCCCGTGAAACATCAGGCTCTGCGTGCCGACTGCAATGTTGTCGCAAGCAGGGTTTGTGTTGCGATTGTGTCTTCGAGGCTCGCACGCTGGCGTGTCTGGAGAATGGCGGATTGCAGCCTGTTCATCTCGCGGGCGATCGCAGGGCCCGACCAGGTCTTGAGGGCCTGTTCAATGATCGGCTTACGCCTGAAATGCAGATGGCGCCCATGTGTCTGCATGACCTGTGCCGGGGCAACGCGCTTTTCATCCATTTCGGCTCGCATCGTATCGAGCATCTGAAATTGCCGCAGGCAGCTCTGCAGCACGAGAAACATCGGAGTTTTGGAGGAGGCGATCTTTTGCATGGCATGCAGAAAGGCCTCGGAATCCCCCTTCAAGATGGTATCGACGGCATCGTCAGTGGAAATCGCGCTGGCATCGCCGATGATCTCCATGACATGGTTCTCTTCGATTGTGCCCTGCCCGCGGCAGTAAAGCGCCAGTTTGCGCACCTCGTTTCGAGAGGCGATCCGGTCGCCGCCCAGAAGCTCGAGTAATGCCTGACGGGCTGCGGGGGCGATGCGCAACCCTTCATTTGCCAGTTCCGTATCGATCAGACCATTCAGCGCTCTGGCATCGTCGGCATAGCAGGGAATGGTTGCGACCGAGCGCGTCGGTTCCGCCACTTTGCGCAGACCTGCGCCCTTCTTCAGATCGCCGGCTTCAATGATGACGAAGCTTGCCTCCGGCGGGCTTTCGGCAATGATCTGCAGCGAATCGACCAATGCTTTTTCATTGGCGGCGCCGCGAATCCAGACGAGCTTTTCGCCGCCGAACAAACCGATGGCGTTGACTTCGTCGAGCAGGCGACCCGCATCGTTCTGCAGGTCACCGACATCGAGTTTGATGAGGGAAAAGGCATCATTGAGATCGACGCCGGTCCTGGCGGCAATCTGTGCGGCACGTTCGGAAACGAGGCCGCGATCCGGGCCGTAGATTACGAAGACCCGATAATTGCGCGCGGCGTTTTGCAGGAATCCATCAAATTCGTGAGACTTGATCTCTGCCATGCCGCGCTCTTTATCAGCGGCTGAGTGCGGCAGCGATATCGGCTGCGACCATCTCGGAGACTTCGCGGGCAGCACGGTCTTCCGAATCACGAATTGCGCGCTGCTTGGCGAATTCCTGCGTGGGGAAATCGACCAGCGACGTCACCGAACGGCTGCCGGACTTGATGACCTTGCCGGTGCCGATCTCCCTCAATGTGAACGAGACGGTCACAGTCGTGCGGCCTGCGGCCGACGTGCTCGAAGACGGAAGATAAAGCACACCGCCAGTACCGGAGCTGACGCTCAGATCGACATTGTATTTCGGCGTCTTGGTCTCGCCTGCGCCACGCCCCGCAATGAAGATCAGCTGATTGCGCACCTGGAGACCGACGCGCGAGCCAACGTCGGAGAAGGAAACCTCCGACAGCTTCTGCGTGACGCCAGTGCTGACGGCATAGAGCGGCCGAACCTGGCAGGCCGACAGAAGGCTGGCAACGGCCACAAGAGACGCAACGCCGGCGATGCGGGCGAATTTGAAAAGACTATCAGACGACAATGTTTACGATCCTCTGTGGAACGACGATGATCTTCTTTGGCGCCTGACCATTCAATGCGCTCGTAACGGCATCCAGGGCGAGCACGGCTTGCTGCACGGCATTCTGATCTGCATCGCGCGCGATTGTCAATTCAGCGCGCTTCTTGCCATTGATCTGAACGGGATAGATGATCTCGTTCTCGATGACGAGAGCTTCGTCATAGACCGGCCATGGGCTAGTCGCGACCATATGCGTGTTGCCGAGGGCGGCCGAACATTCCTCGGCCAGGTGAGGCGTGATCGGTGCAACCAAAGCAATCAGGATCTCGACGGCTTCGCGGACGGCAGAACGATAGGCGCCATCCGCCTGGCCGGCGGCCACTTTCGTCAGCGGTGCCGCCAGCGCATTGACGAATTCATAGATGCGCGCCACGGCCTTGTTGAAGGCGAGCTTGTCGTAATCACCCTGAACGGCCTTCAGCGTGCGATGGGCTATCTGCGAAATCGCCAGTGCCTCGCCTTCCTTAGCCGGAGTCGATTCGGCCGCTTTCAGGGCGTCGGCGGCTTCGGACACCAGACGCCACATGCGCTGCGTGAAACGATGCGCGCCCTCGACACCAGCTTCCGACCAGATGACGTCGCGATCGGGCGGCGAATCGGAGAGTACGAAGAAGCGTGCCGTATCGGCACCATAGGAGGCGATGATATCGTCGGGATCGACGACATTCTTCTTCGATTTCGACATCTTTTCGATCGAGCCGATGGCGATGTCCTCGCCCGTCGACAGCAGGGTCGCGCGGCGCTGGCCGTCCACTTCCTCGATCTTGATATCGGCTGGGGACACCCATTCGCGCGTGAGGCCGCTTCCGCGGCTATAGGTTTCGTGCACGACCATGCCCTGCGTGAACAGGCCCTTGAAGGGTTCTTTCACGTCAAGATGTCCGGTCTCGCGCATGGCGCGGGTAAAGAAGCGCGAATAGAGCAGGTGCAGGATCGCGTGCTCGATGCCGCCGATATACTGGTCGACAGGCAGCCAATGATTGGCGGCCTTGGGATCCGTCGGCTGGCTTTCCCAGGGGGCGGTGAAGCGCGCGAAATACCAGCTCGAATCGACGAAGGTGTCCATCGTGTCGGTTTCACGACGGGCGTCCTTGCCGCATTGCGGACAGGCGACATGCCGCCAAGTCGCGTGGCGATCGAGCGGGTTGCCCGGCTGATCGAAGGTCACGTCGTCGGGCAGCCTGACCGGCAGATCCTTCTTCGGCACCGGCAGCACGCCGCAATCATCGCAGTGGATAACCGGGATCGGGCAGCCCCAATAGCGTTGACGGGAGATGCCCCAGTCGCGCAGGCGGAAATTCACCTTGCGCTCGGCCTGCGGTGCATTGCCGAGGCTGGTCTCGGAGAGCTTCGTTGCTACGGTTTCGAAGGCTTCGTCGGTGCTCATGCCGTCGAGGAAACGGGAATTGATCATCACGCCGTCGCCGTCATACGCGACATCGCCGACGGTGAAGCTCGCCGCATCGCCATCGGCAGGCATGACGACGGGAACGACCGGCAAGCCGTACTTGCGGGCGAAATCCAGATCGCGCTGGTCGCCGGACGGGCAGCCGAAGATGGCGCCCGTGCCATAGTCCATCAGCACGAAATTGGCGATGTAGACGGGCAGTTCCCAGGATGGGTCGAAGGGGTGGCGGACGCGGATGCCGGTGTCCATACCCTTCTTCTCGGCCGTCTCCAGGGCTGCCAGCGAGGTGCCAGCGCGACGGCATTCCTCGCAGAAGGCCTCGATGGCCGGATCCTTGGCCGCCGCTTCCTTGGCGAGCGGATGGTCGGCCGAGATCGCCAGGAAGGAGGCGCCGAACAGCGTATCCGGACGGGTCGTGTAGACGGTGATTTCGCGATCGCTATTGGGAGCTGTTTCCGGCACAATTTCCCAGCGAACGGTCAAGCCCTCGGAGCGGCCGATCCAGTTCTTTTGCATCAGCCGCACTTTTTCCGGCCAATGATCCAGCGTATCCAGGGCATCCAGCAGTTCCTGGCTGAACTCGGTGATCTTGAAGAACCACTGCGTCAGCTCGCGCTGCTCGACGAGCGCGCCGGAACGCCAGCCGCGCCCGTCGATGACCTGCTCATTGGCGAGAACGGTGTTATCGACCGGGTCCCAGTTGACCTTGGACTTCTTGCGGTAGACCAGGCCCTTTTCCATCATGTCGATGAAGAGCATCTGCTGGCGATGATAATAATCGACATCGCAGGTCGCGAACTCGCGGCTCCAGTCCAGCGACAGGCCCATGGCCTTCAGCTGGGTGCGCATCGAGGCGATGTTCTGGTAGGTCCATTCCTTCGGATGCACCTTGTTGTCGCGCGCTGCGTTTTCCGCCGGCATGCCGAAGGCGTCCCAGCCCATCGGATGCAGCACGTTATAGCCGCGGGCACGCTTGTAGCGCGCAACGACATCGCCCATGGCGTAGTTGCGCACATGGCCCATGTGGATGCGGCCTGACGGATAGGGAAACATTTCTAGAACGTAGTACTTCTCACGCGGATCGGCATTGTCTGTCACGAAGACCTTTTCTTCGTTCCATTTTTCCTGCCAGCGGGGCTCGGCGTCGCGCGGATTATAACGTTCGCTAGTCATCTGTTCTTGTATTCCGGAAAATCATGGGGATTAAGGCGTGACCTTCACCACGAAACCACCCAAGCGTCAAGTTTAGCAGGTGCAGCAAGTGCCTTATCTTGCAAAGCAAAGCCGGATTCGGGTGCATTCGCCCTTGGCAAAGCCTGCGAGCCTCATTACTGCAAAGTTTGAGAAGCAAGCCAAATATCGAGGCGAAAAGATGGAACTTCAAGAGCGCCTGAACGAAGTCCGTTCCCATATCGCAGCCGCCGAGCGTCAGGCCGGCCGAGCTCCCGGCTCGGTGCAGCTCGTTGCCGTTTCCAAGACGTTCGCTGCCGATCAGATCCGGCCCGCCATTTCGGCCGGCCAGCGCGTGTTCGGCGAAAACCGCGTGCAGGAAAGCCAGGGCAAGTGGCCGGAATTGAAGGCGGAGACGCCCGGGATCGAGCTGCATCTGATCGGGCCGCTGCAATCGAACAAGGCCGCAGATGCGGTGGCGCTGTTCGATGTCATCGAGACCATCGACCGGGAAAAGATCGCGCGCGCTGTCGCCGACGAGATGAAGCGGCAGGGCAAGACACTGAGGCTTTATGTGCAGGTCAACACCGGGTTAGAACCGCAAAAGGCCGGGCTCGCGCCCGATGATACCCTCGCTTTCGTCGAGCTGTGCCGCAAGGAGCTTCGGCTTTCGATCGAGGGCCTGATGTGCATTCCGCCGGCGGAGGAAAATCCGGGGCCGCATTTTGCCCTGCTGGCCAAGCTTGCCAAGCAGGCCGGTGTCGAAAAGCTCTCCATGGGCATGTCCAGCGACTACGAAATCGCCGTCGCTTTCGGCGCGACAAGCGTCCGGGTCGGCTCGGCGATTTTTGGGGCGCGGTAGTTCTGCCGAAAACAAAAGGTGCGGAAGGCCTTGGTGTGTGGAGCACAGGACTGGCCCGGATTGGAGATTTGACGGAATCCCTCAGTGCCTGGAGATGGCAATCATGGAATTGTCCTCTCAACGCCTGCTGGGAGACGACGTCTACAATGCTCTCCGACAAACAAAAAAAAGCCCCGGTTTGGACGGGGCTTTGCATTCTTATCCGCTATGCCGGATCTCAGAACTGATCGTCGTCCTCGTCGTCGCGGCTGGTCGACTTCAGCGACTTCAGCTTGGCGAAAACAGCGTCGGCGTCGATTTCCTTTTCCTTCTCTTCTTCGCGATCGTAGCTGAAGCCGAGCTTTTCGGTTTCCTGAGCCGGCTGCAGGGTTGCGCCGAGTTCGGCGGCGGTCGGCAGCGGACGGCCCTTTGATGCCTTTTCGACTTCCATGTCGAGGTCGATCTGGCTGCAGAGGCCGAGCGTGACCGGATCCATCGGCGTCAGGTTGGCCGAGTTCCAGTGCGTGCGGTCGCGAATCTGCTCGATGGTCGACTTGGTGGTGCCGACGAGGCGTGAAATCTGCGCATCCTTCAGTTCAGGATGATTGCGCACCAGCCAGAGGATAGCGTTCGGACGGTCCTGACGCTTGGAGACCGGCGTGTAACGCGGGCCGCGGCGCTTGGATTCCGGCACGCGAACCTTTGGCTCGGAAAGCTTCAGCTTATGGTTCGGGTTGGCTTCAGCACGGGCGATTTCATCGCGGGTCAGCTGGCCGGTCGAGATCGGGTCGAGGCCCTTGATGCCCTGCGCTGCTTCGCCATCGGCAATGGCCTTCACTTCGAGCGGATGCAGCTTGCAGAACTGCGCGATCTGGTCGAATGACAAGGCCGTATTGTCGACAAGCCAGATGGCGGTTGCCTTCGGCATGAGCAATTGTTGAGCCATGGATATAGTCCTTCTGTCAGTCCGCGCCGGTGTCGCGGTCCGGGGTGTAACACCACATTGTCCGGGAAATACGGCCCTATATAGCGATAGTGTCGCGGAATTGCAATTCTTTGCGCATGAAATGCACTTTGTCCAATTGCTGTCGTAGTTTGACCTGCTATTTATTGCGCGGAAAGAGCACTCGCGGTTACAAAATCGGCGTGCGAGGATTTGAGGAGGAAACAATGTCGGAGAAGATCCATCCCGTGACGAAACCGGTCAAGGCGCGCGCCCTGATCGACAAGGCGAAGTACCAGAAATGGTATGAGCAGAGCGTCGAGGATCCCGACAAGTTCTGGGGCAAGCACGGCAAGCGCATCGACTGGTTCAAGCCCTATACCAAGGTCAAGAATACGTCCTTTACCGGCAAGGTCTCGATCAAGTGGTTCGAGGATGGCGTCACCAACGTTTCCTATAATTGCATTGACCGGCATCTGAAGAAGCATGGCGATCGCGTCGCCTTCATCTGGGAAGGCGACAACCCCTATATCGACAAGAAGATCACTTATAACGAGCTCTACGAGCAGGTCTGCCGGCTGGCGAATGTGCTGAAGAAGCACGGCGTCAAGAAGGGCGACCGCGTCACCATCTACATGCCGATGATCCCGGAAGCCGCCTATGCGATGCTGGCCTGTGCCCGTATCGGCGCAGTGCATTCGGTCGTCTTCGGCGGCTTCTCGCCGGAAGCGCTCGCCGGCCGTATAGTCGATTGCGCCTCGACCGTCGTCATCACCTGCGATGAAGGTGTCCGCGGCGGCAAGTCCATCCCGCTGAAGGAAAACACCGATAAGGCCATTCAGATCGCCGCCAAGCAGAAGGTCGCGGTCAAGACCGTCATCGCCGTGCGGCGCACCGGCGGCAAGGTTGCTTGGGAGCCCGGCCGCGATGTCTGGTATCACGAGGAAACCGCCAAGGTGAAGGCGGAGTGCCCGCCGGCAAAGATGAAGGCGGAAGACCCGCTCTTCATCCTTTACACGTCAGGTTCCACGGGCAAGCCGAAGGGCGTGCTGCACACGACGGCCGGCTATCTCGTCTATGCGGCGATGACGCATGAATATGTGTTCGACTATCACCCCGGCGATATCTACTGGTGCACGGCGGATGTCGGCTGGGTGACCGGCCATTCCTATATCGTCTACGGGCCGCTCGCCAATGCGGCGACTTCGCTGATGTTCGAAGGTGTGCCGAACTATCCGGACCAGGGCCGTTTCTGGGATGTGATCGACAAGCACAAGGTCAATATCTTCTATACTGCGCCGACAGCGATCCGTTCGCTGATGGGCGCCGGCGACCATTTCGTCAAGCGGGCCTCGCGCTCCAGCCTGCGCATCCTCGGCACCGTCGGCGAGCCTATCAATCCCGAAGCATGGGAATGGTATTACAAGGTGGTCGGCGACAGCCGCTGCCCGATCGTCGATACGTGGTGGCAGACGGAAACGGGCGGCCACATGATCACACCGCTTCCGGGCGCGACCGATCTGAAGGCCGGTTCGGCGACGCTGCCCTTCTTCGGCGTGCAGCCGCAGCTGGTCGACAATGAAGGCAACGTGCTGGAAGGGGCGGCCGACGGCAATCTCGTCATCGCCGACAGCTGGCCCGGCCAGATGCGCACCGTCTATGGCGACCACGAGCGCTTCATCCAGACCTATTTCTCCACCTACAAGGGCAAGTACTTCACGGGCGACGGCTGCCGTCGCGACGAGGACGGCTATTACTGGATCACCGGCCGCGTCGACGACGTGCTCAACGTCTCTGGCCACCGTCTCGGCACGGCAGAGGTGGAATCAGCGCTGGTGTCGCACAAGCATGTCTCGGAGGCAGCCGTCGTCGGCTATCCGCATTCCATCAAGGGCCAGGGCATCTATTGCTACGTCACGCTGATGGTCGGGATGGAAGGCACTGAAGCGCTGCGACAGGAACTGATAAAGCATGTCCGCGCCGAAATCGGCCCGATCGCCTCACCGGACAAGATCCAGTTTACCCCTGGCCTGCCGAAAACACGCTCCGGCAAGATCATGCGCCGCATCCTGCGCAAGATCGCCGAAGATGATTTTGGCGCGCTTGGCGATACTTCGACGCTCGCCGATCCTGCTGTCGTCGACGATCTGATCGCTAACAGGCAGAACAAGGCGGATGCGGCGTAGGTTGAGCCAGGGGGCACTGGGTCATTTGACATTAGGCGAGAGCTTGGCTCTCGCCTAAATCTTTCATCTTGCAGTGCTGAAAAAAGCAACTGCCATTTGAGCAACATAGTTGTGCACGTTTTCTCGCACCAAGCCAGCAACATCGGTAAAGACAGCTGGTGCGGCCTTCCGGCCTTGCGGCGTGGGTTCAGGCAAAAACGTATAATGGCCCACCCCGCCGCCCATGATTTCAAGGGAGCTCGAGCGCACATTCTCGTGGAGCCATGTGCAGCATTCATGGGCCGGCGCTATGACATCCGCATCGCCGCCAACGACCTGAACTGGTGCTGTTATTTCCTCGAGACTTTCCTTGGAAAAGCCGAGAACCGACCGACCTGGCGCGATCGCCAAAGCGGCTTTTATTCGATCATCCCTAAAACTGTCCCGTCGTCGATTCCATGATTCCAGGAATATCTCATATTGGAGAAGCGAGGGAATGTGATCCGCCAAATGAGGGAATTCTCTCGGTCCTCGTATCGGGCTCTTCTGAGGGTTATCCGGTTCGAACTGAGAGTACGCAACGCGCGCGCCGACGAGCAGCATCGCGGTATAGGCGCCGGCGGAGAAACCCGCGACGTAGGCATGCTTTT
This sequence comes from Rhizobium sp. AG207R, assembly GCF_027109195.1. NCBI lineage: Bacteria > Pseudomonadati > Pseudomonadota > Alphaproteobacteria > Hyphomicrobiales > Rhizobiaceae > Rhizobium > Rhizobium sp. AG207R. The sequence continues at coordinate 73,623 of NZ_JAEPVT010000015.1, forward strand.
CGATAGCCCCGCCCAAAACCTCTCTCCAGTCATTGGCATTGAGCAAGGCGGTCAGATCGGCCGCCCGCTCCCAGAGACAGAGAAATCCCTCGGCTCTGTAAGGTTCTGAACCTGTGTGGCCGTGATGATCGATGCCCAGGGCCACAAAGCCGGCCTGCGCCAGACGATGTCCGAGCCATTCCAGGCCAATGGCAAGGCCGCCCGATCCGTGAGACAGCAACACCAGAGAGCGCGCATCGGTGGATTTCTTCATCGGCGCGTTGGGCGCGACCGGCTTTTGCTTGAACCAGGACGGCGAGGGTGCGATTTCGACCGCATCATCATTGGCCGGATACCACGCGCACCAAGCCAAAGGGCGGTGGCCCGTCCGGCTCCAGTTTGCGCGTTTCCTATCAAAGGACAGACCTTGAGAGAAACCTACAGGCATTATTCTCTCATCGAATTACGGCTAACCTAAACTCATTTCAAAAATCGATCGCGCGGCCGTTGATTTCCCAGTCGCCGAAGCGTGCGGGGTCGGCGCCGCCGCGGCCGCCGATTTCGGGGGGAAGCTCGGCCTGTGCTTGAGCTTCCTGCGCCTTGCGGCGCTCTTCTGCTTCGGCGAGGGCGCGCTTGGCCGCGGGTGAGAGCGGCTTGCGGGTGATTTCACCGGCTTCGGTGTCGAGTCTATTGTCGTTATCTGCGGTTTGCATGGTCTCGCGCGACCTCCGAAATATTGAAATGGAGGGAGGAATAGCCAAATCATAGTGCGTCCGGCCGCAAAGAAAAAGGTTCGGACTGCCGATCGTGTTGGAGACCCCTCGATGAATCTCATGCGTACTGCCATGCTGCTTGCCTTCATGACCGCGCTCTTCATGGGCGTCGGCTATCTGATCGGCGGCCAATCGGGCATGCTGATCGCATTGGTCGCCGCCGCCGGCATGAATTTCTTTTCCTACTGGAATTCCGACCGCATGGTGCTGTCCACCTATGGTGCGCAGGAGGTCGATGAGCGAAGCGCGCCGGAATTCTACCGCATCGTTCGCGATCTCGCCCGCAATGCCGGCCTGCCTATGCCGAAGGTTTATCTTTATGACAGCCCGCAGCCGAATGCTTTCGCGACGGGCCGTAATCCGGAAAATGCCGCTGTCGCTGCCTCCACCGGCCTGCTGCATGCGCTGACGCCGGAGGAGGTGGCCGGCGTGATGGCGCACGAGCTTGCCCACGTGCAGAACCGCGACACGCTGACGATGACGATCACGGCGACGCTTGCCGGTGCCATTTCCATGCTCGGCAATTTCGCTTTCTTCTTCGGCGGCCGCCGCGACAACAACAATCCGCTCGGCATGGTCGGCGTCCTTGTCGCGATGATCGTTGCCCCGTTGGCCGCCATGCTGGTGCAGATGGCGATCAGCCGTACGCGCGAATATTCTGCCGACCGCCGCGGCGCGGAAATCTGCGGCAATCCGCTTTGGCTTGCCTCCGCGCTCGGCAAGATCGCCCGCGGCGCGGCGCATATCCCGAATGAAGATGCCGAGGGCCATCCGGCGACGGCGCATATGTTCATCATCAATCCGCTCTCCGGCGAGCGCATGGACAATCTGTTTTCCACCCATCCGAATACGGAAAACCGCATCGCCGCGCTGCATGAAATGGCCCGTTACGGTGGCGGCGGCGCTTCGCCGATGACACCGTCTTCCGGCTCATCTTCCGGCTTTGGCTCGACGGGACCGTCCTTCACTGCTAATCCGGGGCGCAAATCGCGCTCCGTGCCGAATACGGGTCGCGGTGGTTCGCAACCGCCGAAGGGTCCCTGGTCTTGAGTTCTGACACGAAAAACAAAGCTTCCCATAGAGATGGAAAACGATCGGGCAAGCGGCCTCAGCAATCGCGGCCGCTTGATTCGTCTCCACTCAAGCCCGGCCTTGCGGCCCGCGCGGCGGCGTCGAAGATCCTGGGGGCCGTGCTGGACCGCAAGACGCCGCTCGACGGCATGCTGGATGCCGAAGGCGGCAGCGCCGCCTATACGACACTCAGCGATAGCGACCGTGCGCTGGTGCGCGCTATCTTGAATAGCGCGCTGCGCCACCTGCCGCGCATCGAGGCGGCGATCTCGTCGCTGCTCGATTCGCCGCTGCCGGAGGGCGCCCGTGCCCTGCATCATGTCCTCGTCGTTGGTGCGACCCAGATCCTCTATCTCGACGTGCCGGATCATTCCGCCGTCGATCTTGCTGTCGAGCAAGCCAACCGCGATCCGCGCAATCGCCGTTTCGCCAAGCTGGTGAATGCCATCCTTCGCCGCATCGGCCGCGAGAAGCAGGCAATCCTTGAGCGGGTTGCGAAGGTGCCGGCCATGCCGGCCTGGTTCCTTTCTCGCCTGGAAGCGGCCTATGGCGCTCCCGCTGCGCTAAAGATTTCCGACACGCAACTCGAGCCGGCGGCGATCGACCTGACCGTGAAATCCGATGCCGAGGGCTGGGCAAAGCGGTTGAACGGCGTGGTGCTGCCGACCGGCGGCGTGCGGCTTGCCGCCTTCGAAGGTTCCATTCCCTCTCTCGAAGGTTTCGATGAGGGTGAGTGGTGGGTTCAGGATGCTGCCGCCAGCATTCCAGCAAAACTTTTCGGTTCGCTGGCCGGCAAGCGGGTGGTGGATCTCTGCGCAGCACCTGGCGGCAAGACGGCGCAACTCATTCTCGCCGGTGCTAAGGTCACGGCTCTCGATCAATCCGCCAATCGCCTGAAGAGGCTGTCCGGCAATCTGGCACGGCTTGGCTTCGAAGCAGAAACCGTCGTTGCCGATATGAGCAAATATCAACCCGACGAACTTTTCGATGCGGCTCTTCTCGATGCCCCCTGCTCCTCCACGGGAACGACGCGCCGCCATCCGGACGTGCTGTGGACCAAGGGACCGGAGGATATCGCCAAGCTGGCCGCCCTGCAGGAACGCCTGCTTCGCCATGCCCTGACCTTGGTCAAGCCGGGCGGTGTGGTGGTCTTCTCCAATTGCTCGCTCGATTCCGAAGAGGGCGAAGATCTGGTTGCACGCCTGCTTGCCGATACCGGCAATGTCGAGCGCGTACCGATCCCATCAGGCGATTGGCCGGGTCTGGAAACGGCGATTTCGCCGCTTGGAGCCTTCCGCACCACGCCGGACATGCTGCCGCTTCCCGATGGCTTCGCCTCCGGCCTCGACGGCTTTTTTGCTGTCGCGCTTCGACGCACGCATTAGTCCCCACCTCGAATCGTTTTGACCGGCCGGTTAAAAAACCGGCAAACGTGTCTTTAATTGGTATATCTGTAACCTCTTTTTAACCACGGGTAATGAGAGTAAGCAGAAGCAAATATGCAGATCTGCGGCAGGGTTTAGTGAGTTCATACATGCGGGAAGCATGGCGGCGGATGTCGCGCCGCGCGGCGTTGACGCGATTGCGTCTTACCCGCCACACGATGCGTGTGCCGGAGCGCCTGATCGTGGCACCGACCGATCTGCGCAGCGTCGATCCCTTTTTCGTCGAAGAGCTTTTGAACGGCCGCATTCTGCTCGCCGGGCGCGTTTTGGAAACACAAGGTGCATCGCCCTTCTCACTGGAGCTGCCGTCGCTGGCCTTTGCCGCCCGGCTGCATAATTTTCGCTGGCTGCGGCATTTACGGGCGGAAAAGAGTGATCAGGCCTCGGCCATGGCGCGATCGATCCTCACGGATTGGATTGCCGTCCACGGCCGCCGGCTGCATGGCCTTGCCTGGTCACCCGATATAGCGGCGCAGCGGCTGATCGCGCTTCTGTCGCATTCGCCCGTACTTTTGCAGGGCACGGATAGCGGTTTCTACCGCCGCTTCATGCGCATGCTCGTCTTCCATGTGCGCTTTCTGCGTCGGATCGTTGCGTCCTCGCCTGACGGCATCACCCGGTTCCGTGTGCGCATCGCGCTTGCCATGGCCTCGGTCGCCATGCCGAGCAGTTCCCTCACGCTGAAACGGGCCGGTCAGGCGCTCGACCGGGAGATCGACCGGCAAATCCTGCAGGATGGCGGCCATATCTCGCGCAATCCGCGGGCGTCGCTGGAATTACTGCTCGATCTGCTGCCGCTGCGCCAGACCTATGTCAATCTCGGCCATGACGTGCCGATCCGGCTCATCCCCGGCATCGACCGCATGTATCCGGCGCTTCGTTTCTTCCGCCATCAGGATGGCGATCTGGCGCTGTTCAACGGTGCGACCTCGACGCTTGCCAACGAGCTGATGTCGGTGCTGCGCTATGACGAGACGGCCGGCCAGACCTTCAAGGCACTACCGCACACGAAATATCATCGTTTGGCCGCCGGTTCGGCCGTCGTCATCGTTGATGCCGGCTCTGCTGGCTCCGTCGATCTCAGCCGCACGGCGCATGCCGGCTGTCTTTCCTTCGAGATGTCGTCTGGCAAGTCGCGCTTCATCATCAATTCCGGCGCGCCCGAATTTGCGGGTGACCGCTTCATGCAGGCGGCGCGGGCGACTGCGGCGCATTCGACCGTCACGCTCAACGACACCTCGTCCTGTCAGTTCTCCAAATCGAAATCGCTTGGGCCGATCATGGTCAGCGGCGTCAAGAAGGTCATCGTCGAGCGCGCCGAGACCGAAGACGGGCGAGACTATGTCCGTGCCGCGCATGACGGCTATCTCTCCGCCTTCGGCTACGTCCATGAGCGCGAGATCAGTCTGAATGCCAGCGGCACGATCGTCGCCGGCCGCGACCGGTTCTTCGTGCCGGAGGGCAAGAAGCATCAGCCGAAGGGTGAGGGCATTGCTTCTGCCCGTTTTCACATTCACCCCTCCATCAGCCTGCTGCAGACCGAGACGGATGCCGCGCTGCTGATCGCCCCGGATGGAGAGACCTGGATCTTCTCCTCCCCTGGCAACGAGGTGCTGGTCGCGGAAGATATCTTCTTTGCCGATCCCTCAGGTATGCGTTCCTCCGATCAGCTTGAGATTGTCTTCCGGATCACGGAAAAGCCGGAAATCCGCTGGTTTTTATCGCATCGGCCATAGGCTAAGCGCGTGAGCTATGCTAACGGGGCGGCATTATCCGTCCCGCGCCCTTTTTTGCCGGACGCCACATCTCCCTATGCCAGACCGGAGAAAGCCCATGGCCGTCGTTTCCAAGAAAATTCCCGCTCCCGACAAGGTGAAGGTGAAAACCGCGCTTCTGTCCGTTTTCGACAAGACCGGCATCGTCGAGCTGGCGCGTGCGCTGAGCGAACAGGGCGTGCGCCTGCTGTCGACCGGCGGTACGCACAAGGCGATTGCTGCAGCCGGCCTTGCGGTGACCGACGTGTCGGAAGTGACGAATTTTCCTGAGATCATGGACGGCCGCGTCAAGACGCTGCATCCGAAGGTGCATGGCGGCCTGCTCGCCATTCGTGACGATGCCGAGCATCAGGCTGAAATGAAGGAGCACGGTATCGAAGGCATCGATCTTGCCGTCATCAATCTTTACCCCTTCGAGGACGTGCGCAAAGCCGGAGGCGATTATCCGACAACGGTGGAGAATATCGACATCGGCGGCCCGGCGATGATCCGCGCTTCGGCCAAAAATCACGCCTATGTGACGACGCTCACCGATCCCGCCGATTATGCCGAGCTGCTGGCTCAGCTTTCCGCCGATGCCGGCCAGACGACCTATGATTTCCGCAAGCGCATGGCCGCAAAGGCTTTCGCCCGCACCGCTGCTTACGACGCGATGATCTCTAACTGGTTTGCCGAAGCGCTGGATATCGCCACGCCGCGCCACCGCGTCATCGGCGGTGTGCTGCGCGAGGAGATGCGTTATGGTGAAAATCCGCACCAGAAGGCGGCTTTCTACCTGACTGGCGAAAACCGTCCCGGCGTCTCGACGGCAACGCTCATCCAGGGCAAGCAGCTGTCCTACAACAACATCAACGACACTGACGCGGCCTATGAGCTCGTCGCCGAGTTCCTGCCGGAAAAGGGGCCGGCCTGCGCGATCATCAAGCATGCCAATCCCTGCGGTGTCGCCACGGGTCCGAGCCTGGTGGAAGCCTATAAGCGCGCTCTCGCCTGCGATTCCACCTCCGCCTTCGGCGGCATCATTGCGCTGAACAGCCTGCTCGATGCCAAAACGGCCGAAGAGATCGTCAAGCTCTTCACCGAGGTCATCATCGCGCCCGAAGTGAGCGAGGAAGCCAAGGCGATCATCGCCCGCAAGCCGAATCTCCGCCTGCTCTCGGTTGGCGCCCTGCCCGATCCACGCGCCGCTGGCCTCACCGCAAAAACCGTCTCCGGCGGGCTGCTGGTTCAGAACCGCGACAACGCGCTGGTCGAGGACATGGAGCTCAAGGTCGTTACCAAGCGCGCGCCGACGGCGCAGGAGCTGGAAGACATGAAATTCGCCTTCCGTGTGGCCAAGCATGTGAAGTCGAATGCCGTCGTTTACGCCAAGGATGGCCAGACGGCCGGCATCGGCGCCGGACAGATGAGCCGCGTCGATTCCGCCCGCATCGCTGCCATCAAGGCCGAGGAAGCCGCCAAGGCCATGGGGCTTGCCGAGCCACTGACGCGTGGCTCCGCCGTCGCTTCCGAAGCTTTCCTGCCTTTTGCCGATGGCCTACTCTCGGCGATCGCCGCCGGCGCCACCGCCGTCATCCAGCCCGGCGGTTCGATGCGCGACCAGGAAGTGATCGACGCGGCCAACGAGCACAATGTCGCGATGGTCTTCACCGGCGTTCGCCACTTCCGTCACTGATCGGCGGATATATCGGATTTATAAAACGTATATCCCGGTTGGTTTGCCAGCCGGGATTTTTCTTTGCCTACTTCGCTCTATCGGCCGGATAAGGTGTCGGCAACAGAAGCAGCAGGCCACCGGCGAGGAAGATGACAAGCGTCGCCATGCCGAGGCGGGCCGAGCCGCTCCAATAGGTCACCAGCGAGAAGAACAAAGTCGCCATAAAGCTAGTGGCGCGGCCTGACAGGGCGTAGATGCCGAAATAGCGGCCGGCTTCCGAGAGGCTGACGCTGCGGGCGAGATAGGACCGCGAGGAGGCCTGCACAGGCCCGAAGGCGATGCCGATCAAAAGGCCGTAGCCGATATAGGCCTTTTCCGCCGCCGTACCGAACAGACCACCGGCGCTGATGGTGGAGAGCGGCACGAGGCCAAAGAGCGTGAAACCAGGGCCGGTTGAGAGGATGCCGAAAGTGGCGACGAGCAGCAGCGTCAGACTAATGATAACGGTCATTTTCGAGCCCAGCCAGCGATCGACATAGCCGGCGGCAAAGCAGCCGAAAATGGCGATGATGTTGAGGATGATGCCGTAGATGCCGATCTCGATCGTCGCCCAGCCGAACATGCCGGCCGCGAAGGTGCCGCCGAGGATCAGGAGGCCGTTGACGCCGTCCTGATAGATCATCCGGGCGACAAGAAAGAGGCTGATGCCGCGCCGGCGCCTCAGCTCGCCCAAGGTCGCCGATAGCTCGCGCAGGCCCGAGCGAACGGCGGCGCCCAAGGGCAAGCCGCGTGCGGCATCCGGCGTGAAGAGAAACATCGGCAGAATGAAGATGAAATACCAAACGGCCGAAATCGGCCCGGTGATACGAGCATCCTCGCCTAGCGTGGCGTTGAGGCCGAAGAGCGGGGTGAGGCCGAGAATGGTCTTGCCGGTCTGTGGATTGCCGGCGAGCAAGGCCACGACGGTGATCAGCACGATCATGCCGCCGAGATAGCCGAGCCCCCAGGCGGCGTTCGACAGCCTGCCGACATCATCCTTACCAACCAGCCGCGGCATCATGGAATCATTGAAGACGATCGAGAATTCGGCCGAGATCGAGGCGAGGATCATGAAGATCACCGGATAGATGACCGGCGAGCCGGGTGCCGCGCCCCAGAGGCAAAAAAGGCTGACGATCTTGATGACGGCGAAGAAGGCGATCCATGGCTTGCGGGCGCCGGATTGATCGGCGATCGAGCCGAGGACCGGTGAAAGGATGGCGATGATCACCGAGGAGATCGTCGCCATATTGCTCCATGTCGTCTGCGCGGAGACGGGATCGGCCGTCAGCCGCGCGACGAAATAGGGGCCGAAGATGAAGGTGGTAACGACCGTGAAGAACGGCTGAGCCGCCCAGTCGAAGAACATCCAGCCCCAGATACCGCGTGCCGGCACTTTGGCCGGCACGTTATCGTCAACAATTTCGGTCGCCACCAGATCCAGTCCTCATTCCCTCATCCCGTGACGGGGACGAGGCGGACTGTCTCATCTTGCCCGGCCGTTCGCAAGATCGCTGAGCAGGCCGGCAGCGACGGTGATGCGGGCGAGGTTCGGATCGCCGCTTTCGCTGAGGCCGCCGAGCTCTTCGGCGATGCGATTGATGCGGATACGGTCTTCCGCATGCCATGCCTGAACCGGCTGCTTGTCCTTCGGATGGTTGGACAAAGCGGAGATGACAATGTCACGGCGGGCGCCAGCGATCTGGTCGAGGCTACGCGCCAGCGCCAGGCTCTCGTAATGATCGCCGGTAACGATCCGGCTGCCGGCCAGCAGCAGGCGGCCGACGCGGAAGGTCTGCGATACGGTGAAGTAGCTTTCGGCCGCGCGGTTCAGCGTATCGCCGGTGCGTTCGGCGATCTGCATGATCTCAGGCACGAGGACAAGCGCATAGATGGTGGCGATCTCCGACGCGAGCTTCTCCGGCAGGCCGGCTGCCAGATATTCCGCTTCGCGGGCTGCGATCTCGGCCGCGAAATCTGCCGGGATATGGGTGAGGAAGACGGGTCGCAGCTTCTTCAGAGCTGCACGAAGCCGGCTAACGGTTTCCTCGATTTCATCCTTGGCGGCCCCAGTCTTCAATAGCAGGCGCGTAAGCACGGTATAGACTTCAGTGATCTCGCCATAGACGCGGTTCTGCATCTGGCCGCCGACCTTACCGTCAAGTGCATCCGTCTCGTTCCAAAGCCGGTCGAGATCGAAGCCGTCGCGGGCAATGACGGCGGCCTTGACCACCTCGGCCGCCGACGCAGCCGTTGCATCCATCATGCTGACGGCAAAGCCCGGACCACCACGATTGATCGCTTCGTTGGCAAGCGCCGTGCCGATGATCTCGCGGCGCAGACGATGGCTTTCGATGTCCGTTGAATTCGAGCGTTGCATCTTTGCCGGGAAATAGCGGCTGAGCGTGGTGGCGAAATAGGGATCGTCGGGCAGGTCGCTGGCGACAAGCGCATCGAAGAGAACAATCTTGGCATAGGAGAGCAGCACCCCGATTTCGGCGCGCGTCAGCGGCCGCCCATTGGCGTAACGCTCGGCGAAGGTCTGATCGTCGGGCAGGGTTTCGACCTTGCGGTTGAGCTGCTTGGCCGCTTCCAGCACGCTCATGAAGCGGCTGAGTTCGAGAGCGTTGCCTGTGCCCTTGCGCTCCGTCAGCGAGATCGCCAGGGATTGCAGATAGTTGTTGCGCAGGACGAGCGCTGCCACTTCGTCGGTCATGGAGGCGAGCAGCGTATCGCGCTTGGGGCGTGTCAGGCGGCCGTCATGCATGGCGTTGGCAAGCGCTATCTTGATGTTGACCTCGACGTCGGAGGTGTTGACCCCGGCCGAATTGTCGATGGCGTCTGAGTTGCACCGGCCGCCCTTGAGGCCATAGGCGATGCGGCCTTTCTGCGTGACGCCGAGATTGGCGCCCTCGCCGATCACTTTGGCGCGGACTTCGTCCGCCGTGATGCGGATCGGATCGTTGGCGCGATCGCCAACTTCCGAATCGGTTTCGGACGGCGCCTTGACGTAGGTGCCGATGCCGCCGAACCAGAGTAGGTCGACGGGTGCCTTGAGGATCGCCGTCATGATCTCGAAGGGGGTTGCGACCGACTTGTCGATGCCGATGGCGGCGACGGCTTCCGGCGTCAGCGTGACCGATTTTGCCGATCGGGAAATAATCATCGCGCCCTTCGACAAGACAGACTTGTCGAAATCCTGCCAGCTAGAGCGCGGCAGGTCGAACAGGCGCTGGCGTTCGGCGAGCGTCTTTGCCATGTCCGGATCGGGATCGATGAAGATATCGCGGTGGTCGAAGGCGGCGAGCAGGCGGATCTTCGGCGACAGGAGCATGCCGTTGCCGAAGACGTCGCCGGACATGTCGCCGACGCCGACGACGCTGAAGGGCGTCGTCTGGATGTCGATGTCCATTTCGCGGAAATGCCGCTTCACGGTTTCCCAGGCACCGCGGGCTGTGATACCCATCTTCTTGTGGTCGTAGCCGGCCGAGCCGCCCGAAGCGAAGGCGTCGTCCAGCCAGAAGCCTGCTTCCTGCGCCAATGCATTGGCAGTGTCGGAGAAGGTCGCCGTGCCCTTGTCGGCGGCAACGACGAAATAGGGGTCGTCACCGTCAAGCCGTACGGTTTCGGCAGGCGGGATGATATCGGCGCCAGAGATGTTGTCGGTGATCGACAGCAGCGTGCGGATATAGGTCTTGTAGGCCTCACGACCGGCATTGAAGACCTCGTCGCGGCTGCCGCCGACCGGAAGCTTCTTCGGATAGAAGCCGCCTTTGGCGCCGACGGGGACGATAACGGCGTTCTTCACCTGCTGTGCCTTCACAAGGCCTAGAACTTCGGTGCGATAGTCTTCAGCGCGATCCGACCAGCGCAGGCCGCCGCGCGCCACCTTGCCGAAGCGCAAGTGTACGCCTTCCACTTCGACGCCGTAGACGAAGATTTCGCGGAAAGGACGCGGTTCGGGCAAGCCGTCGAGCAGCTTGGGATCGAGCTTGAAGGCGAGCATGGCCTTCGGCGTGCCGTCCGCATTCTTCTGGAAATAGTTGGTGCGCAGCGTCGCGTCGATGGCGTTGACGTAGCGGCGCAGGATGCGGTCGTCGTCGAGGCTCGGTACGTCGGCAAGCTCGGCTTCGATGCTCGCGTGCAGCTCGGAGAGCTTCTTCGTGCGGTTCTTGTCGCTGAGCTTCGGGTCGAGCGTATCGTGGAACAATCGGAAGAGCGATGCGGCAATCCTAGGATATTTATCCAGCGTCGCAGAGATATAATCCTGCGAATAGGCGATGCCGGCCTGTCTGAGATAGCGGGAATAGGCGCGCAGCACATTGGTTTCGCGGGCGGAGAGATCGGCAGAGACGATCAGCCGGTTGAAGGCGTCGTTGTCGATCGTGCCGCCGAAGGCAGCAAGGAAGGCTTCTTCCAGGGCGGCGCCATGGCGGGCGAGATCGATCGTCAGGCCGCTGCGGGTTTCGAGCTCCATATCATGGAGCACGACATGGCCGGTCGAACCGTCCTTGGCCGTGACATAGATATCGAAGGTGCGCTCGCTGATAACGTTGAAACCGAGATTTTCGAGCAGCGGCACGCGGCGCGACAGCGCCAGGTTGCCGTCGCCGTGGAAGATCTTCAGCGAGAGAATGTCGCCTGCCTCGTCCTTGCGGATATAGAAGCCGATGCGGATCGGCTCAACACCGGCAGTGGCGATGATATCTGGCAGATCGGCAAAGGCGTCTTCCGGCGAGAAGGCTTCTTGAAAAGCCTGGCTGACGGAGATGCTCGGCGCCTTCGGGCCGGCCAGCATGGCGAAGCGCTCGTCCCAGCGGGCTGTGATGGCACGGATCGCCTCCTCCAGCTTGGCCTGCGGAACATGCGGCGTCTTGCCGGCGCTGCGACCAATGATGAAGTGCACGCGCGCCACGCCACCTTCCGGGAAAGCCGGGTAATAAGCGGAGACGCGGCCGTCATAGACCGACTTCAGGTAATTGCCGATCTTCTCGCGGACAACGGAATCATATTCCTCGCGCGGGACATAGACGATGACGGAGACGAAACGGTCGAAATGGTCGATGCGCGGCAATGCGCGAACGCGCGGCCGGTCGGTCAGGTCGTTGATCTGCTCGGCGAAGCTTGCCAGCAATGAGGTGTCGATCTGGAAGAGATCGTCGCGCGGATAGGATTCCAGCGTGTTTTCGAGCATTCGGCCGGAATGGCTTGTGGGGTCGAAACCGAAATGATCCTTGACCTTCTGCACCTTTGAGCGCAGCAGCGGCACTTCCGCGGCAGCGCTGGTATAGGCGGTGGAGGTGAAGAGGCCAACGATGCGCAGCTCGCCCGTCACGTTGCCATCCGTGTCGAAGCGCTTGACGCCGACATAATCCATATAGGCGCGGCGGTGGACGATCGATTTGACATTGGCCTTGGTGACGATCAGGAAATCCGGGCCGTCGAGGAAAGCGAGGATTTCCGGTGTCGTCGTGACGGCGTCCTTGCCCTGCCGAAGAACGCGGACATCCGGATTGGAGAGGATGCCGAGGCCGGTGCCGCGATCCCGCTCGACCTTCGCATCGGCGCCCTTGCCGGAATAGACATATTCACGCATGCCGAGGAAGGTGAAATTGCCGTCCCGTAGCCAGGCAAGGAAGGCGAGCGCTTCGTCGCGATCGTTCTTGCGGCGGCCGGCGGCCTCATAGGTTGATAGTTCCGATATCACGGTATCCAGGCGCGACAACATTGGCTTCCAGTCGGAAACGGCAAGATGCGTCTGATCGAGCACGGTCTGAAGCCGCTTGGTCAGATCGCTCGCCTGCGCTGTCGTCAGCGGCGAGAGATGAAGCTGGATATGGCTGACGCGACGGGCCGGGTCGCTCGGCTGATCGGCCGAATAAAGGCTCGGCTGCTTGCCCTTCTCGATGACTAGGATCGGATGCACCGCCATGTAGAGATCGCGGTAGCTGCTGGTGACCTCGCCCATGATCGATTCATAGAGGAAGGGCATGTTGTGGTCGGTGATCGAGAGGATCGACACCGCAACGCCATCGGGCTCGATGCCGGCGACCTGCTCTATGTTGACGCGGGGAACCGTGCCGCTCCAGGCTGCCAGTTCCCTAGCGGCATGTGCCGCGGCAAGTGCCAGCATTTCCGGGCTGTAAAGCTCCATGTCGTCATTGCTCGCCCGGCCGAACAGGATTTCGGGATCGAGATGCGCTTCACCCGTTGCCGCGGCAATTTTGCGTGCCGCTTCGATCTGTTTTTCCCGTTTCGGATTGGTCTTAGGCGCCATGGAATTCCTCCCGATCTTCGAATTTTGACGACAGTAGCAGAAGGTTTAGCGAAAAAACTGGCAAAAAGAATGCGAATTTGGTTGCTTTCGGACTGATTTTGGCCGGTTTCTTTAAAAATCTTGCCGAAACGCGCGATCTCGATGCAAAGCGGATATCATCGGTGTGACATTGGCGGAATCAACTGGTCAACAGAGGTTTTCATGACTCTGTGAAGTGCGGTTGACAGAGTGCCGCCAAAGGGATCATCAACGGCGCCATGGCAGTTTGAAGCCCTGAACTTGAAAGCTAGCATCATGTCGCAAGTGTCCGCCGGCGCCGTTATCGTCATCTCCAGCCACGTCGTCCGAGGGTCCGTCGGCAATCGCGCCGCCGTTTTCGCGCTGGAGACGCTTGGCCATCCGGTGTGGGCGCTGCCGACGATCGTTCTGCCGTGGCATCCCGGTCATGGACGTTCGACGCGCTTGACCTTCAACGAGGCGGATTTCGACCATGCGATCGACGATCTCATCGCCGCACCCTGGCTTTCCGAGGTAAAGGCAGTTCTGTCGGGATATTTCGGCAATGCTGCACAGGTGCGTTCCGTTGCAAGGCTCGTAACGGCTATGCGGGAGAAGAACCCCGATCTCCTCTATGCCTGCGATCCCGTTATCGGCGATGCGGGCGGGCTTTATGTGCCTGAAGCAACGGCGGAAGCGATCCGCGACCATCTGATCCCGCTGGCGTCGCTCGCGACGCCGAACCGCTATGAGCTTGCCTGGCTTGCGGGAGCGCCTCTCGAGGATAACAACGCCATCATGGAGGCGGCTCTCGCGCTTGGCCCGTCGCGCATGTTGGTGACGTCTGCCGTGCCGATGATGGCCGGCGGCATCGGCAATCTCTATCTGAGCGGCCGAAACGCTCTGCTTGCCGAGCATCGCAGCGTCGAAGGCGCGCCGAATGGACTGGGCGATCTCCTGTCTGCCGTGTTCCTGTCGCGCTTGCTTTCCGGCATAGATGAGGAGCGGGCATTACAGCTGACGACGGCCAGCGTCTTTGAAGTGCTGGCGCGCGCCGTCAAGCGCGGCAGCAACGAACTGACGCTTGCCGTCGATTCCGCAAGCCTGTCGACGCCAATGGCGATGGTGCAGCTGAGGCATCTCGTCCACCCGGCGCAGCGGAAGAAAAAGTAACGGCTGAAAGCGGCGGGAGCTTTTTGCAGCGCAGCAGTTGCCATCGGCCGAAGTGCATTGTAATCCAATATCATGCAAAGCTTTCCCGACACCCTTCTGAACGGTTATCGCAACTTCATGAGCGGGCGTTACGTCGATGAGCGCGAACGCTATCGCACTCTCGCCGAGCTTGGCCAAAGCCCATCGACCCTCGTGATAGCCTGTAGTGACTCCCGTTCGGCGCCGGAGATCATCTTCGACGCCGGACCGGGCGAACTCTTCGTCATCCGTAACGTCGCCAACATGGTACCGCCCTACGAGCCGGACAGCAATTTCCATGCGACTTCGGCAGCGCTGGAATTCGCCGTTCTGTCGCTCAAGGTTTCCGATATCGTCGTAATGGGCCATGGCCGCTGCGGCGGCATTCGCGCCGCACTTGATCCGAACGCGGAGCCGCTGTCGCCGGGCGATTTCATCGGCCGTTGGATGGCGCTGCTGAAGCCCGCGGCCGAACAGATCCAGAGCAATGACATCATGACGCAGACCGAGCGCCAGACCGCGCTGGAGCGCATTTCGATCCGCAATTCGCTCGACAATCTGCGCAGCTTTCCGGAAATCAAGGCACGTGAGGAGGAGGGCAAGCTCAATCTCCACGGCGCATGGTTCGATATTTCGACAGGCGAGCTGTGGGTCATGGATCCGGCCACGCGCGATTTCATCCGCCCTGAGATTTAAGAGGCCTGAGGTTTAGGAGTCAGGCGCCTGGCAGGACGGCAGGTGGATCAAACGAAAAAGGCGCCGCAGACCATCTGGTCGCAGCGCCTTTTTTGATTCACGAGATCAGGCTTACTTGCCGTCGATCTGCTGGCCGATATAGGCAATCGCCTGCTGATAGACCTTCGCGTCGTTCCAGCCAGCAATGGCGGAGAAATTCGGCTCGCCGGGCTGGTAACCGGCACCCGGCTGCCAACCATGGCCGCGCAGGAAGTTGGCGGTCGAGGCCAGTGCATCCGCGCGCGAGCCGACAAGATCGACCCTGCCATCGCCATCTTCGTCGACGCCGAAGGCGACTACGTTTTTCGGCATGAACTGCGTCTGGCCGATTTCGCCATGAGCCGCGCCGCGTGCTGACGGGCTGAGATAACCTTCGCCGACGAGCTTCAGGGCCGCGTAGAGTTGCTCGGTAAAGAACGCGGAACGACGGCAATCATAAGCAAGCGTCGAGACGGCCGAAAGCGTATGCTGGTCGCCCATATAGCTGCCGAAGCCGGTTTCCATGCCCCAGATGGCGATGATCGGGCCTGGGGGAACGCCGAAGCGCTTCTGGATCTTTGCGAAGAGGGCCGCGTTGGCCTGCTTCATGCTCTTGCCGCGATTGATGATCGTCTGGCCGCCGCGCTTCTTCATGAATTCCTCGAAGGAAAGCTTGAAGCTCTTCTGGCCGCGGTCGGCGCGGATGGTGGGCTGGTTGTAATGAACGTTGGCGAAGGCCCTGTCGAGGGTAGAGGGGCTAACACCCTGTCCCTGCGCTTCCCGTTTGAATTCCTGCACCCAATTCTCGAATCCGGCGGAAGTGTTGCCGCAAGATGCGGCGTTTGCCGCAAGCGGCATTCCCAGCAGCAATCCGCCCGCCACGAGAGCTGCCATTCCAGATTTTGTTAAGCGCATTCAGTGTCCCCGAAATCTTACCGCGGTGCGAACGCGGTAACCGTTTTCAATGGCGCGTAAACCCTTGAAAGCCAGGGATCACGCGCGTTTAGTCGCTACCGGACCATGCCAGCATCCGGTTATCATGTCATCATATTTTAGCGAATGATGTTTTCATGTGAAACATCGCCGCCAAAATCATTCAGAAAAGCCCCGCCTTTCATCCGAAATGGCGGGGCTTCCGTTCTAACCTGCTTACCCAAAGAGGGTTGATAAACCGTAAATTGGTTTACAGATCCTTATGCAGCCTGCTTGCGCGGCTTGATCAGGCCGCGATTGACGAGCAATTCGGCGATCTGGATGGCGTTGAGGGCGGCACCCTTGCGCAGGTTGTCGGAGACGACCCACAGGTTGAGGCCGTTCTCGACGGTCGCGTCTTCACGGATGCGAGAAATATAGGTCGCATCTTCGCCGGCGGATTCGTAAGGCGTGATGTAACCGCCGTTTTCGCGCTTGTCGATGACGAGGCAGCCGGGCGCTTCACGCAGGATATCGCGAGCCTGATCGGCGGTGATCTCGTTTTCGAACTCGATGTTGACCGATTCCGAATGGCCGATGAAAACGGGCACACGGACAGCCGTGCAGGTGACCTTGATTTTCGGGTCGAGCATCTTCTTGGTTTCGGCCAGCACCTTCCATTCTTCCTTGGTGTAGCCATCTTCCATGAAGACATCGATATGCGGGATGACGTTGAAGGCGATGCGCTTGGTGAACTTCTTTGCCTCGATCGGATCGGCGACGAAGACGGCGCGGGTCTGGTTGAACAGCTCGTCCATGCCGTCCTTGCCGGCGCCGGAGACCGACTGGTAGGTCGAGACGACGACGCGCTTGATCTTGGCGAAGTCATGAAGCGGCTTCAGGGCGACGACGAGCTGCGCGGTCGAGCAATTCGGGTTGGCGATGATGTTGCGCTTGGTGAACTGCGTGACGGCGTCCGGGTTCACTTCGGGCACGATCAGCGGCACGTCGGCGTCATAACGCCACGCGGAAGAGTTGTCGATGACGACGCAGCCCTGGGCGCCGATCTTCGGCGAGAACTTTTTCGAAACGTCGCCGCCGGCCGACATCAGGCAGATGTCGGTGTCGGAGAAATCGTAGTTCTCCAGGTTGGAAACCTTCAGCGTCCGGTCGCCAAAGGAAACTTCGGTTCCCTGCGAGCGGGCCGATGCGAGTGCCACGACCTCATCGGCCGGGAAGCCGCGTTCGGCCAGGATATTGAGCATTTCGCGGCCGACATTCCCGGTCGCGCCCGCTACTGCAACTTTGAAACCCATTTCTCAAGCTCTCTTTCTCTTCTCTCCTCTTTGGCGAGGGGGGAACCGCAGCCATAACGACCGGTTCCTGTCCCCGGCCGAGCCGGGGAGAGAGCGGCAGGCCAGAGACGTCAGACGGTTTTCGTCGTCGTTTTGGCCTTGGTTTTGGAAGAAACCGGAAAATAGACATCCCGCCCGGCACATTGTGCCAGGTGACTGAAGCTATCGAGCTGTTCGAAGCGAACCATGGAAGTCTTCCTTTTCCGTCGCCGGTTCTAAGATGTTTTCCACAGGAGTCAAGGATTTCCTCGCTTGTATCGGTGCGGAAGCGAGGAAATCGGAGGCGTCGAAACCAGCCTTCAACTTATCAAATTGGAAGGCGCGCCGTTTCGGTGTCAGCGGTTGGACTTGCGCGTGGTTTCAAACAGGAACCAAGTGCGGCGCTCGGTCTCGTCTATCCAGTTTTCCAGAAGGCTGGCCGTGGCGACATCGCCATATTCGTCGCAAACGTCGTGGACGGCACGCATTTCGGCGGAGAGCTTGAGGTTATCGTCAGCCAGTTCGGCGAGCATGTCCTGCGGGTCGACATATTCGGCGTCGTTGTCGGGAATGCGCTGCAGCTTGGCGATCTGGCCGATCGAGTGGAGGGTCGTTCCGCCGATCTTCCGGCAGCGCTCGGCCATAGGATCGGTCATGGCGAAAATCTGATCGCCGTGCTCGTCGAGAAGCAGGTGATAATCACGGAAATGCGGGCCACTCATGTGCCAGTGAAAATTCTTAGTCTTCAAATAGAGAGCAAAGACATCCGCCAGCAGCGCTGTCAGAGCTGCGGAAATATCGCGCGTCGCGTCTTCGCTGAGATTGGTGCGAGTGCCCAATTTCGATTTGGTATTGGCAGTATTCATAAAGACGTCCTCCATTTGTTGTTCACGACAGCGATCGTCGGCGGATCTTAGGGGAGTTCGATGACATCAGCTGCTGCGTGGGATCGCATTGAAGACAGGATTATTTTAAATCTGACAGCCGAGCTGTCGCTTCGCGGCACGATCAACTGCGATGCTAAGCGGAAAACCCGAACGTCTTTACTAAATAGGAAAATGAGATGGTTTGGCAATTGCTTGCTAATGTATTAGCCAGGCGCGCGGTTGTGTCGCGCCCGGCAAACTGCCTCCTCTCGGAAGGCAGCACCGCGAATAGCGGCTACTTCAGACCGCCACCGACATAGAGGGTTTCGCCGGTCACCCACGCGGCATCCTGCGAAGCGAGGAAGACGGCGACCGGAGCGATATCGGTCGGCTGGCCGAGACGGCCGAGGGGCGTCTGGGAGACGAGATGCTTCTCGAAGTCGCTGCCGATGACGCCTGCCGCAACGACACCCTCTGTTTCAACGCCGCCCGGCGCCAGGTTGTTGACCCGGATATTCCGCGGCCCGAGCTCTTTGGCGAGGATCTTGGTAATGGAATCGACCGCGGCCTTGGTTGCCGTATAGACGGAGGCAGTCGGCAAGTTCATGCTGACGGCGTTGGAGCCGATGTTGATCACATTTCCACCTTCTGGGCCGAAATACCTGACGGCTTCCCGCGTGGTCAGCAGCGTGCCCAGCACGTTGATATTGAATTCACGGTGGAATTCTTCTTCGGTGAATTCCTCGATGGTCGCGAATTGGTAGACGCCGGCATTGTTGACGAGGATATCGACGCGGCCAAATGCCTGTTTTGTTTCGGCGAAGAGGCGTTTGACGTCTTCGGCTTTGGAAACGTCGCCGTGCACGGCGAGCGCCTTGCCGCCCTTGACGGTGATTTCGGCTACTACCCTGTCGGCTCCTTCGCGGCTCGATGCGTAATTGACGACAACGGCCGCGCCCGCTTCGCCCATTGCCTTGGCGATGCCGGCGCCGATGCCCTTGGATGCTCCAGTCACGATCGCGACCTTGCCTGCCAGTTTGCTCATGTCATTTTCCTTCGAAAAACTTAGACAATTTTACAATCATCGAATCATTTGGCGCATGCGACCCGAAAACCGATCGCACCGTCACTTTGATATTTAGATAATCATCTAATTGATACAAGAGCCACGAGAAGAAATGCTGATGGCGTGTAAGGAATTGTCAGATCTTGGAAAGTTCCGCCATATAAGCGTTCAGAGTGTCGCGACGTAACACGAGATTGGCGAATTTACCTTCGCGCTGGATCTCGATGAGCCCGGCATTCTCCAGTTCCTTGATGTGATGCGACATCGTTGCGGCGCTGACGGCGTGGCATTCATTCAGAAGGCTGCAGGGCGTAGGCTCGGTTCGCGTGCCGATCTCTTTCAGGATCTGCACACGTCGCGGTTCGGCAAGTGCCCGGGAGATCAATCCCATCTGCCTCTCGCTTAAACGTATTGGCCCGGCATCCATGGTGTTCATCGCAAACGAAATCGGGTTGACCGTCTTCGGTCATCCCTATTCTGCCAGATATATGAATGTGCGAGGGCCTTGGCAACCTTTGCGCTGCGGCCGTGACCGGCTCAGGAATCGGTCTGTCGCGTCTTGCCGCTTTTGAATAGTGGCAAGCGCGGCGTCGGCCAGCCGGCGGCGTTGATGCGAAAAAGCAAGCCGTAGCGGGAATAGATGATCGCCGTTACGAAGGAAAACCAGCCGCCGAGCGCCAGACCGGCCACCACGTCACTCGGATAATGGGCGCCGACCATGACACGCGTGATCGCCAGCCATAAGGCGCAGGCGGCGAAGATGTAGCGATAGCGCGGAAACAGGAAGGCAAGCGCCACGAACAGAGCGCCGATGGTCGTGGCATGGCCGGAGGGGAAACTTTCGAAGCTGGCACGGCCATTGAAGGGCGAAAAGCCGAAGGGTCCCCAATCGGCAAAATGCGTGGGGCGGGCGCGTCCAATGGCGCGCTTCAGCAAATTGGCGAGGATACCGGAAAGCGCCACGGTCGTCAGGAGATAGCCGCCGATCTGGCAGATGCGCAGTGCCTGGCAGCGACAGCGCTGCGAATACAGCAGCCTGCTGCCAGCCCAACCTTCGAAAAACAGGAAGGCACTGATGAGAAGGATCCATCCGGAATCGCCGAAATCCGTCAGCATTCCGCCGACGAAGCGAAGGCAGGGCGACAGGCTTTTGAGGGTGGCGCCGACCGGCCAGTCGAACAGGAGAGCCGAGAGAAGGACGATATTAGCGGTCAGAAAAAGGCATATTTTCCAATGAGATGGTGCAAAAGCAGCATCACTTCGCCGCCAACGTCTATCGAGAGACGTCAAGATCGCCTGCATAATCAGTGCCTATGTCGATTTCCAATCGGTCCGACTGATAGCAGGTTGTTGTTACAGTTTTTTAGAAAATCAGAACGGAGCGTCGCGGCGATCTCAAGCTGAGACGCGCCTATCCATTCACAAGAAAAAACCCCGTTCTTCGCAGAACGGGGTTTCGTGTTTCACGTGAAATACCAGGCGATCTACCTGGCTTACGCCGAAAGGGCCTTGAATTCGGCGAGGATGGCGTCGCCCATTTCTGTCGTGCCGACCTGGCGGCTGCCAGGCGACATGATGTCGCCGGTGCGGATGCCGCTGTCGAGCACGTTGGCGATCGCCTTTTCCAGCGCATCGGCCTCAGTGACGAGGCCGAAGGAGTAACGCAGGCACATGGCGAAGGAAGCGATCATCGCGATCGGGTTGGCAATGCCCTTACCGGCGATATCGGGGGCAGAACCGTGCACGGGTTCGTAGAGCGCCTTGCGCTTGCCGGTCTTGGCATCGGGGGCGCCGAGCGAAGCCGACGGCAGCATGCCGAGCGAGCCGGTTAGCATGGCGGCGACGTCGGACAGCATGTCGCCGAACAGGTTGTCCGTCACGATGACGTCGAACTGCTTTGGCTGGCGCACGAGCTGCATGCCGCCGGCATCCGCGAGCATATGCTCGAGCTGCACGTCGGCATATTTTTCCTTATGCGTCGCTGTGACGACCTGGTTCCAGAGCACGCCAGACTTCATGACATTGCGTTTTTCCATCGAGCAGACGCGGTTGTTGCGGGTACGCGCCAGTTCGAAGGCAACGCCGGCAATACGCTCGATCTCGTAGGTGTCGTAGACCTGGGTGTCGATGCCGCGCTTCTGGCCGTTGCCGAGGTCGATGATCTCCTTCGGCTCGCCGAAATAGACGCCGCCCGTGAGCTCGCGCACGATCAGGATGTCGAGACCCTCGACCAGTTCCGGCTTCAGCGACGAGGCCGACGCCAGCGCCGGGTAGCAGATGGCTGGGCGCAGGTTGGCGAAGAGCTGCAGATCCTTGCGCAGGCGCAGCAGGCCGGCTTCCGGGCGCACTTCATAGGGAACGCTATCCCACTTCGGGCCGCCTACGGCGCCGAAGAGCACGGCGTCGGCGGCAAGCGCTTTCTGCATGTCCTCTTCGGAGATGGGGGCGCCATGCGCATCATAGGCGCTGCCGCCGACAAGACCTTCATCCGTAACGAAGCCGGCATTCTTCGCCTCGTTCATATAGGCAATGATTTTGCGAACTTCGCCCATGGCCTCGGGGCCGATGCCGTCGCCCGGCAGGAGGAAAAGATTGCGAACTGTCATGGGAAAGCCTCCGCGAAAGAAAAAGTTGCGGGGTTTTTAGACCTGCAAATGCGGCTTTTCAAGCGAGGAAGGGGTCGAAACGGTACGGTTTTCGGGCTTTTGAGACCAGTCACCCGCCCTTGGACCACGAGGGCGGGTGGCTTGCGTTGCTTATCCTTACTCAGCCAGCCCGAGCGAGGCGAGGTAGGCGGCCGATGCCGGGATCTTCGACTTGTCCTTGATTTCGATGATCAGGCGCGGATTGCTGTTAAGCTTGGCAATAGCGGCAAAGACGGCGCGCCAGTGGATGTTGCCTTCGCCGAGGCTCCAGTGGCGATCGGCATAGCCATCCGCATCCTGCAGGTGGACATGTTGCAGGCGATTGCCGGCGGCGTGGACGTAGTAGTCGACCGGCGGAGCGCCGGTATAGCCGTGGGCGTAATGGGCATGACCGGTGTCGATGGAAACGGCGACGGCGGGCGAATTGAAGCTGTCGGCGAGGCCGACGCGGATATGGGGATCCTTGTCCTCGATGTTCTCGATGACCATGGTGAGCCCGATGTCTTCGGCGCGCTTGACGGCCTCTTTCAGCGTCAGATGCGTATATTCGATGATCTTCTCGCGCTCGCCCTTATTGTTGTCGAGGTTGTTGTAGGACCACGACGTATAGGGGCTATGGATGACCATTTGCGTGGCGCCGATATTGGCACAGACGTCGAGTGCCTGCAGCAGGCGCTTTGTGACGACGCCGCGGACGTCCGGGTCCTGTGAGGCGATGACAAAGCCCCAGAACGGGCCGTGGATGCCGAGGCGGCCCTGATGGCCGTCAAGCAGCTTGCGGGCGCGTTCGGCCAGCGGAGCCCAGTCGCCGTTGAGGATTTCGGCTTCAACGAAACTCTGCAGCTCCAGGTCACGCGGCTTTTCGAGCAACCAGTTACGATGGATTTCGACGTCGTCGAGCGTCATGGCGGCGCCAACAATGGGAAGGGAGGTCATGGAGAGGCTCCATTGCGTGGAGAAGATTTAAGGGCGGGAGAAGAGGCCCGAAGGTCTCGGCACGCCTGTATGAACCCCCTTCTTGTCGATCATATTACAACGGTTGGGAAAGATGGTGTCCCGTTTCCGGGATTTGCGTTTTCCGCTCCCTGAGGTGCCGCAGCCGCGGATAGTTCCCTCTCTCTGCAGGCGGCGGGCGTTTTGGCATGAAAAAAGCCGGGCGCAAGGCCCGGCTTCGAAACGCGAAATAGTGATGAAACCGATCAGGCGGCCCAAGGGCGCGATGCGGCGTTCGACTTTTCGAAATTGTCGATCGCGGAGGATTTTTCCAGCGTCAGGCCGATATCATCAAGGCCGTTCAGCAGGCAGTGACGCTTGAATTCGTCGAGTTCGAACTTCAGCGAGCCGCCGTCCGGGCCGGTGATTTCGAGGTTTTCGAGGTCGATCGTCAGAATGGCGTTGGAGCCGCGCGAAGCGTCGTCCATCAGCTTGTCGAGATCTTCCTGGCTGACCTTGATCGGCAGGATGCCGTTCTTGAAGCAGTTGTTGTAGAAGATGTCGGCGAAGCTGGTCGAGATGACGCAGCGGATGCCGAAATCGAGCAGTGCCCAGGGCGCATGCTCGCGCGAGGAGCCGCAGCCGAAATTGTCGCCGGCAACGAGAATCTTGGCGTTCTGATAGGCCGGCTTGTTCAGCACGAAATCCGGGTTCGGAGAACCGTCTTCATTGTAGCGGGCTTCAGCGAAAAGGCCCTTGCCAAGACCCGTGCGCTTGATGGTCTTCAGATAATCCTTCGGGATGATCATGTCGGTATCGACATTGACGACCGGGAGGGGTGCTGCGACACCGGTCAACTTCACGAACTTGTCCATGGGGTCCTGCCTTCATTCTCGTCTAAGCACGAATTATCCTGCCAATAGAGCAAATCCGGCCCGAAATGAAGGAGAATCTTGGAAATGCTCTAAAAGGCGGCGCTTTGGGCGCTTTGCCCTTCAGCACGTGGCCTGAATTGGACACATGATCAAGGGATTCGGCAATAGGCCGCCCTGCCCTGTTTCAATCTCAGAGATCGATGATGGTGCCGCGACCGTCGTTCCAGATGCGCATTTCGCGCTCGCCGTTCGTCTTCGCGCGCACCGGTGCCGGCTTCATGCGCAGCGAAATCGCGCGGGCCGCCATTAGCACGGTCAGTATAGCACCGACAGCAAGCGTAACCGAAACGGTAAGCAGCGCCATGGCTGCAAACACGGTGATACCGGCAAGCGCGATGAACAGGGAACGGATATTCTGCATGGTCGAGACCTCTCTACACCAAGCAATGTGGTCTTCATCTCTGCCATCTGCAAGAGGAGCATGGCTTTTTGTTGACTTGCTTGTCGATTAAAAGCGCGGCAAAACGGCACAATGAGCCAGTCCGAGAGCCAAACCTCCCCTTCCCGCCCTGCCCGCCTGCGCCGCTCCATCTTGAGCGTTCCCGCCATCAACCGCCGTGCCCTGGACAAGCTTTCGAGCCTGGATTGCGATGCCGTCATCTTCGATCTCGAGGATTCCGTTTCGCCGGAGAAAAAGGCCGAGGCGCGGGAAAATCTGCGGGCCTTCTTTGCCGCCTCCCCGCTTCCCGGCAAGGAGCGGATCATCCGCATCAATGCGCTTTCCTCGAACTTCGGTGCCGAGGATATGGCGCTGGTCGTGGAGCTGGAGCCGGATGCGGTGCTGCTGCCGAAGGTGGATGAGCCGCAGGATGTGACTGGTGTCAGTGACCGGCTTGCGGAAGCCGATGCGCCGGAAGACTTGCGCATCTGGGCGATGATCGAGACGCCGCGCGGCATCCTGAATGCAGCCGCGATCGCCGAGGCTGGCCGCACGGCCGGCAGCCGGCTCGATTGTTTCGTCGTCGGCCTAAACGATCTCAGGAAGGAAACGGGCGTCCTGCCGCAGCCCGGCCGTTCCTATCTCGTGCCCTGGCTGATGCAGGTGATATTGGCCGTCAGCGCTTACGGCCTCGAGGCCATCGACAGCGTCTTCAACGATTTCAAGGATACTGAAGAATTCGCGGCAGAATGCGGCCAGGGGGTTGCCATGGGCTTTGCCGGCAAGATGCTGATCCATCCGAGCCAGATCGAAGCCGCCAACTGGCATTTTGGCCCTGACAAGGCCGCTGTTGCCGAGGCGGAATCCATCATCGCCGCCTTCGCCGCACCGGATGCCGCCACTCTCAATGTCGTGAACCTCGGCGGGCGGATGGTGGAGCGGCTGCATCTTGTCCAGGCAGAGAGACTCGTCCATAAAGCTCGCCTGATCGAGCAGCGCTCTTCGGGCGCCGCCGGAACGCCCCGTAGCGATGTGTGATTGCTAAATACAAGAAAGATGCCTTGATGAAACTCTACCGCTTTCTCACCGGCCCCGATGACGCATCCTTTTGCCACAAGGTAAGCGCGGCGCTGAACAAGGGCTGGGAGTTATACGGCTCGCCGACCTATGGCTTCAATTCAGCAAGCGGGCGGATGGAATGCGGTCAGGCTGTCGTCAAGGACGTGGCCGGCAAGGATTACGATCCGGATATGAAGCTTTCCGAGCAGTAAGCACCGGCTGAAATTCTCATTCTTCCCGATCGTCTTGCGGCCGGGACCGATATCAGCGATCCGTCGCTTCCTCGGCGCTCGCCTCGATGCGCTCCATGTCCTCGTCGCTCAGGCCGAAATGGTGGCCGATCTCATGGATCAGGACATGGGTGATGATGTCGCCGAGGGTTTCTTCGTTCTCAGCCCAGTAATCGATGATCGGCCGGCGATAGAGGCGGATCTTGTTGGGCATGTCCCCCGTCTGGGCGGTGAAGCGCTCCGATATGCCGCGGCCTTCGAAGAGGCCGAGCAGGTCGAAGGGCGTTTCCAGCGCCATGTCCTCGAATACCTCGTCATCCGGGAAATCTTCGATGAGGATGACGAGATCACCGGTGAGCGAACGGAATTCGTCTGGCAGGTGGCTGTAAGCCTCCATTGCCAGGGATTCGAATGTACTGATGGAGGGCGAGTGGCGATCCCGCCAATCTTCGCTCTGGTCGACGCGAGCCATGAATATTCCTTCCTTGGCTGGTCATATAGAGACTTTACGCCGCTTTTACGAGTGTAGATTGCGGCAGAGGAATATTTTCTCATGAAATGGTGTTGACTCTTTCTGCAAGCTCTGGAATCCATAAGAACATAACAGGAACATTATCGATCTGGAGTGAACGTCATGGCCGAGGCTGCCGTGGCGCGGGAAACGCTTTTCGCCCTGCGTGAAACCATTGCCCGACTGGAAGGCAGGCCGATCCCGGCACTGGCCGCTGCGGCGCATGAAACGCTGACAGACAAGCCGGCGAGGCAGATGGCGGCTATTGCGAAATCCCTGCCTATTCAGCCTATGCGTGAACAATCGCTCCTTCCGATCGGTGTCGACGAGCTTGATGCGGCGCTGCAAGGCGGTTTGCCGCTCGATGCGCTGACGGAAATCCGCTCGCTCGGCCTCCGCGATGCCGGTGTGGCCAGTGGTTTTGCCCTGGCGCTTGCCGCGCGGCTGCATGCGCAAGCTTCGGATACGGTCCCGGCCAAGTCTCCGGTTCTGTGGATCGGCGATACGGTCGCGACGATGGAGGCTGGCCTGCCCTATGCCATCGGCATCAGCGATTTTGGGCTGGAGCCTCAGGCTTTTCTGCAGGCGTCGCCCCGCAAGCTGGACGATGCGCTCTGGGTGGCGGAGGCGGCGCTTGGCAGTGCTGCCTTTGCCGCCATCATACTGGAAGTACGCGGCAATCCCGCCCGTTTCGGCCTGACCGAAAGCCGGCGGTTGGCGCTGAGGGCCAAGGCGGCGGGGCGGCCCTTATTTCTGTTGCGACAGGGAGGCGAGGAGGAAGCAAGCAGCGCCCTCTTCCGCTTTTCCGTCGAACCCGCGCCTGCGCAGGCGCGGCCCCTGCCGGATGGATCGGTGCTTGGCGGCAGCATCGGTCACCCGGCCTTTCGTCTGACCTTGGAAAAGAGCCGAAACCCAGCGCCTCTTTCCATAACCTTGGAGTGGAATGCCCATGACCGCCGCTTTGCCCCTGTCTCCGATGTTCAGCACCCTGTCTTTCCCGGCGAACACGCAGCGCATTCTGGCGCTGACCTTTCCGCATCTGCCGACCGACCGGATCGCACGCAAGCGCTGGGGTCTGTCCTGGCGTTCGACAGGTAGGCTTGAAGCGCCGCCGCTCGCCTGTGCCGGCAAGCTCAACAATGCCATGCGGCTGACCGCGCTCAACGAACGGGCTGAAATGATCGGCTTGAAACAGGGGCAGGGCGTGGCCGAGGCAAAGGCGATCTGTCCCGATCTCGATGTCGTCGAGGAGGATCCGGCGGCGGATCGCAAGCTTCTGGAAGCGATCGCCGACTGGTGTGACCGTTATACGCCGCTGGTGGCGATCGACGGCAAGGACGGGCTGTTTCTCGACATTACCGGCTGCGCCCATCTCTTCGGCGGTGAAGAGGCGCTGCTCGAGGATGTCTTGATCCGGATTTCCCGGCTGGGCTTCGATGTGCGCGGCGCCATTTCCTCCGCACCCGGCCTCTCCTGGGCCGTTGCCCGCTTTGACGAGAGCCGTATCGTCCCGCCGGAGGCCATGGAAGAGGCATTGGCGTCGCTGCCGGTCGCATGTCTTCGGCTTGGCGAGGAGACTATTGCAGCCTTGCAGAAGATGGGCCTGAAGCAGGTGGGCGATCTTCTGGCCGCACCACGAGCGCCGCTTGCCCGCCGGTTCGGCGCGCAGCTGCTGCTGCGGCTCGATCAGGCCGTCGGTCTGGTCGAAGAGCCGATCTCGCCGCGCCGCCCGGTCGCGCAATTGTCGGCCGAGCGCCGGCTGGCCGAGCCGGTGCAGGCCGAAGAGGATATTCTTCAGCTTGCCCGCCAGCTTGCCGAAAGCCTGAAGCCGGGGCTGGAAGCCCGCGGCATCGGCGGTCGCTCCTTCGAGCTCCTGCTCTTCCGTGTGGATGGCGCGGTCTTCCGTATCGCGGCCGGCGCATCGCAGCCGTTGCGTGAGCCGAGCCGGATCGCCAGCCTATTCACTGAGCGCTTCGGCGCCATTCATGACGATCTCGATGTCGGCTATGGTTTCGAAATCATCCGCCTGAATGTGCTTCAGCATGCGCCCTTCGATGCCATGCAAGGCGATTTTGTCGGAGGAGATCGTCAGGAAGGCTCGCTTGCCGCCTTTGTGGATCGCGTGGCCGCCCGGCTGGGGCCGGACTGCCTGCAAGGGTTCGAGCTGCGGCAGAGCCATATCCCCGAACGAGCTGTGCGGCCGCTGCCGGCGATGACCATCCTTAGCTCGAAGCCGCGCACAGGTCAGGAGGATGCTGGCCATGGCTTCTTCCGCGGCGAGCGGCCGCTGCGGCTGTTTCGCATGCCGGAACTGGTCGAAACCATTGCTGCCGAAGTGCCCGATGGCCCGCCCCGGCAATTTCGCTGGCGGCGGGTCATGCATCGGGTCAGCCGGGCCGAAGGGCCGGAGCGGCTTTCGGCGGAATGGTGGCTCGAGGAAAGGCAAGAACCTGACCGCGATTACTTCCAGGTCGAAGATGAGGAAGGCCATCGTTTCTGGTTGTTCCGAAAGGGGCTCTATGGCCGAGGCGCCACGACGCCTGACTGGTACATGCATGGAGTCTTCGCATGAACGCGCGTCCGAGTTTCCACGAACCCGTGCCCTTCTTTGAGATCGGGGTGAGAACGAATTTCTCCTTTCTCGAAGGTGCCTCGCATCCAGAGGAAATCGCGGCGCAGGCCGCCATCCTGAAACTGTCGGGATTTGGAATTGCCGACCGCAATTCGGTTGCCGGCGTCGTTAAGGCGCATGCGCATACCAAGATTCTCTGGGAAAAATACAAGGAGGGCATTGAGAAGAATCTAACGCTTCGAGCGAAGGGCGAGCCAGAAAAGCCGCTTCTGAAGCCGGTCCCTTTCCAGCCGGGCGCGCGCCTGGTGTTTTCGGACGGCACGCCTGACATTCTTGCCTATCCGGAAAACCGTAAGGGCTGGGCGCATCTCTGCCGGCTGTTGAGTGCTGGCAATCTCAGAGCCGAGAAGGGTTCCTGCCAGCTCGAAGAGGCCGATCTGACGGAATGGGGCGACGAGATGATGCTGGCGCTTATTCCCGATGCTGAAAGTGTCGAGACGCAAGAAGGGCAGGAAAAGCTGGAGCAATGCCTGAAGCGGTTATGGATGCGATTCGGCCGGAAGTTCCACATGGTCCTGTCGCCGGCCTATGACGGGCGGGACCGCATGGTCTTCGCCACGCTTTCCATCCTGGCGCAGCGCAATGGCGTGCGGTTGATCGCCAGCAATCAGCCGCTCTATCATTCGACTGAGCGCAAGCCGCTTGCCGATATCGTCGTTTCGATCCGCGAGCATGTGCCGATCGCCGAAGCCGGCTTCAGGCTGGCGGCGAATGCCGAGCGCTACATGAAGGATGCTGCCGAGATGGCGCGCCTCTTCAGGGATTATCCGAAGGCCATCGCCAATACGCAGAAGTTTTTTAGCCGGCTTTCTTTTTCGCTGGACGAGCTGAAACATAATTATCCCGACGAAAGCGTTCCTGGAGAGACCGTTGCGGAAACGCTGAGGAGACTGACCTGGGAGGGGGCCAAATGGCGCTTTCCTGAAGGGATCCCGCCAAAGGTCTCGATGCAAATCGAGCACGAGCTCAAGCTCATCCAGGAGCGGAAATATGAGCCATATTTCCTGACGGTGCACCGCATCATGGAGTTTGCCCGCAGTGCGAATATCCTATGCCAGGGACGCGGATCGGCAGCCAATTCGACCGTCTGTTATTGCCTCAGGATTACTGAGGTCAATCCTGAAATAACAAGCTTGCTTTTCGAGCGTTTCATCTCGACGGAACGCGAGGAGCCACCTGACATCGATGTCGATTTCGAGCACGAGAAGCGTGAAGAGGTTATCCAGTTCATCTACAGGCATTACAAAAAGGAGCATGCCGGGCTGACGGCGGCGGTCACCAGTTATCGCGCACGTTCGGCCGGCCGCGAAGTGGCGAAAGCCTTCGGCCTGTCGGAAGATGTGCAATCGGCTCTTGCGAGCGGCGTCTGGGGCTGGTCGACGGAAGAACTTTCCGAGCGCGAGGCGAAGATTGCCGGCCTCGATCTCAAGGACAAGACGACACGGAACGTCCTTTCCTATGCCTCGACGCTGATGGGATTTCCGCGGCACCTGACCCAGCATGTCGGCGGCTTCGTCATCACGCGGGATCGGCTGGATGAGGTCGTGCCGATCATGCATACGGCGATGGACGATCGCTATATGATCGAGTGGAATAAGGATGATCTCGACAATCTCAATATATTGAAGATCGACGTGCTGGCGCTCGGTATGCTGACCTGCCTTGCCAAGGCCTTCGACCTACTGCTGTTGCATTACGACGTGAAGAAGGCGCTCGCCGACCTTGGGAGCAAGGAATATCCTGATGGCGTGCCGGTCTATGATATGATCTGTCGCGCCGATACGATCGGCGTCTTTCAGATCGAAAGCCGGGCGCAGATGAGCATGCTGCCGCGTCTTCGGCCCCGTAAATTCTATGATCTGGTCATTGAGGTAGCGATCGTCCGTCCCGGCCCCATTCAAGGAGACATGGTTCATCCTTACCTCAAGCGGCGGGATGACGATCTTCACAAGCGGCCGATCGAATATCATCGTCCGGAGTTGAAGGCTGTTCTGGAGCGAACTTTGGGGGTTCCGCTGTTTCAGGAACAGGCGATGCAGATCGCCATCACTGCAGCCGGATTTTCGCCTGCCAAAGCCGATCGGCTGCGCCGATCCATGGCGACGTTCAAGCGAACGGGGAGGGTCGATGAATTCAAGACGGATCTGGTTTCGGGCATGGTCGCGAAAGGCTATCCTCAGGACTTTGCCGAACGCTGTTTCAGCCAGATCGAAGGTTTCGGCGAGTATGGTTTTCCCGAAAGCCATGCGGCCTCCTTCGCTCTGCTCGTCTACGCCTCCTCCTGGCTCAAGGCCTATTATCCGGATGTCTTCTGTGCGGCCATCCTCAATGCCCAGCCGATGGGCTTCTATGCCCCGGCGCAGCTGGTGCGTGACGCACGCGAGCATGGCGTCGAGGTGCGGCCGGTGGATATCAATCGTTCCAGCTGGGATTGCCTGCTCGAGCGGGGACGCTTCGATAAGGATGCGGTCGAGCCGCGCCACGCGTCGATGCGCGGGATTATCAAGACGCAATGTGCCGTCCGTCTCGGCTTCCGGCAGGTCAAGGGTTTGTCCGAAGACGAGATGAAGCAGCTCGTCGAGCGTCGTGGCGATGGTTATCGGTCCGTGCGTGACCTCTGGCTTCGCTCCGGTCTTGCCAAGGCGCAGATCGAACGCCTGGCGGATGCGGATGCGTTCGGCTCCATCGGCTTGAGCCGACGGGAAGCGCTATGGGCCGTGCGGGCGCTCGATGCCAGCAGCGCTGCCGAAAAGCTTCCCCTCTTCGATCTCGGCGATCATGCGGAGCTGCAGGTCGAGCCGGTGGTTGCGCTGCCGGAAATGCTGCCCGGCGAGCAGGTCATCGAAGATTATCGCTATCTGTCGCTATCGCTGAAAGCACATCCGGTTTCCTTCCTACGCGCCGATTTCGCGCGGCAAGGCATCGTGCAAAGCCGGGATCTGCCAAAGGTGGCGAATGGGCGGATGGTGACGATCGCCGGCCTGGTGCTGGTGCGCCAGCGGCCGGGTTCGGCCAAGGGGGTGATCTTCATGACCTTGGAGGATGAAACCGGCGTCGCCAATGCGATCGTCTGGCCGAAGAAGTTTGAGAAATACCGCGCCATCGTCATGGGGGCGCGGCTGGTGAAGATCCGTGGCCGGCTGCAGAGCGAGAGCGGCGTCATCCACGTGGTGGTCGATCATATCGAGGATATGACGCCGGCACTTGGTATTTTGCAGCGCGAGGCGCGGCGTTTTGGCGTCAGCGATCGAGCGGATGAGGCGCTGCGGCCGACCATGGATGTCAGACAGAAGGAGAAGTCCCCTCTGCCGCGTGGAGCCGCTGCCGGGGCAGCGGCGGAAGGCCGCAGCAATGGTGCCGAAACGGCCAGGGTCATGCCGCGAGGCCGCAATTTTCATTGAAATTCCGGCCTCCGCATCCCCGGCGGAGGCCAATGACCTCATCGGCGGACCAGATTCGAATCGTTTCTTTCTTGACAAAGAGCGTCTTCTTTAGCAGATAACAAGACAGCAGGTGTCATGTTTGACGGGCTGAGCGAAGAATGCTGGTTTGCAGTTGTAATTACATCACCGACAAGGAAATCCGGGACGTTATCAACGAACTCCTTGATCAGGACTGTTGGCAGCTCATCGTTCCCGCGAAGGTTTATCACGCCATGGAAAAGCGCGGCCGTTGCTGCGGCTGCTTCCCGAATGTCGTTGATATCATTATACAGACAACCCAAGATTATCATGCCCGCCGCCACTCGACGGAAGCGGAAATATTTGATTTCATGTCCCGCCTGAAAAAATTCCATGAAGACAACAGGAGAGCGGACATTGAAAGGCGACAAAAAAGTCATCGAGCGGCTTAACGAGGCGCTGTTCCTCGAGCTTGGCGCAGTCAACCAATATTGGGTTCACTACAGACTTCTCGAAGACTGGGGCTACACCAAGCTTGCCAAGAAGGAGCGCGCAGAATCCAT
This sequence comes from Rhizobium sp. AG207R, assembly GCF_027109195.1. NCBI lineage: Bacteria > Pseudomonadati > Pseudomonadota > Alphaproteobacteria > Hyphomicrobiales > Rhizobiaceae > Rhizobium > Rhizobium sp. AG207R. Next base: position 106,007 of record NZ_JAEPVT010000015.1, read on the forward strand.
CGAGGAAATGCAGCACGCCGATCGCCTCGTTGCCCGCATCATCTTCCTTGAAGGCCATCCCAACCTGCAGACGTTGGCGCCGCTGCGCATCGGCCAGAACGTCAAGGAAGTGCTGGAAGCCGATCTCGCCGGCGAATACGATGCCCGCACCGCCTACAAGAAATCCCGCGATATCTGTCACGATGCCGGCGATTATGTCTCCATGAAGCTGTTCGAAGAGCTCTTGGCGGACGAGGAAGGCCATATCGACTTCCTCGAAACCCAGCTCGAACTGCTCGGAAAAATCGGCGAAGCCAAATATGGCCAGCTCAACGCTGACTCCGCCGATTCCGCAGAATAATCGATGCCAGAGCGGTTCAGCTTTTCACGGAAACTCTGAACCGCTCCATCTTTTTGTTTTCCGGCAATTCCGAACGGAAAATCGCTACGCACTTTTCCTGGAATTGCTTCAGAATCCGGCCGCTTTGCGGCCGGTTTTTTCGTTCAGTCTTCGGCCTTCAGGCCGGCCAGATGGCTGAACTCCGAAACCACCTGCTCGTAGACCGATCGCTTGAAGGCAACGATCAGACCGGGAAGCTCGGCCATCGGCTTCCACTCCCAAGCATCGAATTCCGGTTCATGACCGCCCGGCGGCGGATTAATGGCGATCTCGCTCTCGTCACCGTCGAAGCGGAAGGCGAACCAGCGCTGCGTCTGGCCGCGGTATTTTCCCCTGAGGCCGATGCCGATCAGCTGCGGCGGCAGATCGTAATTGATCCAATCCTTCGCTTCCGCGAGCAAGGTCACGGCTTTCATGCCCGTTTCCTCATAAAGCTCGCGATAGGCGGCCTTCAGCGGATCTTCGCCCTCATCTATGCCGCCCTGCGGCATCTGCCAAAGCTGCGGTGAGCCGTCATACTCGGAATTGCCGTCCGGAATGCGGCGGCCGGCCCAGACCAAGCCCTCTCGATTCAGGATCATGATGCCGACACAAGGGCGGTAGGGCAGGTCTTCGGCTCTTACGGGCGCGTGGGGCGTGCTCATTTCTCTCTCCAGGGATCAGCCCAGCGAACCGGGCCAGGGTCAGGGATGTTTCGGGTCGTCGGCAAGCGCCGAGACGGCGACGATTTCAATGCCGCGCATGGCGGCCTCCTCACTCCATTTGCTGATGGCATCGACGCTTTCGTCGAACGCCGAGGCCACGCCGATCGCGGAACCGTTGCGGCGGGCGATGCGCTCGAGCTCATCGAGTTTCCTGAGGATCGCGTCCTGCTGCAGTTCTCCGTCGAGCTGGATATCGGCGAAAGCATGCGGCACTTCCAGTGTCTTGGCGAGCATTCCGGATTTGGATTGCGCCGAAGAGCCATCATCCAGGAATAGCAGGCCGCGCTTTCCAATATCGCGCAGCACAGGTTCCATGGCACTGGGATTGGCGAGGAAGCGGCCGCCAAGATAGTTCATGACACCGGTATAATTGGTGATCTTGCCCATCGCCTTGTGCAGGTTATCGATGTTCCTTGCAGCCGAAAACGAGGTCAGTAGCGTATCCGGGCCGGGATTGTTGCTGGGATAGTCGAAGGGCTCGAACGGCACCTGGATGAGGATCTCATGGCCGCCGCGCCGCGCCTCCTGCATCCAGCGCTGCAGGCTGTTGCCGCTGACGGCAAAAGCAAGCGTGATTTCTTCCGGCAGCTTCTCGATGGCGCGCTGGGTGCCTGTCTGGCTCAATCCGAGGCCGCTGACGACGATAGCGATGCGGGTACCGCGCGCGCCGGACCAGGGCCGCGCATATTGATCCATAGGTCGCAGGCCGCTCGCCGATGTGATCGGCAGCTTGCCGAAGGGAGAGTCTTCCAGCAGGCTGTCATTCGGCGTTGCCGCCATGCGCGGGTCCTGGCCCACCTGATTGGCGTTGATCAGGACCGGGCCGCTGCCATCACGGTTGTTCGGGCTGAACATGGTGACGACCGACCCATCGCCGGTAACGATGCGTGTGGTATTGGCGCCGGATTGCGGATCGACCTGGGCTAGTCCGGTCTGTCCGGTTTGCTCGGCCGTAGTCGGCTTGGCTTCGGCTGGAGGAGCCGGATCTTCCTTCTTTGCCGTCTCGACCGGCCGGGTCTTTTGCAGCTGATCGCGCAAAAGCGCCGAATAGAGAGAAAAGCCGGCGATCGCGATCAGGCAGAAGCCGCCGAGAATGCGTCCAAAGGGGATGGAGCGCCGCTGGCGGCCGGGGCCGCGGTTCTGTCCCAACGGTGCATGCAAATCCGTTCCCAAGTTCCAATCCACCCCAAGCGGAAAACTCTATCGGCCTCGAGCATATCGCTCACGAAGAAGCGGAAAAATGCCCGCGGCACTCAAAGCGCTAAAACATGAACAAAATTGTTTCTGAGAGACGTCGGATTCATACGGAATTGAGGCCGGCGGAGACGACCGGAACGCTACACTTCGTCCCGCTCCCTCATCGTGAAAGCGCCGGGTCTGTTTCCAGCCCGGCGCCAGTCCTTACTTTGAGGAAACCGCCTTTTCGGGGTTCGGCGGAAAGGCCGGATCGGTCTTCGCGCCACGCAGCAGGTCGAGTGCGTAGTTGAGCTGGATATCGTCCTTCGGGTCCGGCGGCACGTAGGCCGAAGAGCCGGAGCCCTTGTCGGTCTCGCTCTGGCCCTTGATGTGGCCCGGCAGGCTGGATTCGCCTTCCGTCGTCAGCTTGCCCTTCAGATCGTCGGGAAGTGGCTGGTCGACCTTGACATCGGGGGTAATGCCCGTGCCCTGGATCGAACGGCCCGACGGCGTGTAGTAGAGCGCTGTCGTCAGGCGCAGGGCGCCGTTGCCGTCACCGAGCGGAATGATCGTCTGCACGGAGCCCTTGCCGAAGGACTGGGTACCGAGCACGGTGGCGCGGCGCAGATCCTGCAGCGCGCCGGCGACGATTTCCGAAGCCGAGGCCGAACCGCCGTTGATGAGCACGATGATCGGCTTGCCGTCGGTCAGATCGCCCGGGGTGGCGTTAAAGCGGCGGGTCTCGTCCGGATTGCGGCCGCGGGTCGAAACGATCTCGCCGCGCTCAAGCACGTCGTCGGCAACGTTGATCGCCTGGTCGAGCAGGCCGCCCGGGTTGAGGCGCAGGTCGAGGACGTAGCCCTTCAGCTTGTCGGCCGGGATATCCTTCTTGATCTTGGCGATCGCGGCTTCGAGATCCGGGGTGGTCTTTTCGGTGAAGGAGATGATGCGGATATAACCGACATCGCCACCTTCCTCGCGCGACTTGACGGCGGCAACGGCGATGACATCACGGATGACGGTGAGCTCGATCGGCTTGTCGACGCCTTTGCGCATCAGGGTAAGCTTGATCGGCGTCTTGACCGGGCCGCGCATCTTCTCGACGGCATCTTCCAGCTTCAGGCCGCGGACGGACTGGCCGTCGATGGCGGTGATATAGTCGCCGGCAAGGACACCGGCCTTGGCAGCCGGGGTATCGTCGATCGGGGTGATGACCTTGACGAGATCGTTGTCCATCGTCACTTCGATGCCGAGACCGCCGAACTCACCCTTGGTCTGGGTGCGCATATCTTCCGCATCCTTGGCGTTCATGTAGCTCGAATGCGGGTCCAGTGAAGACAGCATGCCGTTGATGGCGGCTTCGACGAGCTTGTCTTCCTGGGGAGGGGTCACATACTGCGCGCGCACGCGCTCAAAGACATCGCCGAAAATCGACAATTCCTTATAGGTGGAAGTGCCAGCGGCTTCCGCCGGCGCTACCGCCGAGTAGATAACGCCCATCGCGGTCGCACCCATCAATGCGCCGACGAGAACAAGAGAAGCCCTACGTATCATTGCGTGCCTTTCCAGTGTCTTTGGAGGTCCACCAGGGCCGAGAATCGACTGGTTTTCCATCTTTTCGGAATTCAATGTAAAGCGTTGGCCGATCCGTTTCCAGCGCCAATGCAGTCGCGCTCGCGACTCTTTTTTGGCCCATGGTGGCAAGCGGTTCGCCAGCGAAGACGAATCTGCCAGGGCGCGTCTTAATCGCGTCCATGCCCGACAGCACCATGTGATAGCCGTCGCCCGTGTCCAGGATGATCATCTGTCCGTAGCTGCGAAACGCGCCGGCGTAGACGACCGTGCCGTCGGCGGGAGCCGTGACCAGTGCTTCCGGGCCGGTCGCGACGGTCATTCCCATCGCGGTGTGGCCGGTGCCATCGTCGTCGCCGAACTGGCGGAGAATATCGCCCGCCACGGGCAGCTCCAACTTTTTCTTCAGGTCTGAAAATGCATATGCGGGCGTAATGCGGTTTTTATCGGGCACACCGCTCTCGGCGAGGGCTTTCGCCTGCTCGCGCTGCTGTTCGGTCATTTGCGCGCGGCGCGCCTCTTCCGCGCGGGCAGCTGCGGCAGCGTCCCGCACCGAGCCGATCTGGCTTTCCAGCGAGGCGACGAGCCCTTCTAGGCTGGTTGCCTGACCTGCCAGCTCCTCCGCGCGCTTGCGCTCCGCCTCAAGCTGGGTGGCGTTTTCCTTGCTGTGCTTATCATTCTCCGCAATCAGCAGATCCATACGCCGCTCCTCCTCCAGACTGTTGGTCATGGTGGTGGTGAAGCTGGCCTTTTCGGCGGCGGTATCGGCCTGCAACTTGCTGAGATCGGTCAGATCGGCGATGAGCTTGTCCGTCTCCTTGCGCATTCCGGGCACGACGGCGCCGAGAAGAATGGCGCTGCGCACCGATGCGAGCGCATCGTCCGGCGTTACCAGCAAAGCCGGCGGCGGATTGCGTCCCATGCGCTCCAGCGCGCCGAGAACCTCGGCCAGCAGCGCGCGGCGCTCGTGCAGTGAGGCGCGGATCTTGTCTTGCCTGACGGCGAGGTTCGTCAGCGTCTTCTCGCTCTGCTGGATCTTGCGATCCAGGTCCTTGCGACGGGCTGCACTGTCGATCAGCGCCTGACGTAGGCTTTCGGTGCTCTTGTCGAGAGAGGCGATGCTGTCTTCCAGTTCCTTCGTCTTACCGGACGAGAGGCTGATCGTCTTGGAAAGCGCATCGAGCTGCGCGCGCGTCTCATCGCGCTTACGCGCAAGGTCTGCTGCCGGGTCAGGGATTTCCTGTGCAGATGCCGATGCCGTCGCGGAAGGGCGATCGTCAGGCGCTTGCGGCGCGATGGCATCCGCTTCCTGCGCGATGGCGACGTCCTTCCGGGAGAAAGGGCCTGCCATATAGGCGCCCACGCCGAGTATTGCCGCCAAAGCTGGCAGCACGATACGCGAAAGCATGGGCGGGGCTTTTCTCATCCAGTCGGTTCGGCCTGGTCCCTTCGGATCGCGCGAAAATAAGCTGATTTGCCGCGATCATCCAGGAAGCATCGTCATTTTCAGGGCGGGAATCAAAACACGCCTGTGTGAGCGTTTCGTTAACGCAAAAACGGCGAAAGCCAAACTGTTTTCAAAACGGATGGAGCAATCACACCCGATGGTAGGGATGTCCGGAGAGGATGGTCACGGCGCGGTAGAGCTGTTCGGCAATCAGGATGCGCACGAGCTGGTGCGGCCAGGTCAGCTTTCCCAGGCAAATGGTCATGTCGGCCTTGTCGTAGAGGGCGGGATCGAGGCCGTCGGCACCGCCGATGGCGATCGTCAGGTCGCGCTTGCCCTGATCGCGGTATGTTCCTAGCATGCCGGCGAAGGCTTCACTGTCGAGCGCCTTGCCGCGCTCATCGAGAAGAATGAGGACACCGCCTTCGGGATGCGCCTTTTGCAAGAGGTTCGCTTCTTCACGCTTGCGGGTCTCGCTATTGGATGCGCGGCTTTCGGCAACCTCGGTCATGCGCGCCATTTCCAGGCCGATGGCTGGTCCGGCCTTGGCGAAACGGTCGAGATAGCGAGCCGCAAGATCCTTTTCCGGGCCGGCTTTCAGCCGTCCCACCGCAAAAAGACCTATCCGCATTCCCGCTCCCACGCATATCCGCCGTCATGGCGGCACAAAACGAAACTCTTGCCGGAGGTTCATCTCCGGCGATCTAAACCTGCACAGGAGGGGCCGGGAAGGCGCCCTTGGATCCTTCCGCATCCCGGGCGGAAAACCGCTACCCAGTTTTCCCGGAAATGCGGTCGCTCCGCTAGTGCAGCGTGCCTTCATCGAGATCGGGTGCTGCCCACATCTTTTCGATGTTGTAGAACTCGCGGATCTCGGGTCGGAAGACATGAACGATGATGTCGCCGGTGTCGATCAACACCCAGTCGCCGCCATCGAGACCCTCGACGCGGGCATTGCCGAAGCCCTCGTCCTTGAGATCGGTCATGAGATGGTCGGCAATCGCCAGGACATGGCGGTTCGATCGGCCGGAGACGACGACCATGTAGTCTCCAAGCGCGGACTTGCCAGCAATGTCGATGGTGACGATATTTTCGGCCTTGGAATCCTCGAGGCTTGCGAGGACGGCTTGCAGGGCGCGGGCAGCGGCATCGGCGCCACGTTCCGAGCTCTTCGGGATAACGACAGGCGTTCTTCCCTTGGCGTGTACTGTTGTCAGTGCTCTTCCTTCCTTGAGTAACAGAACATGCACGTGAGTGATCTGAGTCGATCACGTCATAAAGATAGGCACCAAAGCATTAAGGTTTCAAGACGCAGACCTGTAACTTCGGCCATTCGGGACAAGGATTTGTGTCTGAACGGGGCTCTTTTGCACCAGATATGGGTGAACATCCGCGGCAGATGCCAAAAATCAGCTTTCCGGGGTCACTCCGTCGACAAGAATGAGGTTGCGGCTGAGCGCTTGGTCGCGAACTTCAAGGGCATGGGCATATTCCGACGAGCGATACCAGGCTCTGGCTCGCTCGATGTCGGGAAACTCGACGATCACGATTGCCTGCGGCGACCAGTCGCCTTCCAGCTTTTCGATCGAGCCGCCACGGACAAGATAATGCCCGCCATAGTGGGCAATAGCGGCGGCTGCGCGGGTCCGGTAGATCTGGAAGGTCTCGGCATCGCTTACCGTGACATCGGAGATGATATAAGCCGGCATTGTTTTTCCCATCCGTGCGACGATGAAGAACTCGCGGCGCTCCTGTTTGGAAGTGCGCCGTTGTATTGGAAATCAGATAGGCCGCTACCGTCTTCCGTCCATTCTCCCCGGCATGTACAGGCGCGCGAAAGCCGCCTATAAACCATTGAGACCAAACCGTTACAGGTGCCATGACCGACGCTCCGCAGTCATCGTTGAAGCCCATTCTCCGCATCAGCTTTTCGGGGCAGGATCGGCTTGGGCGCGGCAAGATGGAGCTTCTCGAGCATATTCAGGAGACCGGCTCGATCTCGGCCGCCGGCCGCGCCATGGACATGTCCTATCGCCGGGCCTGGCTGCTTATCAGCGAACTCAATCATATGTTCCGCGAACCGGTCGTCGAATCGCAACGCGGCGGCCAGAAGGGTGGCGGCGCCGCCCTGACGCCGTTTGGCGAGGAGTTGCTGCGGCGGTTCCGCGGCATGGAAACAACGCTGCGCGCGGCAATAGCCGATGACCTGGACTGGCTCGAAGCCAATCGCAGCTTGGCGGACGCTTCTTCGAAAAAATCCTGACTAATGTTCGAGCGCCACGGTCTTGATGACCGCATGGACCGGCAGCCCGATGCGCAGCCCCAGCCGTTCGGCTGAGAATTGCGTGATGCGGGCAGTGACGATGTCGCCGCCGCAATCGACCCTGATCTCAGCCGTCCCGTCAGCGGCCGTGCCGATTCCCAGCACTTCGCCGCCGAGGATATTGAGGGCGCTGAGACCCTCCGGCCGCGTCGTCGCCAGCATGACGTCACGGGCGGGAATATGGACACGCACCGTCTTGCCGACCGCGGCTACCTGTCCCGGCACGATCAATCTTGCCGCCTTCAGGGCGACGACGGTGAGATGATTGTTATCGTCGATCGCTTCGACGCGGCCTTCCAGCAGCACACCAGCTTCGCGTCGGTCTTCCGCCAGCGGGCCGGAGAGCTGGCTGAAGATGTCGACGGCGGCGCCGATCGCCTCGACCTTGCCGTCGCGCATGACGACGACACGGTTGGCGAGGCGCGCCACTTCGGAGATCGAATGGCTGACATAAATGATCGGTATATTGGTCTCGTCGCGAAGCCGCTCGAGATAGGGAAGGATTTCCGCCTTGCGGGCCTCGTCGAGTGCTGCCAGCGGTTCGTCCATCAGCAGGAGCCGCGGAGAGGAGAGCAGGGCGCGCCCGATCGCGACGCGCTGCTTTTCGCCGCCCGAGAGCTTTGCCGGGCGCCGGTCGAGCAGTGCGCCGATGCCGAGGAGATCGACGACACCATCGAAGCTTTCGCTGCGCTCGCTTTTGGATGCGAACCAGCGGCCGTAATTGAGGTTCTGCCGCACGGATAGATGCGGAAACAGGCGTGCTTCCTGGAAGACATAGCCGAAGCGGCGGCGGTGACGCGGCACGAAGATTTGTCTGTCGGTGTCCGCGAGCACCGTATCGTCCAGGCTGACGCTGCCGTAATCAGGGCGTGTCAGGCCGGCAATGATACGGACGATCGACGTCTTGCCGGAGCCGGAGCGGCCGAAAAGCGCCGTCACGCCGCCATCGGACGTGAATGCGGCTTCCAGGGAAAAGGCGCCAAGGCGGTGGCGGATATTGACTGAAAGCGTCATTCGAAATCTACCCTGCGGCCTGCGAGATAGGCGAGGAATTCCGAGGCGAGCAGCGCCGCCATGGAAATGACGATGGCGACGATGGTCAGGCGCATGGCGCCGGCATCGCCGCCTGGAACCTGCGTGAAGGTGTAGATCGCCGAAGATAGCGTCTGGGTCTCGCCGGGAATGTTGGAGACGAAGGTGATGGTGGCGCCGAATTCGCCCATGGCCTTGGCGAAGGAGAGGATCATGCCGGCGATGATCCCGGGCAGGATCAAGGGCAACGTGATCGTCAGAAAGGTCCAGATGGGGCTGGCGCCCAGCGTGCCGGCGGCTTCCTCCAGCTTGCGGTCGACGGCTTCGATCGACAGGCGGATGCTTCTGACCATCAGCGGAAAGCCCATGACGCCGCAGGCAAGTGCGGCACCCGTCCAGCGGAAGGAGAAGACGAGGCCGAGATATTGATCAAGTAAAGATCCGATCGGCCCCTTTCGGCCGAAGAGGATCAGGAGGATGAAGCCGGTGACGACGGGCGGCAGGATCAGCGGCAGATGGATGACGCCATTGAGGACGGATTTACCCCAGAACCGGCCGCGTGCGAGCAGGAGGGCAGCGACAATGCCGAAGGGTAGGCTGACCAGCATGGCGACAATGGAAACGCGCAGGCTCAGCTCTATTGCAGTCCATTCGTCGCTGCTCAGACCCAACGCTTCCAAATACCCGCCCCTTAAAACATCTCAGGCTCGCCACGAGTCAGCGAGCCTGAGGGCCTGAACTTTTCATACCCGACTTGCGGTGATGACGCTCACTGCTTCAGGATCGTGAAGCCTTCATGCTCGAAGAACGGAACAGCCTTAGCCGATTTCAGAAAGTCGAAATAGGCTTGTACGTCCGGGTTCTTGCTGCTGCTGGTGATGGCGATCGGGTAGACGATCGGCGGGTGGCTGTCTGCCGGAAAGGTGCCGACGACCGCAACGCCAGGATCGGCCGAGACATCGGTCTGATAGACGATGCCGTAAGGCGCTTCGCCGCGCGAAACGAGCGCGAGGGCTGCGCGAACGCTTTCAGCGCCAGCGACCTTCTTTTCGACTGAAGCCCAGACGCCGAGCTTTTCGAGCGCCGTCTTGCCGTATTTGCCTGCTGGTACCGATTCCGGCTGGCCGATCGCCAGCCTGCCGTCGCCAAGCAGGTTAGCAAGATCGAAGCCCTGCTTGATCTCGACCGGCTTCGCCTTGTTCTTGGCGGCGACGAGAACGAGCTTGTTACCCAGCAGGTTGACGCGTCTATCGTCCTTGATCAGCTTCTTGCCGGCAACATAATCCATCCAGTTCGTGTCGGCGGAGATGAAAACATCGGCCGGCGCGCCGTTTTCAAGCTGCTTTGCAAGCGGTCCGCTCGCCGCGTAGGAGACAGTGACCTCCTTGCCGGTTTCCTTGGTGAAGGCGGCATCGGCGTTGTCGAGCGCGTTCTTCATGCTGGTGGCGGCAAAGACGACGATCTTGTCGGCGGCGAGGGCCGGTGCCGGAATGACCGAAAGGCCGAGCCATGCGGCTGATACCGCGGCGGTTGCGAGCTTGATCCATTGGCGTCGGCTGGTGGTCATCCTAATTCTCTCCAAAGATGTCGACATATTTTGAGAGATATAACGACACGCGAGACTTGACTAGGGATGTATTTGCAAAAATATATCGCGAAATGATCGCGTAAACCTACGAATTTTATGGATTTTCCGCGACGCAGCGCATATGAGCGGTTTTGGGCATTACAAAAATGCATGACTGAATTTGCTCAGTGGATTGGCGAACGCTCACGAAGTACGACGTAACGTTACGAACCGTGGGATCTTGCGCCATTCTTTCGCCGAATTAAGCCCGATACTGAAAATCAAACGGCGAGAAATTCGCAAAAGAAGCGTTTTTTGGGCAGAAAATTTTCATAGCCATGCGTCATATGCATTGCTGCATTGCGCAATCGCCCATTTATCAATCGGTAAAATCTGGTAAAACATAATCATCGAAACGGCGATCTCCTCCTCCCAATGCCGTTCGATATGGATCAGCAACTCTCCTCCTCCCAGTTGCTGATCAGGTTCAAAAGCCCGACGCACCTCCTCCCGCGTCGGGCTTTTTATTTTTCAGGCTTCCCGAAAAATTGGCGGAATTATTGAGCGGCGCGCAAGGCGGTCGAGCTCAGTGCCGAACGCGGTCCATGGATAAAGGTCCAGGCCGGCGCACGCTTCTTCCAGAGCACGCGGGCGTCATCTTCATCCACGCGGGCATAATGGAAGGTTTTTGCCATCTTGGCCGAGAGATAGGAGAGCGTCGATCCCGGCCGGTCGATGACGGCGATCGGGAAGGTTTGCGCGATTTCCTGCCATTTCTGCCAGCGATGGAACGTATTCAGACTGTCGGCGCCCATGATCCAGATGAAATGAACCTGGCGGTTGCGTGCCTTCACGTAGGCCAGCGTATTGGCGGTATAGCTCATGCCCAGCGTCTGCTCGAACGCTGTCACCTTGATACGCGGATTGTGGAGGATCTGCTCGCTCAGCGCGATGCGCTCGGCAAGCGGCGCCAGATGATTGCGGCTCTTTAGCGGATTGCCCGGTGTTACCATCCACCAGAGCTGATCGAGGCCAAGCCGGCGAATGGCGATCTCGGCGACCAGCGCATGACCGCGATGTGGCGGGTTGAACGAGCCGCCAAAAAGACCGACCACCATGCCGCGCTCGGTATGGGGCATGCGCAGATAGCGTTGATCAACCTCTTCTTTCAGCACGTCAGGGCCGTATCTGTCCGGTGCCGCGAACGCGATATTTGAAGGAGGTGAGCTGCTCGACGCCGACAGGCCCGCGCGCATGCATCTTGCCGGTGGCGATGCCGATTTCCGCGCCCATGCCGAATTCGCCGCCATCGGCAAATTGCGTTGAGGCATTGTGCAGCAGGATCGCCGAATCGATCTCGGTGAAGAAGCGCTCGACAACATCAGGGTCTTCGGCAATCACGGCTTCGGTATGGTTCGATGAATATTTGCCGATATGGCCGATTGCCCCGGAAATCCCGTCGACCAGCGCGACCGAGATGATGGCGGCGAGATATTCCGTCGTCCAATCCTCTTCCGTTGCCGTTTTGAGGCCGGGAACGAGCTGCAGGACATCGGCGGAGCCACGGATTTCGCAGCCCGCCGCGGCAAGTCCGTCAAGCAGCGGCTTCAGATGGGTGGAAGCGACCTTCTTGTCGACCAGCAGCGTTTCGGCGGCGCCGCAGATGCCGGTGCGGCGCATCTTGGCGTTGACGACGATGGATTTCGCCATCTCCAGATCGGCCGAGGCATCGATATAGATGTGGCAGAGGCCTTCGAGATGGGCAAAGACCGGCACGCGCGCCTCGGTCTGCACGCGGGCGACGAGGCTCTTGCCGCCGCGCGGCACGATAACATCGATATTGCCTTCGAGGCCGCGCAGCATGGCGCCGACGGCGGCGCGATCGCTGACGGGCACGAGCTGGATGGCATGTTCCGGCAGGCCGGCGGCCTTCAATCCTTCGACCAGGCACCCATGGATCGCCTGCGAGGAGCGGCGCGAATCGCTGCCGCAGCGCAGGATCACGGCATTGCCGGCCTTCAGGCACAGTGCGCCGGCGTCGGCAGTGACATTCGGCCGGCTTTCGAAGATGACGCCGATGACGCCAAGCGGCGTGCGGACGCGCTCGATCTTCAGGCCGTTCGGACGATCCCAGGCGGCGATGACTTCGCCGACGGGATCGGGCAGAGCGGCGATGGCGCGAATGCCTTCGGCCATTTCGGCGACACGCTTGTCGTTCAGCGTAAGGCGATCGACGAAGGAGGCGAGCATATCGGTGCCTTCGACGTCTTTCAGGTCCTTGGCGTTTTCAGCGAGGATATGATCCTTGCGAGCCAGGATGGTGTCCGCCATGGCATTCAGCGCCTTGTTCTTGCTTTCAGTCGACGCGAAGGCCAACGGTCGCGACGCAGCCCGCGCCTTGCGGCCGATATCGTTCATCAGCGCGTCGATGTCGGGGCTTTGTGCGACAGTATCAAGCATGAGCTTCATCCTTCTTCGATTTCTCGGCCTTCGCCTTGACGGAAGCGGTCATGACGAGGTCGTCGCGATGCACCATGGCGGCGCGGCCGGCATAGCCGAGGATCGCCTCGATCTCCGCCGATTTGCGGCCGGTGATCTGGCGGGCCTCTTCGGCATCATAGCCGACAAGGCCGCGGGCGATCTCACGGCCGGAGGGGCCGACGACGGCAACAGTGTCGCCGCGGCCGAAATGGCCGACGACGCGGCGCACGCCGGCCGGCAGCAGGCTCTTGCCGGCGCCAAGCGCGGTGACGGCGCCATCATCGACATGCAATTCGCCGGCCGGCTGCAGCTGCCCGGCAATCCAGGTCTTGCGGGCGGTGACGGGCGTTCCCGACGGCGCGAACCAGGAGGAGCGGGCGCCGCTCTCGATCGCATTCAGCGGCCGGTCGGTCTTGCCGGAAGCAATAATCATGGCGCAGCCGGCTCCGGTCGCTATCTTGCCGGCATCGATCTTCGTGCGCATGCCGCCGCGCGACAGCTCCGAGGCGGCACCGCCGGCCATGGCTTCGATCTCGGGCGTGATCTCCGCGATCGTATCGAGGAATTTCGCCTGCGGATCGAGATGCGGCGGGGCGGTATAGAGCCCGTCGATGTCAGATAGCAGCACGAGAAGGTCGGCGCCGGTCATGGTGGCGACGCGGGCGGCGAGGCGATCATTGTCACCATAGCGGATTTCGCTGGTGGCGACCGTATCGTTCTCGTTGATGATCGGCACCGCGCCGATTTTCAGGAGCTGGTTGATGGTAGCGCGCGCATTGAGATAGCGCCGCCGCTCTTCCGTGTCGCCGAGGGTCAGTAGGATCTGGCCGGCGACGATATTGTCATGCGACAGGCTTTCCGACCAGGCACGAGCCAGCGAAATCTGGCCAACAGCCGCTGCCGCCTGGCTTTCCTCCAGCTTCAGTGCACCGGAGGGCAGGTCGAGCACGGAGCGGCCGAGCGCGATCGCGCCCGAGGAGACGACCAGAACATCGATGCCCTTGGCCTTCAATGCGGCGATATCCGCGCACATGCCGTCGAGCCAGGATTTCTTCAAGCCGGTCTTGCGATCGACGAGAAGGGCCGAGCCGATCTTGATGACGATGCGGCGGTAGCGATCGAGCGGCTTGCGGGCAGTCATCCCTGATTGTCCTCGTCGTCAGCGCCGACATCATCGGCGGACTGCATGTCGCGATGCCGCAGCTTCGGCGTTTTCGCCGGCTTGTCCGCTTCGCCGGCATTGGCTTCGACGATGACGTCGCGTAATGCGCGCAGCACTTCCGTCATGCCGCGCCCGGTGGCGGCGGAAATCTGGAAGGGCGTCTTGCCGCAGGCCCGCGCCAGTTCGCGCGTCTTCTTCTTCAGCGTTTCATCGTCCAGCACGTCGATCTGCGAAAGGGCAACGATCTCCGGCTTGTCCGTGATGTCGTTGCCATAGGCTTCCAGCTCGTGCTTCACGGTCTTGTAGGCCTTGCCGACCTTTTCTTCCTGGGCGGAGACCAGATGCAGCAGCACGCGCGTGCGCTCGACATGGCCGAGGAAGCGGTCGCCGATGCCGACGCCCTCATGGGCGCCTTCGATCAGGCCGGGAATATCGGCCAAAATGAACTCCTGGCCGTCGATGGTGGCAACGCCGAGATTAGGATGCAGCGTCGTGAAGGGATAATTGGCGATCTTCGGCCGTGCACGGCTGACGGCTGCGAGAAACGTCGATTTTCCGGCATTCGGCAGGCCGACGAGGCCGGCATCGGCGATGAGTTTCAGCCGCAGCCAGATGGTCTTTTCTTCGCCCGGAAGACCGGGATTGGCCCAGTCCGGCGCCTGATTGACCGAGGATTTGAAATAGGCATTACCGAAGCCACCGTTGCCACCTGCGGCCAGCCGGAAGCGCTGGCCTTCTTCCGTCAAATCGCAGATCAGCGTTTTCTGGTCTTCTTCGAAGATCTGCGTTCCCACGGGCACTTTCAGCGTCACGTCGTCGCCCTTGGCGCCGGCGCGGTTCTTGCCCATGCCATGCATGCCGACCTTCGCCTTGAAGTGCTGCTGGTAGCGGAAATCGATCAGTGTATTCAGGCCATTGACGGCCTCGACCCAGACATCGCCGCCGCGGCCGCCATCGCCGCCATCCGGGCCGCCGAACTCGATGAATTTCTCGCGGCGGAAGGAGACGCTGCCCGCGCCGCCGTCGCCTGAGCGAATATAGACTTTTGCTTCATCGAGAAATTTCATCTTACGTCCGTCACCCGGTGTCGGCGCATATCCCCTCGGATCGAATGGGATTCACAAAAGCCTATGCGCTCTTTTCAATGTCTGCCGCTCCTTCTGCATCTAAAAGAAACATCGAGCGGCCGTTTGCCCGTCATGTCGCCTTCGATATAGGCGCTTCGGGCTGAGGTCAAAGAATATCGTGCGGCTCCAGCGCCATAAAGGGGCGGAACTGCATGATTGATATGACGGCCATCGCCGGACGGGCCGGCGATGGCCTATTCTCATGGCTCAGGCCGCCTGCGAGAGCCGCAGCGCGCCCGGCTTCAGCACGGTTTCGATATGCGGAACCATGGTGTTGCGGGCAAAGCTGTAGATCTCCGAGCAGCCAATAATCTCGAAGCCGAGCTTCTGCTGCAGCTTGAGCGACGCCGGATTGTCGGCGAAGACGCCAGAATAAACGGCGACTTCGGGCATGCGGCGGGCAAAACGTTCGAGCGCAGCCTTGACCGCTTCGGTCATGATGCCTTGCCGCCAGTAGAAGCGGTTCAGCCAATAACCGAGGTGCCAGCGGCCGTGGCGAAGCTCGATGCCGACGCAGCCGATATGGGCATCATCCCGCTCGGTGATGGCGAGCTCCCAATCGACACCGAGGCCGGAGGTGTGCTCGACCAGCCAGTCGAGCGCATCCTGCCGGTCATAGGGCGCGGGAACGCGGGCCAGCATGCGGGTGACGGCGAAATCCGAAAGCGATTCCGCAATCATATCGGCGTCGCTGAGCCGGTGCGGGCGCAGCGTCAGTCGGCCGGTCTGGATGACCGGCGTTGGCCCGGGCGTCAGAATCCGGGTATCGCGGCGGGTGAGGGCGAGAGCGTTCATCTCATGCCTCCCCAGCTGCGCAGCGAGATCCAGGTCTTGCGGTCGAGCCGGTACCATTCGACCGGCACGGTGCTGCCGAGCGCCAGCGACGCAGCAAGGCCGGATCCCTGGAACTGGAAGCCGCACTTCTGCACGACGCGCCTCGATGCGACGTTCGTTACCCGGCAACGGGCATCGATTTGCGCCACATTCTCACGCGTGCGGAAGACCATGTCGATGAGGGCATGGGCCGCTTCCGTCGTATAGCCCTGGTTCCAGTAGGGCTCGCCCAGCCAGTAACCGATCTCGACCGTGTTCGGGTCGCCCGTGGGTTCAACCCCGCAGCAACCGAGAAAGGCGCCGTTGTCGGCTTTGGTAATCGCATAGACGCACTTGCCAATCTCGCCAAGCTTCGTGCGTCGCACGAAATCGGCGGCATCGGCGGTCGTATACGGGTGCGGCATACGCGATACCATTGTGGCGACATGGGCGTTGTTGGCGAGATGGGCAAGGGCGTCGATGTCTTCTTCGTGGGGCGCGCGCAGAACGAGCCTTTCCGACAGTAAGACAGGGCAATCGGTCCTTAACCGCTCCGGCCTCAGCCGTTCTTCGGGAGACCTCGATTGGTCTTCCCTTAACAATTCGCCTTGCATGGTTCAGTCCTCCTTGGTTGAGGGTAAGAAAAAGGGGAGATGGCGCCCCATCTCCCCTGTTTTCTGGACTGAACCTGATGCGGTCAGCCGGGTCGATGAGACGCCGGCTGTTTTAGAGCGCTACCGGCTTATTCCGCTGCTTCCGCTTTCGGCATTACAGACACGTACACGCGGCCATTGGCCTTCGTACGGTAGTTCACGTTGCCCGCCGTAAGCGCAAAAATCGTGTGATCCTTGCCGAGGCCAACGTTGGAACCCGGGTGCCACTGCGTGCCGCGCTGACGCACGATAATGTTGCCTGCGATGACGGCTTCGCCGCCGAACTTCTTCACGCCAAGGCGCTTGGATTCGGAATCGCGACCGTTGCGCGAGGAACCGCCAGCTTTTTTGTGTGCCATTGGAGTTCTCCTTTAAACCTTGATCCCGTTACTTACTTAGCAGCCACGATGTCCGTGATGCGGACAACCGTGTGATGCTGGCGATGGCCGCGCGAACGCTTCGAGTTCTGACGACGGCGCTTCTTGAAGGCGATGACCTTCTTGCCGCGGTTGTGCTCGACCACTTCGGCCTTGACGGAAGCGCCCTTGACGAAGGGAGCACCAATCGCAGCGTCGGCGCCTTCGCCGATAACGAGGACTTCGGTGAATTCTACGGTGTCGCCGGCGGTGACTTCGAGCTTCTCGATGGTCAGCACGTCGTTGGCTGCCACACGGTACTGCTTACCGCCGGTCTTGATGACTGCGAACATTTTTTATCCTTTCATGTTCGTTCCGGCTCTCTCGCCTCAAGGACGAGCGGCCGTCTTTTTATCAGTCGAAACTTAGCAGGGATTCCAAAGGTTTGAGCCTTCAAAAAGTTCTGCCGGTGAAACCCTGCTCAAAGCAGGGCGGGCAAGGCACGGACTTATCCACACCTATTGCGTCGCACGGGATATATAAGCGTCTCTGATCTGTCAAGGCAAAAGGATGAAAAGCTTTCATATTCACCCTTGCCATCCTTCTCTTCTGTCGCTATGAGACAGCCCGCGCCGAACAAGCGCCGACCAGCATAACCGGAGAGGTGGCAGAGTGGTCGAATGCACCGCACTCGAAATGCGGCATACCTGCAAGGGTATCGTGGGTTCAAATCCCACCCTCTCCGCCATTTTGGCTTTCGCTACCCGTCACTTTCAAGTGAACTGAACAAGCAGCCGCAATAGCCTAAAACGCCTCAACTCCCCGGAAACCGATAGACTACCTCGGCAAACATCCCGTCGGAAACACATAGAATCTCTTTCTCGCATTCAACTCAGATCTTGGATTGACTCCCATGGGCAAGCATAGAGGCAGATTTAACAGATCGCGACGGATATGTTAAAGAAATAGGGTTTTTTTAACATATCGAGTCGCACATGTTAAACCCATCCTATCAGCTTCCTGATCTGACATCGCTTCATGGCTTAGAAACCATCGAAGTTTTCAAGGCACTCGCCGCCGCGAACAGATCACTCGCTGAGTTGAAGGGGCGAGCCGCGGCAATACCCAATCAGGGAATTCTGATCGACACGCTTGCATTGCAAGAGGCAAAAGCAAGTTCGGAGATCGAAAACATCGTCACCACCCAGGACGAATTGTTTCAGGCGGACCTGTTTCCAGAGGGGTTGGAGTCTCCTGCAGCAAAAGAAGTCGCTCTGTATCGAGATGCCCTCAAATTCGGCTTTGACAATCTTCGGCAAACCGAAGGTCTGATTACGAATGCGACTATCATCGGTATGTTTCAGCTTCTCAAACGGCGCACGGATGGTTTTCGCCAGACGCCAGGCACAGCGCTCCGAAACGATCGCTCGGGTGAGATCGTCTATGTGCCTCCCCAGGACCAGTGCGACATTAACCTAGCAATGAGCGGGCTTGAGCGTTTCGTAAATGATGATGCGCTCTCAACGCTCGACCCGCTTATCAAAATGGCATTGATCCACCATCAATTCGAAAGCATTCATCCGTTCCCGGATGGCAATGGCCGCATAGGGCGTATCCTGAACGTTCTCTACCTTACACGAGTGGGTCTCCTCGAAATTCCCATTCTCTATCTCAGCCGCGCCATAAACAACTCGAAGGGTGAGTATTATCGCCTGCTGCAACGTGTGCGCGATACCGGTGAATGGAAGGATTGGCTTATCTACATGCTGCGAGCGGTCGATGAGACCGCTAAAACGACGCTGGACCTGGTCGAGAATATTCGCCAGCAGATGGCGACAGCAAAAAAGCGACTCCGAACGGAATTTCCGAAAATCTACTCGCAGGATCTGCTGAACAACTTATTCCGGCATCCTTACACGCGGATCGATTACGTGCAGAAAGAGCTGAATGTTACGCGCCAGACGGCGGCTCGCTATCTCGATGCGCTCGCCGATGCCGGAATTTTGAGCAAACAACAGAGTGGGCGCAACAATTACTACATCAATGAGCCGCTAATTGCCCTATTTTTAAAGGCATCTGAGTGATGAGGATCTGCCGGGATAATTCTTGGCATCCTCTCCGCCATTTCGCCCTTTGTTTCAGACCGCTGTCGATCACGGTGATCTGCTGAAAGTCAGCCAGGCGTGTCTCGATTCTCCGGAAACCGATAAACCACGTCGGCAAACGACCCCGTCGGGAAGACGTAGAAGAACTTCAAATTGGCTGACGATTCGTTGCGGATGCCATGTTCGGCGCTGCCGGGGATGAAAACGGTTGTGCCTGATTTGACCGTTGTATCCTGACCGTCGATCCGGACGATGCCGGTTCCTTCGAAGATGAAGTAGATTTCCGCTGGGTCGTGGCGATGCGGCTTGAGTTCGCCGCCGGGGGCTAGTTCGGCTATGCCGGCGCTCATGCTGTCGGTGGGGGTGATGTCGCTGCTGAGCAGTGTGTGCCAGGAGATGGAGCCGTGGACGGGATCGTTCCATCCGTCGCGCGGGCGTTCGTCGGCTGTGGTGATAACGGCTTGCGATCGCTTTGTCATTTTGCCTCGGTACGGTGGGTCGGCAATCACGCGGAACGGTGTCACAACGATACCGAATGTCAATTGGCCGCTGCCAAGTTCCGATCGGCCGGCTTGTAGTTGGGCGAGATCCGCCATGATGAAAGAGGCTGTGCCGATACGACATTGCCGGCCGGAGCGGATGGCCCTCCACTCTTTAGTTTCGACTTTTGAGATCGTGCCGCCCAGCTCCGCCGCCGGAAGACCGCAATCAGGCTCGAGGTGGTTTCTGGGGCATCTTCGAAGCAATAACGGCCGACGCCTAGGAGGCGCTCGATGGGCGCCGGCGTGAAAAGGGCGGAAAAGAGCGGGAGGAAATGCTCCGCATATAGCGCCCTGTCTGCCTTGCCTCAAATAGGGAGCGCCGGCGTGCTACTGATGATGCGCTCGGCGGCCGAATCTGATCTTTCGAATTGATGGGCGCCGATCAAAGCCTTTGACCCCAGTCGAGCGCGTCAAGGCACTCGGAAGCAATGCTATCGCGACCAATCAAACTCTCTTTATCCAAATGTATCTATGAGACGGTGGCACAAGAGGTAACGCTCGTATTAATATGCAAGCTATATTTCTACCTGACGAGCCGTAATGTGAGGGATGCTGTCTTTATGCTGAGACTATTCTCCTATTCACAAAGCCACTACGGGGTGATACTTTCACTCTGCGCAGGTTACTAAACTCCAGTTCGGCCCCGACTCGCGCAACAGTGCCACGTAGCCGCCCTGCCTGGCCCCACCGGGCAGGGCATTCATTTCAGACGATTATAGCCTTGATAGGCGATACAGTTTGATACTTTCCCACCAAGCTTAGCCCGACTTAACATCGGGCTTTTTTTGCGAAAGCGGCGGTTCAGAGGACCCGGTCGATACCCTCGTTTGGTCCGCCTTCGGCCGGGCCCTTTGCACTGGGGGACTGCAGCATAGGTGTAGATCCGGGACCCTCGACGTTTGTGATTCGAGGAATTCAAATCTCATATCCGAGATTTACATCCGGTCTGTTGGTCTAAACGATAATACAGCCGAGCCACCCTGAGCACGATTCCAAATTCTGTGGTCTTCTCTTTTAAAAAGAGAGATTTTAGGGCGCTTCAAACGAAATTTTGATAGGGAGGCGCCAGTTTCGCGCAATTATCCTGCACGCTGAATTCTTCAGGGGCATTAAAGCTCCGCATCTCACTATCATCCGGGTGCGAAACCCAAAGTCATGGATAAGCGGGTGACATGGCGTGTCAGAGCCCAAAGGGACCAGCAATCAGAAATATACAGGCAAGCACCAGAGCAACAATTGCCAAGGCACTTTTCCATTCTGGTTCAATATTATGAAGATCCTCGTCCATCGCGTCTGTCATCCGTTCGTGGCCCCGCCGATCGGATTAATTCTTAAATCTACGCGAATGTCTAGAGCGGGATTTCGCCATATAGGTGCATCCCTATATCTTTTCTTTCCCGCTAAGGCGCATTGGATATGAGGTCGGCGGCCACGCTACTGAATACGGTGCTTCTTTACGGGCAGGAATGACATCGCCTCGTATGCAAGCTTTTCGCGCTTTTCCAACTCCGGCAGGTCCTGCCCGGTCAACCGCTCCCGGATCGCAGCCATCATCCACCCGGCTGCGGCAAAATCATTCGCATCCTTGAGGGTAGCGAACTCTCTAAGGCATGCCTCTACGGCCGGTTGAGCATTGGATTCGTCCCTATACTTCGTGGCTATCAATTGCTTCGCATCCAGAAAGCCTTGGGTGATCCGGTGCCGGTGTTCCTCATTGTCGACGATCACATTTAGCGTGAACAGTAACGTCTCAAGCAGCTATTGGGCTTCATCGTCACGGCGATACATTCATATCTACCGTCAGTTTGCTCCGCCCGTAAAAAATAGCTCCCTGCGGGCTAATCCGGTATCCTCGAAATTGAGGGGCGGGTCGACGATGCGGCGCTGATGCTTCGGTTGCGGATGATGCCGCTGACGAGCAGCGTCTACGAGGAGATGGAGCCGTTGACAGGATCGTTTCATCCGTCGCGCGGGCGGTCCTCGGCTGTCGTGACAATGGCTTGCGATCGTGTGGTCATTTGCCTCAAACGCTTGGTGAATAACCACGTGGAACGGCGTCGCGAACACCGAGAATGCCAATTGGATAGGTATCTAGTTAAGGTGTCAATTGTTGGGCTTTGTGTCCTGTCTGGACGCGCCATGGGCAAGGAAGAGGCAAGATCGACGAAGTGCAAGCGGGAAGGTTTCCCGCTCTCTTGTTTTCGGTTGCGATTGCCTTGACCTGATGGCCTCATGTCCGCTGCAGGAAATCCGCGATCAGACCTGAGATCGTCTCCGGCGCATCTTCGAAGCAATAATGGCCCACGCCTGGAAGGTGCTTGATTGGCGCCGACGGGAAGAGGGCGGTAAAGAGCGGCAGGAAATGCTCGCCATGCAGCGTCCGGTCCGCCTCGCCCCAGATGGCGAGCGCCGGTTTGCTGCGGATGATGCGCTCGGCGGCCGCATCGGGTATCTCGAACTGGTGGGCACCGGTCGCAAAGCCCTTGGCCCAGCCGAGCGCGCCAAGGCACTCGGCCGCGGTGGCAAAAGGAGTGCCATAGGCTTCGAGCCAGGTGCCGTTGATGATGGCATTGTTTTCGAAGCCATTGAGCTTGAGCGTGCTGAGAATGTTGTAGCCGAGATTGTGGAGCACCGGCTCCAGCGTGCCGTCGGCCTCGGCCTTGATGATCCATTGAAACCACGGCGATACGGCGGCGTTCGCTACCGCCCGATCGATAACATCGGCCTGGCCGAAGGACGTTGGTCCATTAGCCGAGATGATGCGGCGAATCCTGTGAGGATGACGAGCGGCAAAGCCCATGCCGACCGGGCCGCCGAAATCATGCATGACGAGCGTGATGTCTGTGAGGTCGAGCGCAAGCACGAAGGTCTCCAGATTGGCGATATGATCCTGCAGCCAATAGCTACGGACGGCCGGCGTTTCGCTTTTGCCAAACCCCATGTGGTCGGGAACGACGACGCGGTGTGTGCGGCTCAGTGTCGAGATGAGATGGCGAAACAGATAGCCCCAGGTCGGCTCGCCATGCAGGCAGAGGATGGTCTCGCCGTCGCGAGGTCCTTCGTCGACATAATGCATCTGGAAGCCAGGTGCCTCGGTGAAATGCGGTGCGAAGGGGAATGTACCGGCGAATGTTTCATTGGCAGGAATCACAGTAGTTCTCCCAGGTGGTTTTAATTTGAAACCTTAATCCCATTATCCCTTGCGGTTTTATTTTGCAACCAATACATTGAACTCCTGATCAGACGTCTGATCGCGGTCGTGACGGCAGACATGAAAATAGGCGAGGGCAGGGTGGCATGGCCAAGAGAGTGAGTCATAGGGATTCGATGTGCGGGGTGGCGCGGCCACTGGATGCGATCGGCGACTGGTGGTCGCTGCTGATCATCCGTGATGCCTTCGATGGACTGCGGCGGTTCGGCGAATTTCAGAAGAGCCTCGGGCTTGCTAAGAACATCCTCTCGGCCCGGCTGCGCAATCTCGTCGCGCACGGCATCATGGCTACCGTGCCGGCCTCCGACGGTAGCCCTTATCAAGAATATGTGCTCACACAGAAGGGGCAGGGCTTGTTTCCTCTGCTGGTCGCGCTTCGCCAATGGGGCGAGGATTTCTTTTTCGAGCCCAATGAGCCGCATGTGATGCTGGTCGACAGAGCGACAAAGCTGCCGGTGCGGCGGCTGGAACTGCGGGCGCAGGATGGGCGGATGCTTATGGCTGAAGATACGATGATCGTAGCGCCGTCGCCTGAGGAATGAGGCTGGCGCGCCCGTCGTCAGGAAATAGTTCGGTCACGGCCGAACTATTTGAGACTCCATGTCGGTTACACTGAAACTCTCAAAGGAGAGTTGCAATGTTGACGAAGACAGCCGAATCCCGCGCGGCCGATGGCGACCGCGAGCATATCGAAATCAAGCCCAGCGTGCTTTATGTCGGCACTCCCGTCGTGCTGATTACGAGCCTCAACCCTGATGGCACGACGAATATCTCGCCGATGTCCTCGGTTTGGGCTTTATATGATCGTATCGTCCTTGGCCTGACATCGACCAGCAAGGGGCGAGAAAATCTCCTGCGCGAGCGCCAACTGGTGCTGAATTTCCCGTCACCGGAGCTGTGGACTAAGGTCGAGGCGATCGCACCGACGACGGGCCGCGATCCCGTTCCTCCGCATAAGGAAAAGATCGGCTATCGTTTCGAGGCCGATAAATTCGACGTGGGCGGCTTTACGCCGCAGACAGCCGATCTCGTGCGGCCTCTGCGCATCGTTGAATGTCCGATCCAATTCGAGGCGGAGGTGGTGGCGGCGTATCCCCCCGGCGGGGATTGGCCCTCGGAGCGTGCCGAAGGCTTCTCCATCATCGAGGCGAAGGTTCTTCGTGTCCACGCGCACAAGGATATCGTCGTCGCCGGCACCCATCATATCGATACCAGCAGGTGGAGCCCGCTGATTTACGTGTTTCGACATTATTTCGGCATCGGGCCGGATCTCGGCCGCACGTTCAAGGCCGAGAGATGATGCATCCGATCGCAACGACGCCCAACTGAGAAATTGGGGCCGCACATGAAGTTATGGCCCATCACGCGAGTTAACTCACGGCCGTTCGCTCAGCTCGTCCCAGAGTAGCGCGAACTCAATGGAACTCCGTCAATCTCATGCGTGTGATGTCCATAATTCAGCCAGCCTTTGCCTGTGGTTGACCACCCTTCTGAACGGTCCACCACAATCGCGCGTAATTTTGTTTGAAGCGCCGAAGACGCCGACCGGCGACGCCCTCGATCTTCGGCGAATGACCGGCATCAATGAAGATTGACGTCTTGCATAGGTGTCGAGCGATCCAGTTCTCGCCCAAAAAATGCTTTTTGACTCTCAGTTTATTGTTGAAAGAGCGACTGCCGCGAACGCAGTTAATCCACCGAAAATCAGCAGGAGCTTCATCATGATGAGTTGGGCAAGCTTACGCTTTTCTGTTTCCGTCACGCTCTTCTCGCTTCAAAAAATAACTGCAAAAGACCTAATACGCCGCAATTGGTATAACGGCGCCGCTTAATGTGCGAAAAATAGCACTAAAGACACTCCTTGCCTATAGGTGCATCGCTCGGGATGATGTCGGGGGTGCGCAGGCTCGCATTTCATAAGAAGTCGATGCTCCTACGTGCGAAAATCAATAACTGCATCGTAGTTCTGTTTGAGGCCGGGGGTCATTGAGTATTTGCACCCCTGCCGGAAATGCTCTCTTTAACTACTCTCGGCCGGGCTCTTAGGACCAAAAACCAAGCGCCTGGTTGTCTCGCTGGCCAAAGTTGGGGTGCAACCTGCGGCGGCTCAATTCGGGGACATGGCGGTCCGCTGATATCCGCGCGGATTTCCAACGCTCCTTAAGCGTCTCAAGCTTGGTATCTTTCATTCGAATAAGTTTAACCAATAACAGCGCCAAAAAGACTCTACATTAGGCGCAAATGGTCCTATAGAGAATGGCACTCGTAAAGTGCTCGGATACGCTTTAATTGCATTACGTTGCTTAAGGCAATCGACGCAACAGGTGGAAACACATTAACGAAATGAACGGTTTAGATGAAAATTGATTTTTCCAAGGCGTCGCTAAAAGAATTGAATGAAATCATTGCTGATGCAGTCACGGCTCGAAACAAGATCATCTCGACCCGCAGGTCGCAACTTCTCGCCGAGCTGAACGAGCTTGATAAGCTATCCAAAGCAGGCTTAGGGAAGGCCGCAAGAGAAGTGCCTAGTTCAAAGGCTATCTATAAAGACGACAAAGGAAATTCATGGCGCGGCAGAGGTCGAATGCCTCAGTGGCTGAAAGATAAAATTGATGGCGGCGCAAATTTAGAAGATTTTGAAGTCCACGCAGGCTAGATCACATACCCATAAAATAGTTTTAGATTTGAATATAGTTTGTGCTTCACTGTTTCTGATGGTGGGACGTTAGTGATGGCGCCCTTTGATTTGACGGATTTCGAATGGTCGGTAATTGAGCCTCTCCTTCCGACCAAGGTTCATGGCAAGGCGCGGGTTGATGACCGACGGGTGCTGAATGGTATTCTCTGGCGACTGAGAACGGGTGCGCCTTGGGCGGACATTCCTGCGCGGTATGGACCCTATATGACCTGTGTAAACCGCTTCAACCGATGGCGCCATGCGGGACATTGGGCACGTATTCTCAACGCAATATCAGAGGCTTACGATGGCGATATCCAGATGATCGACAGCTCTTCCATCCGCGTTCACCAGCATGCCGTCAACGGTCAAAAACAGACGAGAGATCCGGTTGCATGGGTCGCTCGCGTGGGGGCTGACAACTAAAATCCATGCCCTCGTCGATGCCGATGGCCGCCCAATCCGACTGAAGCTTACAGCCGAGCAGGCTCATGGCGGGCGTTCGGCCGTCGATATGTTTGAAACTGTCAGGCCTGGTCAGATACTCCTGGCAGCATTTGGAGTTGCCGCCGCTGCCGCGGCTGCGGGGTGCCAGCCTCATGCGGCCGCCAGCACGCTGATCGGGATGTCGTCGTCCTCGTCGCCGCGCTCGAAGGCCATTTGGTCGGCGAGCTGGCGGAGTTGGTTGAAGTCGGCCGGGCCGTCGAAGGAGATACCACCGAGGCGGATGGCGACAGAAAGCGGCGCGCCGTCGGCGCTGAAGGTAGCTTCGGAGAGGCGTGTGCGGACGCGGGTACCGATGTCGCGGGCGTCCTCGATCGTGGCGCCAGGCAGAAAAATGCCGAGTTCGTTGGTCGCAAGCCGCGCCACGAGATCGTCACGACGAACTGAGGACTGGACGATCGAGGCAAGTGATTGCATCACGGTGTCAGCCCATTGCGGCCCGTAGCGGCGACCAATGTCGTCGAGCGTGTCGACGATGACGGCGATGACAATGCCGCCGGCATCGGTGGCAGCATGCTTGCGCCGGTCGATAAAATGCTCGACGGCCGCGGCAAAGGCAGTTCCGTTCAGCGTCTTCGTCACGCTGTCGTAGCGAGCCGCGTGGGTGACCTTTTCCTGCATCTGGCGGAGGGCGCTGTTGTTGAGCTGCAGGGAAAAAAGCAGCGGAAAGGCCACGAAAGCGGAAATAAGCGCTCCACCGACAAATCCGACCAAAAATGGCCGATCTGGGATCAGTAGGTTTAATAGAAGTAAAAGACCAACAGAGCCGACCACGGTGCATAGCGCGCCGAGTGTGGCCCTCCGCAGGGCTTTGAAGGTGGTGGCAGAGGGATGTCGCTGTTGTAGAACCATGTCGGAGTTATCCCCCTCCTCTAATGCTAGGTCAGCTAAACAGAGGCTCGAAAAAACCGGCTTAAGAAATTCTGTAAAATTTGTTGTTTTGCACAGTATGTTGATTTGAGCTTAGAGCTGATCGAGGTGAGCTCTCAGCGCAAATAAAAACGCCGGCCCTAAGAGCGGGTTGACCGAGAGTTGTAGCAACAATTTCCAGGAAATATTATTCACACTTCCGAATGCCGGAACACGATAGATCCAAAAATCGTCGTCCGATCAAAAATGGACGGCGACAGTCAACGTCAATGGCCTTAGCCTAGGGCAATTGAAGGATCGCGACGATGAAAGGCGGTAGGGCAACTCGGTCTATCCAGTTCTTTCAGTGGCAAAGGAATTTGTACCATGGTTGCTATTCGACCTGATCTGGTCCCCCGTAGATGGCATGTCGCTGCAAGTTGTTCACGGAACAGCGCGATCCAGCGCGCTATAAGACAGGTTCGAAGAAACAATGACAGCCCGTGACGGCGCTTCACATTTGCAGACGAGTCTAACCGCAGTAAACTCCGACACCAATTATCATGGGTTGTGCTTCGGCGGCACCGTCGCTCCTGCGGACAAGATGGGCCTCCTCAGTCTTCGAAGATTTGTCAATCTCGCTTTAACGTCATCCGTGCTTCCGGAGGGGACTGCACGCCAGTAAGTTCTTTCTGATATTACTAGTGTTTACGCGTAATTGTGGCGGCGCGTGGCTGGAAAAATTATGTAAATTCTATGTTTGTTGACTAATATGTTTGTTGCGAGCATGCAACACATAAATTGTGATGGTTAATATCCCAAAAATAGTCAATGAGTTTGCAGTGCAAAGGCTTGCTCTCTCCGATATTAACCGTTTCAGGAGAATAAGTATGAATCCGTTTTACAAATAAACGTGATTTCGTCTACATCATGTAGATGAACAAGATTTATAAATGGTATCTACAAAGTATAGTTTGGGGAAGGGATATTAGGCGTGGCTTATAAGACGCGATTGATGGCGGCAATCGGCATTTCGATGGCCATGAATTCTTTATCGAGTGGCTCTGCTGGCGCTATGACATTGCAGCAGGCGATCGACAAGACAATGAAAACCAATCCCCAGATCATGCAGGCCGCGCAAGATCGGGAGGCAACCGAGTTCCAATTGCGTCAGGCGAGAGGGCTTTACCTGCCCTCGGTCGACCTCGAGTCCGGTTATGGTCGCCGTAGACTGTCAGATGTCACATCCGGAGCCTTGTCGCGTACTCACGATTACCTGAATCCTGCTGATGTAAGCTTGACTATTACTCAGACGTTGTTTGACGGCGGTGATCGCAAGGCACAGAAGGACAAGCAGGCAGCTCGTGTCGACGGTGCATCCTTTCGGGTCCAGCAGCGCTCGGAAGCCTTGGCGCTGGAAGTGACCCAGGACTATCTTGAGTATCAGCTGCAAATGGAGATCGTTGCGGCTGCGGAAAAGAATGTCGCCTTTCACAAGCAGATGGTTGGCAACATCGAGGACAGTATCAAGGGTGGCGCGCTCACGGATGCCGATCGTCTTCAAGGTCGCGAGCGCCTGCAGGCGGCCAACGCCCGCCTTCAGGAGGCAAAGAAGGAACTCGACGCGACGAAGATCCGTTTCCTTCAGGTCGTCGGTGAGCCGATTAGCAATGCGAATCGTCCCGCTTCCGTTGCGCGTTACCTGCCTAAGACGTTGGACGACGCAGTCTTCATCGCCCAGAAGAACAATCCGCAGATCTCGTCGGCCAAGGCTGATGTCAATGCTGCCGATGCCGACGTCCGCGGCTCCAAATCTGCGTTTCTGCCGCGGCTCGACCTCGTGGGAAGCGCCCGCATCGGTGACGATGTCGACGGCAACAAGGGTAACACAAGCGACGTCCAGGTCGGTGTCGTCGCCAAGTGGAACCTCTACCATGGCGGCATCGATACCGCCCATCAACAGGAGCTAGTTCGTCGCGCCGCCGAACAGCGCTTCGCACTGAGCCAGACTTACCGCGAGGTCGATGAATCTGTCCGCTCAGCGTGGAGCGAGCGCGCCAACCAGGGACAGCTGGCTCATATCCTGGACGGCCAGGAAAAGACCAATGCTCAGCTCGTAACGTCCTATCGCGAGCAATTCAAGGTCGGTCAGCGCTCGTTGCTGGATCTGCTGGATGCCCAGAACACTCGCTTCAACACGGAGGTGTTGGCCAAGACGGCGGAAGTTGCGTCGCTCTTTGCCGAATACAAGATCCTTGCAGCGTCGGGCAGCCTGTTGTCGACGATGAAGCTGAAGCCGGTTGATCAGGCGACGCCTTATGCCCGTGATCAGTTCGCTGTTTCGTCGAATACGGCTGATCCCGGATATACCAAATACGACTCGCATCAGAAGCCCGGCTTGCCGATGGATCTGCTCGAGCCGATTCGTTAATCGTTACGAATTGGATAGTCCATGTTGAACGTAGCACCTGACGTGTCTGCGAGCGTCTTGCTGCAGACTTTCAAGTCGGCATTCAAATCGGTCGCTGCGTTTTACGGTCGCCCGAACTCGGATACTGTACTGTTTTCAGGCGTTCCGGACGAAATCCTGGAAGCGATGGAGCTGGACGATGTCGAACGGTTGTCGGAACGGATCGGTCTGCAAGTCCTGAAGCATACGGAACGAGATTGCCGGCTCGGCAATTTCGACTGTCCCGCCATCGTCACCTTTGCTGATGGTGGCGTTCTGCCATTGCTCGAAATGACCGACGGCGGTTCTTACGTCACCGATATTGTACCGGTCGCCGGCACGGCAACCCGTTTAACGCGGGAGGAGCTTACCGCGCTTAATCCGCAAGCGGCATTTGCCTTCACCCTCTACTATCAGAATTCGTCAGAAGAAGCGCGCGTCGGCCATGCCATGGAGATCGAGAAGCGGCACTGGTTGGCAACGGCGTTGGTACCGTATTGGCGCACCTACGCCCGCGTCATGCTCGCGGCGCTGTTCATCAACGTCATCGCGTTGGCCTCACCGCTTTTTACCATGAACGTCTATGATAGGGTCCTGCCGAACAAGGCGTTCCCAACGCTCTGGGTGCTGACCGCCGGCATCTCATTGGCCTATCTCTTCGATTTTCTGTTGAAGACAGCCCGTGCATCTCTGATCGACTATGCCGGTCGGAAGGCGGACCTGCGGCTGTCGCATCTGATCTTCGACAAGATCCTGAATTCGACGCTGGCATCCCGCCCGATGTCGACCGGAGAATATGCCAATCGCGTGACGCAGTATGAATTCGTGCGTGAATTCTTTACCTCGAACACGATCGGCGTGCTAATCGACAGCCTCTTCGTCGTGATCTTCCTGATCGTCATATATTTGATCGCTGGCTGGCTCGTGATCATTCCGGCTGTTGCTTTCGTCCTTTCGGTGACGATCGGTCTTGTCGCCCAGGCACAAATTGGCAAGCGCATGGCGACGGCGACGAACGAAGCCTCTCGCCGTCAGTCCCTGCTTGTCGAGACCATTTCGACGATCGAGACGCTAAAAAGCTTGCGCGCAGAGGCAACAATGCTGCGCCGCTGGCAGGAGCTAACGAAATATTCGAGCCGGACCAGCGAGGACATTAAGCACATCTCGTCAAATGCCATGAACATGACGATGTTTTTGCAACAGATGGTCAGTGTACTCATCGTGGTGGCAGGCACATACGAATTCGCCGACGGAAAAATCGCCATGGGCGCGATCGTCGCAACCGTCATGCTGGCGAGTCGCGCGGGAGCGCCCTTCGGACAGATTGCGATGACCCTGGCGCGCTTCCGCCAGGCTACCATGTCGCTGCGGATTCTCGACAAGATCATGGAGCAGCCTGATGATCGACCGTCCACCGTCGGTTTCGTCAACCGGGAGATTCGCAGCGGCGCATTCAGCTTCCAGAACGTTTCCTTCCAATATCCGGGCTCCGATCAGGCTGTCATCAATCAGCTCTCCTTCACCGTTGCGCCCGGCGAAAAGATCGGGATCATCGGCCGCATTGGTTCGGGCAAAACGACTCTCGGCCGGCTTCTCGATGGGCTGTTCCAGCCGGCCAGCGGCCGTGTACTGATCGATGGCGTCGACATCCGCCAGTATCACGTGGCGGAGGTGCGCTCCGCCGTCGCTGTCGCCGGCCAATCGTCGGAGCTGTTTTCCGGTACCGTGAAGGAAAATCTGCTGCTTGGCCGAGCCGATGCCACCGATGATGAGCTTCTGGCCGTATCCCGAATGACCGGCGTAGATGAATTTGTCTCCACGCATCCCCGTGGTTTCGATATGCCAGTTGGCGAGCGCGGCGCGAACCTGTCGAACGGCCAGAAGCAGGCATTGACCATAGCCCGCCTGCTCCTGACCCAGCCGAAGATCGTCTTCCTCGACGAGCCGTCGGGCGCGATGGATTTGGCAAGCGAGCGTCATCTGATCAACAAGCTGACCAATGCATTCGGCCCGCAAACGACACTGCTAGTAGCAACCCATCGCCATAGCATGCTGGAGCTCGTTGACCGGCTGATCGTCATCGACAAGGGACGCATTATCGCCGACGGGCCGAAAAACGCCGTGATCGAGGCGATGCAGCGCAAGGCGGTGCAATGATGCGTGCCTCTCACCGCAATACTCCCGACAATCCTCCGTTATTCGCCCGGCTGATTCTTGGCCTCTGTGCCTCGATGATCGTTGCGTTCGTTGCCTGGGCGGCCTTCGCTGACATTGACGAGATCGCGCGCGGCGAAGGAAAGGTGATCCCGGTATCGAAGACGCAGATCGTGCAATCGTCCGAGCCTGGTATTGTCCAGCAGATCAATGTCAATCTCGGACAGGTCGTCCACAAAGGCGATATTCTGATCCAGCTAGACAATACGACGACGGCATCGACGCTCGGGGAATCGGTTGCCAAAGCTCGAGCGCTCGGTGCCAAAGTCGAGCGTCTGGCCTTGGAGGAGGCGGGCGCTTTCGACGCGCAGTTCGTCTGTCCGGCTGATATTCTTGCTACCGCAAAAAACGTTTGCGACAACGAGGAAAAGCTCTTCGAGGCGGATCGGGCTTCCTACAAGAACAAGCTCGATGTTCTCGATCAGCGCCTGAAGCAACATCAAAACGAGCTGGACGAAGCCCACGCTAACATAGATCGTCTAACGCAGAATATCGCCGGCGCCCAGAAGCAGTATGATCTGCTGAGACCGCTCGGTGAAAAAAAGCTCGTTGCGCAAACGGAGGTTCTCAAGGTCCAGCGAGACCTTGTCGACCTGCAAGGACAGCTCAAAGTCTATGTCGAAAGTCTCGATCGGCTGCAGGCGGCCGTCAAGGAGGCGACATTACAGGCTACCGACCTTGGGCTGCAACTGCGCCAGCAGGCGTTGACCGATAAGGGACAGGCACTGTCGGAACTTTCCGTCGTCGATGAGACGATCCGCGGTGCGTCCGATCGGGTCAAGCATACCGATATCCGGTCTCCGGTCGATGGCATCGTCAATACGCTGGAGGTCAACACGATCGGCGCCTACGTTGATGCCGGAAAGGTCATCGCCGGTGTCGTCCCGACAGCGGACACTCTTCTGATCGAGGCAAAGATTTCGCCGCGCGACGTTGCTTTCGTACGGATCGACCAGCCGGCGGTCATCAAGATCTCGGCTTATGATTTCTCAATCTTCGGGGCCTTGGACGGTAAGGTCGTCAATGTCTCCGCCGACAGCCTTGTCGAAAAGGACAAGAACGAGACTTACTACCTCGTACGCATCAAGACCGACAAATCGGCGCTGGAGCGTGACGGCAAGCACTATCCGATTATTCCCGGCATGGTGGCTTCCGCCGAGATCATGACCGGCCGCAAGACCATCCTGGCCTACCTGATGAAGCCGATCAACAAAGCGCGCTCCGAAGCGCTGACAGAGCGGTGAGGGTGGTCATGCGCAAAGGAGGCGGGAAAGACGAAGCCGCTATGATAGCACGAGAGGAGGCGTTGCCATCGGTCGATGGTGATGAACTGGAGCCGCGTTTCCGCGCCGTAACCGGCGGCGGCGAGCGTCGCGGCATTCGTCTGGAGCGTATCTATTGGGATGGTCTCGGGCGGATGTCGGAAGCCGGTGGCATCAGCATCGGCGAACTGGTTTCCAATACGGCGGCTGAAATGCCGGAAACCGGCAATCTCACATCCTTGCTGCGCGTACTGAGCTTCAAATGGGCGCTGAACCGTCTTGATGCCGTCGAGCATGTGGCATCGTTGACCAATCTCAACGCCGTCCTTCAGGCGTCGCCGACACCGGCAGTGGTATTGACGCAAGAGCGCGGGATCAAGCTCTTCAACGATGCCTTCCTGAAGATGTTACGCCATCGGCTAACGCTGATCGACGATGTTCAGCAGACGGCGCGCACGTTGCGCCTGTCAATTGACACTCAGGTTCAAGAGGTACTCTCCGTCTTATCGATCAATCGCGGCAAGACGCTGAACACTGGCTTCAAGATCGGGTTCGGCTCGCAATCGCTGACGGGCCAGATCAATCTGGCGTTGGCGCCGACGCACGAGGCGTTGATGCTGATCGGTTATCTTTCCGTCTACTGAGGGCGCCATCGCTTTCGCTATGCGTGACGCTCGGCTATGCTGAACTGGGTGGATTCGGTTAGTTGACCTCGCCTTCGCCGGGCACCACCTTGGCGAGCGGCATCGCGGCGGCAACCGCTTGCGCATGGGGATCGCGCGAGCCATGCAGATAGCCGCGGCCAGCGACGATCGAATAGAGCGGCAGATATTCTGCAATGCGCTTGTCGGACAAAACCTCATCGCGCATGTTGTCGAGGATGAGGTTGTTTCCGTTGACGGAGACCGACAGGACGGCGTGATAGAAATGCCGCTGCTGATCGAAGAGAACGACCAGCGCCATTTGGTCGAGATCGACGCCTGCATTGTAGAGTGCTGCCATCTTCAATATCGCATAGTCCTCGCAGTCGCCCTGCTGGTGCGACAGGGCCTCGCTCGGTTTCGCCCAGTAATCCGCCACGTGATAGGTTTCCATGTCGCTGGCGTAGCGGATGGCATGGTTGACCGTGTAATTGATGTTATTGATCTTGTCGCGGATCGAGGCGCTAGCAATCTTTGTTTCAGCCGCGGCTATGGCGGTTTCGGCTGCGTTGCATCCACCCGCACCGCAATCGAGCGATTTACCTGACCGGATTTCGGCGAGCGGGCCGGCAAAATTGTTAAGCGCGGCAAGATGTTTGAAGGGAATGGCGACGGTTCCGAATACCGAGTCGCCTAAAGGAACGTTGCTTGGCTTTGCGGCACGTAACGGCTCGGATGCGGTCAGGTCATTATGCGGAAGACCACCTGGCGCAGCGACAAGACTCTGGTTCAGCGTAGCGAGGTCGACGCCGCTAATCGCCTTTGCGGCGTTTCCTATGGTGGGCGCAAAGAGATCGATGGCCGTATCCACCAGAGGGCCTTGAAGCAGCTTGACGACTGGGCGCACGGTATCGCCTGTCGCCGCCATGCTAGCGGTCGGTGATGATAGACCGAGAGCGAAGGAGACTGCAGCAAGCGCTGCAAGTATATTTTTTTTGTTCTTGCGTTCCATTGGTGCACTATTTCCCCTGTTTGAGAGAATAGTGCGCGATACTTCTGAATATGGCGTTCGGAAACGTAGATAAATTAAATATAAATTAAGCGATCAAATAAGTATAAAGTTCTACAAGATCCAGTTAGAAAGTATTAAGGCTGATGCAGCCAAGGCTGCCAAGTAAGTTCAGTCCTAAGACCGCATCGGTGAACTGGCGCCATCGTGATGGTGACCGCGCCGCAACGACGTGCAATGTGCTCTATGGGATTGTCCGGCTTCAGAACGATTGCGAGGGCTGTGTGGAAATCTTCAATTTGCCGCCCTCTATCGTATTGATCACCATCTTGCGCTCCACCATGCCGGAGGCATTGAAGCGGAAAAGTCCGGTGGTGCCGCGAAAGCCAACCTTGTTTGTCAGATTGGCGCTAGTGATGGCTTGCGGCCCCTGGGAACGGACGAGGCCGGAGGCGATCGCCATGGCGTCGTAGCCATAGGAGCCAGAGGTCGTCAGCGGGTGATTGAAATGGCGCTGGTAACGCTCGGCAATGAGCCCGCCGCTCTGCGTATCGTCGGTCGCGACGAATGCGCCTGCAACAGCCGGAGCCGGATATGCTGCTTGCGGCCAGTTGTTGGTGCCGACCAACAACTGGCCGGGAATGGCGGCGCTGCGCACGGCACTTGCTGCCACGCCGACTTCCGACGTGTTTCCGAGAATGACTACGATTTCGGCTGACTGGATCAACGGCCGGTTCTTGGCCAGGATATCGGCGGCCTGATCGCTTGCGCCGTAACGGCCTAGGCCCATGAACGTGTTGCCGCTGTTCCAGATGGCGCTGCCCAATCTCGTTGTTTCGGATTGAGAAAAATCTGCGGGCACCAGCGCCGATACCTTCTTATGACCCCCGGGACCTGCCGCCTTGACGCCCTCGGTCGCGCTGTCGATTTCGCCCGAGGCGAGATTGAAGACGTCGCCGCCCGTTGTCGCAGTCGCACTCGCAAGGTTAAGCAATGGCGGGCGCTGTGCGGGAGGAATGGCGGCAATGGCCGCAGTCTCGGCCGGCGGCAAATAGCTGACGATCAAAGCGGCATTTCGGCCTTTGGCCGCCGCGACCTGTGCGGCAACGCCAGCAAGACCCGGACCAACATCCTTGACGCGCAGCCGAACCTGATTGTTGCCGAGTTCGCCGACGCCAAGCACCGCCCCATCGCGTATGTCGCGGGCTGGACCTTCGTAGAGACCGGCCGCGCCCTTGCGCAGCAGCAATGTGATTTCCGTGCCGCTGTCGCCACCATAGGTCTCTTCAATGGCGGTGGACGGCATTTTTATGTCGTCCTTCTTGCTGTTGTTCTCAAGTCCGACACCGTCCATCTGACAGCCGGCGATGCCGGCACAGAGGATGAGGGCCGCACCGCGTGCTGGTCGCCGATGCAGTCTGCGCGCTAGCCGCTCGGTCAAAAGGTCCAACGAAAGGCTGATCGCAAACGGCACAACTACTCCCCCGATTCTCTATGGCAGGCCGAAACAGCCTATCGGGCCGCATTTGCACACCGCAGCTGACGTAAAGTCAAGCGGTATACTTAACGACTTGTTCTTTGGTTAAGTTAACCATCGGTAAAATAATTCTGCAGTGCTGCATAACCGGCTATATCGATGAGGTTAAGGAAGTATTGCAATCGTCCTGCTCCCGTAATTGATTGCGGCAAATTGATAGACACCGGGAGCCAGACCCATGGACGACTTGCGCATTTCGACCGTAGACCACGAAGCTGCTTCGCATGATTTCGCATCAAGCGGTCGGGACGAGGGCATTGCAGCCGATGCTGGCCCCGGTTATGCGCCGACGTTGTCGCAGAATGCTGATGTCGCTGCATTCGAGGTGGCACAAGCCGAGGAACAACAGGCGAATGGCAAAACGGGGCGGCTAGGCGCGAGCGAGCCGCAAAATGCTCCCGCCACGGCGCCGATCCAGATCGTGCCGGATCAGGGCAACGTCGTTCATCTGCCGCCGAACACTTCTATCGACGACATCCATGTCGAGGGACGCAACCTTGTTCTCATCCAGGCCGACGGAACGCGCATTGTCATCATCAACGGTGCTCTGCATGTTCCGACCTTCCTGATCGGGGAAGTGACGCTGCCGCAGCAGGCCGTCGTCGCGGCATTACAGCAGCAGGGCATCAATGTCGCCGAAGGTCCCGATGGTTCGGTTCACGCCGGCAATGGCGCGGACTCCGGTCACCAGTTCACGGACAGCCAGGCCGGGAATCCGCGCACTCCGCTGAATCTGATCGGCCTTCTCGGCCCTGGTGACTTAATCGGAGGCGGCAACGGCGGCAATCTCTCCGGCACCCAAACCCGTGTTCCCTTCATCGATCCGCAGGCGACTGAAACGGCCTCGTTGGTCGAGCGCGGCAGCAGCACCGGCGCCTTCCTTACCTCAAGCAGCACCGGCCGCTTCGGCTTCGGCGGCAACAATGCCTCGATCACCACTGTCACGCTGGTTGGCGAGGCAGAAATCACCAGCAGCGGCACACAGCAGCTGTCGGGCCTGACCTCCGGCGGTGTTGCGGTTGTTGTCACCCAGAACGGCCAGACCGTCACCGGCGTCGCCAATGGCGTCACGGTCTTCACGCTGGTATTCAACGCCTCGACCGGCGAGTACACCTTCACCCAGCTGGCTGCCCTCGACCATCCACGCGGTGCCAATTCGGCCAGCGATGTGCTTGAACTGCAATTTCGCTACACGGTCTCCGACACGAGCGGCCACACGGTTTCGGCTGTCGCGAGCGTCGACATCACCGATAGCGTGCCGGTTGCGGCCGTCGGTACGACGGGTTCGGTCACCGAGGCGGCGCTGGCTTCCGGCAACGCAGTCCTGACCCATGATACCGGCGCCGCAACGGCCACCGGCTCGCTCAACATCTCCTGGGGCGCTGATAGCGCAAACACCGACAAGGGCGGTCTCGGCGATCGCTCGGTCGCCTTCACCAATGCCACGGTTGCGGCGACGGGTGAGGACAACGGCGTGCTAACCTCACATGGCCTCGCCGTGCACACGGCGATTTTGGCCAATGGTACGCTGGTGGGTTACACTGGTGAGGTGGCTCCGACGGCAACCTCCGCATCCAACGTCGTCTTCTATGCGACGGTCTCCGACACCGACAACGGCCACTATAATTTCACGTTGGTGCAGTCGCTCGATGATGCCAAGGGTTCTGACGCAATCACGCTGACCTTCGGCTATACTGCCACCGATTCCGATGGTGATACGGCCACGAACAGCTTCACAGTCACGGTCGCCGACGACAAGCCCGTCGCCTCGACCGGCGATGTGGGCTCGATCACCGAGGCGGCGCTGGCTGCCGGCAACGCAGTCCTGACCCATGATACTGGGGCCGCAACGGCCACCGGCTCGCTCAACATCTCCTGGGGTGCTGACAACGCCAATACCGACAAAGGCGGAGCCGGCGACCGCTCGGTCGCCTTCGCCAATGCCACGGTTGCGGTGACGGGTGAGGACAACGGTGCGCTGACCTCGCATGGCCTGGCCGTCCACACGGCACTTTTGGCCAATGGTACGCTGGTCGGTTACACCGGTGATGTTGCTCCGACAGCCACCTCCGCATCCAACGTCGTCTTCTACGCCACGGTTTCCGACACCGACAATGGCCACTATAATTTCACGTTGCTCCAGTCGCTCGACGACGCAAAGGGCTCGGACGCCATCACGCTGACCTTTGGCTACACGGCCACCGATTCGGATGGGGACACGGCCACGAACAGCTTCACCGTCACGGTCGCCGACGACAAGCCCGTCGCCTCGACCGGCGATGCTGGCTCCGTCACCGAGGCGGTGCTGGCTGCCGGCAACGCAGCCCTGACCCATGATACCGGCGCCGCAACGGCCACCGGCTCGCTCAACATCTCCTGGGGTGCTGATAACGCGAATACCGACAAAGGCGGAGCCGGCGACCGCTCGGTCGCCTTCACCAATGCCACGGTTGTGGCGACGGGTGAGAACAACGGCACGCTCAGCTCACACGGTCTTGCAGTGCACACGGCACTGCTCGCTGACGGTACGCTGGTCGGCTACACCGGTGATGTTGCTCCGACCGCTGTCACAGATGCAAAGAGTGTGGTCGGTTCGAATATCGTCTTCTATGCAACGGTTTCCGACACCGACAACGGTCATTATAACTTCACGCTGGTTCAGTCGCTCGACGACGCCAAGGGCTCGGACGCCATCACACTGACCTTCGGTTACACGGCCACCGATTCCGATGGCGATACCGCCACGAACAGCTTCACCATCACTGTCGCCGACGACAAACCTGTCGCCAGCAACGTCACGGTCGGAACAGGTAGTCTTTACGACACAACACCGACTGAGCAGATGCCGCTCCGCCCACTCGTCGAGTCGAGCGAGGGGTCAATCCCGTCGGAAGGTGCTACCGACAGCGTCAGCGGCGGATCGGGCAGCCTGTTCACTGCCGGTGCTGACGGCTTCCAACAAATCAGCTTCACGGATCCGACCGGCCTCAAGGGCATCTATATTGATGCCAACGGAGTCGCTCACAAGGAGGGCCTGTCCTATAGCACAACGACGGACAATCTGGGCAATACCGTTTACACCGCAACCGGCAAGGAATCGGGCCAGGTTCTCTTCACCCTGAGCGTCGGTGCGGACGGCAGCTATACCTACGTGCAATCCGGCGCGTTCGCCGATGCCAAGGGCTCCGACAACGAGAATTTCAAGATCTCCTTTGAAGTCACCGACGGCGACGGCGACAAGGCGATAGGCTCGCTGACGCTTAACGTCGCCGACAGCCTTCCGGTCGCTAACAACGTGACGGTCGAATCGGGCAGCCTCCATGACACCACGTCGACGTCCTCGGAGACGAATCCATCTCCCGTCCAGCTGCTTGTCGAGCAGCCGAGCGAAGGCTCGCCACCGGCGGATGGCGCCAAGAGCGACTCCGTCAGCGGCGCAGCGGGCAGCCTGTTCACGACCGGCGCCGATGGCTTCGCGCGACTGACCTTCACCAATCCAACCGGT
Organism: Rhizobium sp. AG207R; assembly: GCF_027109195.1. Lineage (NCBI taxonomy): Bacteria > Pseudomonadati > Pseudomonadota > Alphaproteobacteria > Hyphomicrobiales > Rhizobiaceae > Rhizobium > Rhizobium sp. AG207R. The sequence continues at coordinate 145,307 of NZ_JAEPVT010000015.1, forward strand.
CTCAAGGCCATCAACATCGATGAAAACGGTGTAGCTCACAAGGAAGGTCTATCCTACAGCACCTCAAGGGACGACTCCGGCGACACGATCTACACCGCGACCGGCAGGGATTCCGGCCACGTCATCTTCACGCTGACCGTCCATGCCGATGGGAGCTATACCTATGTTCAGTCCGGCGCCTTTGCCGACGCCAAGGGCTCTGACAATGAGAACTTCAAGATCGGCTTTGAAGTCACCGACGGTGACGGCGACAAGTCGACGGGCTCGCTGACGCTCAACGTCGCCGACAGCCTTCCGACCGCAAGCACCGTCACAGCCGAGCATCTCCTCAACGACGATATGTTCACGGGCGGCAACCCCGACAAGACCGATGAATATAACAGCGTCAGCGGCGCATCGGGCAGTCTGTTCAACACGGGCGCGGATGGCTTTAAGAAGGTCGCGATTGCTCATTCGGATCTGCCGACGCTGACCACGATCTACACCGATGCGGATGGCGTTGCGCATCAGGAAGCCGTGAGCTGGAGCAAGGCGCAGGTCACTGATGGCAGCACCACCTGGGTTGCGAGCAGCGCACATCATGAGACCGTCGCCACCTTGATCATCAATGCCGATGGTTCCTACACGTTCTCGACCGGTGCGCCGCTTGCGCATCCGACCGCGCAAGCCGATGAAGAGACCTTGTCCCTGACCTTCAATTTCACCGTCACCGATGGCGACGGCGACAAGGCAGCGGGCTCGCTGACGGTTGGCGTCAAGGATGACGTGCCGATCGCTCACACGGTTGACAATACGGCCTCATCGGTCAACGACGATGCGCAGACCGGCGGCAACCTGGACGGCAACGGCGCCGACACGAACAGCGTCTCGGGCGCTGCCGGTGCCCTGTTCAGCGCTGGCGCCGACGGTTTTTCCAGTGTCTCGATCGACCAATCCAGCCTGCCGGCATTGAAGACGATCTATGTCGATGCCAATGGTTTCGCGCAGCAGGAAGACGTGACCTGGGGCAAGCCGACGGTTTCCGGCGGTGCGACGACTTGGGTTGCCTACAGCGCCAACCACGAGACCGTCGCCACGCTGACCATCAATGCAGACGGCTCCTATAGCTTCAGCACCAGTGCGCCGCTCGTGCATCCGACCTCCGGCACAACGGAAGAAAGCTTGCCGCTGACCTTCACCTTCACAGTGACGGACGGCGACAACGACACGTCGACCGGCTCGCTGACCCTGCATGTTACGGACGATGTGCCGCTGTCAAACACCGTCACCGTCACCAGCGTGACGTTGAACGACGATGCCCTGAAGGGCGGAAACCCGGAGACGGTCGGTGTCGCCGACACCGATAGCGTCAGTGGCACGAGCGGCACGCTCTTTACGGGCGGCGCGGACGGAGTTCATCAGGTAACGCTCGGAGCGACCACGGATTTCAGCGCCATCTATACCGGCAAGGACGGCTTTGCCCATGTCGAGTCGGTCGTCTGGGGCAGCCCGACGATGGCGGCGGGCGGCGAGACGATCTGGGTCGCGACGGGCAAGGACAGCGGCCAGACGGTCGCGACGCTGACGATCGGCACGGATGGTTCCTACAGTTTCACGCTGAGTGCACCGATTGCTCATGGCGCGAGCCAGACTGCGGAAAATACGCAGGATCTGACTTTCAACTTCACTGTTACCGATGGCGACAGCGATACGGCCAGCGGCGCGCTCACGATTACCGTCAAGGACGACGCACCGATCGCCTATAAGGTTGATGTCACCTCGACGCCACTTAACGACGACGCACAGGCACATGGCAACCTCGACGGCGGCAGCGCGGACGTCAACACGATCAACGGCAATGCAGGAGCCCTGTTCTCCGCTGGCGCCGATGGCGTCAAGAGCGTGTCGATGGACAGCCTCCCGACGCTGAAGGCGATCTATCTCGACAGCCATGGCATCGGCCACCAGGAATCCGTGACGTGGGCGTCGTCTTCGACGAACGGCGTGACGACCTGGACGGCAACCGGCGTATCCAGTCATGCCACCGTTGCAGTTCTGACGATTGGCTCGGACGGTTCCTACAGCTTCACCACAGATGCGCCGCTCGTTCATTCGACATCGTCGACCACCGAAGACAGCTTGAAGCTGAATTTCGGCTTCACGGTCACGGATGGTGACGGCGATGCAGCGAAGGGTTCGCTGGCGATTGCCATTACGGACGATGTCCCGGTTGCTTCCGGCACGACCATCTCGGTGAGGGCAGACGAAGGCGATATCTACAACGCCCTGTCGCAGGGCAACAGCCCGCTCGACGGCACGCATGACGGATCGTCCTCGCAGCCCGCTCTGATTGGTCTCGGCTTTGCCGCCACCGTATCTGGCTCCGTTGCGTCCACCGTCTCCTTCGGTGCCGATGGCGCAGCTGTCGGCGGCGGCTTCAGCTTCACCTCCAACGCGACATCGACGCTCGCCGCGCTGCATCTGACTTCGGGTGGCGAAGCGCTCTCCTATGCCGTCGTTAACAATGTGATCATCGGCTATGTCGATAACGATCACCATAGCGGCTTCAATCCGCTTGTCGACCGGCCAGTCCTGTCATTGTCGCTATCTGGCGGCGGCAATTTCACCTTTCAGCAATACGATCAGCTCGACAACGTTGCCGGTCCTGGCAACGATCTGCGTTCGGGCAATGGCTCGATCTCGGCCATCGACTTCGGCTCGGTCATTCAAGCGACTGACGGTGACGGCGACCGCGTGACACTGACCGGTGCTTTGAAAGTCACGATCGTCGATGACACGCCGAGGGTCGATCTGGCCCTCACGGGCTCGATCACGATCGATGAGAGCGGCAGCGGCGACAACGACGTCAGCGCCAGCAATGCGGTCAAGAGCCTGTTTGCCGGCATCACCGGCGGCACCGATCCCTATATGTCGACGGTCTACGCTCAGCACAACGTCGTTTCGCCGTCGATCTCCATGGGCGCTGACGATGCGCCGGGTACGTCGAGCAGCCTGACGCTTCATATCGACAATGCCGACTCCGGCTTGAAGACGAGTGCTGGTCAGCCGATCACGCTCTCGCAGCTCGCGGACGGCACGGTTGTCGGCAAGATCGGCGACGGCGAAATCGCCTTTGCGATCCGCATCGATGACAGCGGCAAGGTCAGCATCGCACAGTACATGTCGCTCGCCAACCCGAACACGTCTAAGTCGGACGGCGATATGGTCGATCTTACCGGCAAGCTCTCGGCGGTGCTGAGCGCGACAGATAGCGACGGCGACACTGTCGCCAAGTCTGTTTCCATCGGCAGCAGCATTCGTTTCGATGATGACGGCCCGTCGATTGGCGGTGCCGTCTCGACGAAGACGCTCGCCGAGCATGATCTTGTGACGAATTCGGGCTCGCTGTCGCCTTCCGGCGTCAGCACCGGCGCGGTTGCGCTCAATTTCGCCTTCGGCGCCGATGGCCCGGCCGCCCATGCCGTTACCTTCGTGGCACATTCGAACGGCAGCTATTTCACCGCGAGCTACGGCAACAATCAGAGCCTGGATGCGACCAAGCTCAGCTCCGGCGGCCATGCGTTGTCCTACTCGGTCAGCAGCGACGGTATGACGCTGATCGCCTATACGGGCAGCAACGCCGCCGACCAGTCGAGCTGGGTCTTTAAGGTTGCCCTGTCTCAGGACAGCGGCCACGCCACCGGCGCCTACGACTTCACGCTTTACAAGTCGCTCGACGACGTCAACGATCAAACCAACCTCTCGGATATCAAGCTGACCTTCCAGGTTGCTGGACATGACGGCGACGGCGACACCACGACCGGCACGCAGAGCTTCTCCGTCGATGTGATCGATGATGTGCCGACGCTAGCTGATCATGCCTCGGTTTCCGCGACCGTCTCGGAAACGACCATTAATGCTCCCGCAGTGACGACGGCATCTTACGCGATCGATTTCGACACGGTGAACCCTGCGGCTGCCAAACTGACGGTCAGCGAGGGCAGTGTCAGCGACGGCCATGTGGAATCGTCGTCCAAGGGGGGCGATATCGTGCTCGTGTCCAATACGGGAACGACCTTTGTCCTCACCCAGATGGATATAGGTGTGTTTGACCACAAAGGTGCGTCGTCCAAGACGGTCACGATCATCGGCACCGATGCCAATGGCAACACCTATTCAGTGACGACTACTGGTACGACCTTCTCTGCCGCCGGCACCGCCCTCGAAGGCAAACAACTGACGTCACTCGAGATCGATCCGCATGACAATTCGCTGACGATCACGCTCGACAACATTCATGTTATCGACACGACGACGACGCCCACCAATGCCCCCGCTGAGACAACGCTGGATCTGACCTCGCTGGTTCACGCTGGCGCCGATAGTCCCCTGATCTGGTCGGTGAACGCCATCACCACTGGAACGTCGTCCGGCAGCCTGACGGGCGGTACCGGATTGACCTACAACGGCGCGGCCATCACGCTTGCCAGCGCGGATGGGCACACGATCACCGGCTCGGCCGGAGGCGTCACGGTCTTCACGTTGACCGTCGATCCTGCGACCGGTCACGCCATATTCGATCTCTACCATCCGATCGACGGCGGCAAGACGCTGCCGCTCGACTTCTCGAAATATCTGACAGCGACGGATTTCGACGGCGATTCCGTCACCTTGAGCGGCGGTTCCGCAACCATTGTCGTTCAGTCGGCGACGGACAGCCTTCCGACAATCTCTTCGGCGAGCCTGGTGTCAAGTGTCAGCGAAAGCGGCTTGCCAGGTGGCACGGGGACAGCCGGCGTCGCCAACGTCCATTCCGGCAGCATCGCGATCACCGCAGGCGATGCGCCCTCGATCGTGACGATCAATGGCCATACGTTCAACGTCGGCACCGCTATCGCCAACGGCGATACCAATGCCACCATTCAGGGCGCCCATGGAACGCTGCATATCCTCAGCGTCACTACCACGGCTATCAACTATACTTATACGCTGACCGGCGCGACCAGCGGCGCGAGCAATCATGACGACTTCGCGGTCAAAATCAGCGATGCGCCGATTGACGGTGAAAGCCAGACCGCGACACTGACCTTCAACATCAGCGACGACAAGCCGATCGCAAGCACCGTTTCGCTTGGGTCTATGCTTGAGAACGACAATCCAACCTTTACTCTTGCTGCTGGCACCATCGCTTTCGGCGCCGATGGGGCGGCCGCGAACGGTGCGATCCATGTCGATAGCGTCAAGGCCACGGGTGATCTCGCCGGCTTGACGCTGAGCCCGTCGATGATCTCGATCGACGCCGGCCATGTGACCATTACGCCGGGAACTGCGTTCGATGCCCTGTCAGTGGGTCACACATCGATCCTGTCGATCGGCTATACCTTGACTGATGGTGACGGCAGCAAAAGCAGCGGCACGTTCAACATCACGATCAACGGCGCAAACGATGCTGCGGTGATCACCGGTGACGTATCTGCCAGTGTCACGGAAGCCGGTGGCGTCAACAACGGGGCGGCTGGGGTGCCCGTCGCGAGCGGAATACTTTCGGCGACGGATGTCGATAGCGATCCTTCGTTTACCGCTCAAAGCAACGTGGCGACGAGCTACGGTCACTTCACGATCGGCGCTGACGGTCACTGGAGTTACCTGCTGGATAACAGTAATAGTGCCGTCCAGGCGCTGAACAGCACCGGCAATAACACGACGCTGCACGACATCGTCACAGTGACGACGGCGGACGGCACGTCCCAACAGATCGACATCACGATCAACGGCACGAACGATGCTCCGACGATTACCCTTGTCGACAGCGACAGCGCCGCCGGCAGTGTGACCGAGGCGGGCGTCAATATTCCCAATGACGGGTTTCACAATACAGCGACCGGCCATCTGACGGGTGCAGATGTGGACGGCCCGGGGCTTAACTGGTCGCTGGTCGTTGGCAACGGCCAGACCGGCAATATCGACGGCTCCGTGACCGGTGCTTACGGCACGCTGAGCGTCGGCGCGAACGGTACCTGGACCTACGTGCTGGATCAGTCGAAGGCTGATCCGCTGAATATCTCCAATCATCCGCAGGAGAGTTTCACCGTTCAGCTGAGCGATGGCCAGGGTGGCGTCACGACGCAGACGGTCGTGGTCACGGTCAACGGTACGAACGATGCGCCGACGATTGCGCTTGTCGACAGCGACAGCGCCGCCGGCAGTGTGACCGAGGCAGGCGTCAATGTATCTGACGAAGCGGCTCACAACACGGCGACCGGCCATTTGACGGGTGCTGATGTGGACGGCCCGTCGCTCACCTGGTCGCTGATCTCCGGCAACGGCCAGACCGCCAATGTCGACGGCTCGGTAACAGGTGCCTACGGCACGCTGAGCGTCGGCGCGAACGGTACCTGGACCTACGTGCTGGATCAGTCGAAGGCCGATCCGCTGAATGCCTCCGATCATCCGCAGGAAAGCTTCACGGTTCAGCTGAGCGACGGCCTGGGCGGGGTGACGACGCAGACGGTCGTGGTGACGGTCAACGGCACCAACGATGCGCCGAAGATCTCGATCGCCAACGGCGACAGCGTCAGCGGTGCCGTGACCGAGGCCGGCATTGGCATTGCCAACGACAGCGCTCACAACACGGTTTCCGGTCATCTGACTGGGGCTGATGTCGACAGCTCGACCCTGACGTGGTCGGTGGTTGCGGGCAGCGGCCAGACTGCCAATGGTGGGTCGGTCACCGGCACTTACGGCACGCTGAGCGTTGGTACGGACGGCACTTGGAGCTATGTCCTGGATCAGTCGAAGGCTGATACGCTGACGGCCTCGGACCATCGGCAGGAAAGCTTCACGGTTCAGTTGAGCGACGGCCAAGGTGGCGTTACGACACAAACGGTCGTGGTGACGGTCAACGGTACGAACGACGCACCGACGATCACGATCGCCAATGGCGATAGCGCCAGCGGCGCCGTGACCGAGGCCGGCATTGGTGTTGCCGATGACAGCGCTCACAACACGATCTCGGGCCATCTGACCGGGGCTGATGTCGACAGCACCTTACTGGCGTGGTCGATAGTCGCCGGCAGCGGCCAGACTGCCAATGGGGGTGGGTCGGTCACCGGCACTTACGGCACGCTGAACGTCAATGCGAACGGCATCTGGACCTATGTTCTGGACCAGTCGAAGGCCGATCCGCTGAATGTCTTTGATCATCCGAAGGAAAACTTCACAGTTCAGCTGAGTGACGGCCAGGGCGGTCTCACGACGCAGACGGTCGTGGTGACAGTTAACGGCACGAATGATGCAGCGTCGATCTCCGGCACGGCGACCGGCTCGGTCACCGAGGATGGCCAGTTGACGGCGAATGGCGCGCTGACGGTTGCCGACGTCGACAACGGTCAGAGCCATTTCCAGACGCCGGCATCGTTGACTGGCACCTACGGCACGTTCACCTTCAATGCGACGACCGGTATATGGGGCTACACGCTCAACAACTCTGCATCGAATGTTCAGGCGTTGAATGGAGGGCAGACGGTTACGGATAAGCTGACTGTAGCGTCCGCGGATGGAACAGCTTCGCAGGATATTGTTGTAACCATCCACGGCGCCAACGAGGCGGTGGCGGCACCAAGCATCAGCAGGGTCACGGACAACGTTGGATCGATCAAAGGCAGCCTGGCTGACGGTGCGGTTACGGATGACACCAATCTTGATATCCGGGTGAGCCTGGCCGGCACGGGTGCCGTCAGTGGTGATACGGTGCAGCTTTATAATGGCACGACCGTACTCGGCTCCGCGGTGACGCTGACGGCGATCGACATCAGCAATGGATATGTCGATATCACTACACCAACGCTGACGAACGGATCGACTTATAACTTCAGGGCTTCGCTTACGGATGCGGGTACCACCAGCCCGCTATCGCAGAGTGGCGCCTATGACATCAAGATCGATACCGCGCCGCCGACAGTCGCGATAACGCAAACCCATGGGAGCGGAGTCGGCACCTTCACCTTCACTTTCAGCCAGGCGGTATCTGGATTTACGGCTGCGGACATCACAGCTTTTAACATTCTCAGTCTTTTCAACTTCCAGCACCTTGGCCTAAACGGCTCAGGCCAGGACGTTTATACGGTGAATTTCACCTACAACTCCAACAACAACGGCTGGAAGTATGTGACGGTCGACGCGAATAGTTATACCGATCTGGCCGGCAATTCGGGAATCGGCGGCTCTTCGGACGCCTTCAAGCCTGCCGGCGTCTCCGGTGAGGCCATCAACCTCGCGGTCACAGATCCGTCGCATCACGTCGGCGCGGTCACGTTGAGCGTTGCCGGCCTTCCCGCCGGCTGGGTGCTCAACGAAGGCACGCATAATGCCGACGGCACCTGGACCGTGGTGACGAACAATCCGTCCTCGCTGACGGTGACTTCGCCCGATGGCGTAACCGGTGCGGTGGTTCTCCAGGTCACTGAGACTTGGACCAATGCCGATGGTTCGACTGGAATGGCCACCGTGGCCGATAATGTCGAGGCCTATGCCAAGGGTTCGCCGATCTTTGCCTGGTCGGGCGACGACACGCTGACAGCATCGAGCGGCAGCGACGTACTGGTCTTTGCAAACACCATTGGCACAGACGTCGTGCACAAGTTCGATGTGGCGCATGACAAGATCGACCTTATCGGCTTTGCGGGCTTCAACAGCTTCGCCGATGCTCTGGCCCATCTGTCCAGCGATGCCTCCGGCAATGCCGTCATTACACTCGGCAATGGCGAGACCATTACCCTGGCAGGTGTCAGCGCCGCGACGCTGACTGCGGACGACTTCCTCTTCAACGAAGCGGTCGTTACGCACAATAGCGGAGACATGGTGATTGCCGACGGTGCGTTGATGCCCTTCAGCGGTACGCTCGACAACATCGGCAGCATCCATATCTCTTCGGCCGGCAGCGAGACGGACTTCGAAATCGTTCAACAAGGTCTCACGCTGACCGGCGGCGGCAAGGTGACACTGTCCGACAGCGCATCCAATGTCATTTTCGGCAGCGGTGACCATGTCACGCTGACGAATATCGACAACACCATCTCCGGCGCCGGCCAGATCGGCGATGGCCACCTCACGCTGGTCAACGCAGGCACGATCATTGCCGACGGCAGCCACGCGCTCGTCATCGACACCGGCGTCAATGCGGTGAGCAACACCGGCACGCTGGAGGCGACCGGGACGGGTGGCCTCCATATCCACAGCGATGTCGTCAATAATGGCCTGCTGTGGGCGAATGGCGGCGACCTCAATCTCGACGGCAATGTCAGCGGCACCGGCACCGTGCTGTTGTCCGGTCATGCCAACCTCGAAATCGGCGGCTCGTTCAACGAGGCAATCACGCTTGGCAAGGACGCTCAGGCTACGATCACCATCGACCACGCGGCTGCCTTCAGCGGCACGATCGCCGGCCTCGACGGCAACGACGCCTTGCGGTTCGGCGACATCTCCGCCGCGACCGCCAGCTTCTCCTATGCGGAGAACGCAGCAAAGACCGGCGGCGTGTTGACCGTCACCGATGGCACCCACACCGCCTCCATCGGTCTCACGGGCGAGTATTCGGCCAGTGAGTTCTCACTCGGTCATGACGGCGCATCGGCCGAGATCGACTTCAGCGGGATCGACCACCTCTATGGCACTGACGGAAACGATTTGCTGACAGGCGGCGGTGGCGACATCATGACAGGTGGCGCTGGTGCGGATACCTTCGTTCTCGATGTTAAGGCCCTGCACAACCTCAACATGGCGGATGTCATCACGGACTTCAGCCCGAAGGGAGACGGCGACAAACTGGATGTCTCGAACCTGCTCAATGCGCTGGTCGGCGAACATCCGGGCATGACCGAGGCGAGTGCGGTCGCGTCGATGACTGCCGAGGTCGATACTGCAGCGAATTCGACGAAGATCAGCGTCAACACTGGTTCGGAGACCCATGTGGTCGCCACGCTGCAGAACTACGCACCTACGGGTCACGATGCAGTCCACGTACTGTTCAACAACCATGAGGAGCAGCTTGCGACCCATGCGCAGACCGCCGGCGCCTGACGGCCTGGTGTCGGAACCTGTATCTGGAAGCAACGCTTTTCATCGATGGCGCTGTCGTGCATTCTTTCCTCCGTCCCGGACAGGATGGAAGGCGCGGCGGCGGTCAACGTCTCGAAAAGGACCGTCTCGTTTAAGGAGGGAGGCACGGGCAGTTTCGAAGTCTTTCGAAACTCGCCGGATGGAAACCGGCTTTTGGACAGGAGGCCAGCACACCAAAGTCAGGAAGTCAGGCCCTGATATCGTTCCGATGTCGCTGCGCTTGATGAAGGTCTTCCGGCCTGCGGAGTGGGAATGGAAGCCCGTCCATCGCCATGTCGATATGCTGAAGTCTTCCTGATGGCCGGGACTATCCCACCAGCTTGAGCTTCTTATCCTTCGTGCGGCAAAATTCGATTAACCGCTTTGAGGACATTGGTCTTGCCAGAGCATAGCCTTGCAGCAAATGGCAGCCAAGCTCTTTCAAGATCTTCGCATGCTCCATCGTCTCCACGCCTTCGGCGACGATGTCGATGTTCTGCGATCGGCCGATTTCGATAATCGAAGAGACCAGGCGGCGCTGAGATGGAGATGTCACGATCGGCTTGACAATCTCCCGATCGATTTTAAGCCGTCGTGGCTCAAATCTAAGCAAACTGACGATACTGGCATGTCCGGTGCCGAAATCATCGATCTCGATTTCGATACCGAGCTCTTTGACGGCCGGAATTATCTCGTCGAGAGCTGGTTGAAGATCGTCAAAAGAGATTGTTTCAAGCAGCTCAAAACACAGGCGACCCTTGACTAAAGGAAGCTCAGCCAGTTCAGCAAGCAGATTTGGCTGGGCCAGTCGACGCGCGGAAATATTGACCGAGACGCGGGGGATGCGCATTCCCAAGCTGTCCCATCTTGTAAGCTCGAACAGCGCCTTTTGGAGGATCAGCCGATCCATGTCGCCGGAGCGTCCCAAATTTTCCGCGACCGCGAGAAATTTATCCGGGGTGAGCAGACCTTTTTGCGGGTGATCCCAACGCGCAAGTGTTTCGACGCCCGCAATATCCAATGTGTCTGCATGAAACTGCGGTTGGAAGAACGCAACCAGTTCATCGCAATCGAGCGCATGATTGAATTCGTCCGCCAATTCCTTCGTATGGATGGCAGCACTGCGAAGCTCCTCGGTGAATATGGCCGCCCGGCCCCGACCCCTCTTCTTCGCTTCGTATAGAGCCAAATCGGCGTTGAGACGCAGCTGACTGAGATCTCGCTGTGCACGTTCAGTCTCCCAGGCCACGCCGACGCTTGCTCCGACCACACACTCTAAACCGTCAACGAACAAGGGCAGCTTGAGTGTATCGACGATCTGTTGAGCCAATTTAGTTGCCCTCGGCGCGGGATCGGCGCTCCAGCTAGCGAAGATGAACTCATCTCCGCCGATCCGAGCCGCCACGTCGTTTGGGCCGGCCAAGTCGACAAGGCGCGAAGCTGCCGCCTGCAAGACCGTATCACCTCCGGCATGTCCCTTGGTGTCGTTGATCTCCTTAAATCGATCCAGGTCGATATGAATCAGTATCAGACAATCTTTCGGACCCGGCCTCGGCGGCTGTGAGATCATCTGGTCAATAAATCGGCGATTGGGAAGGCCCGTTAGCGCGTCGTGCAAAGACAGGTGCTCGAGCCGTTGCCGTGCTCGAACAAGCTTTTTCTTGTGAAGGCGAAGCTTTTCGATGGTCCTTTGGCGTGATTTGGTCAGAAAGCCTATCCAGACAATCGGTGCAAGGACACACACGGACAATAAGCAAGCATAGAGCTCGAAAGTGGCCAATCCCCTGTTTTGACCCCATCCGTCCCGAGGTACTGCGGCAAGTGTCCATCGGCCATAAGTCATATCAACGGATGCTACGACCGGATTCTTCGAAAAAGTATCGAGGTCGCCGAGAAAAACTTGTTTGGGTATCGTCGGTTCCGGTGTGTCGCTGATGGCAATCTCGAGATCGGTAGATACCAGACCGCTATCTTGGTAGAGCCTCGGTATGTCTACGATTCCGGAAACAAGACCCCAGAAGATCTGGCTTGTTCCGTCCGTGATATAAACTGGGCATCTGACAACGAAAGCCCTTCCGCCTTGAAGGAGGTCCACAGGACCTGTCAGGACAATATTATGAGTATTGCGCGCCAGCATTGCGCTATCGCGTTGCTTTTCGTTCGTTCGATAGTCGAGACCGATCGCTTTTTGGTTTGGTTTTTCTGGATAAACCCACTTGACCACCATGCCGGGGGCTGCTGCGAAGCTTCGCAACTGTGAATCCGGCTGCAAAATCTCCGCGGCGAGTTTCGAAAAGGCACTTTGGTCCATTGCCGGGTTGACTGTTATACCGGCCGCCAGTCCTTGCAGCAGCTTCACATTGCTGTTGAGGTTCGTCTGAAGCCGAGATGATATGGTAGCAAGTTCGCCGGCAACCAGCGAGCGCTCGTCGGCGAGTGATCGTTCCAGCCGCCAGTTGGTTGCAACATAGACGACGATTACTGCGATGATCGTCGCAAATATTGCCGGAGCAAATGCGCTAGTATGGTTTACTGCAGAACTCGCGAAGCCACGCAATATCTTTGGATTTTTTCGAAACTTCATCAGGTTGCCGGTATATGAGACGCACCTGCATCCTTGCACAGCTTCTTTAAAGCAACGCTAAGGTCCACCACTAACCTACTGTCGAGGAAAGCTGTCCGCTTTTCTTAAATTGGAAGTCTGAATATTGTTATTGCAGAGATCCGAGCTGTCACGAATACCACTTCCAGAAAAGCACCCGATTGCCAAAGATCCTTACCCCAAGTTTTTCCCGCTCCCGACTTGGGAACGGTTACATTTGTTTCAAACCATGCGCTCTAATGGTCGGAACGTATCATCATTGCGGTTGTTTTGCTGTTGGTTCGACGCGGAACTGAGCCGGTTTTGGAGTGCCTGCGCCCGACCAAGTCGCTGTCACACCAAAATTCCTTGCCAAGGAAGGCCGTCCATTCATGAGCCCCTCGCGCTGGACCATCGAAACGCTTTAAACTAAGCCGCCTGCTGGGGTGAGTTGGGTTTAAAATCCGCGCTGAATGGCAGCTCATAATCGGTGATGCGCTCTTAAACAGCAAAAGCAGGTGGATGATTGGCATCATTCCAAACGATAGGATTCCTCGGGCGCGCTCCGCCCATCGGCCGGAGAGGTGCCTTCAAGAGCAAACAACAATTTTACTCAATTGTTGAACGTCGGTGTTGCAGATTTTACACGCATATCTAAAAACGAGCGTGTGAATCGCTCATGTGCTTGCTACTTTTTGCTGTACTTTTTTAGAAATCTGCTATTGAGCGGATTAGGCCCATGATCGGCTACGCCACCCTGTGGTGAACCTTCCTGATTTTCGACCGACATGCCGATTGAGCAAGGTACGTGCGCCTTGCGCAAGCGGATGGCTTTGACCTGGTAGTTAGTATGCCCCCCGCAATTAAGTCTTTCTCCTTCAAGAGCTTCACCGCTATCGCGTTCCTTTCCTCGGCGCTGGTTGCATTTTCGGCGGCCGCGCAGGAACAGCCTGCTCCGGCTGCAGCTAATACGTCGTCCAACACCGGTTCTGCTCAGGCCTCCTCTGCCGCGGCAAGTGAGCAGCAGCCCGCGCCGCAGGCACGCGTTCAGAAATTCGATGATTGGTACTATCGCTGCATTGACGGCAAGGCGGCGGACGGTTCAGCGACGACGAACTGCGAAGTCGCGCAGATTGCGACGGTGAAGCAGGGTGACCAGGACGTCAACGTTTTGACGCTGGCGATCGCCAAGGTTGCGGCGCCCGCCACGACGGACAAGAAGGCGGCAAAGCAACCGGCCAGTGAACTGGTGCTGACGACGCTCGTGCCGCTCAATATGTTTCTGCCAGCGGGCATCGGCATCGATGCAAGCGACAAGCCCGTCGTGCAGCTTGCCTACCGCAACTGCAATCAGGCGGGTTGCTGGGCGCAACAGAAGCTGGACGCCAAGATGGTGTCGGCTCTTTCCAAGGCGTCGGATGGTACCGGCCATGTCCAGATGATGAATGGTCAGAAGGTCAACATCAAATTCTCGCTGAAGGGATTGTCGGCGGCGCTCGATGCGCTCCAGAAGGCCGCCTCCAACTGATCCGAGCGAGCCTATGACCTCAATCTCGCGTGCGGCGACCGCCATCGGTGGGCTTTTGGCAGCGGTCCTCGTGGTGTCGACCGCGGCCGCCCAAACTCCGAATGATGACTTCGCGCGCCGTCAGGCGCAGGAAGCGGAGCAGCAGCGGCTGCAGAGCTTGGGTCATATGACGCCGAAGCCCTCTGCGGCCGAAGTTCAGCAGCCGGAGAAGGCTGGTGGCGGCAAGTCTGGCCCGTGCTTTGCCATCACCCATATCGAGGTCGAGGGCGCCAAGCAGTTTTCGGCCGGCGCGATCGACAAGGTCACCGCTCCCTACGCGAACCGCTGCGTCGGCGTCGGCGAGATCAACGCGCTTCTGCGCGACCTGACGCATCTCTATCTCGACAAGGGTTTTGTCAGTTCCCGTGTCTATGTGCCGGCGCAGGATATCGCCAAGACCAAGGTGCTGCGCCTCGTTGCCGTCGAGGGCTCGCTTGCCGATATTTACATCAACGGCAAGCCGGTTTCGGGTTTCGGTGCGGCGGGCTCCGGCGTGATCGCCACGGCCTTTCCCGGCATGAGGGGTAAGATCACCAATCTGCGCGATATCGAGCAGGGGCTCGACCAGATCAATCGTCTGACCTCCAACAATGCCAAGACGGCGATGCTGCCCGGCAAGACGGATGGCACCTCCATCCTCAATATCGAGAACAAGCCCAGCCATCCCTGGCATCTGTCATTCGGCAGCAGCAATCTCGGCCAGGAGCAGACCGGCTATTCCAAGAGCTCGGCCTCCATCGGCTACGACAATCTGTTCGGCATCAACGATCAGTGGAATTTCGGCTATGAGCATACCGGCCCCGATTACCCCTGGCGCGATGATGGTCACGGCAAGAGCAACAGCTATTCCGGCAATGTCAGCGTGCCCTATGGCTACTGGACCTTTTCCGCCAATGGCTCCTGGTATGAGTACGACAGTTCCGTTCCCGGCAATTTCGGGCCGCTCAATACGTCAGGCGACAGCAAGCAGGTTGGCATCGGCGCCGATCGCGTAATCTTCCGGGACAAGGATTCGATCACCACCTTCAACAGCGGCCTGACCTACAAGGAAACCAACAATTTCCTGCTCGGCAACAGGA
>NZ_JAEPVT010000016.1:0-151164 GCF_027109195.1 Rhizobium sp. AG207R
CCTTCGGCGGCGCGCGTGGCCGCACCGATGTGCCGAAGATCGTCGACTGGTACATGGAAGGTAAAATCCAGATCGATCCGATGATCACCCACACCATGCCGCTCGACGACATCAACAAGGGTTTTGAGCTCATGCATTCGGGTGAAAGCATTCGTAGCGTCGTGCTGTATTGAGGCAGAAAGCGACCTCGCTGGAAGTTTTTTGGCAGTCCGAACGACGGATAAGCCGATGACCACCGTTCAAGAAGGACGCCGGCCTCGTGATGGGGTCGGCGGCTTGAACACGAATGGCCTTCAGGCAAAAGGATATGCCCATGACCAGCAAGCTGCTCAGTGCGACCGCCGCTGCTCTTTTCGCCCTATCTTCCGCAACCATCGTCTTCGCTCAAACGACGACACCCGCAACGCCAGCTCCCGCCACGACCTCTTCCACCTCGACGCCGTCTTCGGCCATGCCGTCGAAGGATGAGATCAAGACGGCGCGGCAAGCCTGCCGGCAGGATGCAACGGGGCAGGGCCTCAAGGGCGACGCACGCAAGGACGCAGTCAAAAGCTGCCTGCAGCAGAAGTATCCGGTCCTGGCGAAACGCAAGACCTGTCATGACGAAGGCACCGCCAAAGGTCTGGAAAAGAAAGCATTGCGCGATTACGTCAAGCAGTGCATCACCGCGAGCTGAGCATCGGCCCGCGATCATGGATCCGAACCGGACCCATCACACAACGACAGTCCGCTCCACGGGGCGGACTACGTGCCTTGCACAATCGCCGTACGTCTTGCGCGGCCCCTTTTCCTCAAGCGCAAGCCTCCTTATCTCCTTGGCAAGGATATAAATTTCAGGGTGCGGCGTGCTTTTCCATCCAGACAGGCTTTCATTCGGCATAGTCCTGCCGGCGCAAACCAGAACTGCCGCCGACATAGAGTTCGATGCTCAGCTCGGCATTGCGGGCCAAGCCGATAAATTGGGCTTCGATGCGCTGTGGGTGAGGGATGTTCCCCTTAACAGCGACAGCTATCCTGATCCGATCGGACATGCCGATCCCTGGGTCTTCCTCGGAGCTCTAGCCGCTTCCACATCCAGGATCACCCTGGCGACGGGCGCAATCGTGCTGCCTTTGCGGCATCCGCTCCATATCGCCAAGGCAGTGCTGTCCATCGCCTCTCTGTCGAAAGGCCGGTTCGTCCTCGGTCTCGGCTCGGGAGACCGGCCGAGCGAATATGATGTTTTCGGAGAGGATATTGGAAACCGTAAAGCGCTCTTTCAATCGCATTGGGAGCGCCTCGCCGTTGCGCTTGGCCCGGATCAGAAGGTCGTCGATGAAGGCGGTCGCGTGCGGAAAGAGTTCGCCATAAGACCTGTGCTGCAACAACCGTCCATTCCCATGGTGGCTGTGGGTTCATCGTCGCAATCGCTCGAATGGATCGCCCGCCGCGCGTCAGCCTGGATGACCTACTACCGACCGCTATCCATTCAGAAAGACCGGTTGGCGCTTTGGCACAATGCCCGGGCTAAGATCACCGCCGATTTTCGCGGCTTTGGTCAGTCCATGGTCCTGGATCTGCTCGATAACCCTCAGGCCTCTTATGAGGAAATCAATCTCGGCGGCAGAACCGGCAGGCGAGGGTTGATCGAAGCCTTGTCGGCGATGCGTGAAGCGGGCATTCATCATGTCGCCTTCAATCTGATCGCGCAGGGACGGCCGCTAGGGGAAACCATGGAAGAGATCGCCGCGGATATTCTGCCGGCCATGCGATAGCTTCAACAAATTGCCCTCGGTGACAGCACCGCGGAAATCATATTCCGCGGAACCCTGGCTTTTGCAGCCTTTGCTACCTATCTTTCCGCTGCAACCAAAAAGGGCTGATTTTGCTTCTCGAAATTTCTATCGTCATTGTCCTCACCCTCCTGAACGGCGTGCTTGCCATGTCGGAATTGGCAATCGTCTCATCCCGTCCTGCCCGCCTGAAAGTGCTTTCCGACCAAGGCAGCAGAGGCGCGACTATGGCGATGAGGCTCGCGGAAGAACCGGGCCGCTTCCTTTCAACAGTGCAGATCGGCATCACGCTCGTCGGCGTCCTGTCCGGCGCGTTCTCAGGCGCCACACTCGGCGCTCGGCTGTCGGGCTGGCTTGCCGAGCAGGGTCTTTCTGTTGCAGCCGCCGACGCCATCGGCGTCGGTTCCGTCGTGGTCGCCATTACCTATCTGTCACTGATCATCGGTGAACTCGTGCCGAAGCAGGTCGCTCTGCGGGCGCCGGAAGCGGTCGCCAGCAAGGTTGCGCCGGCCATGGTGTTTCTTTCCCGGGCCGCAGCGCCGCTCGTCTGGTTGCTCGACATCTCAGGAAGGCTGGTTCTGAGTGCGCTCGGCCAATCCGGTAAGGCCGCGGATGGTGTCAGCGATGAGGAAATCAAGACGGTTCTGGCGGAAGCCCAAAGCGCCGGCGTCATTGCGACGGAAGAGCAGGCGATGATCTCGGGCGTCATGCGATTGGCCGACCGCACCGCAAGAGCATTGATGACACCGCGTCGCGACGTGGAGGTCATCGATATCGAGGACGGTTTCGACGAGGTCCGCGAACAGCTTCGCCGCACCGAAAAGGCACGGCTGCCGCTGCGCAAGGACAGCTCCGATGAAATCGTCGGCGTGCTGACAACCAGGGACTTCTTCGATGCCCTGGTTTCCGGCGGGCAAGCCGACATTCTCAAGCTTGCCAAACAGGTCCCGATCGTTTCGGACCTTTCCAGCGCCCTTGACGTGGTCAAGGCGCTGCGTCGCTCTTCCTCGCATATGGTGCTCGTCTACGACGAATACGGCCACTTCGAAGGTGTCATCACATCGGGCGATATCCTCGAAGCCATCCTCGGAGCCGTTCAGGAGGAAACCGATGTCGGCGGCGAGCAGGCTCTCGTCCGCCGTCACGATGGCAGCTATCTCGTATCCGGCTGGATGCCCATCGACGAGTTTGCCGATTTCATGAACCTGCAGATCGAGGATGATCGTGACTACCAAACAGTTGCAGGTTTCGTGCTGCAGGAGCTGCGCCATCTTCCGGATGTGGGCGAAAGCTTCTCGAAGGGCGGCTGGCGCTTCGAGGTCGTGGATCTTGACGGCCGCAGGATCGACAAGCTGCTGGTAAGCGCGGACGCCGCCGCTCGCGAAGCCGATCACTGAAACTCATCTGAAAGACGGCCCATCGTTTCGTAGCGGATATGCCGGCATCGGATCGGTTTCAAAATTGCCCGCACTCAAGTGTTGAAGCAGCCTTGGTTAGCAGTAACCGAGTATGGCAAGGATCGACTTGGGAGACGCTACCGTGAAGTGTGCGGTATCGCGGCAGTGACGGCAGAGCGCATGTGAATCCGTGCCATAGACTTGCTTTGCGAGCTTTCCGCTCTGCCGCTCCATGGCGTCGGTAACTTGGACCGCCGCTTCGGCATATGTCAAAGGATCCTTCTCCAGACGCTGGTCCTGCCAAGCCGTTTCAACGAGGTTCATATCGACTGCTTGCCTCGCACGGATATGGTCGTCAGCGCATTTGGGCGGGACTGTATCACCTCTGCTAAAGCCCATCATTTCCGAAGCAATGCGACAGGCAAGGTCCTCGACAGCGACCAGCTTGGTCGTCAGGTCGCCGATCAGCGCAGGTCTGGTCCGCGCTAGCGTATCACCGCACGCGGTAAACACGTCGACGCGCACACGCTGGTTTGGCTCCACAAGCTGGATGGCCAGCTTGCCTGTTGGACGATCTGGGTGCGCATGGCTAATCATGAATGCTGAGGCGAGGGTCGACGGCAATGCCTCGAACGCCGACACGACAATATCGATATCGTTGAAAGCGCGCCGACGGCCGAGGCCAGAGCCAAGACTTGGCTCCAATGCTATTCCTCCGGTGATGGCGTAATCCAGACCGCAGGTGTTCAATTTCTGGAGCACAGCAATGACCCGTTGGGCATCAGCCGCCTCCAAGAACTGATCAAGTTGCATTGTCATTTCCGAATCACTTCGCGGCGCAACACGCCATTCGCTGAGGGCGGAATGCGAGGCTCCCATATCTCGAAGCAAACGCAATGGGCAAAAGCTACGCTTTATCCCGAAGAACCGCAGTTTGATGAAATACCTTTCGCCCCAGCAGACAGGTCACATGGCTTATGTTCCATAATATAGATTATCTGATACTTGCATGTAGCCGGGCAGATTCCATTTTCAAATGCAACGAAGACAATAATGGCCATGATTTGAGGAGGATGGAATGGCCCGCTCTTTTGTGCAGTTGAGTATTCGTCGAGCGCAAGGTTCAGATCAAGGAGTCCGCCAGTCCGCACGTCGCGGCGGCCGCTATACTGCCTCAATGTCCATCCCGAGCAACGTCGTCTTTGGGGACCGTATCCACCAAGTTCTTTCGATGGAAGATGAAGAGCCCGGCAACGACGATAATCGCAGAACCGATAACAATCTGCGTGTCGGGAATATCGCCGAAGAAAACGAAGCCCAGCACGATTGCCCAGACCAGCAGGCTGTATTGGAGCGGAGCAAGCAGCGAAGCTGGAGCAAGCTTCAGGGATCGGGTTATCAGCATATGGGCGCTGCCGGCGACGATGCCGAGGGCAAGCATGGCGCCGAAATCGAGCGCGGATGCGGGACGCCAGTCGCCAATGCTGAGCACCAATCCCGCAATGAGCGCACCGACCGTCTGCCATGCGACGAGGGTCGCATCCCGCGTCTGCCGCAGCCGTCGCCCGAGCACGAGCGTCAAAGCGAATGCGAGGCTGCCGCCAAGGCCGAAAAGCGATGGCCAGGAAAACATTGCCGCAGAAGGTCGCAGCGCGATCAACACGCCGATAAAGCCGACGAAAACCGCCAGCCAGCGCCGCCAGCCGATCTTTTCATTGAGAAAGAAATGCGAGATCGCCGCCACATAAATGGGGCCAGCCATATAGAAGGTCATGACATCGGCCAGCGGCAGATAGGCGACAGCGGCGTAAAAGAGAGCAACATCGAGCGTTGTCATGCCGACACGCAGAAGCTGCAGCGGCGGCCGTTCGAGGCGAAAAAGTGCGTCGCTGCCCTGCCGCGCGATCATCGGCGCCAGAATAATGAACGAACCGAACGAGCGGATCACCAGAATCTGGCCGACGGAGAAGCTCGCAACCAGCCACTTACCCATGGCATCGTTCAGCGAAAACAGGAAGTCGCCGAGAAGCATCATCAGCATGCCGGCAAGCACAAGATTGCCGCTTGTTACGGCTTTGCCCACGCGCATACTATTTTATCCTTGCGAATCCTGCGTTTCCACCACCTGCGCTTTAGCCGGTTTTGCCCCCTACCCGCAATGACATTCATCGCCGACGGATCATCCCGGAACATCCAGCATCTGCGCACTCATTGGGGCGCGCGCTCCTGTAAAACTTGAGCGGATGTTTATAAATTCGGTTATATGATAACGTTTACGTGAACAGGTGAACCAAACTCGCCAGCGAGGACGGTCGATATGCCTATATGCTTTTATTCTTGCAGAATTACCTGCCGATATAGTCCGCTTGCCGGGTGAGAGAACATACATGATGCAGCCGCCCGATGGATCGTCAGAGCCTACGCACCGAGATCAAGATGTTGAGGATGAGCAGGTCCGCGAGCCGTTTGAATTGCTTCAGGCCCGATATCTGTCTCTCGCCGAGCGTTACGAATGGCTCGAGGCGATGATCAACTACGTGCCGGACTATATCTATGCCAAGGACAGGAACGGCCGGTTCCTTTTTGCCAACATGGCGATCGTCCTCAACAACGGCTTCACGCATGTCGACGAACTGATCGGCCTTACCGACGCCGAAATTCACCCGATGGCCGATGCCCACAAGATCGAAGAAGTCGAACAGCAGGTGATGGAGAGCGGCAAGGCCGATCTCGGCGTCGAAGAGCGGCGCCTCAAGGGCGAAGGCTGGCTCATGATGTCGCGGGTGCCGTTGCGCGATAGAAACGGCAATATCATCGGCGTCGTCGGAGCATCCCGCGATATTTCCGCCCGAAAACGGGCGGAAAAATTGATGAGCGCTCAGACGAAACTTCTGCAGGATGTGGCGCGCGGCGTTGATCTTGATGTGTTTCTCGAGGATGCCCAGACCCTTCTTGAGGGCTTGCTGAATGGCAGACAGGTCCGTTTCGTTCTCGACGGCGAGCAGACCAAGCCTCTTGCCGGCGACACCCTGGAGTTTCCTATTTTCTCTCGGGATGGTGGCCGGCATGGAGCCCTGGTGACGGTGCAAACCGATGGCGACGAGGCTGGACTTATGGAATTCTTCGCCGGCATAGCGCAGACCGTTGGAATAGCCATCGATCGCCATCGGGACATCGCTCACATCGCCTATCTGGCCGAACATGATGCGCTCACCGGCCTGCCCAACCGCATGTTGCTCGACCGCAAGCTCAGCGCCCTGCTGGAAACGGCGTCACGAAAAAGAAAATCTCTGGCCGTTGCCTTTGTCGACCTGGACAATTTCAAGCTGGTGAACGACACCCTTGGCCACGCCGCCGGCGACGAATTGCTGACGGTGGTTGCGCAGCGCATATCGACCCATGTCGGCGCTCGCGGCATCGTTTCTCGGATTGGTGGCGACGAATTCATCATCGTTCTCGAAGAGAACTCTGAGCCGATATGCGAGAGGCTCGCGACGGTTCTGGCAGACATATCCAAGCCGATGACCGTACAAGGGGTCGAAATCCGCGTGGGCTGCAGCATTGGCGTGGCTTGCGCCGTGGAGCATGGCAAGACGGCTTCGGAACTCTTCGCGAATGCCGATATGGCGCTTTATCGTGCCAAGGAAGCGGGGCGCAACGCCATTCGCCTGTTCACGCCGGCGATGGCGGAGGAGGCCCGCAACAAGCTGACCCGTATCGAAGAATTGCGGCGCGCCGTGGAGCGGGACGAATTCGTGCTCCACTATCAGCCGCAAAAGGAAGTACGCAGCGGCAAGATCATTGGCGTCGAGGCCCTCGTCCGGTGGCAGCACCCTGCCGAAGGCTTGCTGCTTCCAGGCGCCTTCATTCCGCTCGCCGAGGAGACGGGACTTATCGTCGCGCTCGGCGAAATCGTTCTGCGCAGAGCCTGTCAGCAAGCGCGGCTGTGGCAGGATCGCGGCCTGCCCGCATTGCGTATGGGCGTCAACGTGTCAGCTCGGCAGTTCCTGGAAAGTTCGCTGACGAACCAGGTCGCATCGGCATTGCAATCCGCTCATCTCGATCCGCAATGGCTCGAGCTCGAACTGACGGAAAGCTTGATCATGCGTGACATCGAAGGAGCCATCGAGCGGATGCAAGAACTAAAGAAGCTGGGAGTCAGCCTCGCGATGGACGATTTCGGCACAGGATATTCAAGCCTGAGCACCCTCAGGCGCTTTCCACTTTCCCGGTTGAAGATCGATAGATCGTTCATCGCCGATATTCCGGAAAAGCCCGGCGATATGGCCATTACCTCCGCCATCGTATCGCTTGGCAGAACACTTGATCTGGAAGTCGTAGCGGAAGGCGTCGAGACCGAGGAGCAGGCCCGTTTTCTGGAAGGCGCCGGATGCGAATTGCTTCAGGGCTATCTGTTCGCCCGGCCCCTTCCCTCCTCCGAAATCGAAAGCCTGATTGCCGGAACCGCTGCGAAAGCAGTGTAGATATTCGCTCGAGAAGGGCTTGATGCTTGCCGCATGCGGACGCGTCTCAAGGAAATGTCACGATCTCTATCCAGTTCGCACCGGCATTGACCGGATATCGCCCTACCAGGCCGAGACCGCCATCGGCCTGGTCGATGGCATAGACCGACAGCCTGTCGGACTTCTCGCCGGATGCGACAAGAAACAGGCCCGATGGATCGATGCGGATACCGCGCGGCTGCTGCTCGGTCGGATAGTTTGTGATGTAGGTCAGTCTTCCATTGCCTGCGTCGACGCGGAAGAGGGCAATCCGGCTGGTGGTTCTCTCTGTCGTATAAAGAAATTTGCCGTTCGGTGTGATGCCGATATCTGCGGCCCAGACCTTCGGCTTGCCGTTGTCGGCGACGGCCGGCGCAGGCGCACCGGATATCGCCGGACCAGGCGGCGCGATGCCCGGTGACAGTCCGGCAATCTCAGGAACGGAAACAACACTTTCGATCTCGCTCAAGGTGCCGGTATCGGTATCGAGCGCATAGTGGATGACATGGCCGGTCAGTTCGGTCAGGACGTACACCGCCTTGTTATCGGGGGAGATAGCGATATGCCGCGGACCAAAGCCGGCGCCAGTCTCAACCTGCATCGGATCGTTCGGCTTCAGTATCCCGGTCTCGGCGTCGAGAGTGAATTGCTGCACGGCATCTGAGCCGAGATTGGTGACAAAGACATATTTGCCTGTCCGGTCACTGACGATCGAATGGGCATTGCGCCCGGTTGCGATTACTTGCTGTGCCTGCGCGGTGACCAGCCCGTTCTTGTCAATCAGCAGCACGGCGATTTTGCTGCCGCCATAGGAAGCAGCGAATAGAAGCCCACCTGTCGGATCGAGGGAGATGTAGGCCATGCTGTCGGGCAGAGCGGCGACGGCCTCCTGCCTTAGCCTGCCGCTTTCGGGGTCAATCGTCAGCGTCAGTACCCGGTAAGGCTGCTCGCGAATGACGGCATAGAGATGCCGCCGGTCCGGACTGACGGCCATCGGCATGACCATCGGCCCAACATCAATGCCGGATATTGGGGTAAGCGTGCCCGTCGCCCCATCCATCCTGTATGCATCGATCGTTCCGGCAACTGCCGCCGAGACATAGACGAATGCGCGAGACACACTGGAAGACGTCTGAACCACTAATCACCTCGCCCGAGCACCGAGCGTAACCGCCGATGATCGCTTAATATCATATGACATAATATGACCATGGCAATGCGTCGAGCATTATTGCGCCTGCAGTTCGGCCAAAAGGCGATAGCGCCGCTGGCTCGCCAGCATGTGTGCTCGCATCGCCTGACGCGCTCGCTCCGGGTCTTGATCGGCAATCGCCGTCAGGATTTCCGCATGCTCGGCATGGACCTTCTCCAAATAGGCGCGATCATTCGCTTCAGGCAATGTCGGAAACTGTCCGCGCGGAATGGTTCGGGCGCCGAAATGCCGGAGCACATCGACATAGAAGCGGTTGTTCGTAGCAGCCGCTATCGCCATGTGGAATTCATAATCCGCTTCGACGGTCGATAGCCCCTGCTCCATCAGCAGTGCCATCTTGCGGTTGGCGGCTGCAATTGCTGCCTCCTGTTCAGCCGTTCTGCGATAGGCGGCGATTGCCGCCGCCTCGCCTTCCGCAGCCATGCGGAATTCCAGCAATTCCAGCGTCTCGGGGATGTTTTTGACCTCGACAGGCGTCAGTAGCAGGCCGGATCGCGCCGACGTTTCGGAAACGAATACCCCCTTGCCCTGAACGGGCTTGACGAGGCCTGCGGCACGAAGATCGGCAATCGCCTCACGCACCACGGTACGGCTGACATCGAAGGCCGCTTCCAGCTGCGGTTCCGTCGGAAGCTGGTCGCCTGCCTGAAGCTTGCCGGACTCGATCTGCGTGCGCAATTCATCGATGACCCTTTGGGCCAGCCTTTGCCTTGCCCGGGCATTTGTTGTCATTCCCGATCCCCGATTCCGACTGCTCATCCGCAGCCGCTTCATATAATCAGCGTTAAGTCATGATACGAATAGTCTTAACATGGGACGCATCGAATGCAATCGGGGCAGGCAGGCAATTAGATTTCCCAGTCGGAGGTATATGCTCTGGCTCTCAAGCCCGATGACAACTCCAGCTTGACCTCGATCGTTTTCTTCAGCCGTGCCGCAAGCGCGTCGGAAAGGGTGGCGCCATCAATCCAATCCCTCTCCGTGGCATAGACGACATAGGGATTGATCACGCATTTGAAATCGAGCATCAGCGACATGGCGAGACTGCCATATGCCATATAGCTATGCGGGAGCCCACCGGAACAGACGAAGGTGACGATCTGATCGAACCAGGCCGATTTTCGTCCGCCCTCGCCCGTCGCACCGGTAAGCTCGATCAGGCTCTTGGCAGCGCTGCCGACCGACCAATTGTAAATGGGCACAGCAAGCAGCACACCATCCGCATCGCGAATTGCACGATACAGCCTGTCGTAGGAAGGATGCTGATAGCAGTTCAAGTTGTCGAATACAGGCAGCTCGAGATCCTGAAGATCGATAAACTCAACCTCAGCCCCTCTCTCTCGCAATAGATTTTCTGCCTCACGGCCCATGCGGCGGCTCCGGCTTTCCGGATCCATGCTGCAGGAGAGAATGGTGATTTTCGATGGATGCATCTCTGCCTGCTCCGCTGCCAGAGGCACTACGTGAAACCGCTCTGTATCTTAGGATTAAGCGGATTCTCCCCGTCCACAACGAATTTTTTTCTGTGCATCGCTGCAGTCCATCGATGCCGCCTACACAGCATCCCGTCAAAACGGCATTTTATCAAGCCGACCCATTTGCCGCATCCGCACTAAATAATCCATTTTATTACAAATACGTACCGGGCCATCCTCAAGTGAATTCTCCTCGTGATTGTAACTACCGTATCCGCAATCGCATGATTTCCGCATAACCATATTGACATTTGTCGAAAGCGTTTCGAATATTGTCAAACCATGGCAAGCAACCTCCGACGGTGACGTCGTGACTCGCTACGGCATCCGGAATGGGGAGAGGAAAGTGGAATTCCTGCTTGAAGTAGAGGGGCTAAAGAAGTCCTTTGGCGGCGTCGCTGCATTGCGCGATGGGCGCTTTCAGCTGCGTCCCGGCTCCGTCCACGCCTTGTGCGGCGGCAACGGTGCGGGCAAGTCGACGTTCCTCAAGATCCTGATGGGCATTCACAAGCGCGATGCCGGCTCCATTCGCCGCCGCGGCAAGGATGTGGACTACGCAAGCCCTGCCGAAGCGCTGGCCGCTGGCATTGCCATCATCGAGCAGGAGCTCAGCCCCATCCCGCACATGACGGTTGCGGAGAACATCTATCTCGGCCGCGAGCCATCGGCGCGCTTTGGCGGCATCAATTTCAAGACAATGAATCGTAATGCGCAAGCGCTCCTCGACCGGCTGCAGTTCAATATCCGCGCCACGCAATTCATGATGAACCTCTCGGTCGCGCAAGTTCAGCTGGTCGAGATCGCCAAGGCGCTCAGCCACGATGCCGAAGTGATCTTCATGGACGAGCCCACCTCGGCGATCGGCGAGAAGGAAGCGCAGCAGCTGTTTGCGACCATCGAGCGGCTGAAGGCTGAAGGCAAAGGCGTTGTCTACGTCTCGCACCGCCTGTCCGAAATCTTCCAGATCGCCGATTCCTACACGGCCTTTCGGGATGGGTCCTATGTCGGCAGCGGCGCGCTTGCCAACATCGACCGGCCGGGCCTCATCCGCCTGATCGTCGGCCGCGAACTTGGCGAGGAATACATCAAGACCAACGTCCCGACGGCAACGCCGGGGCTGGAAGTCGCCGGCCTCACAGCAGAAGGCAAAGTCAGCGACATCTCGTTTACCGCTCACAAGGGGGAGATTTTCGGCATTTATGGCCTGATGGGATCCGGCCGGACCGAGATCTTCAACTGCATCTTCGGCGTCGATGCCGTCAGCAGCGGCCAGATCAAGCTTGCCGGTGAGCCCATAACCGTACGCAAACCGGCCGAAGCCATGCAGCATGGCATCGCCTTCGTCACCGAAGATCGCAAGCTGACCGGCCTCAACCTGATCGATAGCGTTCGCAACAACATCTGCCTTGCGAGCCTGCCCGAAATGAGCCCGCATTTTTCGATGGATCGCCGGGCCGAGACCAGTGCCAGCCGGGACATGATCCAGCGCTTCGGCATCAAGGCAGCGCGTGACAGCATGCCCGTCTCCGGTCTTTCGGGCGGCAATCAGCAGAAGGTCGTTCTCGGCAAGTGGTTCCTGCGCAAGCCGAACGTGCTGCTGCTCGATGAGCCGACGCGTGGCGTCGATGTCGGCGCCAAGCGGGAGATCTATCGCATCATCTGCGATTTCGCCGCCGAAGGCGGCACGGTGATCATGATCTCATCCGAAATAGACGAGGTTCTCGGCATGTCGGACCGCATCCTGGTGATGCGCCAGGGGCGCTCCGCCGGAATTCTCAAGAGGGAGGAGGCCGACGCGCAATCGCTCGTGCATCTGTCGACCTGAATGCGGCAGACCACGAAGCGCAAAAGAACGCGTCCGGCAACAAGAGGTATTTGCAATGTCCGCCACTGACAACAATCCGTCCAATTCCTGGTTCGGCTCGGACCGGCGCCGATTGATCATTCAGGAATACGGGATCTTTCTCGCTTTCCTGCTGCTCGCTGCTGTCCTCTCATTCTCGAATGAGTATTTTCTGACGGCCGGCAATATTTCCAACGTGCTGCTGCAGACTTCGATCAACGGCGTGCTGGCGATCGGCATGACATTTGTCATCCTGACCCGCGGTATCGATCTCTCCGTCGGCTCCGTGGTTGCACTGACCGGCATCGTCAGCGCGAGCTTCGCAACGACGTCGGCGACGGCCGGCATCGTCGGCGCACCTTATCCGCCCTATGTCGCGCTCGCCGTCGGCCTGCTCGTCGGTGTCGCCTGCGGCGCCGTGGTCGGCCTCATCGTCTCGCGCTTTGCCGTCCCTGCCTTCGTCGCGACGCTCGGCATGCTCTCTGCCGCCCGTGGCCTGACGCTGATCTATGGCGGCGGCAAGCCGGTTCCGGCTCTCACCCCTGATTTTCGCTGGATCGGTACTGGCAGCGTGCTCTCCGTCCCGATGCCGGTTATCCTGCTTGCCATTGCCTTCATCATCGCGTGGTGGGTCCTGAACCGTACCCGCTTCGGCCGCTATATCTATGCTGTCGGCGGCAATCCGCATGCCGCCGTTACCTCCGGTATCAACGTCAGCAAACTGCGCTTCCTCGTTTACGTCATTTCCGGCGGCCTCTCCGGTCTGGCAGGCATGATCCTTGCCGCCCGCACCGGCTCCGCCCTGCCACAGGCCGGCATCGCCTACGAGTTGGACGCGATTGCAGCCGTCGTCATTGGCGGCACCAGCCTTTCCGGCGGCGTCGGCCGCATCACGGGCACACTGATCGGCGCGCTGATCATCGGCGTTATGAACAACGGCCTCGATCTCATGGGCATCCAGTCCTACTACCAGCAGGTCCTCAAGGGCGCGCTCATCGTCGGCGCCGTGATGCTCGACCAAAAGAGAAACCTGGGCGGCTGAGCCCGAAGAACATTCCAGTGTTCGTACTCGGAAAACCAAACGGCGCGTCAAGGCGACGGCCGGACTTTCAACGGAGGAGACTTATAATGAAGAAATTATTGATTGCTCTTGTTGCAGCGACAGCGATTCTGGCGTCACCTGCCCTCGCCCAGGACAAGAAGCTGAAAATTGGCGCGGCACCCTACGGCCTGAATGCCGAATTCATGCAGATCTGGTCGGCAGCGCTGAAGGAACACCCCGCCGTCAAGAATGGCGATGTCGATCTGACCATCTTCGACGGCCGCTATGACGCGCTCGTGCAGCAGGAGCAGGTCAACACGATGATCACGCAGAAGTTCGACGCGATCATCTTCGTGCCGATCGATATCGAAGCTGCAGCAACCGCCGTACAGGCCGCCCATGACGCCGGCATCCCCGTCGTCGGCTCGAACACCCGCGTCAACTCCGACCTGCTGACCGCCTACGTCGGTTCCGACGACACGATCTCCGGCTACATGGAAGCCAAGACCGTCCTCGACAAGATTGGCTGCAAGGGCAACGTCGTCATCCTCGAAGGCCCGATCGGTCAGTCCGCTCAGATCTCGCGCCTCGAAGGCAACAAGAAGGCGCTTGCCGAGTGCCCGAATGTGAAGGTGCTGGAAGACCAGACCGCCAACTGGTCGCGTGCCGAAGCCCAAACCCTGATGGAAAACTGGCTGACGTCTCATCCCGGCCAGATCAACGGCGTCATCGGCCAGAACGACGAGATGGCGCTCGGCGCGATCGAAGCGATCAAGGCTGCCAAACTTAACGTCAAGGACTTCGCCATTGCCGGCATTGACGGCATCACCGATGCGCTCCATGCCGTCAAGGCCGGTACGATGACCTCGATCCTGCAGGACGCCAGCGCGCAGGCCCAGGGCGCCCTCGATCTCGCAATCTTTGCCGCCAAGAAAGGCAACTACAAGCCGGAATCCAAGATCTGGGAACAGTATCCGGCCATGCCGTTCAACGATGGCAAGGACAAGAACTACAATGTTCCGTGGACCCCGGTAACGGCCGAGAACGTCGACAAGCTGCTCGAAACCCGCAAGTAAGACCAATGTGGCGGGGCGAACCATCGCCTCGCCACACCCCGAAAACAGAGGCTTGAAAAAGATGACCGAGACATCCCCAGACATTGATTTGAACTTCCCGCTTTCAGGCAAGACGGCGCTTGTCACAGGCGGCGGCTCCGGCATCGGTGCCGCGGTCGCTGCTGCATTCGCCGCCAAGGGCGCGAAGGTCGCGGTTCTCGATATCAATGTCGACTTGGCGAAGGCAAAGGCATCGGAAATCGGCGGCGGCGCTGAAGCATTCGTCTGCGACGTGTCCGATCCGGCCTCGGTCAACAAGGCCGTCAGCGATGTCGTATCGCATTTCGGCAGCGTCGATATCGCCGTCAACAGCGCCGGCGTCGTCTTCCTTGCTCCCGCCGAGGATCTGCCGCTCGATTATTGGGACAAGACGATCAACATCAATCTCAAGGGCACCTTCCTGGTCACACAGGCTGTCGGTCGCGCGATGATCGCCGCCGGCAAGGGCGGCAAGATCGTCAACCTCGCCTCGCAGGCCGGCACGGTCGCCATTGAAGAGCATGTCGCATACTGCGCCTCCAAGTTCGGCGTGATCGGCATGTCCAAGACCTTTGCCGCCGAATGGGGCAAACACGGCATCAACGTCAACACCATCTCGCCCACCATCGTGCTGACCGAGCTCGGCAAGAAGGCCTGGGCCGGCGAGAAAGGCGAGGCCGCCAAGAAGCGCATCCCGACGGGCCGTTTCGCCTTCCCGCAGGAGATTGCAGCCGCAGCTGTTTTCCTCTCCTCGTCCGGCGCGGACATGATCAACGGCGCCGATCTGCTGATCGACGGCGGCTACACCATTCTTTGAGCGCAAGCGCTCGACAATTTCGACAGGAGAGACCATGCAGCGGTTCATCAACAATCCCGATGAAGTCGTTGAAGATACTGTAAAAGGCTTCATCAAGGCGCATTCGGACATCGTCCGTCTGGCAGACAATCCGCGCGTCGTCGTCGCCAAGGATGCGCCGTATGCCGGCAAGGTCGGCGTGGTCACCGGCGGTGGCTCCGGCCATGAGCCGGCCTTCATCGGCTATACCGGCAAGAACATGCTGGATGCGGTCGCAGTCGGCGAGCTCTTTTCGTCGCCGACGGCCAAGAGCTTCCACGACGCCATACGTGAAGCTAACGGCGGCCGTGGTGTTATCTGCCTTTACGGCAACTATGCCGGCGACAACATGAACGTGAAGATGGCGACGAAGCTTGCCGCCAAGGACGGCATCGAAGTCGCGACCGTCGTCGCCAACGACGATGTCTGCTCGGCACCACCGGAGGAGCGCGAGAAGCGCCGTGGTGTGGCCGGCGAAATCTTCATGTGGAAGATCGGCGGTGCCAAGGCTTCCAAGGGTGCAAGCCTTGAGGAAGTCCGTGTGACCGCGCAAAGGGCGATCGACAATTGCCGCTCCGTCGGTATCGGCCTTGGTCCCTGCACCCTGCCCGCCGTTGGTCACCCGAATTTCCGGATCGAGCCCGGCACGATGGAAGTCGGCATTGGCCATCACGGCGAACCCGGCGTTCGCGTCGAGCCGCTGAAGACTGCAGCCGAGATTGCCGAGGACATGTGCCAGATCGTGCTCGACGATCATAATCTGGCCTCCGGCACGGAAGTGGCCGTCCTCGTATCGGGCCTCGGCGCGACACCGGTCAACGAGCTCTACATCCTCAATGACACGATCGAGACGAAGATCTCCGAACGGGGATTGAAGATCTACAAGACCTATATCGGCAACTACTTCACGTCGCTCGAAATGGTCGGCGCGACACTGACCGTGATGGCACTCGACGAGGAGCTGAAAGAGCTCCTGGACGTCGAGGTCGAGTGCACGACGCTGCTCTGAGGGGGGACGCACGCATGCAGACATTCAACAATGCAACATCGGGCGATATCGTCTTGGCGCTGGCTGACCGCATCGTCGAGAACCGCGCCTATCTCAGCGCGATCGACGGCAAGATCGGCGACGGCGACCATGGCGTCAACATGGCCAAGGGCTTCGGCATGGCCGCGGAACGCCTGAAGGGCAAGAGCCAGTCGCTGTCAGCCTCGCTCGATACGCTGGGCACGGTTCTGATGACCGAGATCGGCGGCTCCATGGGCCCGCTCTACGGCGTCATGTTCACCGAGATTGCCGAAAAGCTCGACGGCATCGATGCGATCGATAGCGCAGCCTATGGCAAGGCACTGCATGCCGGGCTCGAAGGTATCCAGTCGATCGGCTCGGCCAAGGTCGGCGACAAGACGCTTCTGGACACGCTGGTTCCGGCGATCGAGGCCTTCGATGCTGCGAATGTAGCTGGCAAGTCCTTTGCCGAGGCGCTCGAGGCTTTGGTCGCCGCCGCCGAGACTGGCCGAGATTCGACGCTCAATCTTGTGGCCAAGATCGGCCGCGCTAGCCGGCTGGGCGAGCGCTCGCTCGGCGTTCTCGACGCTGGTGCGACCTCCTGCGCCATCATCCTGAAGGAACTTTCCCTCGGCGCTCGCGCACGACTGCAATAGCAGGGCTCTCCCAAGGCTGCGCGACCCCGTGCTCCACCACGGGGTCGCGCGCCGCCCCTCCTCAAGAAGAAGCATTTGCAAACATGCGTCATTGCTTTCATCTTCAGGCGAAAACGGGAAACAGTGAATCATCATGACAGGCAAGGCATCTTCGGTCGGCAAGAATAGTGCAAGCAAGGCGGGCGTGCCTGACGCAACCGACAGCATGCCGCTGCGCTATGGCGACGACCCTTACGTTTGGGCCTGCTGGCTCTATTATGAAGATGGCAAGACCCAGGGCGACATCGCCGAGATCATGGGCATTTCGCGGGCGACCGTGAATAGCTATCTCGCCGATGCCCGCAGCCGCGGCATCGTCAATATCTCGCTCGAGCCATCCCGCCTGAGCTCGCTCTCAATCGCACAGGAACTCAAGCGCCATTTCGGCCTGCACGACTGTCTCGTGGTGCCCAGCGACGATGGTTCGCGGCCGCTGATCGACCGCCTTGGGACCGCTGGCGCGCAGGCCATCGCCCGCTTGCTGAAATCCGGCGACACGCTTGCCGTCGCCTGGGGCCGAACGGTTCTCGCGGTCGCGGAGCAGGCCAATGTGCCGAACCTGCAGGATGTTACCATCGTCCAGGCAACCGGTGGCACCCGTGCACTCTTTGCCTACACGCCGGAACTCTGTGCCAGTGCCTTTGCCGATGTGACAGGCGGCAGGTTGATCAACATCACGGCCCCTGCGATCGTTTCGGCGCCTGAGGTTCGGGAGATCTTGTTGCGCGAACCATTGGTCGAGGATCAGTTTGCCACGCTTTCTAAAGCCAACAAGGCCATCTTCGGCGTGGCGTCGCTGCGACCGAACTCGACGGTTCACAGCAGCGGTTTCTTCGAGTCCGTCTCCCTCCAGGATTATCTGGCCAAGAATGCCGTCGGTGTTCTTGCCGGCCGTTTCATCGACGCCAAGGGGCTGCCGGTTGCAGGGCCGCTCGACGAGCGCACCATCGGCATATCCCTCGACATGCTGAAATCCATCGGGCTACGCATCGCCGTCGCCGGCGGCTTCGACAAGGTGCCCGCAATTCTCGCCGCCCTGCGCGGCGGCTATATCAACGTGCTGATTACCGATGCAGCCACCGGGCGCGGCATTCTGAATGCCGATGGCGTCACCGAATTCGATCAGAAAGCCCAGCAGCGTCCGAGAACGGACAACAGCATTGCCCTGCCCAGCAGCTATCGAACGCATATCAAGAAATTCCTCAACAATCCCGACGATGTCGTCGACGAGATGCTCGAAGGCATCGTCAAGGCACATGCCTCGCATATCGTGCCGATCAAGGGATCGAACCGCGCGCTGATGGCGCGAACCGGCCCGAGGCCGGGCAAGGTCGGCCTGGTGATCGGCGGCGGCACCGGCCACGAGCCTTGCTTTCTTGGCTATGTCGGCAAGGGGCTTGCCGATGCCGTCGCCATCGGCAACATCTTTTCCTCGCCTCCGCCAACCCCGATCCTCGAATGCGCCAAGGCCTCCTCCGGCGGCGAAGGCGTGCTCTTTGTCTATGGCAATTATGCCGGCGACGTCATGAACTTCGAGATGGCCGCCGAAATGGCGCAGGAGCACCAGATCGACGTTCGCACGGTGCTGACCACAGACGATATCTCCTCCTCTCCGATCGAGGATCGCGAGGGACGACGCGGCGTTGCCGGCAATTTCTTCATCTTCAAGATCGCAGGCGCTGCCTGCGACAAGGGCCTGTCACTCGATGCTTGCGAATCAGTGACACGCAAGGCCAATGACCGGACGTTCACCATGGGCGTTGCGCTCGAGCCCTGTTCCCTGCCGCAAACCCGACGCCATAACTTCGAAATCGGGCCTGACGATATCGAATTCGGCATGGGCATTCACGGCGAACGCGGCGTGACCCGCGAGAAGATGATGAGCGCCGACGAGATCACCGACCGGGTGATGGACCGGATATTCTCCGAAATGAAGCCGGTTGCAGGCGATCGGGTGGCCGTGCTCATCAACTCCTTCGGCGCGACGCCGCTGATGGAACTCTACATCCTGTTCCGCCGCGTCGAACAGAGGCTGAGCGCCAAGGACATCAAGATCGAGGCAAACTGGGTGGGACATTATTGCACGTCGCTGGACATGGTCGGTGCATCCATATCCATCCTGCATCTCGATCAGGAATTGACCGAAATGCTGAACCATCCGTGCGACACCTTCGCGCTGAAGGTCGGATAAAGCTATAAAAATGTGCCCGGCGACAACAGACATGGCCGGGATCGGGAGGAAGACGATGCCGGAAAAAGCCGCCCGCTGCCTGGGCACCATGTTTCAGCGCATATCGATCGCGATCAATGCCGAAAAAGACCGCCTCTCCGAGTTGGATGGCGCAATCGGCGACGCCGATCACGGCATCACCATGTCTCTCGGCTTCATGGCCGTGAATGCGGAGCTCGCAAAGCTCGATCTTGCGCAAGCATCGCCCTCGGAGATCTTCTCCACCGCAGCCTCCGCCTTCCTGGATGCCGTCGGCGCCTCGACCGGCCCGCTCTATGCCACCGCCTTCCGGCGGGCCTCGCAAGCGCTGAAGGCGGATGAATCCCTCTCTCCGGCCTGCCAGGCCATGATCATCGACGAGATGCGGGCCGGCATCCAGCAGCGTGGCAAGGGCCAGCGCGGCGACAAGACCATGCTCGACGCATGGATCCCCGCCGCCGAAGCCGCCATCGATGCAAAGGCAGCTTCACGCGATGTTGCCGCCATGTGGAGCGCCGTAATCGACGCTGCCGAAGCTGGAGCGAATTCCACAAGCTCCATGGTGGCCGCCCGCGGCCGCGCGGCGCGGCTGGGGGAAAGGTCGCTCGGGCATATCGACCCGGGGGCGGCTTCGGCGGTGATTATTCTGCGGGCGATGCGGGATACGTTTGTGGAGGATAAGGCCGGCGGTTAAGCGATTAGGAGCCTACTAACATGTGATGTTGCTAAATTGTTCTCACCAATGCCCGCTCGATATTGGTTAGCCAGCTCTCGTCGTTCCGATTTTCAAGCTTGTCGATGCAATAACTACATGTCCGGATGCTCAATCCGCTCCATTCGTTGTAACGCAGTCGGCGAATAGATCCGCTCCGGCAAAGCAACTTCCTCGCGCAAGCAGATCGCAGCACTATTCATTCCCGCGCCGCGGTTGCCTGACGGTCTCGGACGGCATCTCGCCGAAGGATTGATAGTAAAGTGCAGCGAAGCGGCCCATATGAGAAAATCCCCAATCGCGCGCAATGTCGGCAACCAACCGTGAATGGCCCGAATCCATAAGGGTTTTGCGCGCACCCTGCAGTCGTATGTTCCGCAAGTAGCCAAGAGGCGTTGTGTTCTTGAACTGCTGAAACGCCGCCTGCAAGGACCGCACGCTCGTTCCGGCTTCCCGGGCAATATCGGCCATCCTGATGTCTGCACCGGCATTGGCGTGCATATATTCCATCGCGCGTTTCAACTGCCTCGGGATGGCCGGTGACGCCGGTCGCAGCAATTGAACCGAGTAGTTGTGCGGGACGGTTTCAAGCAAAGCGATCATCATCGCCTGCAGGAGCCTTTCGATGAATGCGGCCGAAGATCGTTCTGCGCCGCCTGTCGCGAGATCCTGCCACAGGAGATTTGCAAGCGTTGCGACCTGCATGCCTCGCCCCGACATCAGATCGACCGGACCGGTAAATTTCAGATCATCTCGAACCGGTGCGTCCAGCAACTCGCTCAGCTGCCGGACCATAGCCGGCTTCTCGAACGCCATACCCATATGACCGCGCTGTTCGAACAATGTCAGATGTTCAAAACATGACATATCGGCCAGCAGACCCCTGCCCGGCAGCGACTCCAGCTGCCGCCCTTCCGTCTCGATCAGCATCCTGCCAGCGGTCGGCAGATAAAGGCCGTAGGCATCGGGACCGCCGGACAATTTGACGCTCATGCCGGAATGACATTTGCCGCGCCAGATGCTGCAGGAACCGATCGTGTAGTGACGATCCACCACCGAAATCGTGCCGCGGCCATTGAGAGGCTCGACAATGGCGGGAAACAGGGTTCTCGCATAATGCGCCGTCATCTCCTCGGCATCGGCCTTATCGACTTTGAACACCGAGAGCGTCGCGTAGGTCAAATAATCCTCTCTTGTGCCGCATCGGCGGATTATCTTTCAGGCTTCAATTATATCCCTGAAAGTAAATCCTCACTCACATCTCCATTTGAGATAAATCTAGATGATAAACAAAATCAATTCGATAAACAATAAATATTACAATTGCAACCATATGGATATATCAGCATCTCCTCACTGCATGCATTTTGATTATACTTATATTATTTCATA
Source organism: Rhizobium sp. AG207R (assembly GCF_027109195.1). Taxonomy (NCBI): domain Bacteria; kingdom Pseudomonadati; phylum Pseudomonadota; class Alphaproteobacteria; order Hyphomicrobiales; family Rhizobiaceae; genus Rhizobium; species Rhizobium sp. AG207R. Next base: position 21,191 of record NZ_JAEPVT010000016.1, read on the forward strand.
ATATGATCCGACCTTCAGGAATATATTTTATACCTAAACCAAAACCTCGGCTAATACGCCGACTTCCGTGTGCGCCGACGCTAAGTGCCTGAGTATTCCTCGGATGCCTTTGAGCCACTTGACGGAATGTTATCGATAACATAGCCTCCTCCCATCGAAGCTTTGGGAGGAGCAGGATGGACAACGGAAAGCTGCTCGAATTTTCCGATATCACCAAGGAATTTGGCGGAACGCGCGCGCTGTCGAACGTATCTCTCGACCTGCAGCGGGGCGAAATTCTCGCGCTTCTCGGAGAGAATGGCGCGGGCAAATCGACGCTCATCAAGACCTTGGCAGGCATCTACAAGCCGGATGGCGGGCAGATCCTGTTTGGCGGCAAGCCCTATCATCATCGCCCGCCGCAACCCAATCAGCGCCAGCCGGTCGCCTTTATCCATCAAGATCTCGGACTGATCGAATGGATGACGGTGGGCGAGAATGTCGGGCTCGCCCAGGGCTATTCCCTGCGCGGACGGCTGATTGATTGGCGGGCGACGGAGCGGCGCACCGCGGAAGCGCTAAAACTCGTCGGCTGCGATTTCGATCCGTCGACCCGCGTTCAGGAGCTGACCCGTACGGAAAAGTCGCTCGTGGCAATCGCCCGCGCACTCGCTGTCGAAGCCGACGTGCTTGTGCTTGACGAGCCCACAGCCAGCCTGCCCGCCGATGAGGTCGAAAAGCTCTTTGCTGCCATCCGCCCGCTGAAAGAGCGCGGCGTGGCCATGATCTACGTCTCGCACCGGCTCGACGAAATCTTCCGTATCGCCGACCGCGTCGCCGTGCTGCGCGATGGTCAGCTGGTGGGCCAAAAGCCAGTCTCCGAGACGACGCCGGATGAGCTCATCCGCATGATCGTCGGGCGCAAGGCGGACCAGCTCTTCGTTAAGGCGGAAAGAAGCGCCGGGCCTGCCATCGTTTCCGTAAAAGAGCTCACCTGCCGCGGCGCAGGACCTGTGTCCTTCGATATCCGACAGGGCGAATTGCTCGGTCTCGTCGGCCTGCGCGGCGCCGGTCAGGAATTGATCGGACGGGCGCTGTTCGGTTGCGAGCCATCGCAGGGCAGCGTTCGCTTGAATGGGGCCGCACCCGACCTTTCCAGCACCGTCGCCGCGATGGCTTCGGGCATCGGCCTGATCGCCAGGGATCGGACGGAAGAATCCGTCGCCATGTCGCTCAGCCTGCGTGAAAATACCTTCCTCAATCCCGGCGCCTCCGGACGAAGCCTGTTTTCGTTCCTGTCTCCACGCCGCGAAGCAGAAGCTGCCTATTCACTTGGAAGCCGTGTCGGCCTTAGGCCTAACGATCAGAGCCTTGCCATCGAAGCCCTATCCGGCGGCAATCAGCAGAAGGTCGTCGTGGGACGATGGCTGGCGACGGGACGCAAATTGCTGATCGCCGAGGATCCGACCGCCGGCGTCGATGTCGGCGCCAAGGCAGACATCTATCGGCTGATTGCCGAGGCGGTCGAGGCTGGCCTTGCCGTTCTCGTCGTCTCCACCGATTTCGAGGAAATCGCTCACATCTGCCATCGTGCCCTGGTGTTTTCGCGCGGGAGGATCGTGCGCGAACTCAGCGATGCCGACCTTACAACACCGGCGGTCATCGCTGCCGCGTCTGCATCCGAAGCGGCCTGAACCGGAGGAGAACACCATGCAATCGATCGAATCCAACGCGCTTGAGCCGACCCGCGCCGAGCTCTCAGCCATGAGCCTCGGCCAGAAGATCCAGCGCTTGCTGCCCGTCTATGGCCTCGTCATCCTGACGGTCTTCCTGATCCTGCTTTTCTCGATTCTGCTACCGCAGACATTCCCGACGATGCTCAATCTGCGTTCGATCATTTCGGACAAAACGATCATCGCCATCCTGTCGCTGGCCGCGATGATCCCGATGGCGGCGGGGCGCATCGATCTGACCATCGGCTACGGCATCGTGCTCTGGCATGTGCTGGCGATCAGCCTTCAGACGATGTTCGGCCTGCCCTGGCCGGTTGCGGTCCTGATCGTCATCGCGCTTGGCGCACTGACCGGCTTTCTGAACGGCCTGCTGGTGGAGATTGCCAAGATCGATAGCTTCATCGCAACGCTCGGCACGGGCACTGTTCTTTATGCAATCGCACTCTGGCATACCGGCGGCCGGCAGGTCGTGGGCATGCTGCCGCAAGGATTTTATGCGCTGAACGGCACGATGGTCTTCGGCCTGCCGATCACCGGCATCTATGTCCTGGCGCTTGCCTTCGTCATGTGGATCGTCCTCGAATATCTGCCGATCGGCCGCTATATCTACGCGATCGGCGCCAATCCAAAGGCTGCCGCGCTCAACGGCATTCCCGTCCGCCGCTTCGTCATCGGCGCCTTCGTTACCTCGGGAACACTTGCCGCCATTGCCGGCGTCCTCCTTGCCTCCAAGCTGCGCATTGGCCAGGCAAGCGTCGGGCTCGAATATCTTCTGCCTGCATTGGTCGGCGCATTCCTCGGATCGACCACCATCAAGCCCGGTCGCGTCAACGTCTGGGGCACGATGATCGGCGTCATCATTCTGGCAGTTGGTATTGCCGGCATCCAGCAGTTCGGCGGCTCCTTCTATGTCGAGCCTCTATTCAATGGCGTCACCCTGCTCGTCGCGATCGGTATTGCCGGTTACGCCCAGCGCCGCCGCAGCCATGCAGGACGCATGGCCCCCGCCCAGGCGCCGCAACTTTCCGCCAAGCCGGCGGAGAAATGAAGATCATCTGAAGTTCGAATGTTCAAAGGGAGGAGAAGACATGAACCGTAGAAAATTCCTGCAGGCCACGACAGCGATCCTGGTGCTATGCGCCGGCCAGGCCTATGCCGATCCGTTGGCGGATGCGAAGGCCGTCGTCGATAAATACGCAACCCCGGTCACCAAATGGGACGGCCCGACGACAGGTCCGAAAGCGCAGACCGGCAAGACCATCGTCGTGCTCGCGGGCGATCTCAAGAATGGCGGCATTCTCGGCGTGAGCAACGGTGTCGAGGAAGCGGCGAAGGCGATCGGCTGGGAGGTGAAGGTTCTCGATGGCGCGGGCTCCATCGGCGGCCGTACAGCGGCCTTCGGTCAGGCGATAGCGCTGCAGCCCGCCGGCATCATCATCGACGGCTTCGATGCCGTCGAACAGGCCCCTGCGCTGGAACAGGCGAAGGCCGCCAAAATCCCTCTGGTCGCCTGGCATGCCGGCCCGGTGATCGGCCCCGACGACAAGAACGGCCTCTTCGCCAATGTCAGCACCGACGCTATGGAAGTCTCGAAAGCAGCCGCCGACTGGGCATTCGTCGATGCCAAGGGCAAGCCGGGCGTCATCATCTTCACCGACTCCACCTATGCGATCGCTATCGCCAAGGCCGACAAAATGAAGCAGGAGATCGAGCGTCTGGGCGGCAAGGTTCTCGAATATGTCGATACGCCGATTGCCGAGACATCGCAGCGCATGCCGCAGCTCACGACATCCCTCCTTCAGAAATACGGTGACAGCTGGACGCATTCGCTTGCGATCAACGACCTTTATTTCGATTTCATGGGTCCATCGCTCGCCTCCGCCGGCAAGAGCGGCACCGATGCGCCGATCAATGTCGCTGCCGGCGATGGCTCGCAATCGGCCTATGAACGCATCCGCGCTGGTCAATTCCAGAAGGTTACGGTTGCCGAACCCCTTAATCTCCAGGGCTGGCAATTGGTCGATGAACTCAATCGTGCCTTCGCCGGTGAAAAATGGTCCGGCTATCTCTCACCGCTACACGTCGTGACGGCAGACAATATCCAATCCGATGGCGGCCCGAAGAACACCTTCGATCCGGACAACGGTTACAAGGACGAGTATAAGAAGATCTGGGGTAAATGATCCCAGGGACGGGACGTGGCCTGGCTTAATGGCCGGGCCACATCATTCGACAACAACACTAAGCTTGGCGGCTGCTATCGCGTGCAATCAGTTGCGGCAAGATCCTGACATCAGGAATCGACTGCGTGCCATCGAGAATATCCAGGATCAATTGTGCAGTCCGCTCGCCGATCTCACGCGCGAAGGCATTGATCGTCGTCAAAGTCGGCACGCAGACCTCGCCGATTTCATAATTGCCGAAACCACCGATGGAAAAGCGTTCCGGCACCGGAATCCCGAGCCGCCGACATTCGGTAAGTGCACCGTAGGCGGCAAGATCCGAGACGCAGACGACGGCTTCCGTATCGGGATAGAGCTCGATCAGTTTAGCCATGGCATTGGCACCCTCCCGCATCGAGATCGGCGGCGATCCGGCTGCAATCAGCCTGGAAGCATCGAGACCATACGCCTGCATCGCGGCGATGAAGCCAAGCCGGCGTTCGCTACCGCGTGAATCGCGCTGGACATCACCACCGATGAAGGCGATGCGGCGACAGCCGAGTGCGACGAAATGATCGACCATATCGCGCATGACGGCTCGGTTGGAAAAGCCGACATAATGGCCGATCGGATCGGTCGGGATATCCCAAGTCTCGATCACGGGGATTGCAACTGTCTGCAGAAGTTTACGCGCTCGCTGCGTATGCGTGCCGCCGGTCACGACGATCGCCTGCGGTCTGCGGCGGAGCAGCTGCTCAATCAGCCGCTCCTCCTCTTCGACATCGTAGTTCGTATAGCCAAGTAGGATCTGCATGTCCCGCTTGGATAAGGTGTCCGAGAGGCCGCCGACCGTATCCGCGAAGTTGGCATTGTTGATGGATGGAATGGTAACGGCGACAAAGCCGGACTTTTGCGAACGCAGGTTGGATGCTGTGCTGTCGAAGACATAGCCCAGCTCTTCCGCCGTTCGCAGGATCGCCTCGCGCGTCTCCGGACTGACCAGGCTATCGGCCTTGAAGGCACGCGACACGGTCATGGGAGAAACTCCCATGACGCGGGCTATGTCTGCCATAGTCGGCGTTTTGCGATCGTTACTCATCAATGGCCTATGTTATCGTTACCATCAGAGTAGTATGCCTCTTCCTAGAATAGCAAGAGGCGCTCTCAGCTATGCCGCCATGCGCGCAAGACAGTATGGGCGCCGTGCATCGGAAAGCGCCCGCGGATGGCGGTCTAGAGCTCAAACTCATGGGCGAGCGTCACATGATGATGGATGCGCCCCTCGAAAAAGCGCGAGAGAACCGCTTCCGTCGCAGCACGTGCCTCCGTGCGCACCGGACTTGCAAGCGCCTTCTCCACGGCGGCCATATCCGGATAGTTCACGGCCAAAATCATCGGGAACTCCGGGGCACCTTCATCTCGGGCCTCGGCAAAGGTAACCCGCACGTCGAGGGCACCCGGAAACTGCTTCCACTTCGGCAGAATGGTTTCCATGACAGCCGTTCGAAACGCCTCTGCCTCTCCGTCTTTGACCTTGCCTTCGAATAATGCGTATCGGGTAATCATCCGGCGATCTCCTTGTTCGGCCCTTTGAAGAATTCCATCAGCGCGGCCTGATCCTCACCGCCAAGCCCGGAAGCCGTCAGCATGCGGTGTATCTCGGCACAGACCGCCGTCAGCGGCATGGCGGTATTGGTCCTGCGAGCGAGATCCTGAGCGCCGTTCAGATCCTTGACCATGTTGTCGATGCGGCCGGTGCGGCGATAATCCTTGCTGACGTAGCGCGGCATATATTCCTGCAGGATGGCGCTGTCGGCCCGTCCGCCCTTCAGCGCCTGCGGGATTTTCGCAGCATCGACGCCGGCATCGAGCGCCAGTTGCGTTGCTTCGGCGACGGCGAGGAAATTCAATGCGCAAAGAACCTGATTGATGAGCTTCGTGGTCTGGCCCGCACCGACGGGACCCATATGCGTGTAGTTCGAGGCCACATGGCGCAGAACCTTATGTGCATCGGTGACATCCTGCTCGCTGCCGCCGGCCATCAGCGTCAATTGTCCGATCAGGGCCTTTGGCGCCCCACCGGATAGCGGGCTATCCACCCAGCGCAGCCTCTTTTCCGCAGCCTCTGCGGCTAGGGCCTTTGTCGCATCGGGGTCGATCGACGACATATCGATGATCAGCGTGCCCGGTTTAGCACCTGCGGCAACACCTTCAGGTCCGAAAACGGCGGCATGGACGATCTTCGGCGAATTGAGGCTGAGGATGACGAAATCGGAAACGGCAGCAGCGGTCGCCGCACTGGCGGCAGCCGTGGCGCCTTTTGCAGTCAGTGCCGCGACCTTCTCCTTGTCGAGATCGAAGACAGTGAGTTGGTTGCCCGTCTCCACCAGGCGAGCGCCGATCGCTCCGCCCATTGCACCGGCGCCGATCAGCGCCACCTTGCTGCTCATGATTGCGTCTCCTCCAAGGCAATTAAGATGGCCGCCACAACTTGATCCAGCGGCTGATCGATATCGACGGTGATCGCCTGCTCGTCGGCCCCCGGCGGCTCGAGCGCGGCAAATTGACTGGCGAGCAAAGCCGGCGGCATGAAGTGATCGCGCCTTGCCTGCATGCGTTTCAGAATGGTTTCCCTCGTACCGGCGAGATGAATGAAGGAGACCGGCGCGCCGACGACCTCGCGGATCCGGTCACGATAAATGCGCTTCAGCGCCGAACACCCAATCAGCGCGATCTCATTCGCCAAAGTCAGGCGCTGACCGATCTTGTCGAGCCAGGGCCATCGATCGGCATCCGTCAGAGGAATGCCGGCGCTCATCTTGGCGATGTTGGCCACGGGATGAAGATCATCACCATCGACATAAATGCCGCCAACGCGCGCTGCGAGTGCCGAGCCAACGGACGACTTGCCGCAGCCGCTGACGCCCATGATGACGAAGTGGCGCGGCAAAACGCCATCAGAGCGAAGCCGTGATGCCGCCGTCGACATAGAGCACATGACCGTTGACGAAAGAGGAGGCATCGGAAGCAAGGAAGATACAGGCGCCAACCAATTCTTCGACGCGACCCCACCGGCCGGCCGGCGTGCGCTTTTCGAGCCACGCGGAGAAATCGGCATCTGCAACGAGAGCTGCGTTCAACGGCGTATCGAAATAACCGGGCGCGATGGCGTTGCATTGCAGCCCATGCTTCGCCCAATCCGTCGCCATACCCTTCGTCAGATTGCCGACGGCGCCCTTGGTTGCCGTGTATGGCGCAATCGAGGGCCGCGCCAGCGCCGTCTGCACGCTTGCGATGTTGATGATCTTTCCGGCGCCGCGCTTGATCATATGACGGGCGACCGCCTGGCCAACATTGAAAACGCTCGAGATGTTCGTCCGCAGAAGCCGCTCGAAGGCGTCGGCGGGAAAATCCTCCAGCGGCGTGCGAAACTGCATGCCGGCATTGTTGACGAGAATATCGATCGCCCCCGTCTCGGCTTCGAACGCATCCACGGCTCGACGCGCGGCCTCGTGATCGGTGGCATCGAATGGCAGCACATGCACCTTGCCTGCAAAGTCTTCAGCCGCCTTGGCAAGCTTTTCCTTGTCGCGGCCGTTGAGCACCGGGTCGGCGCCAGCAGCCGCCAGGCCCTTGGCGAGCGCAAGCCCGATACCTTGGGAAGAACCCGTCACCAGGGCACGACGCCCTTTCAGATCGAAAAGACCAAGAGACATCGTTTCCTCCGTTTTTTATCTCGACATTGGTCGCCTCCCTTGTTTATGTTATCGATAACATTTGATGTCAAGGGAGGATGCGTGAGATGAACAAACCACCGATCCTGCAGATTGGCCCCTACCCGCAATGGGATCAAGAGCCGCTCGACGCGACGTTCGAGGTTCATCGCTATTTCGAGGCTGCCGACAAGGACAAATTGCTCGCCGAGGTCGGACCATCGATCAGGGGTATTGCGACACGCGGCGAACTCGGTGCCAACCGCGCCATGATCGAGGCCTGCCCCAAACTGGAAGTCATTTCGGTCTATGGCGTCGGCTTCGATGCCGTCGACCTGCAAGCCTGCCGCGAGCGCGGCATTCGCGTCACCAACACCCCCGACGTCCTGACCAACGATGTCGCGGATTTGGGAATTGCGATGATGCTCTGCCTGTCGCGCGGCATGATCGGCGCGGAGACATGGGTGCGTGACGGCAGCTGGGCGCAAAAGGGACTTTACCCCCTCAAGCGCCGCGTCTGGGGACGGCGTGCCGGCGTGCTCGGTCTTGGCCGCATCGGCTTCGAAGTCGCCAAACGCTTGAAGGGCTTCGACATGCAGATTGCCTATTCGGACGTCGAGGCGAAATCCTACGCCTCCGATATGGCCTTCGTGGCCGATCCCGTCGAGCTCGCGACACAATCGGATTTCCTGTTCGTCACGCTCGCTGCTTCAGCGGCAACGCGGCATATTGTCGGTCATAAGGTGATCGAGGCGCTCGGCCCGGAAGGGATGTTGATCAACATCTCCCGCGCGTCCAATATAGACGAAGAGGCACTGCTTGACGCGCTGGAGGCCGGCAAGCTCGGATCGGCAGCGCTCGACGTCTTCGAAGGCGAGCCGAAGCTCAATCCGCGCTTCCTGGCGCTGAACAATGTGCTGCTGCAGCCTCACCATGCCTCCGGCACGGTCGAGACGCGCAAGGCCATGGGTAAGCTCGTGCGCGACAATCTCGCCGCTCATTTCGCCGGCCAGGCGCTGCCGACACCCGTTCTTTGAGGGAAAAAGACATGAAGGCCATCATCGCCCACGCCGCCAAGGATGTGCGTATCGAGGATTATCCGGAGGAAGAACCGGGTGCGGGAGAAGTGAAGCTGAAGCTCGCAACAGGCGGCGTCTGCGGCAGCGACCTGCACTACTACCATCACGGCGGCTTCGGCACCGTGCGCCTGAAGGAGCCGATGATCCTTGGGCACGAGGTCAGCGCGACCGTCACCGCGCTCGGCCCGGGCGTGCAAGGGCTCGAGATCGGTCAGCTCGTTGCCGTCTCCCCCTCCCGCCCATGCCGGACTTGCCGCTACTGTCTGCAGGGATTGCCCAATCAATGCCTCAACATGCGCTTTTATGGCAGCGCCATGCCCTTCCCGCACATCCAGGGTGCGTTCCGCGAGACGCTGGTGGCCGATGCCATCCAATGCGTGCCGGCCGATGGTCTGACAGCGGGTGAAGCGGCCATGGCGGAACCTTTGGCCGTGACCTTGCATGCCACGCGGCGAGCGGGCGAGATGCTCGGCAAGCGCGTCCTCGTGACCGGCTGCGGTCCGATCGGCGTTCTCTCGATCCTGGCCGCACGCCGTGCCGGTGCCGTCGAGATCGTCGCAACCGATCTTTCGGATTTCACCTTGTCGCTTGCCAGGCAAGCGGGTGCCGACAGGGTCATCAATACAAAGAACGAGCCCGAAGCGCTTGCCGCCTATTCCGCGGACAAGGGCACTTTCGACGTGCTCTACGAATGCTCGGGCGCTGCCGCTGCCCTTGCCGGCGGCATTACCGCATTGAGGCCGCGGGGGATTATCGTACAGCTTGGTATCGGCGGCGACATGAGCTTGCCGATGCTGGCGATCACGGCCAAGGAACTGGAACTACGCGGCTCTTTCCGCTTTCATGAGGAGTTTACCGTCGGCGTCGATCTGATGCGCAAGCGTCTCATCGATGTGCGGCCGCTCATCACCCATACGGTACCGCTTGCCGACGCGATCAGCGCCTTCGAGATCGCTTCGGATCGAAGCCAGGCGATGAAGGCGCAGATCGCCTTTACCTGAACCGAAACGGCGCGAAATCCACCGATCGAAAGCGAAAATGGATTTCGCGCTCACGTCCGGCCTAGTCGAGATCGGCGCCGATCGCTTTGAGCGCAGCGCGCGCAACCTGCTCGTCCTGCTCGCCTGACCCGGAACCAACGCCGATACCGCCGACAAGCGTGCCGCCGACACGGATGGGCAAGCCCCCGCGCAAACCCGTCATGCCACCATGGGTCGCGATCGCCAGCGGCACTCGCGCATGCTCCGGCAGCGAATGGCTCGGCCCGCCGATGGAAGCAGCCGTCTGTGCCTTGGCAGTGGCGCTTTTCAGCGACTGAAAACGTGAACCGTGCATGCGGAAGGACCCTAGCATCACGCCGGATTGATCGACGATGACGATGCATTGCGGCTGCCCCATCTGCGAAGCAGCCGAGATCGCAGCGGTCAACAACGTCATCACTCCTTCGTCGCTCAAGACACTCGACGCCAGAACATGGCTCATGCACTATCCTCCCGACTTGCGGACTCTATTGAATATGTTATCGATAACACATCGATCTCTCGATGTAACCTTATGGGAGGTGTTGTTACAATGTCGTTCTTCGAGATCATGGACCCGGCCTTCGGGAAATTTGTTCTTGGCAATGCTCCCGTCAAGCAGATCGCCACCGGTTTCGACTGGGTGGAAGGGCCTGTCTGGTTCGGAGATCTGAACTGCCTGCTCTTCTCGGATATCCCGAATAACCGCATCATGCGCTGGATACCGGGGCTAGGCACCAGCATCTTTCGCGAACCCTCGAATTTTTCGAACGGCCATACGCGTGACCGGCAGGGCCGGCTCGTCAGCTGCGAGCATGGCGGCAGGCGTGTCACGCGAACGGAATATGACGGCTCCATCACGGTCATCGCCGATCGGTTCCAGGGCAAGCGCCTGAATTCACCCAACGATGTCATCGTCGCCTCTGACGGCGCCATCTGGTTCACCGATCCACACTACGGCATTGCGACGGACTACGAAGGATACAGGAGCGAGCAGGAGCTGCCCTGCAATGTTTATCGCGTCGATCCCGATGGCTCCATGCAGGCCGTCTTGACGGATTTCAACTGCCCGAACGGCCTCGCCTTCAGCCCTGACGAGAAGAAGCTTTATGTCGCCGATACCGGTCGTATGCATGGCAGCGATCCGCAGCATATCCGGGTCTTCAATGTCGGTGAAAACTGGCGGCTATCCGGCGGCGAAGTATTTCATGCGATTTCACCGGGCTGCGCCGACGGCATGCGCCTCGACAGCGATGGCAATCTCTGGTCGTCGGCCGCCGACGGTGTGCATTGCATCGCCCCCGACGGCCATCTCATGGGCAAGATCCTGGTGCCGGAAACGGTCTCCAACCTCTGCTTCGGCGGCCGCGGCAAGCACAAGCTGTTCATCACAGCGACGACCAGCGTTTATTCGATCTCGCTCAACCGAAGCGGCGCACTTTAACACCAGGGCTGGGACCGCATTACGAAACGATCCGTAAAGCGGCGCAGCAACAAGGACAGCCCTATCGAGGCTTCGGAAAAGCCAGCGATCCTGGATTGCTTGGAGACCGGTAGAGACGTTCAATACGGAAATGCTGCAGCGACAATCGCCGGGATCATCTGGCGATCGTCGCTGTCGGATGACGGAATATCAGCGCAGGTCGGCTTGCGGTACGGAACGTACCGCCGCATGCGCAATCGACGCGAGATTGGCGGACAAGGCGCGTTCTTGCCTGCGTGCAGCATCCTGTAGCAGATCCGCCATCCGGGTTACGGATATGCGATCTGCGCGCATGACCTGGCGGATCAGCGGATCTTTAAGAACTTCGGCGATCGTCAAGTCCCTTTGGGTCATGGTTACCTCCTGTTCGTTAGCGCAGAAGATAGACCGCTTAATTAGCACTGCGATGTCAAAAGCCGGACAAAAACAAGGCAGTTCGTTCAATTTTGTTACAGATTAATCGCAAATCGAATGAAGGGACATATTCCCAAAATACAATAGGACCCTAGTTGTCGGCTAAGGAAGGGTTGATCAATTGCGATCAGCCTTAAGTGGGAGGGCCGTTTGCTCCGCGAACGCGCAACGTTTTTGCAATAAATTAGACCATAATTTTGCAACTTTTGCGCTTATAGCCTCGCGGCGCTGCGGCTCTATAGTGTAACACCAACGATCGGCCACGCGATGTACTCAGATCAGTCCACAGAAGACGAGCGTCTCATCTATCATGCAGATCTTCTCAGCCAGCTCTCCAATCCCAAGCGCCTGGAGGTCTGTATTCATCTGTCCGGCCATGAGGAAGATGTGAACAGCCTGGCCAAGAAGCTGGGCATATCGCAATCCGCGCTCAGCCAGCACCTGACCCGCCTGCATCATTCCGGTATCGTGAAAGTGCGCCGTCAGGCGCAGTTCAGATATTATACCTGCGATCATCCAGGCGTCCTGCAGATCCTGAAGACGCTTGCCGGGATTTTCGACGCCGAACTCAAACCGGCGAGACCGAAGACCGGCGACAATGACGATCACGACAAAAAACCATGACAAAGAGCCGATGCGGCTTTGCCGCCATCGGCCACCGAATGCGAATTTCGGATGTCGATGGATCGCGCAGGCATGCTATGACCAATCGCAATTGCTCACACGCCGCGCCTGTTTCCCCAGATGATCACATGCAATTGCGGCAGCACCCTCGCTTCGAACCATCGGTCATCGCCGACCTTTTCCACGAGCCAGCGCATCCGCTCGACGATGCCGTCGATATCGACAAGCGCATCTTCTGCATCGGCTGGCGGCGGCGTGTGATTGCCGGGTTGCAGATAGACGGACAATTGGGGATAGCGAGCGGCCGCGTCCCGCGCATATTCATAGTCGAGATCGTCGAATATGACGATCTTCAAAGCGATTTGCGGTCCGTCGCCTGCCATGCGCAGACAGTCGTCGAAGGCGGTCCAGTCCGTCGTCATGCCACTCGAAGGTGGCTTCGGGCTGAGCACCAGCACATCGAGTTCGGCAAACCACTCCTTGGCCAGGCTCCCTTGAGTCTCCAGCGCGAAGCGATATCCCTCCGCATGACCGCGTGCAATCAGCGGGCCGAGCGGCTGGATCGCGGGATTGCCGCCGGAGAGCGAGATCGTCAGCGGCTTACCGCCGGAAAGCCGTGTCACCTCTTGCCAGATCTCATCGACCGGCATCGGCCGCCATTGATCGCGATAGTCGCTGTCAACGGCATGCAGCGTATCGCACCAGGAACAGCGATAATCGCAGCCGCCGGTGCGAACGAAAATCGTCGGAAGACCGATCAGGATCCCCTCGCCCTGGATCGTCGGCCCAAAGATCTCGCTGACGCGGATGAGCGCGCCGCTCATGGCCGGTATTCCGCCCAGGTCTTCGGCGTCTCGCTGACCCGCACAGCGGATGCTTCCGGCAATCGTTCCTTGCACCAGTCGTAGAAATGCTTGGCGAGATATTCGGACGTGACGCGATCATGTCCGAAGACATCGTTCAGATGACGATGATCGAAGGTTTCATCGATATAGCGCTTTAACGGCTGTAGCTCATGATAGTCTCGCACGAAGCCGTTCTGATCGAGTTCTGTTGCCGAAAGCTCCACCACGACAATGTAATTGTGCCCGTGCATGCGCGCGCACTGGTGATCATCGGGCAGATGCGAAAGCTGATGCGAGGCGGAGAAGTGGAATTCCTTGGTGATGCGGTACATCACTTCACCTCTTCAGCCGAAAAGCCCGATGTCGCAGCAATCCAGAAATCGGCATCCTCATATTCGGTCGGATCCTCAATGCCGGCGAGATGAAAGGCCTCGCGCCGCTCAACGCAGGTGCCGCAGCGGCCGCAATGACGTTTCCCGCCCTTGTAGCAGGACCAGGTTTCGGCAAAGGGGGTCTTGTGCCGGGCACCGTCGGCAACGATATCCGCCTTGGAAATCGTCACATAGGGCGCATAGAGCGAAACGCTGGCATAGCCGTCGAGCGCATGGTGCTGCATCTGCTGGAAGGCGTCTATGAAACCCGGGCGACAGTCGGGATAGATGAAATGATCGCCGCCATGAACCGCGACGGCAACAGCGTCCGCCTTTTGCGCAGCCGCAAGCCCGAAGGCGATCGCCAGCATGATCGCATTGCGGTTCGGCACGACCGTCGCCTTCATGGTTTCCTCGGCATAGTGCCCATCCGGCACCGCGACATCATCTGTCAGAGCCGATCCGGTCAAATGCTTGCCGATGGCGGTGATGTCGATGATCTCATGCGGCACGCCGAGACGCTTGGCGCAGGCGCTTGCGAATTCCAGCTCCTTGCGGTGCCTTTGACCGTAATCGAAGGAGACGAGGCCGATAAGCTGATGTTCGGCTGCGACCTTATGGGTGAGCGAAACGGAGTCCAATCCGCCGGAGCAGATCACGATAGTCTTCATAATTCAGGATCCCTTGTTTTGACCGGGTGGGCTGCGACCGGATTTCATGGCTCTTCAAAGCCACGGCCGGCTCACTAGCAGCAGAACCGGGAGGAAACAAGGCATTCCGCAACATTTCATGGCAACGCGCCGGCACCTGCCGGCGCGTCGAGGTTTTGTAAGGCCGTCAGCTGACCCCAGCAAACTTCCCGGAAATATTCAGATCTGGATAGTAACCCGCCGGCTTGCCACCGACCGTTTGGCCGCCCGTCAAGCTGCCCTGGATCTCCGATCCGAAGAAGGAATAGGGGAAAGTCGCCGGCAGGGCGCTGACCTCGTCCAGGCGCCGCCGCAGTTCGTCCGGTATCGTGAACTCAAGGGTGCCGAGATTGTCCCTCAGTTGTTCCAGTTTCGTGGCGCCAATGATGATCGAGGCAATACCAGGCTGGGTCATCGCCCAGTTGACCGCGACCTGTGCCATGCTGCGGCCGAGCTCGGTCGCCACCTTCTCCAGCTCGGCAACAACAGCCCAGTTGCGCTCGTTGAATTTCTGGAAGCCTGGATTGGTCGTACCACGCACGGTTTCCAGCCGGCCCGCGGTCTGCCTCTCGCTGCTCGGCCGATATTTACCGCTCAGCAGACCGCTCGCAAGCGGGCTCCAGGCCATGATACCTGCCCCGTAGCGTGTGCCAAACGGCACGAATTCATTTTCGATGTTGCGTTCGGCCAGCGAATATTCGAGCTGAAGTGCGGAGATCGGCTCGTAGCCGCGATGTTCGGCCACCGCCTGGGCTCTGCTGGCGTACCATGCCGGAACATCGGACAAGCCGACATGCCGCACCTTGCCCGAGCGAACGAGGTCATCGAAGGTGCGCATCACTTCCTCTGGCGGCGTCAGGCGATCCCAGCAATGCATGAGATAGAGATCGATGTAATCCGTATTCAGCCGCTTCAGCGACCCCTCGACAGACCGCAGGATATTCTTGCGGCCATTGCCGGCCGCATTCGGCGTTTGTGCGGTAAGGTTCATGGTGAACTTGGTTGCGATAACGGCGTCGTCGCGCAAGCCGCGCTCGGCGATGAATTCACCGAGCCAAGCCTCAGACGTACCGCCCGTATAGGCATCGGCAGTGTCGAAGAAATTGCCGCCGGCGTCGACATAGGCATTGAAGATCGCCCGTGCCGTTTCCTTGTCTGCCCCCCAACCCCATTCCGTGCCGAAGGTCATGGTGCCAAGGGCGAGCCGTGTTACCTTCAAGCCGCTATTGCCCAGCGTATAAAATTCCATGCTCATCGCAATGCTCCTCTTTGGCCAACCGGGCGTATCGACGACCGACCCGGCGATGCGTGATGCACCCAGAGTCGCTGTTTTCGAGCCATTCGATAAGATTATTTAATTTGCATGCATTATGCGATATCATGCAGCAATGGATCGCGATCTGCTGCCACATCTGCCCATCGTCACCGCCGTGGCCCGCCGCGGAGGGTTTGCCGCCGCCGCCAGCGAGCTTGGCATGAGCGCATCGGCCGTTAGCCATGCCGTTCGGCTCGTGGAAGAACGGCTCGGCCAGCCCCTCTTTGCCCGCACGACGCGCAGTGTGGCGCTGACCGAAGCCGGCAGGAGCCTGATCGCCACCATCACCCCGGCGCTGCAGGATATTCACGACCGCATCGAGCGCATCAGAGCCGTCAAGGGCAGGCCAAGCGGCCTGTTGCGCATCAACGCATCCCGCATCAGCCTGCCGCTGGCAGTCACCCGCGTGATCGCAGCGATGGCCGAACGCTATCCCGAAGTCGAAGTGGAAATCTTCTCCGATGAAAGGCTGACCGATATCGTCTCCGAGGGTTTCGACGCCGGCATCCGCGTCGGCGAAATGATCGCGCAGGACATGGTCGCCGTTCGCCTCACCCCTCCTTTCCGATCCATCGTCGTCGCTTCGCCTGGATATATCGGGCGTTTCGGGCGTCCAAACACGCTTGCGGAGCTCTCCAACCATAATTGTATCGGCTACCGCCTGATCCGCTCCGGCGGCCTTTATCAATGGGAATTCGTCGAGGATGGGCGGGATGTCGCGGTGACGGTGAATGGCCAGGCGATCGTCACCGAAGCACATTCGGCCATAGAGCTGGCCGTTGCAGGCGTGGGATTGGCCTATGTCTTCGAACCGCTGGTCAAGGCGGAGATCACATCCGGCAGGCTTGTCCACCTTCTAGGTGACTATGCAGTGACGGAAGCAGGCCTTTTTCTCTACTTTCCGCGTCGTGCCGAGCTGGCCCCGAAACTCAGGGCTTTCATCGACACGGTACGACAGATCAATCGTTGAGTCGCTCCTCGGCGGGCAAAAAGCGCCATTTGCTTCCCATCGACATGCTAACGAATGGTCAAATCGCGCAGCCATTGTACGAAATACGCACGAAATGCAGCGCTGGATCGCGATCCAGCTGAATCGCGATTGCCGTCTCTCACGGCACTCGGCAGTCATAGTTGGAAAGCTCCGCCAATGAGGGCATGCATGGGTTCGGGGCATTCGCCCTCGCCTCCTGTCGGTCGGATTGGCAGCTTCCCGGTCTGAAAGAGGAACTCGTGCAAGATATTTCGAAGAGAAAGCCGCCCAGCCCGATCGATATCGAAGTCGGCAAACGCATCCGCGCGCAACGGCGCCTGCTGGGTATGAGCCAATCGGCGCTTGCCGAAAAACTGGGCCTGACCTTTCAGCAGGTTCAGAAATACGAAAAAGGCGCCAACCGTGTCGGCGCAAGTCGCCTGCAACATGTTGCCGACTGTCTTGGCGTCCCGATCTCGCACTTCTTCGATAACGCAGCCTTCGACAACCCTGTTTCGACCGAGGAAGCAAGAGTGATCCGCAACGACCTCGTCGGTTTCATTTCGTCCGAAGAAGGCATTGAGCTCAACCGAGCCTTTGCAAAGATCAAGGATGTGAGGACCCGACAGAAGATCGTCGGCCTGCTCAAGTCGCTGGCGTTGACTTAAACCAATTCCGGAATAAGTACGCGGCGGCTTTCCGTCCGAATTTACGAAAAAAAGTGATGGAGCGGTTTGACGATTCCGTGAAGCCCCAAACCGCTTCAGCCTTCATTGCCCCGACAATTCAATGCTTTGCCGTCAGCTTGTGATACGTGGCGTACGAATGACCTTCAGGAACAGGGCGTTCATAGCGTCCGAGATGCCTTGCGTCGGACTCACCTCGAAATAGAGGCCGGGTGAGGCGCAAGTCTGCAAATTGGTGCCGATCTGCGATTGAAAGGGTGCGATCCACTGGTTGTACCAAGGGTTTGTCGGCAGGGGAAAATAGGTCGTATAGAGGATAGCGATCTTGATGTTCTGGTTCTTCAAGGGCTGACAGAAGGTGGTGTCGAGCGGCTCCTGGCAACGCCCACCCGTCGTCGGCTTGGTGCAGGTGTTGGGTTTTTTGCTGTCACCGACGCCGTCAGTGACAAGGAAGAGGACCTTCTGACGATCGGAAGTGGTTTTTCCGCTGCCGCCCGTACCAATGATCGGCCCGAGTTGCGTCAGCACCGTATCAAAACTTGTATCCTCATCGCTGTTGTCGTTCTGTCCTAGAACAACCATCAGATCCACGTTGTTCTTGCTGACGGCACCGCTAACCTGCGCCATATCGGATGACAGCGGCGATACGTTGGTCAAGCCAATTGTCGTCGTGTCTTTGCCGAATGTATAGACGGCCATTCTGTACTGATCGGGTGTTACTCGGTTGTGCACGGCGGTATCGGTCAGCGACTGTGTCGCCTGGCGAACGACGTCGATACGCGTATTGATCTTCAGTACATTCGTCGCAAGATTGTAATAGTCGCTCGTTGAACCTTTAATATGGCACGCAAAGGCACATTTGTCTGACGTGTTTGCCACCATTTTATCAATATCGGCCATGGTAGCGCCGATCCCCATGGAAGGCGTGTTATCGAGCAGCATGTAGAAATCCATGAAGTTCGCCGTCTGATACTGCGCAGATGCCGAGCCGCTGACGGGAATAGACGTCTTGCCGATGACCTGGCTTAGTGTCGTCGGTACGTTCGCCGAAAAATTGACCGTGGAAGAGACGATATTTCCCGTGCGCGTTACCCCGGCGCTGACGCTGACCGGTATATTCTGAAGATCGCTGGACGCCTGGCCGTAGAAGAGCTTGTTGGCGTCGCCTTGACCGATCGTGACGGTGCCGTCGCTTGTCATCGCCATGGCAGCCGCAACCGCCGGAGATGAATCCGCGATTGCACCCACAGCAGCGGCGTCGGCGGCATTTTGCAATTCCGTTCTGACGAGCATCGCATTGGTGACATCGAGCGCCAGCCCCCCCACCGCAATCAACGGAACGGCAATCAGCGCCGTCGTGATTGCGAAATTCCCCGAACGGTCCGTAAACAGCATCCCTGATAGTTTGCGCAATGCGACAAACGGTTGTGGATAGATCCTGAATCTCTTCACGAGCAAGCTCTCTGTAGCATAAGTTGTATTTTCAAAACATTCGCGAAACGAAAGTATTATTACTTTCAAATATACTTATTTATATTATCGAACGAAAATATTTAGATTCTCATAAGAGCAAACTTCTTATTTATACTGCAAAAATTGAGAGGAAATTTACCAAGAATACAGGATATAGTCGTCGATCCCGTGGTCGAATTGAATGAAGTTCGATACGGTACTCACACTCCGACGGCCTTAAATCGGGCATAAACCGAACATTTCATGAAGAAAGACGCATGATCCGCAATATATACGCGAGACAGGCACCATAAACATAACGCAAAAATTGCAAATCTACCCGAAGTGTCTTTACCCGATTTTTAGTGTTTACCCGCGAAAGCAATCGCCATCGATTTCAGGTGCGGCAGCCGTCGTTGCAACTGTCTTCTTCGCCCTGATGGCTATGGTTGGGATCTTTACGTGCGCGTTCTTTCCTGCATCTTCACGGAACACAATCTGTGGCTCGTTCTTCTCGCGGCGTTCGTCTGCGTCAGTGGCGGCTGGATCACGCTCAATCTGCTCAAGCGAGCCGAAAGGACGCTCGAACTTCAGCGTGGCGGCTGGATCTTTCTGACCGCCGTGGCGGCTGGATCTTCGATCTGGTGCACGCATTTCATTGCCATGCTGGCTTACGAGGTCGGTGCGCCGGTCACCTTCGATCCGATCCTGACGATGGCCTCCTTTCTTTTGGCTGCCATCGGCTGTGCCGGCGGTTTTGCGATCGCCTTGTCGCGCGTGCCGCGCGTTGCACCGGAATTCGGCGGAGCCGTCGTCGGCCTTGCCATCACCACCATGCACTATACAGGCATGCTGGCCTATCACGTCGACGGGATCGTTGAGTGGAACCAGGGCTATGTTGTCGCCTCGGTCGCACTTTCGGTGATTTTTGCGGCGCTTGCGCTCAATCAGGCGGTGCGCCGGCCTTGGCAGCTCTCCCCGATCGCCGGCCTCGCTCTTTTCGTCATCGCCGTGGTTTCGCTTCACTTTACGGCAATGACCGCCGTATCGGTCACCCCGCTTGTAACCGGCGCAGCCATCGCTGACGCCTACGCACTGAAGGCCATGGCCGTTGCCGTGGCGGGCGGTGGGTTGCTTATCATCGGCACCGGCGTGGCAAGCTATATGATCGACGAGCGAGCCTCGCGCGAATCCATCGAAAAACTTCAGCATATGGCCCTCAACGACCTGCTGACGGGCCTGCCCAATCGCAGCAGCTTTGCCGACCATCTTCAACGCGAGATGGGACATGCCAGCGAAGACGGCGTGAAGCTTGCAGTCATCGGCATTGACCTCGATCGCTTCAAGGAAATCAACGACCTGCGGGGACACAAGGCTGGCGATCAGGCACTTAAGGCGATTGGACGCCGGCTGCTCCGCCTCGTCAGGGACGGCGAGTTCGTCGCACGCGTCGGTGGTGACGAGTTTGCCGCGGCCAAGCGCTTCCGGGAGCAGAGCGAACTGCTGGATTTCGTTGCCCGACTGGAGAAGGTCCTGTTCGAGCCCATCCGGATCGACGATTTCGAGACGGCGACAGGGGCCAGCATCGGCGTTGCCGTCTATCCGGACGATGGCGTCGACCAGGAGCGCCTCGTCAGCAATGCCGATCTCGCAATGTATCGCGCCAAGGCCGATATCGGCCGCGCAGTCTGCTTTTATGAATCCAAGATGGATGAAGCTGCCCGCGCCCGTCATACGCTGGCCCAGGACCTGCGCCGTGCTGTCGAACTGGATCAGCTCGATCTGCACTATCAGGTGCAGACCTCGGTTCGCACAGGGCAGATCTGCGGCTACGAGGTCCTCGTCCGCTGGCATCATCCCGAGCATGGTGCTGTGCCGCCTTCGGAATTCATTCCGATCGCCGAAGAAAGCGGCACGATCCTTATCATCGGCGAATGGGTTTTGCGCACGGCCTGCAAGGAGGCAGCGTCATGGGAGCAGCCCTACAAGATCGCCGTCAACCTATCACCCGTACAATTTGCTCATGCCGATCTCGCAAAACTCGTTCATGCGATCCTTATCGAAACCGGCCTTGCTCCGTCGCGGCTGGAGCTTGAGATTACCGAATCCACAATCATTGCCGACAAAACTCGTACTTTACATGTCCTGCGACAGATCCGGGCTCTTGGCGTGACCGTTGCCATCGACGATTTCGGAACAGGATATTCGTCGCTCGATACGCTTCGCTCCTTCCCCTTCGACAAAATCAAGCTCGATCGCTCCTTCATGAACGAAGTGGATCACAGCATTCAGGCAAAAGCGATCGTCCGCGCCGTGCTCACGCTCGGCAAGAGCCTGGATATCCCTGTTCTCGCGGAAGGCGTCGAGACCAACCATCAGCTTGAAATCCTCCGTGTCGAGGGTTGCGACGAGGCGCAAGGCTTCTTCCTCGGACGGCCGAAGCCCGTCGGGCAAATCTTTCAAGAGGAGACGTCCGTGGAGGACGATGAAGCATTGGCATTTTCCGGCCGGTTGCCGCCCTATCGCATGCGTCGGCGCTAGGACGTTCCTCACGCGTCAATGCAAAATCCGCAGCAATTACAGGGCGCGGACCTGCGCCTCCTTTCCTTCTTCGATTTGGTCAGCCGCTCCGTTCGCAATATCAGATCGAGCGGTCCGAAACCTCGCCGATCCATTCGCTCGTGAGCTCGATTGCAACTGTGGAGCGGATATCGAGAGCATTGGCGGCCACGAGAAGCTCATAGCGACCGGCGATAGCTCGAAATGTTCCCGTCTGCTCGTCGAAATAGCTCAGATCGCGTGGGCGCACGACAAGCGAAGCCGTCCCCCTTTCACCCGGCATCAGCCGAAGCTTGGCAAAGGCGCGCAACTCCTTGTCCGGCCGCTCGACTGTCGAAGCAGGCGCGCGAACGTAAAGCTGCACAAGCTCCGAGCCGGTTCTGCCGCCGGTATTGGTAACATCCACCGTGATGGTAATGCCCTCCGCGCCCATCGTCGTTGCCGAAGCTTGCGCCTCGCCCCAGGAAAATCGCGTGTAGCCAAGACCGAAGCCGAAGGGGAACAGGGGCTCGATATCGCGCGTATCGTGATGACGATATCCGACGAAAACGCCCTCGGCGTAGCGCACATGCCCATCCTTGCCAGGATAGACCGACGCATCACCAACCATGGCGGAGTTATCCGACAGGTGCTTCGGGAAGGTCTGCGGCAGGCGCCCGCCGGGCTCGACATCGCCGAAGAGCACATCGGCAACGGCGTGGCCGAGTTCCTGGCCGGGATACCACATCTGCAGCACGGCCCGAACCTTGTCGAGCCATGGCATCTCGATGGGACCACCGGTCTGCAGCACGACAATCGTATTGGCATTGGCGGCCGCCACCCGGTCGATCAATTCCTCTTGCCGGACCGGCAGACGCATGTCAGGCAGATCGAGCCCTTCCGTATCCCACTCGCCATCGCGGCCGACGAAGAGCAGAACGACATCTGCATCGCTTGCTTTTTGAACGGCATCCAGCATGGCCTCTTCACCGAGCGGCTTCTCCACGCCGAAGCGTACCGCCGTCAGATTGATCCCCTCCTCGGTCGTCGCGGAAGAGCAATACTCCACCGCCACCTTGTAGCTCTGTCCGGCTTCCAGATGGATGCCTTGCCGCTGCTCGACATTGGCCGTGCCGAAATAATTGTCGCCTCGGGCCCAGCCGTCATAGCCATTCACGACGAGCTTGTCATCGACAAAGAGCCTGGCAAGGCCTGCATTCGTCATGCCGAATACGTGCTCGCCGCTCTCCGTCGGCACATAGGATGCCGTCATGCGGGCGGAGAACTCATTGGGATCGAGTTCCGAGGACGGCAGGTCGAACCAGAAGAATTCGCCCTTGCTTGCCGTTTCGGTGGCGATCACCGGGCCTGCAAGATCGCGGCCCTTAAAATACTCTACCCGCATCTCACCGGAGAAGACATTGATGAGGCGATTGTTGCGGCAGCCGGGGGCATGGTGAATGCTGTTGGCATTCGATAGTGCCTGCCGGATGCCTTCCAATGGGCTGACCCTGTAGTGGGCGGCAATCTGGGCGCTGCCGCCGCCCATGACACGCGCTTCGGCAGCATTCGGCCCGATAACCGCCACATGCCCAAGGCCTGCCTTCTGCAGCGGCAGAATGCCGTCGTTCTTCAAGAGCACGGCACCCTCGGCTCCGAGCTCGCGGATCAAAGCACGATCCTCAGGCAGATCGAGCGCGTGTTCGCTCAAATCGGGCACCTTCTCGAAGGCGCCGACACGCTCCAGCAATGTCAGAATGCGGCGGGCGGCTTCGCGCACCGTCTTCGGCTCGACCTCGCCGTTGCGGACTGCCGCCACCAGCTTTTTGCCACGGTCGCGCGTCGGACCGGGCATTTCCAGATCGAGCCCGGCATTGATGGTCGCCGCCGTCGAATGCGAACCGAACCAGTCCGACATGACGATGCCGTCGAAACCCCACTCCTGTCGCAAAACTTTGGTCAGCAGCCAGGGATGCTCGCTCGTATAGGTGCCATTCAGCCGGTTATAGGAGGACATGACGGCCATGACGCCAGCCTTCTTCACAGCCTGCTCGAACGGCGGCAGATAGATTTCGCGAAGAGCACGCTCATCGATATCCGACGACATCGTCTGGCGCTCGATCTCGGATTCATTGCCGGCGAAATGCTTGATCGTGGCCGCAATGCCCTGGCTCTGCACGCCCTGGATATAGGCAACGGCAAGCGCGGCCGTCAGCATCGGATCTTCCGAATAGCATTCGAAATTGCGGCCGTTGAGACCGGAGCGGTGAATATTGACCGTCGGCGCCAACAGCACCGAGGCGCCCTTGCTCTTGGCCTGACCGGCAAGTGCCACACCCATGCGCTCGACAAGAGCCGGATTCCATGTCGCGCCAAGGGCGATGGCGACGGGAAAGCAGGCGGCATTGACGCCCGCAACCAGCGAGCCGGCACCGCGGGCTCCGTTCGGCCCATCCGTAACCTTGATCTTCGGAACACCAAGGCGCTCGACCGGCACCGTGGTCCAGAAATCGGCGCCGGACAGCAGCGAAACCTGCTCTTCAAGCGTCATCCGGTCGAGAATATCGTCGATCATAAAGGCCTCCCGAGCAATTCGCTGGCTGTTCCATCGTCCATCCGCGATGGAGATTCGCATTTAAGACCAACAAATCATAAACACGCCAGATGTTCTTCCGATAGTGCGATATGTGAATGAAATTCCATATCTTTTTTTGCCGACATTCAGGTCGCAGCCGCTACGGAGCACGCTTCGCAACCGATCGGAAATCATAAGTTCGGCACAGGAATGGACGTCCCTGATTGCCGTACCGGTCAAAAGCGCCGGTTCGATAAAATGCGAATAATCTTTTTCCGAATAAATTTGACCGCGTCGGATTTCATGAGCCCAACTCATGGAGCCGAGTATGCGTTCACTTCTAGTCGCTGCAAGCTTTCTCTTCGTCGCCGGCCTGCTGTTTTCGACAGCGACAACGGCAAAACCCGTGGCCAATACCGCCGCGGCACACGCACATCAGTTTGCGCGTGAGGTGACGGAAGCGAGCGTGCCCGTCGGCTGGACGAGCTTCTGCAAAGCGCAGCCAGCCGAATGCGTGGCTGGCCAAAAGAGCGTGGAGTTCGCCGATCTCGATCATGATCGCTGGGAGCAACTGCAGCAGATCAACAGCCTCGTCAATCATGAGATCGAGGGTGTCGGCGACAACGATCATTACGGCATCTACAAGCTCGGCATCATCAACTGGTGGACCTATCCCGACGATGGTGCGGGCAACTGCAATGACTATGTTCTCTTAAAGAAGAAATTGCTCGTGGAAGCAGGCTGGCCGCGATCTGCTCTGCTGCTGACGGTCGTCCTCGATACCCATAACGAAGGACATCTTGTCTTGATGGCGCGCACCAATAATGGCGATCTCATCCTCGACAATCTCACCGATACGGTGAAAAACTGGAGCGGAACGGGCTACACTTTCATCAAGCGCCAGACGGCCGACAATCCGAACAATTGGGTTCGGCTGGAATCCGGTCGCACACCTGAAGAGCTTGCCATGATCAGCAAGGCACTGGCGTTTCACTCGCAGTGATTGGCGGCCCAATAGCTGTCGACCAGGCCTTTCCCGTCCTGGTCCAGAATGGCAAAATTGCCGGGGATGACGACGAAGAAGCGTTCTGCACCTTCCGCACCGGCGCCGTCATTTGCAGTTCCCGTATCGACACGACCGCAAACGACGAAGCCCGGCATTCGTTCGCTCGGCTTGGCTTCTAGAATATGGATAGCTGAGGGCGGCACCTCTATTCGCCGCGCGACCGCCGCCTTGGCCAGCGCCGGAACATCCGCCATCGTCGGCAAAGCTTCGCCGGGGGCGGCTGCAAGCAAGATGCTCCCTGCGATCACGAGATGTTGCATCGACATCCTTTCGAAAGCCCGGACCACGGGAACGCAACCCTGGACGGCCATATTCCCTATGCCTATGCAGCCGAGAGCTGCTTTGATCGAAGTTTATTGTGATTCGTGAGACGGAAGAAGCTTACGCTCTTGCCTTCGGATAGCGATCGCGTATCAAGATCGTCCCCGCGCCGGGGAATATTTTTGGAAAGCCACTTTGCGAATGCGAACACGCCTGTCGATACTCCCGGCACTCGGTCTTCTTTTTATCCTTGCATTGACGAACGCGGTTTCTGCGCGTGAGCTCGTGCGAGTGCCGCCAGGCAATCGCAACAGCGTTCAGCCGCCCATCCCCAATACTTCGGTACTGCGGGCCAAGGCCTTCAACACCACCTACGACGAAAAATACCAGAAGATCATCGGCGTGCTTCGCGACGACAAGGAGCTGATGGCCTCGATCAGGAAGGCCGGGCAGGCCTATGGCATCGACCCCATCCACATTGTTGGCGCCCTGGTCGGCGAACACACCTACAACATCACGATCGTCAACAGGGTGAAGTCCTACTACGTCAAGGCGCTCGCCTATTCGCAGTCCGATTTCAAATTCGCCTATAAGGACGTGACGGTCCAAACCTTCCTGAAGAAGCCGGAATTCGCCCATTGCAACGCCTTCACCGGCAGCGCCGAACTTTGGGAATGCCGCGACGAGACCTGGGACAAGAGTTTTCGAGGCAAGGTCATCGATGGTGTCACTTATGAAAACATGACGTTCCAGCGCGCGTTCTTTCAGCCCTTCTTTGCGGGCCAGACCTTCGGTCTTGGCCAGATCAGCCCTTTGACCGCCCTTGAAGTCACCGATCTCGTCCACGCGACAAGCGGCCTGCCGAAGCTATCGGTCGATGATCCGCAGGCGATCTACCGCGACATCATGGATCCCGATCGCAGCGTGATCTATATTGCCGCCATCGTAAAGGATGCCATTGACGCCTATCGCGCGGAGGGTTTCGACATCACCGACAATCCCGGCCTGACGGCAACGCTTTACAATGTCGGCCAGCCGCGCCGCCGTGCGGCTGCCCTGCGGCAGGCGGCGGATGCTTCGGGCGGGAAGAAATTGCCGGAAGAAAATTATTATGGCTGGCTGGTGAACGACAAACTGCCGGAGCTTCGTGGGCTGCTCGGCAGCGACAATAGCCAGTAAGCCGCCAGAACTTTATCCATGAAGAACACCAGTTTGATCAGGCGATCAGGCTGACGCGATCATTGGCAATCTTGTTTTCGACCCAGGCTCTTTCATTCTGCCAATCATGCCGCTTCCATCCCTCCCAGCCAAAGCCGCACAGCTTGATGTCCCACTCCGAGGCGGGAAACCTTGAAAGCGCATAACAAATGCCGAGGAAGCCTGTGCTGGGAAAGACCTTATGCATGCGATGCCCGGAAATACCGAGCTCGCCGCAGCCATCAATGTAGGTCTGAGGCGGCATGATGCGGATCTCCTTACCGGCCCTGCCCAGCAACTCGATTGCCTGCATCGTCCAGTCAGCCTTTCGACCCTGCAGACGCTGGAAGATGTTCGGTCGGGGGTGATATTTGCGAATGATATCTGGGTGATAGGCCAGCATGAAGACCTTTGCGGCCTTGAGCGCGGCGTTATCCATGAAGCTCGGATCGAGAAGCCGCCGATACAAGATCTTGCTTGATGCGGCCAGCATGATCATGTCGGTGCGCTCACCGCTCATGCCTTCGGAAAGAACCGGCTCGTTGAAACGCATGACGAATTGCGCCTCGTCTACGATACCGGCGATATCGCGTTCCAGCTTTCCATTGCCGATAATGATTGCAGTCTTACGCGCCAATGCGGTCGTCCAGAAAATACGGGCCGTGCATTAACAAGCCGTTCTGACAAAGCGCTGAACCGCTGATGATGCGGAAATGAAATGCGGCCCCTCCGGGATCGGCTGTGCGCTGAAGGAAAAATGGGCTCGGCCCATAAGGCACGAGCCCATTTTGTAAGGACCGTGTTGCGACCAATCACGCTGCCTGTTCGAGCGCAGAACGTATCTGCATTTCGGCTTTGGCAATGGCCGCATTTGTCGCCTCGGCGCCGTGAGCCGTGCCTTCGAGGCGGACAGTTTCGATGTCGGTTATGCCCATGAAGCCGAGCAGATGCTCCAGATAGTTCGTCTGAAAATCGAAGGCTGCATGGACACCCTCGGAGAAGACGCCACCACTGGCCGTCA
Source organism: Rhizobium sp. AG207R (assembly GCF_027109195.1). Classification (NCBI taxonomy): domain Bacteria; kingdom Pseudomonadati; phylum Pseudomonadota; class Alphaproteobacteria; order Hyphomicrobiales; family Rhizobiaceae; genus Rhizobium; species Rhizobium sp. AG207R. The sequence goes on from NZ_JAEPVT010000016.1 coordinate 48,383, forward strand.
CCACATAGGCTTTCTTGCCGCTCAGAAGGCCGTTAACGCCGCTCGCATCATAGCTGAAGGTGACGCCGGGCCAGATGATATGATCCATCCAGGCTTTGAGTTGGGAAGACAGACTGAAGTTGATCATTCCGGAACCGATAACGATCACCTCGGCGGCCTTGACCTCGTTCACCAATGTCTCTGCAAGTGCTACGGCTTCAGTCTGTTCCGGCGTCCGCGCCTGCGAGGGTGCCATACGGCCTTCGATATAGGCCAGCGTGATATGCGGCAGCGGTTGAGCTGCCAAGTCGCGTATCACGAGCGTTCCGCCCAAGCGATCTTTGAGCCCTTCCGCGATCTCGGTTGCGAAGCGTGTGGACAGGCCTTCGGCCCCTCACGGGCTCGAGGTTACGACGAGAATGTTGGTCATTTGCTGACTCCTAATATGAGTGGTAAATAATTGTGACCAACGCTATTAATGTAACTAATTCATTCTCCGCAAGAAGGCACATTCATGACACTGAATGACATTGATTTTCCCATCCCCCATTTCGACGATTGCCGGATGGTGCGGGAAATTCTCGATCGCATCGGCGATAAATGGAGCCTGTACGTCATCGCCATTCTCAAAGATGGCCCTGTACGGTTCAACGAGTTGCGGCGGCGGATCGATGGCATTTCTCAGCGAATGCTGACGTTGACGCTGCGCGGGCTGGAGCGCGACGGCCTGGTGACGCGCACGCTATTCCCCACCATTCCGCCCCGAGTGGACTATGAACTCACCAAATCCGGTCGGGAACTGCTTGGTCCGGTGATGGCGCTTGTGGGATGGGCAACCGCCAATCAGGATGTCATTCAGGAGGCACGCGCCCAATACGACAAACGGTAGGGTGAGGCATTTCGGTCGGTAGTTCTTTGAAGTGCTCACAAGAAATACCGGAACTTCAACGGAAGCAGGGCCGCGCCGATCGCGCTGGCGTCACCTTTGGTTTCGCTGAGAACCAGCCGAGGCCCCGGCGGGGCGGCACCATAGCGATGCGGACGCTGCGACGGCAGGCGGGCGCGCGCGATCATCATTCGCCCAAGTTCGGGCGGGAGTTGGCCGCCGAAGACGATGGCTTGCGGATCGATCACCCCGGCAAGCGTGGCAATCAGACGGTCGAGCATCGGCATGGTCTCGGAGAGCCAGCTCTCGACGCCGGGCCAGGAAGGGTCGAAATTCTGCTTGAGTTCCTCAAGGGAGCCTATGTCGACACCGCTCTCCCGCAATGTGGCGATGAGATATTGCAAAGCCGGCCGGCGCTGCACTTCGTCGGGATTATATATGACGCTGAACTCCCCGGCATTCCCATGAAAGCCCAGATAAGGCCTGCCTTCCAGAACCAGGCCGCCGCCAAATCCATAGTTGAAGGACAAGTATGCAAAGGTCTTGCACCAGTGCCCGACACCGCGCAAGCTCTCACCGATCGCGCCCGTCGTTGCGTTGTTTTCCAACCAGGCCGGCAATGCAAAGACATGCTCAAGTTCCGGCTGCAGATCGACCAGAGACCAGTCGCGCAGCGGCTCCGGGGCATTGAAACGACGATCATCGCCGACGAAAAAGCCCGACATGGCAAAGCCAAGTCCGATGAGACTTGCGCGCGATATTTCGTGGCGCGTCAGGATCGAACTCAGTTTCTCGGCAAGGATTGCCAGCGTTGCCTTGCGGTCGGCGGGCACGCCGCTGAGCACCTCCTGATCGACGATGTCGCAGCCGAAATCAGCAAGCGACAGTGTCACGGCATCGGTATTGACGGAAATACCAACCGAATAAACCGCCTTCCGTTCCAGTTCGATAGTAGGGCTCGGCTGCCCGCGCGCGCCCTTGAATGGCGCACCGGCGCGAAGCAAGCCGCGAGCTGTCAGTGTCTCGACGAGCCGATGCACCGATTGCTGCGTCAAATTGGTGTGAGCCGTAATGGTCGCGCGCGGGATTGGCTCGCGGCTGCGGACAATATCGAGGATGAGGCGCTCGTTCTCGCTTGCCAGTGGGGATTTTTCAAGCGCTGCCATGAGTGCAATCCTGCTTCCTGTCATGCCGACTTAGCCCGCGCCTGTCAGCGTACAATCCGAACCCCATATTCGCGGCTCTCGTCATAAATATTACACTTTATGTGTATTAATAGCCATAACAGCGATCGGTGCCAATACATCGCGTCGGCCACACCCATTGGTGCTCACATTCGACATCGAACCTCGCATCCGCTCATTCCCGCCTGAAAACCGACAGCTCACGAAAGCTTTTCCCATGCATAGCCAGACCGCCACATCGCCCTCATCCCGCAATGCCGATATCTACGACCTCCTCTCCCGGGCCAATCCAAACATTCTGACGATTGCCCATCGCGGGCTTTGGTCGGCAGCTCCCGAAAATTCATTGGCGGCAATCCGTGCGGCAGCCGAGCTTGGGGTGGAATTCGTCGAAATCGACACGCAGGCGACCGCCGACGGCCATCTCGTCGTCATTCACGACAAGACGCTGGACCGCACCACCTCCGCCAAGGGTGTCGTCGGAGCGAGCAGTTTCGCCACAGTCCGCGATGCACGATTGCTTGCCGGTGCCGGCGGAGAGCTGGCTGTAATGACGGATGAACGCGTTCCCACGCTCGAAGAAGCGCTGGAAGAGGCACGCGGGCGCGTCTTCGTCAATATCGACACGAAATTCCCCCGCGAACTGCCGCAGGTCATTGCTGCAGTGCGGCGGCTGGGTGCCGAAGATCACGTCATCATCAAGTCGGATGTCGAACCGCAAAGCGGCTGCTTTCCGGTACTGGACGCCGATTGGTTCGGCTCGATCCCGCATATGCCGATGTTTCCCGTCCGACCTGGAAAATTCACCGAGGATCTCAGGATGATCGAATCGCTCGAGGCGCCGATGATCGAGGTGAAATTTACCGACATTGCCGATCTTGCCGCCGGGCGCGAGGAACTGGAGCGTCAAAATATCCGGCTCTGGATCAATACACTCGACGTCTCCCATAATCTCGACTTCAACGACAGCCGCGCACTCGGCGACCCCGAAGGCGTCTGGGGAGCGCTCGTTGACGCCGGCGTCGGTGCCATCCAGACCGACACGAATGTCGAATTCAAGCGGTGGCTCGCTATCAGAAGCGCCACCTGACAGGATCTTCGGCAACGGCAAGACAGAAAAGCCCGGGCGGTCTTCCGATCGTCCGGGCTTCTGCGTCCTGCCGCAGCAGTTATCCGCATCGAAACATATTTTCCCTGCGAAAGGGCTTGCCTCCCATAAGCGGAGCCGGTCGAGATCGTCCCCCTATGGGGACAAATGCTGCACCCGCGAAAAAAATGATGCGGAGATGAATTAAAACTGACGCGAAAATGAACTGGAAATGTTGACTTAAGGATTCACTGAACTAGTTCCCGCTGAGACGCCGGGGTCCGCCCCATCCACAGCGACCATATGAATCTGCATAATTCTGCGCAGCCGTTCCAGCCGTAAGACGTTGGTACGGCACGGGATATCTGTGCGGTTAAGAGGTCGCATCACAGCGCAGTGGGACTTCAGTATCGCATGAGCAGCATCACGGGACGGCTCGTCAAGGGAAGCATGTGGTTAAGCCTATCTCGAACCATCGTGAACGGGCTTGCAACACTCAGCACCTTCGTCTTGGCCCGCTATCTAGCGCCGGCTGATTTCGGCGTCGTCGCCCTCGGCATGACGATATTGATGATCGTCACGACCGTTACCGAGCTTTCCCTTTCCGAGGCGCTGATCCGCCATGATGCACCGGATGAATCCCATTTCAGTGCCGCCTGGACGCTGAATGCCGCACGCGGGCTGACGATCTGCATCCTGTTTGCGATCTTTGCCTATCCGGCGGCCGCCCTGTTCAATGAGCCGAGGCTGACGGGTGTCATGTTCGCTCTTGGCATCAGCATGCTGATGGGCGGCCTTACGAATCCGCGGCGCATTATGCTGCAGCGCGATCTGATCTTCTGGCAGGAGTTCGTGCTCGCCGTTTCGCAGAAATTCGCGGGCTTCGTCGTCTCGGTTGCGATCGCGATCATCTATCAAAGCTATTGGGCACTCGTCGTCGGCACGCTGATCAGCCAGGCGACGAACGTCATTGTCTCCTATCTCGTGCTGCCGTTCCGGCCCAGGATCACCTTCCAGCATATGCGGGAGTTCTTCTCCTTCTCCGCCTGGCTGACCGCAGGCCAGATCGTCAGCACGCTCAACTGGCGCTTCGACTATCTGCTTGTGGGCAAGATGCTCGGCGGCATCCAGCTCGGCTATTATTCGGTCGGCAGCAACCTCGCTATGATGCCGACGCGGGAGGCGACCGCGCCCCTCACCCAGACGATCTATCCGGCTTTCGCTGGCATTCACAACGATCCGGGCAGGCTCGCCGCCGCCTATCAGCGTGTTCAGGCACTGGTTGCTGCTGTAGCTCTTCCAGCCGGCATCGGCGTTGCCGTGACCGCCGACCCGTTGGTGAGGCTCGCGCTCGGCGACAAATGGGCGCCCGTCATCTTCATCATCCAGTCGCTTGCGTCTGTCTTTGCGCTGCAGACGCTGGGCTCGCTGGTGCAGCCGCTCGGCATGGCCAAAGGCGAGACGCGCGTGCTCTTCGTCCGAGACACGCAGATGTTCTGCCTGCGCGTGCCGATCATGATAGGCGGCCTGCTGCTCTATGGTCTTCCGGGGGTCATTGCCGGCCGCGTCTTCACCGGCCTCTTCAGTACCGCCGTCAACATGATGCTCGTACGGCGCTTCACCGGCATCAGCGTTGCCAGGCAATTATCGGTGAACCTTCGGGCACTCGTGAGCGTCGCCATCATGGCGGCAGGCGTCTCGCTCGCCTCGAGCCATCTTGCCTACACAGACGACAAGCTCGTGCTCGTGACGCACCTCGCCATCCTGATACTGCTTGGCGGCCTGCTCTATTGCGGTTCGACGCTCCTGCTGTGGACGTTGATGAGGCGGCCGGCCGGCCCGGAAACGGAGGTACGAAACATACTCGGCAAAGTGCTGCCGAGGCTTCGTCCTGCCTGAAAACGCGCGGCCGATATCGGCCGGAGACTGACCTAAACGGGGGAATGGGGAAATGACATTACAATCAAATCAACAGCTGATCGCGAAACTGGACAACATGATCCACGATTGCCTGAAGGATTACATCAGCAAAGATGAGCCGCTGGCGATCCTCGATTTTCCTGACATCCGCAATTGCGGCGACTCCGCCATTTGGCTCGGCGAAATGGCCTATCTCAACCGGCGATATGGCAAGCGGCCGACCTATGTCTCGCGGATCGACGACTTCTCGCCCGAGCAACTCGAGCGCACCATGCCGACCGGCCCGATCTTCATTCATGGCGGCGGCAATTTCGGCGACATCTGGGATGCGCATCAGGACTTTCGCGAACGGGTTCTGGAACGATTTCCCAATCGGCAGGTGATCCAGTTCCCGCAATCCATCCATTACAAGTCGCAGGCACGCATAGAGGAAAGCGCCCGCGTCATCGGACGCCACAAGCATTTCGTATTGCTCGTCCGCGACGAAGAATCGAAAGAGTTCGCCCATAAGCACTTCGACTGCGAAGTGCGTCTTTGCCCGGATATGGCCTTCAGCATCGGAACGATCCGGCCGGATGAACCGGAATTTGACGTCCTTGCCATGTTGAGATCGGATCTCGAGAAGGTCGGAGACGCCAACCTTTCTGCCTATCCCGACATTCCGAAAGAAGACTGGACGACTGAATCCGCCAAACGTGTACGCATCTCCAAAGCCTTCGGTGCGGCAACGGCTTTGCTCGCCCTCAAGCCGGCCGAGATACGCCTGCGCAAGCTCGACGCGGCGGCGCATAACCGGTTGCGGCGTGGCATCCGCCAGATTTCCCGCGGCCGCGCGATCGTCACAGACCGGTTGCATGTCCACATCTGCTCGATCCTGCTTGGACGACCGCATGCCGTGCTGGACAATAGCTACGGCAAGATACGTCGGTTCATGGCGGCATTTTCCGGCGGCACCGATCTCGCCTACCGCGCGACCTCTCTCGAAGACGGTATCGCCTGGGCGCGTAATCAGGCTACACAACCATTGGCACCGGCCGCCTGACGTATTTCCGGTCGCATCATGCGACCGGGCTGCGTCCGCAAGACATCATTTTAGGGATACCAGTGAAGAACAACGACCCATGGGCTTGTCTTGTGGGCTTCGCTTTAATTGAAGCCAGCGGCTGCGGCGGCTCATTGGAAATGTAGACTATCGCGTACCATCGTGAATTCAGCCTCATGTTCGACAAAATCTGCCGGCCGCGCAGTGAAGCTCAGGGAATAAACTTGTCTCTTGTCAATCGCGACGAGAATAACTTGTTTGACGGAAGGAACTTCATTCACGGCTCCTGTACAGGTCGTTTGCAGTGCGGGAATCCCTCCAAGCATCTGCCCCACAGGCGTGTCGCAGACCGCTTTCATGCCTTGGGCTTCGTATGAATTGCGCACGGTTGCAAGCAAAGTGCGTGTCTGATCATCGAGCTTTAATTCTTCACTCTCTCTATGCGGCAAGCTGGTCAGAACTATAGCGGTGAGCGGTGAGCCGTCTGGGTTCGATTTAATCGCGGTTTGTGACAGTCCCGGCAATGGTCCGCCAAAATTCTCGACGGGAATTGAGGTATTGGTTACATTATATCCTGCTGGCCAGGTAATAGGCATATTGCTGGCATTTGCTCCCTCCGAATTCGCAGCGGTAGACGTCTTCGTCAATTGGCCGATTTGCGCTGCCAATACAAGCAACGCCAGCCCCCACAAGCTCAAAAGGAAAGCAGTTCGCGATCGCCGAGCCAAACGTCCCACAAGATAGGCGAGGCCGTAGGGGATTATGATCGCGCCAATAAAGGTACCTAGCAAAGCGCCGCCTTGTTGCGCGGCGAGCTCCGGCGACGTGGCGTCCACAACCGATAGGCTGTGCAACACCGTGCTGACGATGGCCATGAGAGCCAGTAGAAGCCACTGCCACCAACTCAATTTCTTAAAGCCTGGTCGCTCCTTGTCGACGATATCCATATTTCGGCAAGCCCAAATGCATAAGGTGGAAGTCTGGCATATAAAACGATTCACATGCGGCTACCATTGAGGCGGTAATGAATCAACAAAGCCACGATGTCATGAACCACTTAAGCTCCTTCGGATGACAGGATCTGGCAGTAATGATCGCCGCGTGACATATAATTTTGGCCATCGACTGCTTTACCAAGCGATGCTAAGAGCTGCCACTTGTGATCGTTCGTACCCATTCCAGTGGTTGGATATTACCGATGCGGGGTCCTTTCGCACAGGCGTTCGTTTGTGCCGGCATAGCATTCACGCTCTTCTTGGCAGGCCTCCTGGCTGTTTTCGGGTTAGCCGGACCTTACGCCGGTGAAGCACTTGGCCGACTGCTTTTTACGGTCGCTGTACCTGCACTTTGCACCGGCTTTTGGGCAAGCAAGTCTGCGACAACCTGGCCATTTTTGCGCATTGCAATCACGTTCACGACGATCCTTTTGATTGTACTTGCCTTGCAGGCTATCGGCGCGAGATCCTGGATCGGTCTCGCGGAGCGAAACATGCAGAGCGATCAATTAGCTTTCGGGCCAATGACGGGTACCAAGGAGGCTGAGAAACAGCAAAGATCGCCTGCTTCACCCGACATCCAGACCGTCATCCGGAAAGATCTGATGGCCAATATCGCGAGTTGCTGGATTCGACCCGATGCCGTTCCCTCCGAAAAGCCGAGGTTGAAACTCGTCCTCGGCCGCGACGGTTCGCTCCTGTTGAATCCCGTTGTCATCAATTCTTCCGACGATCCCCGTTTCGCCCCCTTTGCAACAAGTGCTGTCAAGGCAGTTCAACGCTGTGCGCCGTTCAAGGATTTAGCCGCCTATCAGGATCTTTACGATCAGTGGCGCGAAGTATTGATCGATTTTCAGGCCGGGTGAGGCAAACATAAGAAACTGTGTCTCTTCAGAAATATCTGTGACCGGTCTCATGAGTCGGTTCTATGCCAGGAACACCATCCACAATGGCTTCCAAACATTGGTGAAGCCTCGAAGGTAACGTCCTTGAGCGAGCTTTACGGACAGGCGTCGACGAAATGTGCATCGGCCCGACAATAACCGTTGCCTGAGCAAGGCTGCGCGCTCGTCGTCGATCCCTAATCCAGCGGCAAGACCACGATACGATATCGAGCGGAATCACCTTAGGCGATCCCACCCGTTTTTTGGAGGCTGATGCCATTTGAGAGGCAGCTAGCTGCCAAGAGGCGCGAGGCAGCCAACGCTCGCTACCCACTCGGTTTCAGCCTTCAGACCAAAGCTGTTCTTAACGGGCGTTGTACTTCGCATCGACCTCGTTGATGGCCTTGACGTTGCCGGCCGAGCGGCCGTTCTCGTCGAAGGTCTGGGCGAGGAAGGCGTCTGCAATTGCCTTGGCGAGTTCGGTACCGATGACCCGAGCGCCCATGGTGATGATCTGGGCGTTGTTCGACAGAGCGGCGCGCTCCGCCGAATAGGTGTCATGCGTCAGTGCCGCACGGATGCCCGGAACCTTGTTGGCCGAGATGCAGACGCCGATACCGGTGCCGCAGACAAGGATCGCCTTGTCATAGGTGCCGTCGATGACGCCGGAGGCCACGCGGTCCGCAAGATTGGCATAAAACGCATCGGGGCCTTCATCAGTGCGCGAGACTTCGCTCACCTCGAAACGGTCCTTCAGGTGGTCGGCAAGAACCTTGGCGAGGCCTTCGCCGGCGCTGTCTCCAGCAATAGCAAGCTTCATTGTATGCTCCTCAGAGTTTGGCGGCGCACTTGGCGAGGATGTCGAGATAGCCTTCGACGTTCCAGGCCGAGCGGCCAATGAAAAGCCCGTCTACGTTCGGGCAGGATATGAGTTCTTCACAGTTTTGCGGATTGACCGATCCGCCGTAGAGGCACGGAATCTTTCGGCCGAGCACGTCTTGCGCGACCGCAATGATCTCGGCCTGGCGTGCATCGGCATAGGAGGGCTCGGCGGGAATCCCCTTTTCGCCGATCGCCCAGACCGGCTCGTAGGCCAGCAGGATTTCAGCCCGCTTCTGGGCGTCGGAGAGCTTCGATAGCGCACCGATGACCTGCTCGCTCAGAATCTCGGTTGCACGGCCGCTCTCGCGATCTTGCAGCGTTTCGCCGATGCAGATAAGCGGGATCAAACCATGACGGACGGCTGCCTCGGTCTTCAATCCGACGGTTTCGTTGGTCTCGCCAAAGTGTTCGCGACGCTCCGAATGGCCAAGCTCGACGATGTCGAGATTGCAATCCTTCAGCATCAACGGGGAGATTTCCCCTGTCCAGGCACCCTGGTCGGCCCAATGCATGTTCTGGGCACCGACCCTGACGGAGCTTTCCGACAGGATCGACTTGACCTCGCGCACGGCCGTGAACGGCGGAATGATGAACCGCTGAATACGGTCGTCACGCAGGGTATCGGCGGCGCGCAGGGCCTCGGCGAAAGCGCGCGCCTCCGCGAGCGTCTTGTTCATCTTCCAGCTCGTGCCGATCCAATAGCGAGGCTTTTCAGTCATGTCATATCCTGGTTCGAGGCGATGGTAAGGGCGATGCCGTCGCGACGAAATTGCTTGACAATGGCGGCATCAGGCGCGTGATCGGTAATCACGGCATCAAAATCGGTAAGATCGGCCATCACATGCAGAGCCGTATGGCCGATGCGCTGATGGCTGACGAGCAGGCAGCTCCTGGCCGCCGACGCAATCATCGCCCGCTTCGTGCGCACGACGTTATCGTCCATATGATAGGCGAGCCTGCCGGAAACAGCCGGCGTCGACAGGAAGGCAATATCAGCCCGCAGGCGCGATAGTGCTTCCTCGGTAACGACGCCCAGAAAGGCGTTGAACTTGGCGGAATAGACGCCACCGAGCGCGATCAGTGTAATGCCGCTTTCGTTCCTCATGCGGTCTATGATTGCGGCATTGTTGGTGATCAGCGTCAGCGGCCGCTTCTGCAGCAGCATCTCGCCTAAAACGGCGGCCATGGATCCGTCATTAATCATGACGGTCATGCCGGGCTCGACCAGATCGAGTGCTGCGCGCGCCATCGCCAGCTTCTCGTCATGGCCCTGACGCTCGCGGAAACGAAAATCGCTTTCAAACTGGGTGCCGGCATCGATGGTCGCGCCGCCGCGAACCTTGCGCAGCACGCCGGCCTGCTCGAGATCATCGAGATCGCGGTGGATCGTCATCTTGGACACAACGAAACGATCCGCCAGATCGTCGAGATCGACGGTCTTATGCTCGATGAGCAGATTGATGATCGATTGCTGGCGCTCTTCCCGTTTCACCTTTTACTCCGGCCATCGGCCCGAAATGGAACTCCGAGAAATATAACATTAAAATCTCACAATTCAACATTTCTGTTGTTACATTGAGATAAATTCGTGTTTAGAAGCCAGCATCATTCTTAGATCTTCAACAGTGCCTGCGCTGTTTTCTCATCCGTGATTAGCCCATAGAGACAGCGGCTCTTAAGGACCGCGCGGATGGCTTCGACCTTTGGCAACCCGCCTGACAGTGCCACCAGCCGCTCGCCCTTCATGCGCGGCAGGGAGGCAGACAATGTGCGAGAGGTCAGCGTGGTCTCAAGGATATTGCCGTCGGCATCAAAGAAATGGCCGAGAATTTCGCCGACGCCACCGGCCGCGGTGATTTCCCTGATCTCCTTAGGCTCCACCATCCCCGACAAGACGAGCTGCGCGTCGGTATCGACCGTGCCGAGACCGACCAGCTTGAGATCGGCGCCGTTTGCAAGATCGAAGACTTCTTTCACGCCGCGCTGGGCAAGCAGCACGTCGCGGTCTTCGCGCGTATTGGCGAAGAACGGCACCGGCATCACATGCGACTGCATGCCGGTCTTTTCGGCAATGCGATGCATGACGTCATAGGGATTGGCAGCATAATTTCTCGTCAGGCCACCGAGCAGCGACACAAAGCGCAAATCCTTGGCGCTGACGCGCGACAGGTGATGGACGGCGGAAGAAAGCGTTCGCCCGTGGCCGAGACCGATGACCTTATTGTTGCCGCTCTCGATTTCTCGCCTCAGGAAACCCGCGCCCGCCTGGCCGAGCGCGCGAAACTCGAAGCCGTCTTCGCCGAGATCGGGCGCGACCTCACAATATTGCAGGCCGAAGCGTGCCGAAAGCTGCATCTCAAGCTCGACGCATTCGACGATATCGCCGTCGATCGTCACCTTGACGACGCCTTCGGCGACCGCGCGCGCAATCAGGCGATGCGCCTTCACCGAGGGAACGCCGAGACGTTTTGCCACTTCGGATTGCGTCAACCCGCCGGCATAGTGCAACCAGGCCGCCCGCACGGCGAGCGAAGCATCTGCATCCGTCATCGTCCGTTCCCTTTCATTTTGCTCTGCATCGTCCTCGCCTGTTCTCTCCGGCCATAGCGCCCCGATCCGGCTACCTCCTCGAAAGGATTGGCGTTCAGGGAATCGGGACTCGTCCGCCCCACCGGCTAGATATGCAAGTCGCCAGCGCCCGTGTCGATATGGGGCGCCCAGAAGGCGATGCTTTCGGCAATCTGCGCGATGACCTGACGATCGTTCGGTTCGCGCTCCTTGAACGACAGTTCCAGGCAGATTTCGTTGTCCTTGGCGCCTCCTTCGGCAAAAGCCTTGAGCAAAGGTTCGGGCTGGATACGGCCCTTGGCATTGAACTCCACCGTGAAGGGGCGATGCCCACCCTTATCCATCAGGCTCTGCTTGATGTGAATGATCGGAGACACCTTCGGCACGGCACGCGCCCACGCATATGGATCATAATCGTCGGGATTGGACGAGGTGACATCGCCATGATCGATATCGGCCATCATCCACATCGGAATGGCGAAGGGCGCCTTCGTCAGTCTGTCCTGCAGGGAAAGGCAGGCATCGATCGTCTCGCCGAATTCGCGGCCGATGCTCATCGGCTCCCAGAAGATGTAGGAGAGGCCGGCAGCCCGAGCATGTTCGGCCACCTCGCCCCAGCAATCGATCGCAATCTCAATCAATTCCTCGCGCCGGGCCGGATCGTCATAGTCCTTGTAAGTGAAGATTGCGAACTGCGTTCCTACGGAATGACCACCGAGATCCGCGGTGATATCGGCAAAGGTCTTGAACCAGTCGACGTAATAGCGGCGGACATCCTTGTCGGGATGTCCGAAATGGTTGAGACGGCCATAGGGACCGGTCATTCCTGAGGTTACGCGAACGCCGGTGCGCTTCAATGCCTCCTGCATGTCGCGCGTCAGGCGGCGAATGACCGGCGCCTGCCAGCTCGGATTGATGAATTCGTGCGTCAGCTGCAGATCGCGGATACGCAGATCGCGCGCCACCGTTTCGATCAGGTCGGCCGGCTCGGCAAAGCGATTGACAAGCGGATTGGTGTTGAGTGAAAGCGTCAAGGGCATTTTAGGTCTCCCGGCAAGGTCTGTTGGTTCAGGCGGCGAGCGCCAGCTCGGCGTCGAACCAGGCCGCGAAATCCGCCTTCTCTTCAGCGGTCATACGCAGACCTTCCTTGGTGCGTCGCATCAGCACGTCTTCGGCCGCCTGCGCCCATTCGGAAGCCACGAGATAGCGAACCTCGGCCTCATAGAGATTGCCGCCGAAATGGCGGCCGAGTTCAGCAAGCGACATCGCATTGCCGACGATCTGTCTGGTGCGGGCGCCATAGAGATGGCCGTAGTGATTGACGAGCGCACGCGGCATCCAGGGATAGGCCGCTCGCAGGGTATCGGCAAAGGCAACGTAGTCGGCATTCGGAATCTCGCCGCCCGGAAGCGTGGCGCCCCGCGTCCAGTCGCCGCCCATCTTCGGGAAGAATTTTGCAAGCCGCTGCATGGCGTGTTCGGAAAGCTTGCGGAAGGTCGTGATCTTGCCACCGAAGACGCTCAGGAGCGGCACACCACCGGTCTCGTCGAGATCGAAGACATAGTCGCGCGTGACGGCCGAGGGATTGCCCTTGCCGTCGTCGAACAGCGGGCGGACGCCGGAGAAACTCTCGAGCACGTCGGATCTGCGCAGCTTCTCCTTGAAGTAGCGATTGACCGCCGTGATCAGATAATCGATTTCCTTCTCGTCGGCCTTCACCTCCTCCGGCTTGCCCTCGTAGGGAATGTCGGTCGTGCCGATCAGCGCCTTGTCGCCTTCATAAGGGTTGATGAAGATCACGCGCTTGTCGTGGTTCTGGACGAGATAGGCCTGCTGGCCTGCCCAGAATTTCGGAACGATGATATGGCTACCTTTGACGAGCCGGACGCTGCGCTGGCTGTTCGAGCCGACGACACGGCCGATAATGTCGTTGACCCAGGGGCCGGCGGCATTGACCAGCACGCGGGCGCGCACGGTCCGCACCTCGCCGGAACGCTCGTCGCGCATCTGGACAACCCAGCTCCCCTGATCGCGGCGCGCGCTGACACAGGCCGTGCGCGTCAGGATCTGCGCGCCCTTGGCGGAAGCATCGAGAGCGTTGAGGACAACGAGCCGGGCGTCGTCAACCCAACAGTCGGAATATTCGAAACCTTTCGAATATTGGTCGAGGATCGGCGCCCCTTCCGGATCGCGATGAAGATCAAGCGAGCGCGTGCCCGGCAGCTTCTTGCGGCCACCGAGATGATCGTAGAGGAAGAGGCCGAGACGCACCAACCATGCGGGACGATCGGTCGGACTGTGCGGCAGTACGAAGCGCATAGGCCAGATGATGTGGCTTGCCGAATTCAGCAGCACTTCACGCTCGATCAGGGCTTCACGTACCAGGCGGAACTCGTAGTATTCAAGATAGCGCAGGCCGCCATGCACCAGCTTGCCGGAGCGCGAGGACGTACCCTCCGCGAGATCGCCCTTCTCGCACATGATAACCGAAAGGCCGCGGCCGGCTGCATCGCGCGCAATGCCGGCACCATTGATGCCTCCGCCGATCACGAAAAGATCATAGATTTCCGGTTCCATCATGTCATGCTCCTAAGGATGCCCGTGGCATCATCAATTCAATCTTCTAAGGCCAAGCTCCTCGCCGGCTTCGTCATTGGCTAGTGCTGGGCCAATTTGTCCCAAGCCGGCGCAATCGCCTGACGCACGTCCTTGTAGGCATCGAACAGACGATCATAGCGCTCGATATTTGCCGGATCGGGCGCCTCGGCCTCGCCAAGCAAGGGCGTCACCCAGTCGGCAATGCAGCTGTCCATGTCCTGATAGGCGCCGATCGCGACGGCAGCCATCATCGCGACACCGGCAGCCCCCGCCTCTTCGCGATCCGAAATCCGCACCGGCGCCTTGACGGCGGCAGATAGCGAACCTCGTAGAGCGCGCGAACGGGCGGCCCCTCCGGTGATGCGCAGCTCCGAAGGCATGTCGCCCATGGCCGCGTAGCAATCCCGCGTTGCCATGCCCAGCCCTTCGACCACGGCCCTCAGCATGTCGGCAAAGCCATGCCGCGTCGAAAGTCCGGTAAAGCCGGCACGCGCATGTGCGTTGACGAAGGGACCGCGCTCGCCGGCCTCGGAAATATAGGGGTGATAGAGAAGGTTCGTCGGACGCGCTTCGGCAAACCACGCATCGATGCGCGGAATAAGGTCGGAATAGGAAATCTCGCTACCGCCAGCTGACATCAGATCCGCCGCAACCTTGAGAATCCAATCGATATTGATGGTCGCGCCCATATTGGTCTGGACCTGCGTGACGATACCGGGGATCGGCAGTGCGATAACATATCCCGTCCCCTCTTCGTTGAGCTGGACATCGGGCACGGCCTTGGCTCGCATATGCACGCCCGTCGATCCGATCGTCGAGCAGGCGGCGTTCCGACCGCCAGTGCGGACGCCTGCACCAAGCGCGGTCATGACCATATCGACGTAACCCAGGCAGACTGGCGTTCCCGCACGTAAGCCGGCGGCCTTGGCGGCGGCCTCCGTCAGGGGATGGCTGATCTCCGTTCCGTCGACAATCTCGGGCAGAAGCGAGCGCCGGCGGGCAAGGCCGAGCGCATCGATGACAACCGGATCATATTGGCGGTTGCGGAAATTGCCGAAGGTGAAGCTCGCCTCCGATGGATCGGTCGCCCGTATGCCGGTGAGGTTCAGGTAGAGCCAGTCCTTGCAATGCAGCGCTGTCTCCGCCCGATCGAGAATCTCGGGCATGAAGCGGTCCATATGGGCGAGCTGAGCACCCTGCTGGCAGGTGTTGAGCCCTGTACCCGTCGCCTCGAACCGGGCGCGGTTGTCGGCCGAGGCGCTCAGGCGCGTGACGGTGGATGCCGCGCGGGCGTCAAGCCACAGCCAGGCATCACCGACCGGAGTATTGCCGGAGCCGACAAGCCAGGTGCCGTCGCCTTGTCCGGTAACCGCGATCGCCGCCGTTCGGGCGGCAAGGTTGCCCACCCTCTCCCCAAGGCCGCGCAATGCACTGAGGCAATCCGACCACGTCTGGCCGAGCGATTGAGTGACCGACCCATCCTCTCCCGTCTCATAGCGATTGCGCGCTGAAGCCGAAGCGATCTGCCGTCCGGATAGCTCGAAGGCAACTGCCTTCAAAACCGAGGTACCCGCATCGATCCCGATGATGATCCCGTCGCTTTTAGACATTGCAAGCCAGCTCCACCACGCGACACTCTCCGGCAAGAGCATCGGCAACCATCACAAACATTTTCATTCCTCCCCACACGGCCGAGGGCATAATCTACGCCAGGTCGCATCTATCGTCGCCATCGTACTCTCCACTCCAAAGGGAGGATCGCGAACGAAGCACCAGCGCACACCCGATACCAGCCACGCAATGGATCCGACGCACAGCCGCGACCCATCAAGCAGCTCGCGGCTTTATAACATAATCATATCGTTGTTACAGTAATATTTTTCTGGCGTTGTAATTTTTTTCATATAAAATGGATGTAGTTAATAGGCAAGCCGCAGCAGGGAAAGACTGCAGCAACGCTTTGGAGGAACACGGATCAACGACCTGAATCTCTTGGATCAAATCAGGGAGGCCGGTGAAAAGCGCCAGGCGACCATCTTATAATTTTGAGTTATATCAAATTATTATCGAGAAACTTTTATATCAGGTCGGCCAAAACGACGCCGATCGGCGAACCTCGGAAGAAGGCCGACAAAGCGAGAGCTTCGAATGTGAAAAGGCGGGAAGCACTGAGAACCAAAGATACCGGCCGGATACCGGATCTGTTAAATCTCGGTTGACACGCCCAAAGATTTATAACATATGAAATGCAGAACTTAACATACTTATATCACAATTGTCGCATAGATGCGGCGATTGCGAACCCAAGGTGGGCGACTGGAGGAGACAGCCGTCCGCACGCTGAGGAGGCTTCCTGATGTTGAATTTCCTTTCCGGTGACGGCGCCGCCCGAAGCCAAGCGGAGCGCTCCACGGTGCGAACGCGCGAGCCGTGCTTCCGTTAAGCCGGAACCATCGGACTTTTCTCCCTTTCTCCATCAGGTAATCCGGCTGACATGCCCAAGGTCGTTCGAACATGAATACGCAAGCTCAATATGCAACTGCCAAGCCGACTGGCTCCAAGCTCAAGATCGTCGCCGGCATCGCCGCGGTGGTGATCGTAATCGGCGCCATCGCTGCCGATACCAAGGTGGTCAAGATCGGCTCGGAACACGACGTGCGCGAGCAGGGCTTCCAGCCGGAGACCTTTGGCGCTACCGAATTCCCGAAAGTCCAAGCCGATGTCGAAAAGCGCGCCGTCGATGCAGTAACGCTCGCCAGTGCGGTTCTGGCCGACAAGAAGGCGGCGGGCGAGAAATATGGCGTC
Organism: Rhizobium sp. AG207R; assembly: GCF_027109195.1. Taxonomy (NCBI): domain Bacteria; kingdom Pseudomonadati; phylum Pseudomonadota; class Alphaproteobacteria; order Hyphomicrobiales; family Rhizobiaceae; genus Rhizobium; species Rhizobium sp. AG207R. The sequence continues at coordinate 65,213 of NZ_JAEPVT010000016.1, forward strand.
GCCACCACAACCGGCCCCGTCCTCCCTGTCTCTTTGACGGGCACGTTCGGCGAGCGCAAGGCCAACCTCAACGAATTCAAGGTCGACGGCGTGCCCGAAGGCATCACCGTCCGCGTCCAAACAGGTCCAGCAATCAACGGTACAGATCTTCGCGATGCCACGGGTAAGATCGAATTCGGCCAGTTCACCAACCAGATCGAATATCAGGACGCGGGCTCCGCCATCAACAATGAGATGAAGAAGGCGACGCTTGGCAGTCTGGATCCGGAGAAGCTGACGGGCAAGACGGCGACGGTCGTCGGCGTTTTCAAGCTCATTAATCCGAAGAACTGGCTCGTCACCCCGGTAAAGGTCGATGTGAAATGAGCCAGGTTCAGCACAATGGCGCCACCACGGGCGAAGTTGTTCTCGCCGCGCGCAATGTTGCCAAATCCTATGGCAGCGTCCATGCGCTGAAGGGCGTCAATTTCGATATTCGTCGCGGCGAAGTCACCACCCTCTTCGGCGAGAACGGTGCCGGCAAATCGACGCTGATGAAGATCCTCTCCGGCGTCATCCAGCCGACATCGGGTGAGATCATTCTCGATGGCGCTCCGATCTCCTTTGCCTCCTCCACGCATGCGCGCGCCTGCGGCATTTCCATCATCCACCAGGAATTGAGCCTGGCACCGAATCTCAGCGTCCGCGACAACATCTTCATGGGTCGCGAGATCATGAAGGGTGGCGTAGTCGATTTTGCCGAGGAAGAGCGCCAGACCCGTGCGCTGATGGAAGAGCTCGAGGAAAATATCGATCCGCTCACACCCGTCGAGGATCTTCGCCTCGGCCAGCAGCAGATCGTCGAGATCGCTCGCGCGCTTTCCGTTAATTCCCGCATCCTGATCATGGACGAGCCGACTTCGGCGCTCAGCGCCAGCGAAGTCGAAGTTCTCTTCAAGGTCATTCGCGATCTGACGAACCGCGGCGTGTCGATCGTCTATATCTCGCATCATCTGGAAGAGGCGCTGCAAATCACCCATCACGCCGTCGTTCTGCGCGACGGCAACATGACCGCCTATGCCGAACGCAAGGACATCGATCTCGAATGGATCGTGCGCAACATGGTCGGCGACAATTTCGACCTCGGCAGCCCGCCGGCAGGCCATAAAATGGGCGATGTGGCGCTGACGATCGATAATCTCACCGTCCCCGGCCCGTCGGGCGCCGCCTATAACGCTGTCGACCGCCTGTCGCTTCAAGTCCGCGCCGGCGAGATCGTCTGCATCTACGGCCTGATGGGCGCCGGTCGTACTGAGCTGCTCGAATGTGTGGCGGGGCGGCTTCGGTCGAGCGGCGGCCGCGTGCTCCTAGGCAACACCGATGTCGGCGGTCTTTCCATTGCCGGCCGGATCGCGCAGGGGCTGGTGCTGGTGCCGGAAGATCGTCAGCGCGACGGTCTCGTTCAGACGATGACCGTCGGCTCGAACCTGTCGCTTGCGAGCATCGGTGCCTTTACCAAGGGTCTTTTCACATCGAGCGGCCGTGAGCGGTCGTTGGTGAACGACTCGATCCGCAAAGTTCACATCAAGACCGATGGCGGCGAGGCCGCAATCGGCTCTCTGTCCGGCGGCAATCAGCAGAAGGTCGTTATCGGCAAAATGCTGGCAACGGCGCCTCGCGTGATCCTGCTCGACGAACCAAGCCGCGGTATCGACATCGGCGCGAAGGCTGAAGTCTTCAAGCTGCTCGCCGAGCGCGCCAAAGAGGGTCTGGCGGTGATCTATTCGACCTCGGAAGTCGCCGAATGCCTGAGCATCGCCCATCGCATCATCGTCATGCACCGCGGCAAGATTTCTGCCGAATTCGGTCCTGATGTCACCAAGGAAAAGATCATGGCCGCCTCGGGCGAAGCAGTGGTCGCGCACTAGCCGCATTCATGGAGCACTGATTATGTCAGTCACGAACATTACAGATAAGAAACCAGTATCCAACGGACAGCGGCGGAATTTCAGTCTCGTGCGGCTGATCCTGGAAGGACGCGCCTTCTTTGCGCTGATCGTCATCATCGCGGTCTTCTCCTTCCTGTCGCCCTACTACTTCTCGCTCAGCAACTTCCTGACTATGGCCTCGCATGTTGCGATCTTCGGCATCCTCGCCATCGGCATGTTGCTCGTCATCTTGAATGGCGGCATTGACCTGTCGGTCGGCTCGACGCTTGGCCTTGCCGGCTGTATCGCCGGCTTCCTGATGCAGGGCGTCACGCTGTCGAGTTTCGGCGTCATCCTCTATCCGCCGGTCTGGGCAGTCGTCGTGCTGACCTGCATCCTCGGTGGCGTGGTCGGTGCGGTCAACGGCGTGCTCATCGCCTACCTGCGCGTCCCGGCCTTCGTCGCTTCGTTGGGCGTCCTCTATGTTGCCCGGGGTATCGCCTTGCTGATGACGAACGGGCTTACCTACAACAATCTCGGTGGCCGCCCCGAACTCGGCAATACCGGCTTCAACTGGCTGGGCTTCAACCGCCTCGCCGGCGTCCCGATCGGCGTCATCGTCCTTGCGGTGCTTGCGATCATTTGCGGTATCGTTCTCAGCCGCACCGCCTTCGGCCGCTGGCTCTACGCCTCGGGCGGCAACGAGCGCGCTGCCGATCTTTCCGGCGTTCCGGTCAAGCAGGTCAAGATCGCTGTCTACGTGCTTTCAGGTATTTGCGCTGCCATTGCCGGCCTCGTCCTGTCCTCGCAGCTGACCTCGGCCGGTCCGAATGCCGGCACCAGCTATGAGCTGACCGCAATTGCCGCCGTCGTCATTGGCGGCGCCGCATTGACGGGCGGCCGCGGTACGGTGCGCGGCACCATGCTGGGCGCCTTCGTCATCGGCTTCCTGGCGGACGGCCTCGTCATCATCGGTGTCTCGGCCTATTGGCAGACGGTTTTTACCGGCGCGGTCATCGTGCTCGCCGTGCTCATGAACAGCATCCAGTACGGGCGCCGGACCAAATCCGGCTGACACTGCATCAAGACTTGTCCCCGGTCGGTGAGATGCCGATCGGAGAAAGGACCGCCGGTTCGCCGGCATTACCAGAGCTCATCAAAGGGAGAGAGACTAATGTTCAAAAAAGGTTTGCGCATCGTCATGGCAGCAGTTGCTGTGGCACCGCTTCTAACGGGGGCCGCCTGGGCCGCCGGTCAGATCACCGTCATCGTTAACGATCCGTCCAACCCCTACTGGCTGACGGAAGGCAATATCGCCAAGGCAACCGCCGAGAAGCTCGGCTATACCGCCACAGTCGGTGCGCATAAGGGCGATACCAACACCGAAAGCAACCTGATCGATACGGCGATCACCAACAAGTCGGTCGCCATCATCCTCGATCCGGCCAATGCTGACGGCTCTGTTGGTGCAGTCAAGAAGGCCGTTGCAGCCGGAATCCCGGTTTTCCTCGTCAACGCTGAAATCAACCAGGAAGGCCTTGCCAAGGCTCAGCTCGTTTCCAACAACGCCCAGGGTGCGGCGATCGGCGCTCAGCAGTGGGTCGAAGCCGTTGGCGACAAGGGCAATTATGCCGAACTCTTCGGCTCGCCTTCCGATAACAATGCCGCTACCCGCTCGAACGGCTACGAAACCGTGCTGACGCAATATCCCGACCTGAAGAAGGTTGCCAAGGAGGTTGCCAACTGGGACCGCACCCAGGGCCACAACAAGATGCAGTCGATTCTGCAGGCGCATCCGGACATCACCGGCGTGATCTCCGGCAATGACGAAATGGCCCTTGGCGCGATTGCCGCTCTCAAGGAAGCCGGCAAGCTCGCCAACGTCAAGGTCGGCGGCTTCGACGGTTCGCCGGACGCTGTTGCCGCCATCAAGGCCGGTGAGCTTCAGTACACCGTCCTGCAGCCGGTTGCCGTCTTCTCCGAAGAAGCCGTCAAGCAGGCCGACAGCTTCATCAAGACCGGCAAGACCGGTGCCAAGAGCGAAAAGCAACTTTTCGATTGCATCCTGATCACAAAGGATAATGTCGACAAGTACACGGCACCTTTCGTTCTGTCCGAGTAATGATATCGGGGGCGCCGGAACTCGGCGCCCCTATCCCTAGACCGCGGCGGGCGGCACCCTGGCTCAACATTAGACAGAACTTGCAGAAACTCTGATAGCGAACTGTTCTTTATATCTTTTTCTATAACGTGACGTTCGCCGCAGCAAGTTAATCTCCGCAAGGTTCAGCGTCAGAGGCCAAAGTGACAGACAAGACAAGCCCCGTATCATTCCTGCAAGACGAGCTGCCGAGCGACAGCCGGCATTCGCGCCAGATTGCCAGGCGCCAGATGATCGCCGAAGCCGTCATGGCGGAAGGCTCGATGCGCATCGAGGATCTGACTGAGCGCTTCGGCATCAGCCTGATGACGGCTCATCGCGATGTCGACGAACTGGTCAGCCGAGGCCTGTTTCGCAAGACGCGCGGCATCGTATCGGCCGCAGCGACCAGCCTGATCGAATCGAGCGACGTCTATCGCGCCAACCGGCAGGCAAGCGAAAAGAAGATGATCGCCGCGGCTGCCATGCAGTTCATCGAGCCTGGCCAGGCAATTTTCCTCGACGATTCCACCACCGTCCTGCAGATGGCTTCGCAGCTGCCGGCCAAGGTTCCTCTGACGGCGATCACCAATTCGCTGACGCTGATGAATGCGCTGAAGGATATGCATGACGTGACGCTTCTGGCGCTCGGCGGGCAATATTATAATTGGTGCAATGCCTTCATGGGGCGGATGACGATCAACGAAATCAATCGCTTACGGGCCGATGTCACCTTCATCTCGATGTCGGCCATCATCGACGATGTCGTTTTCCATCAGTCGCCCGAGATCGTCGATATCAAGCGCGCGATGTTCGATAGTGCCGCCAAGCGCATCTTGCTGATGGATCATACGAAGTTCGAACGGCGGGCGCTGCATAGTTTCGCGCATCTGAGCGAATTCGATGTCGTCATCGTCGACGAGAAGACACCCGCCGCCCATCTGGAGCGTATGCGCAACAAGAATATCAACGTGGTCGTCGCCAAAGGCGACAAGGAGCGATCATGAGGCTGAAGCCCGCAACGGCCACCTCTTTTCGTTCATGATCAGGAGTCACGGGAATGCCGAGTCTGCTCGGAATTGACAGCGGTTTGACCGTCACCAAAGCCGTCATCTTCGACATTGACGGAACGCCGCTCGCCGTTGCGCGCCGTCGGGTGACCCAGTTCATGCCGAAGGCACGCCATGTCGAGCGGAACATGGACGAACTCTGGAACCAGACGGCCGACGCCATTGCCGAGGCGATCAGGCTCAGCAACCGCCCGGCAAGCGACATCCAGGCAATTGCCGCAACCGCACACGGCGACGGCATCTATCTGCTCGACAAGGCAAAGAAGCCGCTCGGACGCGCCATTCTTTCGCTCGACAGCCGCGCCGGATCGATCGTCGAACAATGGTTGAAGACTCCTGTTGCCGAAGCGTCTTTGAAGCTGACCGGTCAATTGCCGCATGTCTCGGCCCCATCGGCGCTCCTTGCCTGGATCAAGGTCAATGAGCCCGAGCGCTTTGCTGAAATCGGCCACATTTTGAGCTGCAAGGACTGGCTGCGATTCTGCCTGACTGGCGTTGCCGGTACCGACCGTACCGAAGCAAGCACCTCCTTCACCAATGTTTCGACGCAGGATTATTCTGCAGATGCCCTGGAGCTTTTCGGCATTGCCGAGGTGACGGGTGCCTTGCCACCTGTCTCGCGATCCGACGAAATCGTAGGATACGTGACAGAAGCCGTCGCGAAGCGAACCGGCCTTGCCGAAGATACGCCCGTCGTTGCCGGCCTGCACGACGTGACCGCCTCAGCCCTCGGAGCCGGCGGCTATGCGTCCGGCGTCGTCGCCGTTATTGCCGGCACCTATTCGATCAACGAGACGCTCTCCTCGGAACCGCGCGTCGACGGCCGCTGGTTCTGCCGCAATGCCATTGCACCGGGCCAATGGAACAACATGTCAATCTCGCCGGCGTCGTCGGCGAACTACGAATGGTTCCTCGACAAGCTCTGCGCCAGAGAAATTGCAAGCGCGGAAGCAGCGGGCAAGTCGATCCATGCCGTGCTCGGCCCCGAGATCGAGGCGGCGTTCAACCGGCCATCGAGCGCGCTCTTCCACCCCTATCTGTTCGGCTCCCCCTATGGCGCTGAGGCAAGCGCCAGCTTTTTCGGGCTTGGCGGCTGGCATGATCGCGGCGATATGCTGCGCGCCGTCCTCGAAGGCATCGCCTTCAACCATAAGATTCACGTCGATGCCCTAAGCGACGGTTTTTCTTTCGATCAGGCAAGGCTGGCAGGCGGCGTCTCGCGCAGTCCGATCGTCGTGCAGATGTTTGCCGACGTGCTCGGCATGCCGGTCACCGTCACCGAAACCGACGAAGCCGCGGCCTGGGGGGCCGCGCTTTGCGCCGGTGTCGGGATCGGTGTCTATGCCAGCCCGCAAAGCGATCCGCGCGATGTCGGCAAGATCGCCAGAACCTATCATCCGGATTCCGCCCGCAGCGCCGATTATCGCGTCCGCTACGACCTCTTCCGCGACATCGCTGAAGCAATGACGCCGCTCTGGCCGCGGATCGGCAATCTCGCGACCCAGCACTCCCAAGCCTAAACCAAAATTGCGCCGCGCGAGAAGACTCTGTCGCGGCAGTTCACCAGGACAATGATGTTATGACCGATAGGACCGCCGATCTGAAACAACGCTTCTCGCAGCTTCAAGACGGAGATGTCGATGTTGTCATCCTCGGCGCAGGCGTCAATGGCGCGGGGCTGTTTCGCGATCTGTCGCTGCAGGGCATCAACTGCCTGATCGTCGATAAATCAGATTTCGGCTCGGGAACGAGTGCTGCGCCATCCAGGCTGATCCATGGTGGCCTGAAATATCTGGAAACAGGCGAATTCGGCCTGGTCGCGCAATCGGCGCTTGAGCGAAACCTTCTGCTCAGGAACGCGCCGCATTGCGTCGAAGCACTGCCGACCTTCGTGCCGATCTTCTCATGGACACGCGGCATCTGGGCAGCCCTACGCACGCTGACGGGCTCGACCACCGCCCCACGCAGCCGTGGCGCCTTGCTTATCAAGATCGGGCTTGCACTCTACGACTTCTTCGGTTCGCGCAACCGTGTCATGCCGCGCCACCGGTTCCTTTTGAAGCGCCGTGCGCTGAAGGAAATGCCGCATGTCACGCCTGAGATCGTCGCCGGCGGTATCTATTACGATGCCAAGATCAGCCGGCCGGAACGGCTGGTCTATGAGCTCGTCAATGACGGACTGGAGGCGAACAAGTGCTCGCTCGCCGCAAATGCGACAAGGCTTGTTTCGTCAGCCGACGGCCTGCTGACCTTCCAGCGCGCCGACGGCTATGCCTTTTCGGCCAAGCCGAAGCTCGTGATCAATGCCGCCGGTCCATGGATCGATCACGTCAACGCCGCTCTCGGTGCGCCGGCCCATCTGATCGGCGGCACCAAGGGATCGCATATCTTGCTCGATCATCCCGAACTGGTGCGCAGCCTGAACGGCCACATGATCTATTTCGAAGCCGATGACGGGCGCATCTGCCTAGTCTACGGCTATCTCGGCCAGGCGCTTGTAGGATCGACCGATATCCCTTGCGACGATCCAGACAATGTGCGTTGCGAGGAAGACGAGATCGACTACTTCCTCGACAGCGTCAGATCACTCCTTCCGAGCCTGCGCTTCGATCGCGATCAGGTGACCTACAGCTATAGCGGCATTCGCCCCCTGCCCGCCTCGGACGCCTCGTCGCCGGGCCTGATCAGCCGCGATCACTCCGCACCCGTTTTCGAGCCGCAGGCCGGACGCCCCTTTCCGATCATTTCTCTGGTCGGCGGCAAATGGACCACATTCCGCGGCTTTGCCGAAGAGGTTGCCGATACTGTGCTGGCGCGCCTTCAACGCGGCCGCAAGATGTCCACGGAGCGGCTTGCGATCGGCGGCGGCCGGGATTTCCCGGTCAATTTCGATGAGCGGGCGAGCTGGATCCGATCGGTCGCCGCAAAGACCGGAGCCGAGGCAAGCAGAGTGGATGAGTTGCTCGGCCGATACGGCACGACTGCCGCAGCTATTCTCACTCGCCCTTCGGACTATAAAGACGGCCAACGCATCAGCGGCGCACCTCGCCACAGCGCGCTCGAGATCGATTGGATCGCGCGGCAGGAGATGGTCGTGCATCTCTCCGACATTGTCTTCCGGCGTACGACCATGGCGATCGAGGGCCTGCTGACGATCCAGGGATTACGCGAAATCGGTGCAATCGCCGCAGCAGCCCTGCAGTGGGATGCGCAGCGACTGGCCAAGGAGATCGACGATGTCGTTGTATCGCTATCGAAATTTCACGGCCAGACGCTGAGCGAAGAAAGCGTGCGCCAGGCGGCAGGCCCGGCTGCACGCTGATCATCTGGCTCAGGAGAAAACCGGGTCGAGCGAACCGGATTTGTAACGCCTGGCCATTTCGGCAACGGAAAGCGGCTGGAGACGCGAAGCGTGGCCGGCCGTGCCGAACTGTTCGAAGCGCTCCTTGCAGAGCTTCGTCAGTGCAGCCATAGCGGGCTTCATATATTTACGAGGATCGAACTCGCTCGGATCCTCCTGCAGCACGCGGCGGATCTGGCCCGTCATCGCCATGCGGCCATCGGTATCGATGTTGATCTTGCGTACGCCGTTCTTGATGCCGCGCTGGATCTCTTCGACCGGCACGCCCCAAGTCGGCTTCATCTTGCCGCCGTATCTGTTGATGATCTCCTGCAACTCCTCGGGCACCGAGGAGGAGCCATGCATGACAAGGTGGGTATTGGGCAGCTTGCGATGGATCTCCTCGATCACGCTCATCGCCAGCACCGAACCATCCGGTTTGCGCGTGAACTTATAGGCGCCATGCGAGGTGCCCATGGCAATCGCCAGCGCGTCGACCTTGGTCTCGCGCACGAATTTAACCGCCTCGTCCGGATTGGTGAGCAACTGATCATGAGACAGCTTGCCTTCCGCCCCATGACCATCCTCAGCTTCGCCCATGCCGGTTTCCAGCGAGCCGAGCACGCCAAGCTCACCCTCGACGGAAATGCCGCCGAGATGTGCCATGTCGGTCACCGTCTTGGTCACGCCGACATTGTAGTCCCAATCTGCCGGCGTCTTGGCATCCGCCTTCAGAGATCCATCCATCATGACCGAGGTGAAGCCGGCCTGGATCGCCGTCATGCAGCTCGAGGGATCGTTGCCATGATCCAGATGCACGCAGACGGGAATATGCGGGTAGATTTCCACGACTGCGTCCATCATGTGTTTCAGCATGATGTCGTTGGCATAAGCCCTGGCCCCCCTCGACGCCTGCATGATCACGGGCGCGTTGACCGCATCGGCCGCTTCCATGATGGCGAGCGCCTGTTCCATATTGTTGATATTGAAAGCTGGAACGCCGTAGCCGTTTTCAGCGGCGTGATCGAGCAATTGCCTTAAGGTGATACGTGCCATTCAACTCTCCCCTGGGTCATGATGGGCGGCTAAGATCGCGTGGATGTTGCTATTTGCCCGACCTCGTTATGGAGATGTGCGCCGTCAGTATGTGACTACGCTACAATCCGGCAAACAGGGCATGCAGACAGCAAGGCATCCTCCAGTACAAACATAACGGCAAAATATGACAAAATCACAGTTTTTGTGAGATTTTCTTCGATTTTCACAAGGAGATCAGTCTCGAATGTGGGGAATAGAGGTTACTGTAGCTGCGGGAGAGATCCGATCGCGCCGCGGCTCCATTATTGATCGTCATTTTGCCGGCAACGGCGAGGCATGACGGGTCACTGAATAAACAATCGAAGAATACGCGATCGAGTCCGTGCTCCTCGAGCTGCTGCGGCAGCCCAACCTGCATTCACTTCCATAAAAACATTGACTGCTCATGGTTTCGCTGTTTTCTATAGATAAAAAACAGAAGCCGGCCGGACTGCATGAAAGTTGCATGTTGCCTCAGCCGGACGGTCCTATTCATCAACATCGAATATGGGAGGAAAGTGGCGTGAGCTCGCGGATCATCCAGCTCGGCACCAGCCGGTTCTTGCAGGCGCATGCGGCATTCTTCGTGCACGAGGCACGACAATCCGGCCAGGATGCTGGTCCCATTGCTGTCGTTCAGGTTTCAGGCGCCAGCAGCCGCAGCGGGCGCGTCGCTGCCTTCGGCAATCCGGCTGGCTATCCCGTCATCATACGCGGCATGTCGGATGGGCAACCCGTCGATCGCAGCGTCCAGGTCATGAGCGTCGATCGCGGCCTCTCTGCAGTCGAACACTGGGGGGAGCTGTCAAGGCTCTTTGCCGAGGATGCGGAATTCGTCATCTCCAACACCGGCGAAACCGGCTACCAGACATGGCCGGAGGAAGACCGCTTCGTCACAAACGGCCAGGTTCCGCGATCTTTCCCCGCCAAGCTTGCCGCGCTCCTCGTCAGACGCTGGCAGGCCTCCGGGCGCCCCCTGGTCATCCTTCCTTGCGAACTGATGACGGGCAACGGCCGCGTTCTGAAACAGACGGTCATCGATTGCGCCCGGCTCAACGATGTGCCGGCTGAATTCTATACCTGGCTCGACGGCCACGCTGCCTTCGCCGACACCCTGGTCGATCGCATCGTTTCCGAGCCGATCGAGCCGATCGGCGCTGTTGCCGAACCCTATGCCCTGTGGGCGATCAAACGCGCGCCCGGTGTCCGCGCGCCATGCCACCATCCAAGCATCGTACTGACCGACGATCTCGCCCCTTATGAGCGCCTGAAACTGCATATCCTCAATCTCGGCCACACCTTCCTTGCCGAAATCTGGCAGCGCGAAAGTCGTCCGGCGGACGAAACCGTGCGCGCCATACTGGCCGACAAGGGCGTAAGGGCGAGACTCGATACTCTCTACGAAAACGAAGTGCTGCCCGGCTTTGCCGCAAACGGCATGGGCGACGAGGCGAAGGCCTATGTCGCTACGACACTCGACCGCTTCCTCAATCCTTTTCTAGACCATCGCATCGCCGACATCAGCCAGCACCACCCCGAAAAGGTGGCCCGCCGCATCCATGCTTTTCTGGATTGGGCGGATAAGGCCGGCAGTAAATCGGGAATGCCCGAGCTGCGACAGATCGCGGCGCGCTATTCTTGAGTGCGCCGATGAGAGGTCTGCTTGAGCCTAAACGAAGATCTGGGGGTGAAGTGGTAATAGGGTTGGACAAGTTAAGCCTTCCATCGGCCCTTAAGGCAGCGCAGGCCTGATCTGGGCCGCTTTCCAATTCAATTGCTCAGCCAAAAGTTTCGGAGTTCACTAAAGTGTCAGCGGGTGGAGGCGCGTTCCCGATCCACCGGCGCGTAGGCTACCTGCGAAATATGGAGATTGATTCACTACTCTCAGTTACAGCCGATTATCGACAAAATACCATTGCTCCATGTGCGAGCGCACTATGGGTTCTACTACCGTATTCAAATGTGCGACATCATGAACAAGATATTTCCTAACGTCTGATCCTTCAGGGAGCACGAAAGGCTTCAGGGCCGTCAGCGCAAATCGCACCCCCGTCTCCCGGACGATATAAATCGGATAGATTAAGGCATTCGTCCTTCGAGCCATTCGCGCGATGAGCGCATAATTGCCCTCAAGATGCACGGGCCTTCCGAAGAACGGCGCTCGGATATGCCCGTTGAAGCCCTCGTCACAGAACATCAGCAGATTGCCGCCGTTCTCCAGGATTCTCAGGGCCGGGCGCACGAAGCTGCGGCCGGGTTTCAAGATTCCAAGTCCCGCCCTCTTGCGCAAGCGGTTGACGATATAGTGGCGTGAGCGGCGTTTGGGCGGGTCGTAATTCATGGTGACGTCGAGTCCCATGTCGAGAAGGCAATGCCAGAGTACCTCCCAATTGCTGATATGGGGCGCGATGAAGATCACCGGCCCTTTACTGCAACGCTCGACCAGTCCTTCGGTGCCAATCATGCGAACGTGCCGTCGTGCCAGTCTCGGCACGACTGAATATTCCGCCATCTGCCGCCCTTGAGAATCGGCATAAGCCCTGAAGAGCTTATCGAGCTCTGCATCGCCAAGCTCGGGCCTGATCATCTTGAGATTAGCTGCGGCGCGCGCATAAGCGCTTTTATGAAAGCGCGGAGCCAGAACTCGTCCGAGCCAACCGCCAAGGTCGGAGCAGACGCTCGCCGGCAATAGCATGAAGGCAAAATAGAGGAAGAGATCGATAGCGTTGTCGATATTCTCATAAAGCCAATAGCGCAGAAATGCCTTGCGCCGGTCGCCGCCAGCCACGAAATCGGCAAGGGGCGGAGCTTTCGGCGGCTCATAGGTCCACGCCTTGCGCTTACCGGCGGTGACTTCTTTATCGGTCTTGGTCGTCATCCCCGGCGCCTATGCAGTGTCACGGGCATGCCGTCACGCGGACGCAATGTCAGGCGGCATTGTGGCTGAACCTTATGTCCATCTCTGACCCGAACGCGAAAACGTTGAGCCAAGATCGCCAGGCAGAGGATCGCCTCGGTGAGGCCGAATTGCAGGCCCGGACATACACGCGGGCCGGCCGCGAAGGGAATATAGCTGTAAGGCGCTGGCCGCGCCTCGCCGAGGAAACGCTCCGGATAAAAGCGATGCGGCTCGGGAAAGAGAGAATCCGTGCGATGCAGGATCCATGGCACGATCAGCACCAGTGCCGCCTTGCGTATCTTCACGTCGCCGATCTGGTCGGGCTCGGCCGCCTGCCGTGCCAGGATCGGTACCGGGGGATAGAGGCGCAGCGTCTCCTCGATCACCGCGCGGCACCAGTCGAGCTTCGCGACATCGTCGATCGAGGGGACCCGATCACCGCAGACAGCCTCGATTTCCGCATGAACCGCCTCCTCCACCCAGGGTGCCCCTGCGAGCAGATACCAGGCCCAGGTCAGGGTTGCCGCCGTGGTTTCGTGGCCTGCCATGAAGATGGTGGCGGCCTCGTTGCGAAGCGCCACGACATCGAGTTTCAGCTCGGGATTGCGCTGCTGCCGGCGGATCAGCAGTTCGACCATGGAACTATTGTCGCCCTTGCCAGCCAGATGATCTTCAATCACCTGATCGATGATCCGGTGAATGCGTTTCACCGACCGGCTCAAGCTCGGCGTCCTGATGATCGGCAGCCCCTCATCGAAGCCGAGAAAATAGCCGAAATTGACGGAATCGACCAGCGACTGGTAGTTCGCAAAGCCTTCGGTGACCGCATTGGCGCTCTCCTCGCCGAGATCATTGCCGAAGACGCTGCGCGAGATGATCTCCGCCGTCAGCCCGGCCATCTCGAACAAGGCATTGACCTCCGCGCCCTCGCCCAAGCTTTGCCAGCGGTCGGCAAGCTCGCTTGCGGTACTTTGCATGATCGAACCGAAGGCCGGGACGCGGTTTTTATGCACGATATCGGAGACCAGCGGCCGGCGCTGCTTCCAGGTCTCTTTGTCGGAAATGAACAAGCCGTCACCCAGCAGATATTCCAGCGCGCGTCGCATCTGCGGCGTCTTGCGCTCGAAGTTCTCATGGCGCTTGGCAACCACATAGCGGATAGCCTCGGGCGAATTGACGATGACGAGCTGCCGGCCCAGAAGCTTGAACTCCGCCACATGCTCGCGATAATCCGCGCGACGCCAGATCGACAGAAAGTCGCTGCGCGCCTGCAGCATAAGCTTCAGCGGCTGGCCGGGCTTGCCGCCATAATAGGCGGCGTGGGCCGGCTCGAAATATTGCGCGGATTGATCGGCGTGTTCGACGATTTCGGTTTTCTGATCGAGCCAGGCCAGCATAGCGGTGCAGAACTTTCGCGCCTTGCGGCCGGTAACGATGTGAGAACGGCCGAGCGCCACGACGCACGGTCGTGGTCACTATATTCATTTCGCAACCGCAGAAAAGCCCTCGCTTGGCCAAAGTAGAGGCTCTTCTTTCGCCTTGCGATCGACCGTGCCTAAAGCGCCTCCAGCATAAGCAGCTCATCCAAAGTCTGGCGCCTGCGGATCAAGCGATGGGTTTCGCCGTCGATCAGGACCTCCGGTGCATAAAGACGGCTGTTATAATTCGACGACATGGTTGCCCCGTAAGCGCCGGCGCCATGAAACACGAGATAATCGCCGACATGGGTCTCGGGCAAATCGCGCGTTTCTACGGTGCCATTGTCCGTCTGCGTGAAAACATCACCCGATTCGCAAAGGGGGCCTGCCACGACTGACGGGAAGGTAGTTCCGGCGGTATCGCGAGGCGCTGTGCCTGGAATGACTGAGATATGGTGATAACTGCCGTACATAGCCGGTCTGGCAAGATCGCTGAAGCCGGCATCGACGAGCACGAAGCGGTTGCGGCCCATCATCTTGACGGCTCTGACTTCAGCAAGCAATACGCCGGAATCGGCAGTCAGGAAGCGCCCCGGTTCGATCTCCAGCCGGATTGTATGGCCAAAGTGCGCCTCGATCTCGCGCCGGGCCTTGTCCCAGAGCGAAAAGTAATGGGCAGGATCGATCTCTTCTTCACCCTCCCTATAGGGCACAGACAGGCCGCCGCCAGCCGAGATGGCCTCGATATCGGCATCCAGCGCGCGGCAGAATCCGATCATCGCTCCGCAGACGCGCTGCAGATGCCCATAATCGACGCCGGAGCCGATATGCATGTGCAGTCCTACGAGCTTCAAAGAATATTGACGCGTCAGCGCCACGGCCTCCTGTAACTGCTCGAACCAGATGCCATGCTTGCTGGTCTCGCCGCCGGTATTGGTCTTTTTGCTATGGCCATGCCCGAAACCGGGATTGATGCGCAGCCAGACCCGATGACCCGGCGAGCGCTCACCCAATTGATGCAGCATATCGATGGAACCGATATTCACCTCGATCTTGTCGGCAATGACACGTTCCAATGTCGGCCGGTCGAAGACGTCGGCAGTGAACACGATCTCCGCAGCTCCCGACGGATTCCCAGCGGAAAAACCTGCCCGCATCGCCCGCTCGATCTCGCCGAGCGAGACGGCATCGACCCGCACGCCCGCTTTGCGCATCTCTTTCAGAATATGAATGTTCGATGAGGCCTTCTGCGCATAGCGAATGACGTCGAAGGCGGAGAGTTGCGCGATGCGGCGGCGGATCGCAGCGACATCATAGATCCAGAGCGGCGTTCCATATTCGGCGGCAAGCGCGCTCAACGTTTCATTGGAAGGGATGGTCATCTTGTCTCGATCGGGTCAGGGCGGGAATGGATCAACAATGAATAATAATATGGGCGGAGCGACCGTGTCACTCCGCCCCTTTGTGGATACAAGAGTGCTGCAGCCGGTTAGCGCCTGGCGGCGGCAAGTGCCTGCTCGAGATCGGCAATGATCTCCTTGGCAGCGTGCAGCCCGACGTTCAGGCGGATCGTGCGGTCACTGACACCAAAGCGCGCGAAGACGTTGGTCTCCGGCGAAATGCTGAGTGCTGCCTTTGCCGGCACCACCAGGCTTTCCGGCCCGCCCCAGCTCACTCCGATGCGAATGAGGCGCAATGCATCGACGAAATCGGCCACATCGATGCGGTCCGAAACCTCGAAGGAAAACAGCCCGCCAAAGCCGCTGAAGGTGCTCTTTCCGGCATGGTCGCCAAGTGCGGGATGCATGACGTTGGTCACATCCGCATGGGCATCGAGCCAGGACGCCACTTCGAGCCCGGCTTCGTGATGATGGCGCATGCGAAATGGCAGTGTCTCTAAATTACGCAGGACGAGCCATGCTTCGAACGGCGCGAGCTTTGCACCCGTATAGGGGTAGATTTCGCTGTTGATCCGGTCGATATGCGCCTTCGAGCCGGTAACAAGTCCCGCCACCGTGTCGCTCTGTCCACCAAGATATTTCGAGGCGGCGTGAATGACGATATCGATACCGGCGGAGAGCGGCTTCTGAAAGAGCGGCGTTGCCCAGGAATTGTCGACCATTGTTACGACGCCATGGCGGCGAGCTGCCTCAGCGATCGCAGTCAGGTCCTGCAGCTCGAAAACCATCGAGGTCGGGTTTTCGAGATAGGCAAGCTTGGCACCCGGAAGCGCGGCAAGCATGGCTTGCGTATCGGTGCCGTCGATATAGTCGACGACGACGCCGAAGCGCTTCAGGACTTTTTCGAAGAAGCGGAAGGCATCGCTATAGACGTGCCGGACGGTGACGATACGATCGCCGGGTCCGACGAAGGCGAGAACTGCAGCAGCAATCGCGCCCATGCCGCTCGAAAAGGCACGTGCCTCTTCCGCGCCTTCCATTTCGGCGATCTTGCGCTCCAGAAGCCGCACGGTCGGGTTGTCGCCGCGCGAATAGATCGGCTTCTTCGAGCGGCCGGCGAAGACGTCCTCCAGTTCCTTGTAGCTATCGAACAGGAAGAGCGATGTCTGGTAGATCGGCGGCACGGCCGCGTCGAACGGATCGTCGCGCGGCGGCATCAGCGCATCTGGAATAGCGTGGCGGTAGGCATCGAATCTCGGCGTCTCGTTCATGGCGTTCCTCTTGGGTCAGGAGTGAAGTGTCGATTGGCCAACAAGGCGGCCCGGTGCATCGGTCGGCAGAATGGCGAGCCATTCCCTCCATCCGACAAAGCCGCCGAGGACGGCAGCGAGAATGGCTGCGGCAGCGGCAGCAGCAGAGATGCCGGCAAAGCCCATCCAAAGCGGCAGCAGGAGCAGAAGCGGGATCAGCAGATATCCCTGCGGTGCAAGCCCCACGAGCGCGGACAAGCCGGCCCGGCCCCGCGATTGCAGCATGACAAGCAGGACGGATTGAAAAGCTGCAAGCGGAAAGATCGGAAAGAGGTGCCGCAACCAGGCGACTGCCTCATCCACGACGTCCTGGTTATCCGTGAACAGGCGTGTGATCGGCTCGGCAGCCAGGAACAGCAAGATGGAATAGAGCAATGCGACCGGCATCGTCACAGCGAGCATGAACCGGATCACGGCTTTCAGACGCTCGGCATCGCCAGCGCCGAAGGCATGACTGACGACGCTCTGGGCGCCGAGGCAAAAACCGAACAACGGAAGCTGTCCCAAAGTCATCAGCCGGATGGCAATCGCCGTTGCGGCGACGCCGGTATCGCCGCCATGGACAGCGGCCTCCCGCATCAGGACCAGAAAGCCGAGACCCGTGACTATGCTTGTTGCGGCAGCGGGAAGGCCGATCCGCGCGATCGGCCAAAGCAGTTGCCAGCAAATCGCCCCGCCGGTCACGCTCACTGTTCCCCATCGGCGCAGGAAGTAGACGGCATAGCATGCAAGGGCTGCAAGGGACGACACAATGGTCGCCAGTGCCGCGCCGGACGCACCGAGCTTGAAGAGAAAGATGAAGGCAGGGTCGAGAACCGCGTTCAATGCGAAGCTCGCGATCAGCACGATCATCGAGAAACGTGAATTGCCTTCGGCGATCGCGATAAAATCGCAGATAGCCTGCAAAAGCCCGAGCGTCACCCCGAAAGCAAGCAGCCGCCCATAATCGAGCCCTGGGGCAAGGAGATTGTCGCTGGCGTCAAGCGCGCCGACAAAATCCGGCAGGCCGAGATAGATCAGGATTGACAAGAGGATGCCGAGCGGGATCGTCGCCGCGAGCGCTGTCGTGGCGACCGACGCTGCGGCTTTGATATCCCCTTCGCCAAGGTAGCGCGCAAGCAGTGTCGCAAGCCCGATACCCAGCCCCTGACCGGCGGCCGCGACAAGCAGAAATAGCGGCATGACCAGGCTGATGCCCGCCAGCACGTCCGGACCGAGCGTTCCCAGGAAGATCGCGTTGATCGCATGATGGCCGGCACTGGCGGCCAATCCTGCCACGGCCGGAAGCGCGACCGCCAGAACGAGCCGCTTGACGCGCGGATCGTTCATATCGACGGCTGCTTTCATCAGGCGCCTCGCGCCAGCGAGCCAAGGACAGGCTGCCCATCCTCTGTAGGTAAGCCGGTGAGATCCGGCAGCAGCAGCCGGTCCATGAAGAAGCGCTCGCGCAGAAGCATGACCAGCAGCGCCTTTTTGTGCGGGAACTGAATATGCTTGACCTTGGCGAAGCCGGAACGATCGAGATTGCGGATTTGCTGGGCGTGATGATGGATCGGCTCGCCGACGATACGGCGGGTGCGCGGATCAGCCAGGAACATGTAGTGCATCAGCGATGGCAGCCAGGCGCTGACGAAGGCTTTTCCGCGGAAATCATCCTCACCGATCGCCACATGCCAGCCGCGGTCGTAGCCGTCGGCGTCGTAATGCGGGCCGATCCTATCTTCCTTTGCCCAATAGAGTTCGAAGTAACCGAAGGGCACACCGCCGAAGGTTCCGATCAGCGGCAGCGTGCGCGAATCGGCAAGGCGGCCTGCGATGAAATCACGATGATAGGAAAGATCGCCGCTGTCTTCCCATATGGCGGCAACCCTCGGATCGTTCATCCAGCGATGGAAATGCGCAAGATCGGCCTCGATATCGGCGACATGGAAGCCAAGCTGAGTATTCAGCCAGGGAATGAAGCGGCTGTAGACGCGGCCGGTAGGCTTCGGAGGCCGCTGCGGATGAAGGGCGCCATTCGTCAGGATCGGCAATTCCGGATAGGCCTTGGGCGCACTTCCGAGCCAGGATCCCGCCTGCTGGAAAAAGGATTCGGGCCGCACGATGAGGCGCTCGCCGCTACGTTCAATCGCGCCGGTCTCCAGCAGTCGCCTTGCAAGATCATCATCCGCAAGCGCGATCTCGAAGCAAATCAGATGCGGATTGCATGCCAGAATGGCTTCTGACACGGCGTTGACGATATCCGCGCCGGAAGGCAGCGGAACCGCCGCCGAGATTGTATCGAAGACCAGAACATTGGTGGCCGGCCCCGATAGATGACCTGAGGCCACTTTCACTTCATGATGCTCGACGCGGAAACTTCCTGGTGTAGACCCTGCCGATATGATGAGCGGCTGGCCGCAGGCAAGCGCACTGCTCTCAAAGCCCGAAGCCGGCAGTCGCAGATCAAAGGATCTCTCCGCCGCCCTATCGCTCCTGATCGCCAGGGAAGCATCCATATTTCATCTCCATATCTTCAGAAACACGCCGGCTGAGATCGGCAGGCCAAGCACAGCGCTAATTCTGCGGTGACGAACGACATCGGCAGAAATTCAAAATATTTTCCGAAAATATTTTTTGAAAATCTCCTGAATTTTCCAAAACTCCATTCGTCATGCAGCTGCATCGATGTAATTTTCGGAGTAACCGAGTTTATCGACGCCAGAAGTCAGAGATATCAATCGATTAAACTTAATATCTACAATAGATATTGAGATGTATACGCTATTTTATTTCGATTGATTAGATATGTATTTCAGTACACCCGGGGAGAATGGCGAAGAAATGACTGTCCACGATCGGAACGCCAAGGCAGCAAACGATACGGATTACCTCGCCAAATGCTCGCTATCGCCAGCACAGTCACGTATCTGGCTCCTATCGGAGACGGGTAACGAAGTCGTCTACGGGCGACAAATACTCGGGATCGTCTTCTCTTCGATCTCTCTTGACCTCGCGCGCGAGGGCCTATCAGAACTTTCTCGACAACATCCCCTCATCACCTCGGAATTCGAGACGCGGGCGGGCGGCGCCGTCCAGCAGATCCTGAAGAACGACCGTTTCGTCGAGATCATCGAGACGACGCTGACTGCAGGCGAAAACCCGGACGAGGCGTTGACCGCGGCGGCTACGGCGGAACAGGCCCGCCCGATCGACCTTACCGATGGCAATCCGGCCCGTTTCATTCTCCTGGCGCAAGAAGGGCGGGCGGTGGGTGCCCTATTTTCCCTCCACGCCATCCTCGCCGACGCTGCGGCGCTCGACCTGCTTGCAACGGATTTCCTTCGCAACATCGACGGTCATGACCCAGCGGATATCGTAGAGACGGCGTTGCCCGACGCCGCTTCGTGGATGATTGCCAATGGTGCACCACGCCTTGCGGCACCGGAGCTAATCGACTTCTGGTTCCAGCGGCTGACGGGTCAGGAGAATATTGCGTCGCTCCTGCCGCAAACATCGGCAGGAAAGAACACGGCCGACGAGGCATGGTTCGAGCATACGCTCGACGTGCCGATACAATCGTCCGCTGACATCTCCGAGGACATGCTTGCCTCCCTCGGGATCGCCCTGCGGCGCCATACCGGATACGGCACTCAGAGGATCGGCCTGGTCACGCGTTCGAAAAGGCAAAGAGTTGCCGCCCGCAACGAGGACGTGTTGATCCTGACGCCGGAACTCGACGGTGCCATGACGCTCAAGGACGTTCGCAATGCATTCGTCAAGGAAATCGAGACCGTAAATCGGCAATTCCTGCCCTTCGAGGCCCTTGCCGACGCGTTGATAAGACGGGAAGAATCCTTCGACACCACCGGCCTCGTCAAGACGCTCCTCGATGTGCGTCCGCCCCTGCGTCTCCTGGAAGCAACCTCGAGCGACGTCGCGTTGCGCAGCCCCATCGAACCGCAGCCGCGCCGCGATGCCGATCTGGTCGTTACCGTTTCCCCGGCATCCGCAGGCAAACTGCGCATCAGCATCGGCTTCGACCCGCAGAAGCATGATCGAAAGCAGATCATCCGCTTCGCCGATGATCTTGCCATTGCGCTTGCGCAATTGAATGCCAATCCCGTTGCACAGGTCAAACACATCCCCTTCGTGTCGCCAGAGGAATTGGAGAGACTTTCCGCACCCTATCCCGACGCACCGGAAGCGGACGACGGCACACCGATCCACGAGGTCATCTCCGCGCAGGCGAAAAGGCGGCCGAACGCCTTTGCCGTCGCACAGGGCGAGAAATCCGTGACACATGGCGAACTCGAAGCTGCCGCCAACCGGCTGGCCCATCGGCTGATCGCGATGGGGATCGGCCCGGAAAAACGCGTGGCTATCGCCCTTGAGAAATCGATCGACGCGATCATCGCCATTCTTGCTGTATTGAAGGCCGGCGGCGCATTCACGCCGGTGGAACCGGATCATCCTGAGGCCCGCAATCGTCACATCCTGACCGCTCCGGGCCTCTCGCTCGTCATCTCCCGGGCAAAGCATATCGCCAACCTGCCGAGCAATATCGCAACACCCTATCTTAATCTCGATGCCATCGACCTGTCCGCGGAGAGCGTCGACGCACCGGCAACGATCATTGCCCCGCAGCAACTTGCCTATGTGATCTACACGTCAGGCTCGACGGGCGTGCCGAAAGGCGTCGCCGTCGAGCACGGCCCGCTCGCCCACCATTGCAAGGCGACCCTGCGCATCTATGAAATGAGCGAGGAGTCCTGCGAATATCCGGTACTGCCCTTCACTTCGGACGGCGGCCATGAGCGCTGGATGGTGCCACTGATGGCAGGCGGCGGTGTGGTGCTGACGCAAGACAAGCTTGCCACGCCTGAAGATGCCTTTGCAGCCATGAAGCGGCACGGCGTCAACAATGCCAGCCTGCCCACAAGCTATGTGCGCGGCCTTGCCGAATATGCGGGCGAGAACAACGAAATCCCGCGGCTGCGGCTCTATTCCTTCGGCGGCGAGGCGCTGTCGCAGGCGGTGTTTGACATGATCACCGAGAACCTGAAGGCGCAGCTGCTGATCAACGGCTATGGTCCGACCGAAACGATCATGACGCCGATGATCTGGAAGATCCCGGCGGGAACTCGCTTCGAAGGGACCGTCGCGCCGATCGGCCGCGGAGTTGGCGATCGACGCATCTATGTGCTCGATGCCGACCTCGCGCCCGTCCCGGTCGGTGTAATCGGCGAAATCTATATCGGCGGCAGCGGCCTGGCCCGCGGCTATCTCGGCCAGCCGGAGCTGACGGCTGATCGCTTCATTCCGGATCCCTTCACACCGGGCGGACGACTGTACAAGTCGGGCGATCTCGGCCGCTGGCGTGAAGACGGCATTGTCGAATTCGCCGGCCGCGTCGATCACCAGATCAAATTGCGCGGCTTCCGCATCGAGCCGGGCGAAATCGAAGCTGTGCTGCGCTCGGACCAACGTGTCGCGGAGGCTGTCATCCTCCTGCACAATGACGGCGGACGTAGTTCTCTGGTCGCCTATGTGGTGCCGCGCGAGGGCGAAAGCTTGAGCGTGACAGAACTGCGCCGCACCGCCATGACCGCCCTGCCCGATTACATGGTGCCACAAACGATCATGCTGATCGACAGGCTGCCGATGGGGCCGAACAGCAAACTGGACCGCGCCGCCCTGCCGGCACCGCGCATCGAACGGGAAATGGCGGCGCCCGTCAATGACAAGGAAAAAGCAATCTTGGATGTCTGGAAAGACATCCTCGACATCGGCGATATCGGTGTCACGGAGAATTTCTTCGATATTGGCGGGCAATCGCTGATGGCCGTGCGCATCGTCTCGCGCCTGAAGATGCGCCATCCCGAATGGCCGCTGTCGATCGCCGACATGTTCAACCATCCGACAGTGCGCGATCTGGCACTGGCGATAGACGGCAGTCGCGATGAAACCGGCGTCGACGTCGTCTACCTCAGACGCAATGGCGACCGGCCGGTGCTCTATTGCTTCCCGGGCCTGCTCGTCAGCACGCGCGAATATATGCGGCTTGTCGACTATCTCGGGCCGGAACAGCCGGCGACCGGCTTCATCTGCTATTCACTGACCGAGACCAAGACGCTGAGTACCCGCGTCGAAGATATCACGGCGCGCTATGCGGAAGCCGTGCGCAGACAAGCCAAGGGCCGGCCATGCGCCTTCCTCGGCTGGTCGTGGGGCGGGCTGCTCGCCTATGAAGCCGCCCGTCAGCTCGGCAATGACATCGATCTGCGCATGATCGGCATGGTCGATGTCTGCGACATGGACGAGGAATTTACCGTCGGCATCATGCCGCGCTTCGAAGACGGCATCCGAGATCGTACCCATGCTGCCGTGCAGAGCTGGCTTGCCACCACGCCGATGCGCGAGGATTGGAAAAGGCTGTTCGCAGCTATGAACGAGGAGGTTTACGAACAGTTCCTCCACCATGTCGTCAAGCATAATGTCAAACTGCCGACGGATGGCCCCGATATCGGCTCGGAAGAGCACACGTTCTGGATTCTCATCGACAACGCGATGATCTTCCGTAACTACCGCCTGGAACAATCCGATTTCCGCATCCATGCCTTTGCGGCCGAGGATTCCCTCACGCGCGCCCTCAACGTCATCGACTGGCGGCGCTATTCGCCAAATGCCACGGCATCGGAGATCGTCACCGGCACCAACCATTTGACGATCATCGGCAAGACGCCCTTCCATCAGCGTTTCGCCCGGCGGCTCGATCATGCCTTTGCGCCGGCGCCGCTGTCCAAAGACGCCGTCAAGTAACCCCCTCTTCGACATAATTCTGGAGCTGCATCATGACATCGCACGTGCTCGACCTCGCCGGGGCCGGTATCGGTCCCTTCAACCTCAGCCTTGCCGCTCAGCTCGATTCCATACCGCAACTTTCCGTCCGCTTCTTCGAGCGGCGCCCATCCTTCGCATGGCATCCAGGAATGATGCTGCCGGGCGCAGAGATGCAGACCTCCATTCTAAAAGATCTGGTAACCGCCACCAACCCGACAAGTCCGTGGAGCTTCCTCTCCTATCTTGTTGCGCATAAACGCTTTTATCAATTTCTCAATGCGGAATATGAAGCCGTTCCGCGCAAAGAATTCGCCGACTATCTCGGATGGGTCGCGCGCGGCCTGACGTCGCTGCGCTTCGGCGCCAGCGTCCGGGAGGTCCACGCCAACGACGGCTTCTTCTCCATTGCCACCGAGGATGGCGCGATCAGCGCCCGCAATCTCTCCGTCGGCGTCGGCAAGATCGCGTCTCGTCCAGCCTGGGCCGAACAACTACCCAAATCCATGACCTTCCACAGCAGCGAAGCGACGCAGCGTATGGGTGATGTCAAAGCGCCCCGTGTTGCCGTCATCGGCGGCGGCCAAAGCGGGGCGGAGATCGTCGATGCGCTTATGGATCTGAACAGGGTTTCGTCCATCCATTGGATCAGCCGCCGGCCGAATTTCGAGCCGCTCGACGCGACGCCATTCACCAACGAGCTCTTCACGCCAGGCTATATGGAGCGTTTCCACGGACTTCCCGAAGAGCTGCGGCTCACGCACACACGCCGGCAGGTGCTGGCGAGCGACGGCGTTTCCGCCTCCACCTTGAAAAAGCTCTATCGCCGCCTCTACGAACGAAAGCTCGATGCAGGCGGCCACCCCGATCACGGCATATCGCTGCGCCCGTTCCGCAATGTCATCGCAGCCGAGCAGGATGGTCCCGAAATCACGCTGACCATGCGCAACGGTTTCGATGACAGCGTCGAGACGCTTGTTGTCGACATGGTCGTCTTTGCAACCGGCTATCGCTTTGTCCTTCCGCAATTCCTGCATTCGCTTGAAAATCGCATCGAACTCAACTCCATCGGTGAACCGGTGCTGGAAAGCGACTTCTCGCTGGCATGGGACGGGCCGCGCGAAAACCGCATCTTCGTTCTCAATGCCGGGCGCCATAGCCACGGCATCGCCGAACCGCAGCTCAGCCTCGCCGCATGGCGCAGCGCCGTGATTGCCAATGCATTGCTCGGTCGCCCGCATTTCGATCTCGATCAGCTCGATCCCATCGTACAGTGGGAAACGCACGGGCAGCCGTCGAACCTTCCCTCTCACATGGGACAGGCAGCGGAATAGGTGAAGACGGCCCAACCGGGGGAAGAGACAGCGCAGGTAGAGCTTCATAGCCTGTACCTGTCTGACGAGCTTCCCGTACCGGACTCGATTTTGAGCGAGGCAGAAAAAAGCCGTGCCGCAGCATTCAGATCATGCCCGGCGCGGCGCCTTTTCGTTGCCGGACGGGTGCTGTGCCGAAGCATTATCGCCAATCTGCTTGGCTGCGCCCCGCAAGCACTTTGTCTCGCGATTACCCCTTCCGGCAGGCCCTACCTGCGTGATTACCCCGACATTGACTTCAATCTCTCGCACACCAAAGACCACATAGCGCTCGCGATCTGTCGCGGCGGCCGCATCGGTATCGATATCGAGCGCCTCGACGCATTTTCGGAGAAGGAAGCCTTCGAGATCATGCCGATGATCCTTTCCGAACAAGAGCTCAATCAGGTGCATCAATTGGATGAGCGATATCGCCACGATGTTTTTCTCGCCTGCTGGGTTCAGAAAGAGGCTGCGTTGAAATGCTTCGGCCAGGGTTTTCTGGCCGACCCGCAAGGCGTGATGCTGGCGCCGGGAAATACAACCTTTGAAAGCAAAAGCCAGATATCGGACGAAGCGATTTTCATCCATTCCGGCAGGATCAGCAATGGAGAAAGCGGGGATTTTCAATGGGCTATCGCGACCTCAAGAGCTGTGGCACGGCCGCAATGGCAGCATCACAAAAGCGGGATTTTCTTCTAGATTGCTAAAAAAATTAAAATAAAATCAGGTGGATAAACCTTGATTTAGGAGATGCTTCACTTTTCGACTCCGCTATCTTGACTATCATTGTCATGTTTTATAGGTTCCCTCTCAAAAAGAGGGGCACACAGAAATGCAACTTTGGATTTCAGCGAGAGCCCGACATGATTGCCAACCATTCGCAGTCGACTTCCAATGAGCAACTCCAAACAGCACTTCACGCCTATCCGAAGCTCCTCTCCGTCGCACGCAGGATCACAGGCTGCATGAGCTTGGCCGAGGATGTCGTGCAGGAAGTTCTCCTGCAACTGGTCTCCAAGCCACTGAAGGAGGATATAGCGGCTCCGACGCCCTATGTGATGCGCATGGTGCGCAATCTGGCAACCGATCATATGCGGCGCCGGCAATATGAGCGCGGCCTGTTCGTCGAAGAGGAAGTCGGCGGCAATACCTCGGCCTATGGAAGCCCCGAGGAGCATCTTCACGAGGCCGAGGCCTACAAGGCCTTCCGCTGCACGGTCGAATCCATGCCCGCCAGAACCCGGAAGTTCTACGAAGAGCACTATTTCGACGATATCCCCCAAAACATCATTGCCAAAGAGGCGGGCGTATCCTGCGCCCTTGTTTGCGGCCTTCTGCGGGAGGCGCATTCGCGATGCCTCGCCGCCATCTCGCTCGAGGCCGACCATGCTTGCGCTGCCGGCGGCAATCACAAACGAAACCGAACAACACGGGTGCGCGAGATGCGGGCCTGATGGTGGTTCGCCACCATCGCCTGCGAACCGCGCTCCACCGCCAGGAAAGGGAAGAACAGATGCAGGAAGCCATCGAGATAACCAAATCTAAAGGCGCCATCTGTCGTGACATCATGTCGGAATTGACCGACTGGTTTACCGACCCCGATGTCATCGAAGCCTGTGCGGGTGCCGTGGAGACCCTGCCGATGTTCGGCTGCGTCGAGGCGGATACCGTTGCCGGCTTCGTTGCGCTGCGCGCCCATCCGCCAGCCGCCATGGAGATTCTCGTGATAGCAACCAGGCGCCGACACCATCGCAGCGGCGTCGGCAAGCGATTGCTGGCCGCAGCCGAGACCTTCGCCCGCTCTTCCGATTGCAAGCTCCTGACGGTCAAGACGCTCGCGCCGCGCGGCAGGGACGAACCGCAATATGAAAAGACCCGCGCCTTCTACGATAGAAACGGCTTCATCCGCGCCGAGATATTCCCGACCCTCTGGCGTGAAAGCGATCCGTGCCTCTTCTTCGTCAAGCCATTGACCTCGATAAACTAAGCCGGCCACCCGCCGGCCATCGGAATTTCACGAAGCCAGCACGCTTCAGCAGGAATGATAATGACCATGAACGACAAAACGATCACCGGATACGATCAGAATCACGCAACCGTCTTCACGACGGAGGGCCTGCGTTTCGAGGTCGACGGCAAGACCATTCTTCACCCGCTCGATATCAGCTTCAAGGCGGGCGAGATTTCCGGTCTGATCGGCCATAACGGCTCCGGCAAATCCACGCTGATCAAACTGCTGGCTCGACAGATTCAGCCGACCGGCGGGCGCATCCTGTTCGATGGCGTAGCCGCCAGCTCCTATGACATGCGCGCCTTTGCCCGCGCCGTCGCCTATCTGCCGCAGGATACCAGTTCGGCCGCTGGCATGACCGTCGAGGAGCTTGTCGCCTGCGGGCGTTATCCCTGGCATGGCGCGCTCGGGCGGTTCACCGATATCGATCGGGAAAAAGTCGAGACCGCGATGAAGCTCACGCATGTCGATACGCTGGCAGGCCGGATGGTGGATACGCTCTCCGGCGGCGAACGCCAGCGTGTCTGGATCGCGATGCTGGTTGCCCAGGACAGCCGCTGCCTGTTGCTCGACGAGCCGACATCGGCACTCGACATCGCCCACCAGATGGAAATCCTCGGGCTCGTGCGCGAGCTTTGCCGGACGAAGGATCTGAGCGTCATTCTCGTCCTGCACGATATCAATGTCGCGGCACATTTCTGCGATCATCTGCATGCGCTGAAGCAAGGGCGCCTCATTGCAGCAGGCCCGTCGCCAAGCCTCATGAAGGCCGAAACGCTCAATACGATCTACGGCACCAACATGGGCGTCACCGCCCATCCCGTGCATGGAACGCCGCTTGCCTATGTCATTTGAAAGCAGCTTCGAGAACCTGATGCTCTCCCGCCGCACGCTGCTTGCTGCTGCGGCACTTTTTGCCGTTCCGCAAGCGGATGTGGCTGCAGAAACCATGTCCGGCCCGATCGTTTCCCTCGATTACGGCCTGGCGTCGACACTGCTCGCGCTCGGCGTCACGCCCGCCGCCATCGCCTCGCTTGCTGATTGGGACACATGGGTCGTCGAACCGAAAATGCCTGGAGGTGTCATCGATCTCGGCACCACCAGCGAGATCAATTTCGAGGTCCTGGCAAGCGTCAAGCCGGCTCTGATCCTGACGACGCCTTATCTCACGCCTTTGAAGCCGCAACTGGAGGCAATTTCGCCGGTCCTGGAACTGACGATCTATGCCGAAGGCGGCGAAGCTTTGCCACGCTCCATCGAGGCGACGCGTCAGTTGGCCGACGCCATCGGCCGGCGGCAACAGGCGGAAGAATTCCTTGCCCGGTCGGAACAATTCTTCGACGACTGCGCAAACCGCGTCAAAAAGCTCAACCCTCCACCATTGGCGCTCATCAATTTTGTCGACCCGCGCCATGCCCGCATCTATTGCGGCGCTGGCCTCTACCAGAACGTCATGACCAGGATTGGGCTCAAAAACGCCTGGGCCAGACCGGGCGATTACTGGGGCTTCGAGACGATCGGGCTGGAGCAATTGGCGACGCTCGATCAAAGCCTGCGCCTCATCGCATTCGAACCATTGCTACCGCCGAACGTTCTCGACAATCTGCAGGATAGTCCGCTGTGGACCAGCCTCCCTTTCGTTAGAGACGGACGCGTCTCCGTGCTGCCGGGCACATTGATGTTCGGCATGGTGCAGGAAGCGGAGCGCTTCGCGCGCATATTGCTTGACCATTTGGAAACAGTCGCATGATCCGCACCGAAGCAAATAACGTCCTCGGTGCTCCAACCGTGGCGCTGACGCTGTTCGTGCTCGCCAGCCTGCTTGCCTGGCATCAACTGGCGCCTGACCTTTCACGCTTGTTCGAGCAGGAAGCAGGTTACGATCCGCAGCGCTTGCTGCTCGTCTATTCAACCCTGCCGAGGATCGTTACCGCATTGCTGGCCGGCGCCGCACTTTCGCTCTCTGGAAGCCTGCTGCAGCAAGCACTGCGCAATCCGCTCGCCTCGCCATCCACACTTGGTATTTCCGCAGGCGCCAATCTTGCGCTCGTCGCCGTCATGCTCGCCTTTCCGGCCCTTCAGGGCCTCAGCCGCGACGCCGTTGCCCTGTTCGGCAGCGCCGCCGCTGCGGCAGTCGTTTTCCTGATCGGTGCAAGGCGGGGCTTCTCGCCCTTGGCACTCGTGCTCGCCGGCCTGATCGTCGGCGTCTGGAGCGGAGCGCTTGCCGCCATTCTCGTCCTAATGAACGATCGCTATCTCTCCGGCCTCTTCATCTGGGGGGCTGGATCGCTGGCGCAGCAAAGCTGGACCATTCCGCTTTCCCTTCTTCCGAAAATCCTCATCCTGTCTTCCGCGGCCTTGCTCATGGCGCGGCCTTTGGGACTCATGGAGTTAGGCGATAACGGCGCGAGCGGACTTGGTCTGTCGGTCAAGCGCACGCGCATTGCTGCCGTTTGCATCGCGATTGCGCTTGCCGCGATCGTCACCAGCGCGGTCGGCGTCATCGGCTTCATCGGTCTCATCGCGCCACGCATCGCTCAGCTTGCCGGCGCCCGACAGATGAAAAGCCAGCTCGTCTGGTCGCCCCTCATCGGCGCAGGATTGCTGCTGCTGACCGATGAGGCCGTGATGCTGCTTTCTGGGGCCTCTTCGACCTTCCTGCCGACGGGTGCCATCACCGCTTTGCTGGGCGCGCCATTGCTGCTCCTGATGCTGCCGCGCCTGAAGGCCGTGCAACGCAGCACGCCGTCTCCCTCTCGGAATGCGAACAGCGCCTTACATACGCCGCGCGTACTCTTGCTTGCATCAGTTCCGGCACTCGTGCTTCTGCTGGCCGGCGCGGTCTTCTTCGGGCGCGCACCGGATGGAACATGGACGCTGCTTGCCTATCCCCATTGGCCCGACGTGCTGCCTTATCGCCTTCCACGCGTCGCCGGTGCCTTTGCTGCGGGCGCGATGCTTGGCGTCGTCGGCGCCATCCTGCAACGGCTCAGCGGCAACGAAATGGCAAGTCCGGAGGTTCTAGGCATTTCGGCAGGCGCTACCCTTGGCGTCACCGTCGCACTTTTCCTTCTGCCCGCTCCCGGCATGGCCGCCCAACTAAGCTTCGGTGGTATCGGTGCCTTCGCCGTCCTCATCGCCATCTTCCTGTTCGGCATCCGGTCCGGCTTCGCGCCGGAACGGGTACTTCTGACCGGCATTGCGCTCGGAGCCATGCTGGATGCCTTCATCAGCGTGCTGGCCGCGAGCGGCGATCCGCGTGCAATGATCGTGATGCAATGGATGAGCGGATCAGCCTATCTCGTTGATACAACGAAGGCAATCTCTGCAACGACAGCAGCAACGACAGGCCTTGCGCTTGCCTTTCTGACCCGTCGCTGGCTCGATCTGCTGCCGCTTGGGACCCAGGCGGCCCAGGCAATCGGCGTTCGCGTCAACTTTGCCCGGGCCTGCCTCTTTGCTCTTGCCGCAGCCATGACCGCAGCCGCCACCCTCGTTGTCGGCCCCTTAAGCTTCATCGGCCTCATGGGGCCGCATCTGGCACGCGAGCTCGGCCTGCGTCGCGCCGCACCCCAGCTTACTGGCGCGGCACTCGCCGGCGGCGGCCTCATGGTGCTCGCGGACTGGTTCGGCCGAATGATCGCCTTTCCCTACCAGATGCCCGCCGGCCTGGTTTCCGCCCTCGTCGGCGCTCCGCTGCTGCTGATATTGCTGATGAAGCGGCGCAGAGCGGCATAGTCTGACGTAGCAGACGCTCCCCGAGCGCGCATATATGCAAACGGGATGCCTGTAGCCGAAGACGGGCAGTGTGCGTGTGTTGCTACACTGGCTTCGATCAGACACGATCCAGGAACTCAAGCACTCGGCTCGTCAGTAGTGCGGTTGCATCCGCATCATACGACGGGAGGGAACTGTCGGCGAAATAGTGCTGATTGCCGGGATAAAGAAAAAGCTTCGCGTCCTCGGCCCTTGCCACGATCTCACGGGCGGCATCGATATCACCTTCGCTTACGAAGATTGGGTCGTTTTCCATCCCATGAATCTGGACCGGGACGCCATGCGGCCAAGGTCCGAAGGCCCATTCGCCACTGATCGGCAGGCAGGAATGGAAGAAGAGAGCTCCTCGGGCTCCGGGCCGTGTCTGGGCCAGATTCTGGGCAGGTAGCACACCGAACGAGAACCCGGCGTAGACAAGTGCAGCAGGCAGCTCGTCGGCGACGCGGGCACCGCGCTCCCGCATATGGTCGAATCCAATCCCCTCGATATAAGCGAGCCCGTCTTCGATGCTCTGGAAAGTGCGCCCGTCGAATAGGTCAGGCGTGTGCACGATGTGACCGGCGCCCCGCAACACATCAGCGAACGCGCACACACCCGGGGTCAATCCTTGTGCGTGGTGGAACA
Source organism: Rhizobium sp. AG207R (assembly GCF_027109195.1). Classification (NCBI taxonomy): domain Bacteria; kingdom Pseudomonadati; phylum Pseudomonadota; class Alphaproteobacteria; order Hyphomicrobiales; family Rhizobiaceae; genus Rhizobium; species Rhizobium sp. AG207R. The sequence continues at coordinate 96,360 of NZ_JAEPVT010000016.1, forward strand.
AAAGGACCTCCGCCATACGGAACCTCCCCCTGGAATGGTCGGGCACATTTTCTGCCAGGCTACAGCCTCATCGCCGCATCGGCAAGAATGCGGATATCTTGCGCGATAGACTCAGGCGGGAAGGTAGCCTTGCTTACAATAAGGTCGAGTTCGGCCGACGAGGAGACTATCAGGGCGGAGCGGGCGCCGCACAGAATACGGCGCCCCGATAAATTTACCAGCGATACTTCAATGAAGCCGTGACGTTGCGGCCCTGTCCGAGGTAGCAATAGCCCTCGTTGCAGACCGTCAGGCGGCGGTTGGCAATGTTGCGGACGTCAACAGAAGCGGTGAGGCCCTTGTATTTCTGGTCGATCGCGCCGAAGTCGTAAGAAAGCGCAGCGTCGAGATAGAAGCTCGCGTCGTTCTTGGCGGTATTGGCCGTGCTGGTGTAGGTCTCGCCAGTATAGCGAATGCCGGCGCCGACGGTCAGACCCTTGGCAGCCGAATCCTCCTGGAAGGTATAATTCGACCATAGGCTGACGATGTTCTTTGGCGTCACCGCAGGCGCGTTGCCTTGATCGTCGCCCCGCGTAATTTCGGAATGGTTGTAAGAGTAGGCGGCAATCACGTCCCAGCCATCGGTGATATTAGCCCTGGCTTCCAGCTCAATCCCCTTGTTGGTGACCTCACCCAGCGACTCATAGACGAGCGTCAGCGGGTCGACCAGGACCGGCTTGTTCTTCTCGACGAGGTGATAGGCAACGGCTGAGAGCAGGATGTCGGTGCCCGGCGGCTGATATTTCACGCCAAGCTCATACTGCTCGCCTTTAGCCGGATCGAGGATGCTGCCGGATGCAGACCGCTCCGTGACCGGATTGAAGGAGGTCGAATAGCTGGTGAAAGGCGCAATGCCATTGTCGAAAAGATAGACTGCACCGAGCTGGTAGGAAAACGCATTCTTGTTGAGGCTGTCGTTCGTGGTCGTATCGGTGGAGACAATGGTGGTGTCAGTCGACTGCTTCACCCAGGTCTGACGGCCGCCAAGCGTGAAGCGCCACTTGTCGAGTTCGATCTGATCCATGGCATAGGCGCCGAACTGCTGCAGGCGGCCATCAACCCGGCTGACATTATAGGCGGGCGTCGGACCCGATACTCCGTAGGTCGGGTTGTCGATATCGAAGTCATAAGCGGTGCTGGTCGTTGCATCCATCCCATAGGCGAATGAATCGCTCATACGGGTATAGTCGAGACCGAACAGCATGGTATGGGCTGCCGGGCCGGTATCAAATTTGGATTCTAGCTGGTTGTCGACCTGGAAGACATTCATCCTGTCGCCGATCGCAGTCGCACCGCGCTGGGCGACGTCTCCGACCCAGCTGTAGGTGCTAAGATAGCGTGCTTTCAGATCAAGATGCGAAAAGCGAAGGTTCTGACGGAAGGTGAAGCCGCCGTCGAACTCGTGTTCGAACTGATAGCCGACCTGCTGCTGCTTGGTCCTCTGATAATCGTAATCCGGGTCGCTGTCGCGATAATCGAGAACATTGCCATCGGGGCCGATCATTGCGCCGGGATTTGCGTCCGTCTCGGTGGATTGCGCCGAGCCATAGATGGTGATTTTCGTCGTGTCGTCCGGCTTCCAGGTGAAGGACGGCTGGATCAGATAACGATCGTCGGCGATATCGAAATTGGTGTCGCCCTTTCGCGCCAGACCGACGATGCGATACAGCATGCTGTCATCGTCTTGATTGACCCGACCGCCGAAGTCGAACATCGTCTGCGCGCGGTCCGATGTCCCGTAGAGAACACCGACCTCCCTGATCGTCTCGTCTGTCGGCAGCTTCGATATCTTGTTGACGATGCCGCCCGGAGAACCGGCACCGTAAAGAACGGAAACAGGCCCCTTGATGATCTCGACACGGTCGAGTGCATAGGGATCAGTCCGGAACATGGCGTAGTTCATATAGGGCTGACGCAACCCATCGCGATAGTCGCCGTCGGTGGTGATGTCATTACCGCGAACATAGATCTGGTCGAAGCGCGGATCGAAGCCATAGGAGCCGGTCTGGACGCCGGCAGAATAACGCACAGCCTCGACGATGTCCTGCGCGCCGCGCTCTTCCATTTCCTTCTTGGTGATGACCGAGACGGAGCGAGGGGTTTCGACCAGGGGCGTATTGATCTTAGTGGCACCCTGGCTCTTCTTTGCCGCTACGGTCGTATTATCGCTTGCGTCGCCCGACTGTCCGCTGACGACGATCGGCGCGAGTTGGGTGGCACCTCCATCATTCGCATTGACCGCAGCGTCCTGCGCAAAGGCATTTCCACTGAAAGCAAATAGTGTTGCAAGTGCGGTGGCGCTGCTCGCAAGCTGGAATCTCTTACGTGCCAAATTACTGATATAATTATGGGATTTCTGCCTCATAAGCCCTTTGCGCCTGCCCGTTTCTGAAAAAGATGGCGCAAATTAGTTCGCAGGCACCGCCGGCGTCAAGAATACATGAGTGCAAGAGTCATATTTTTTATTGGTTTCCACCCTCATGTTGCAGAATGGCTCCGGCGGCCGAATACCGGATTGCGGAAGACACCTAAAAATTACGCTTAGCGAAGCATTTGGCCCGCTTGCCAGATCGCACCACTCATAATATGAGAAATTTCATCATCTTTCAAACATCGGCGCCCGTTGCTCCTGCGCCTTACATGATCGGTCAGCCGGAGAGGCCATGTCCCATACCTCGTCACATACTGCCGCTGCCATTCTGGCGCCGGTCACCCTTCCCGGCTGCACATTCATTGACCTGAAGTTCGACAATGCCGATCATCCGCACAGGATCTTTTTTTATCGCCCGGACAAGCCGGCACCGCGGGAGGGTTGGCCGATCCTATACCTGACCGACGGGAACGCCTGTTTTGCGACCGCTGTCGACGCAGTCAAAGTACAGGCGAGCTATCCGAACGGAACCAATGTCGCGGAAGGTGTCATCGTTGCCATCGGCTATCCCACGGACGAGCCATATGACCCGTTGCGCCGCTCCTGGGATTTGAGCCCACCGCCCGGACGCGTCTATCCGCCATTCTTCCCCGATACGCCGGATGTGAAGACCGGCGGCGGCGAACGTTTTCTGGCGCTCATCGAGGATGAGCTTAAGCCTTGGATAGAGCAGCAGGTCCCGGTCGACCGTTCACGCCAGACACTTTTCGGCCATTCGTTCGGCGGCCTGTTCACGCTCTACGCGCTGTTTTGTAAACCCGATGCCTTCAGTCGCTGGATTTCCGCAAGCCCGGCGATCTACTGGGAAGATGCCGCTATTCTTTCGATGGAGAGAGAATTCCTCGACAGGCACAAAGAGCCGCTCGATATGGAACTGCATCTTTCCGCCGGTCAGTATGAAGGCGAGACCTTGGCGCCCTTCCATAAAGGCACCGCCGAGGAGCAAAAACGACAAGAACGGGCAAGAGAAACACGCACGATAGAACTCGCCCGCGACATGGCTGAGAGATGGGCCAAACTGGCGTCATCCACAGAAACGATTACCTTTGAGGAATATGCGGGAGAGAACCATATGTCGGTCCTCCCGGTCGCGCTGAACCGAGCCGTCCAGATCGCATTTCAAAGAAAGAAATCGACCTGAAATTCATAGGCTTGCGGCCTAAAGTTGTAGCTTAATCTCCGACTCTGCATCGCTCTTCGTGCATTCGGCGCGAGAGGGCGTATTCGGCGTGCATTTCAGGCCTCTTGCGGTACACCAATCGGCTAAAATTAACCCTTGGTTAACCATAATCACCTTTATTTGCTATAGTGAATACAAGCACTTGATTCCAAAGACCGTCGCGCAATTTGCCGATGAATGTGATCACACAGGATTGCCGCGATCTAAGAGATGCATTTTTCAAAGACGATAGTGTTGATGATACTGGCCTGCATCGGCGCTGGTTGCACCACAACCGGCCAGGTTCGTCAGTCGATCGGCGTGGAAACGGTCTCGAGTGACAAGGCACTGGCATTTCCGCCGCCAGGCGGACCGGCGATCATAAACGTGGTCGAGCGCAGGCATGGCAAGGATGTCGAGCAGACGATCGCGCTTTCCACCTCATCTTCCGTCTCAGGCCAGAATTTCCTGAAGGTTCAGTTTCTTGGGCTGACAGGCTCCAATCCGGGACTCGGAAGCCGGCCTTACAATACGATCAGCGACGGCGCGATTGCACGTGAGATGGCGGCTGCCGTGCCCGGCGTTCGGCTCGCCCGCTCAGCAACCTTCGTTCAAAACAACTATGGCCCCTTCGGTTACGCCTCCGGCCAGAGCCGCGCCGGCGATACCTGTCTTTATGCCTGGCAGCAGGTGAAGGCCGGCTTTGCGCCGCCCCAGGAGCAACGCAATTTCGGCATGGTACAGGTGCGCATCCGGCTCTGCGACGCCCATGCGAGCGAAGGCCAGCTGTTGAGCACGGTCTATGGTTATACGATCGCAGGCCATTTTGCCGGCGCCGCACTCAACCCTTTCGGCGCGCCCCGCGGCGCGGATGCCGTTCTGGGCAAGCCCGGCGAACCGGTCTATCCCGACGCCACCCCTTATCGCACGGCACCCATCAGCATCGGCTACCAGAACCGCCCCGCCGCACCGCGTCCTACGGTCGTGCGCCGACCGATCATGATGAAGCCCCAGCCGCAGGCGGCGCCAGCTCTGCCGCCGATGATCGGCCCGCGCGTACCGCTGCCGGATGGGCAGAACGATCAACCGCAGACGAATGGCGCGAATGGTGCAAGTTCGATGGCGGCGCCGCCACCTGCAAATACTGCAAGCAATATCGTCGTGCCTTTACCGGACTGTAACGGGGCAACTGGCATATCTCAGGGGTGCCGCTAGCAGGCGGCGCTGCTTGGGGGCGCCAGGATGGCGTCTGGCAATACCTTTGAAGGGACACCGATGCAGACTGCACGCAGCATCTTGATATGGGCCGTGATAGCACTATGCGGAATCGTGCTGATCACGTTGCCGGTCAACCTTCAAACGCAGCTGATTGCCAGCACCGTGGTTGTCACCCTGATGGCGATCATCAAGATCCTCAAGCGTCAGGGAACATGGCGGCTCGTGGCGCTCGCTTTCGGCACGGCCATCGTTCTGCGCTATGTCTATTGGCGCACGTCCTATACGATACCGCCCGTAAACCAGCTGGAAAACTTCATTCCCGGGCTGCTGCTCTATCTCGCCGAAATGTACAACGTGGCGATGCTGATGCTCAGCCTCTTCATCGTTGCTACTCCGCTGCCGCCACGAACCAAGCGCGCTTCCGAAACCAAGAATTTCCCGAGCGTCGATGTTTTCGTTCCGTCCTATAACGAAGATACCAATCTTCTGGCCAACACGCTCGCCTCCGCCAAGGCGATGGATTATCCGGCCGACAAGCTCAAAGTGTGGCTGCTCGACGATGGCGGCACATTGCAGAAGCGCAATTCGACCAAAATCCTGGAATCGCAGGCCGCAATCGCGCGCCATGACGAGCTCAAGCGGCTGTGCGCCGATCTGGATGTCGAATATCTGACGCGCGACCGCAACGAACATGCCAAAGCCGGCAACCTCAACAACGGGCTGGAGCATTCGAACGGCGACCTGATCGCCGTTTTCGATGCCGACCATGCTCCTGCGCGTGATTTCCTGCGCGAAACCGTCGGCTACTTCGAGGACGATCCGAAGCTTTTTCTCGTTCAGACCCCTCATTTCTTCATCAATCCGGACCCGCTGGAGCGCAATCTGCGCACCTTCGACAGCATGCCGAGCGAGAACGAGATGTTCTACGGCATCATCCAGCGCGGCCTCGATAAATGGAATGCCGCGTTCTTCTGCGGTTCGGCCGCCGTGCTCAGCCGCAAGGCGCTGCAATCGCAAAATGGCTTTAGCGGCATCAGCATCACGGAAGACTGCGAAACCGCGCTTGCGCTTCATGGCGCCGGCTGGAATAGCATCTATGTCGACAAACCGCTGATTGCCGGCCTGCAGCCGGCGACCTTCGCAAGCTTCATCGGTCAGCGTAGCCGCTGGGCGCAAGGCATGATGCAAATCCTGCGTTTCCGCTTCCCGCTCCTGAAGCGCGGCCTGACGCTGCCGCAACGGCTCTGCTACATGTCGTCGACGCTGTTCTGGCTGTTTCCGTTTCCGCGCGTCATCTTCCTGTTTGCGCCGCTCTTCTACCTCTTCTTCGATCTCGAGATCTTCACGGCATCGGGCAGCGAGTTCCTCGCCTATACCCTTGCCTATATGCTCGTGAACCTGATGATGCAGAACTATCTCTACGGGTCGTTCCGCTGGCCGTGGATTTCCGAACTCTATGAATATGTACAGACGGTGCACCTGTTGCCGGCCGTCGTCTCGGTCATGCTCAATCCCCGCAAGCCGACTTTCAAGGTCACGGCCAAGGACGAATCGATCGCCGTCAGCCGGCTTTCGGAAATCAGCCGCCCGTTCTTCGTTATTTTCGCCGTTCAGATCATCGCACTGGCGGTCACAATCTACCGCGTCTATGCGGAGCCCTATAAGGCCGACGTTACGCTTGTCGTCGGCGGCTGGAACATCATCAACCTCGTCCTTTCCGGCTGCGCTCTCGGCGTCGTCTCCGAACGTGGCGAGCGTGCATCTTCGCGGCGCGTCAGAGTCGACCGCCGCAGCGAGTTCGGGATCGACGGCCGCTGGAATTCCGCTTCCATCGAGGACGTCTCCGTCCATGGCGCCAGGTTGAACGTCTTCAACAAGGATCTGGAACCGGTCGCGGTCGGCTCGGAAGCCATCATCCGCTTCCAGCCCTATAGTGGCGCCGACATGGTGACCCTGTCGGTCGTCGTTCGTAATATCGAGCAGATGGGCGATATTACCGCCATCGGCTGCCAATATGTTCCGAGGGGTGCTGCCGACCATCGCCTGATTGCCGACCTCGTCTTTGCCAATTCCGATCAATGGACGAAGTTCCAGCAGGCGCGGCGGCGCAATCCGGGCATCATCCGCGGAACCTTCTGGTTTCTGAGCATGTCGCTCTATCAGACCAGCCGGGGTCTGATCTACCTGTTCAGGGGTGTTGGCTCGGATCGCACACAGCAGCGGCAGGATGCGAAGGCCAGAAGCTGATGAACCGCGCCCTCCCCGCTCTCTTGCTTATCCTTGGCGCCGTTACGGCGCAGGCCCAGACGATGCCTTTCGACATGTCCGGCGAGCGGCCGAAAGGCGAAGCGCCGACAGTGCCTCAGATCATAACTCCGCAAACTGCCGTGCCGCAGACAGAGCCACCGAAGGCAGCGGTGCCTCCGGTCACGGTTCCTCAGACCGTAGCACCGCAGACCGTAGCTCCTCAAGCTGTTCCGCCCCTGGTCATGACGCCGCCGACCGTTACTCCACAGACGGCAACGCCGCAGGTCACAACCCCTGTCACTCCCGCCCAGACGACACCGCAAGTGGCGCCAAAGGCGAAACAGGCAACCGCCAGCACCGACCCGTCGGCATTCCGCCGCTATGTCGTTCCCTACGCAAAGCTGCGATTGGAGGGTGAAGCCGACCGCAAATCCTGGTCGATCTATCTGACGCCGGAGCAGGCGGCGGCGCCCGCGAAACTTACCTTTGCCTACCAGAACGCGGTGGTCGTCGCCCCGGAGGCATCGCAGCTTACGGTCCTCGTGAATGACCGCGCCGTCCATCAGCAGCAGATCGGCTCCTCGGACAACGAGTCGGATATCAGCTTCGATATCCCGCGCGGGCTGCTGCAGCCCGGCGCCAATCTGTTGACCTTCGAGGCGACGCAGCGCCACCGCGTCGACTGCGACATTCCGTCGACGTACGAGCTCTGGTCCGATATCGATCCCGCAAGAACTTATCTCAGCTTCGCCAGTCGCGAAGCGGAGAAACTCACCACCACCGACGCCATCCGCGCGATCGGTGTCGACGGTACCGGCAAGACACAGTTCAATCTGGTCGTGCCGGCATTGGCTCAACCGGGAACGACCAAGCCGATCCTGCGTCTGGCACAGGGACTGGCGCTTTTGAGCGGAATGCCGAACGAAGCCTTTTCGTTCGGCACGGATGCCCTACCTCCAGCAGGCCCCGGCAAGATGACCGTCGTCGTCGGCACGCCGGCGGAGCTGCAGCCCGTCTTTGCCGTTCCAGCCGCGGCCCAAAATGGGGCCTTGGCGACCTTTGCGACGGACCCACGCAGCGGTCAGCAGCTTCTCCTTATCAGCGGCCCGTCCTGGCAGGCGATCGCATCCGCGATCGACATGGTTGTTTCGCCGACTGACCGCGACCCCAATACCCGCCGCGATCTGCTGTTAACGCAACGATGGTCCGCACCCGACGCCCCGCTCATCTACTCGGGCACTAGCCTTTCCTTCGAACAGCTGGGTGTCAGGACGACGGAATTTTCCGGACGGCGTTTCCATACAAGCTTCAACGTGGCGATCCCGTCCGACTTCTATGCGAATGCCTATGGCGAGGCCACCATCCTGCTCGATGCGGCCTATGCCAAGGATGTGCGTCCGGGCAGTCATATCGACGTGTACGTCAACGGCAGCATCGCCACGACCAAGCCGATCACGGCAACCGGGGGCGGCATTTTCCGGCAATTGCCCATCCGTATCACCATGCGCCATTTCAAGCCGGGTCTGAACACGATCACGCTAGAAGCCATGTTGCTGGCAGAAGAGGATACCGCCTGCGCGCCCGCAGCGACCTCAAGCACGACGCCCCGCTTCGCGTTGTTCGATACCAGCCAGTTCACCGTCCCGGATTTTGCAAGGATCGCTCAGCGGCCGAACCTTGCAGCCCTTGCCGGCACTGGCTATCCCTACAACCGCCAAACCGAGCCAACCGCGCTTTTCATCGACCGCGCAGACACCGACACGCTGTCTGCGACCGCGACGCTCCTCGGCCAGATGGCGCTTGTCGCCGGCCATCCCATCGCGCTCGAACCGACCGCCTCGCCGAGTACGGTCGGGAGCCGCAATGCGCTGTTCATCGGTTCCGTCTCGCAGCTGCCGTCGACGATCCTCACACAAATGAATATCTCCGCCTCGAGCCAGGTGGCCTGGCGCCCGCCTGCCCCGGGCCAAGGCAGCATACCTGAAGCGTCCGTGACGATCGCCGATTGGCGCTCCCGCATCAGCGGCGGGTTGCTGCAGGGGCAGATGCAGAGCTTCCAGCAATGGATGCACCGCAATTTCGATATCACCTTGAGCTCGCTTCGCTTCATCCCCAGTTCAGAGCAGGTGTTCACCCCATCGAATGCCAACAGCTTCCTGATCGCTCAGGAGGCCAATCCAACCAATGACGCGACCTGGACCGTTGTCACCGCGCCCAGTGCCGGAGACCTGCGAGCGGGTGCCGAGGCGATGAGTGCGCAGCATACCTGGTCGCAGATCAGCGGCCGCATCACCGTCTATTCCGGCAAGACGGGAAAGATCGATACCGTGCCGGTCAGCCGGTTCACCTTTGTCGTCTCCCAACCCTGGTCGCTGACGAATTATCGGCTGATCGCCGCAAATTGGCTTTCCAGCAACATATTGTCCTACGCCTTCCTGTTCGTGGTGGGTTCCTTCCTGCTCGGGGTGAGCACGGCAAGCGTTCTTTCCAAGATCGGCAGGCGCGAATGAAACTCCGGCACCTTGTTCTTGCCATCTGCAGCGCGGCCATGATGACAGCAGCGCAACCGGCTGCCGCCCAGCGGCCGGCAATCGATCCGCAGGCCTGGGCTGCCTATAAGGCGAAATTCCTCGATGTGAACGGGCGCATCATCGACAACGGCAATGGCGGCATCAGCCACAGCGAGGGCCAAGGCTACGGCATGCTGCTTGCCTATCTCGCCAACAATCCCGCCGATTTCGAACAGATCTGGTATTTTACCCGCACGGAGCTACTGCTGCGCGACGACGGCCTTGCCGTCTGGAAATGGGATCCGACTGCTGTTCCACATGTGGCGGACACGAACAACGCTTCGGATGGCGATCTGCTGATTGCCTACGCACTGGCCCTGGCGGGTTCGGCCTGGAACAACAGGGATTATCTGCAGGCGGCTGCGAGCATGGCCAAGTCCATCCTGTCCCATGTCGTCATCAGTTCCGCAGGGCGGACACTGCTCATTCCCGGTGTAGAGGGCTATCGCCCGCCCGGGCGCAAGGATGGACCCGTCATCAATCCATCCTATTGGGTCTTCGAGGCAATTCCCGTCATGGCACTGCTGGTGCCTTCCGATCGCTGGCAGAAGCTCAGCGATGATGGCCTTGCCCTGCTGCGCGCCCTGCAATTTGGTCCGCGCAAGCTTCCCGCCGATTGGGTTAGCGTGAAGGCGAAGCCGGAACCGGCAGACGGCTTCGAGGCGGAATTCGGTTATAATAGCGTCAGGATCCCGCTTTACCTGGCGCGCGCAGGCATCGGCGACAAGGCGCTGCTTTCGCGTCTGCAGCAGGGCATGACCGTCGAGGAGGACGAACCTGCAACGATCGATCTGACGACCGGGAAGCCGAAGGACCTGCTTCCAGATCCGGGTTATAGAATTGTTAACGATGTTGTGGCGTGTGTGGTGAGCGGAGCGAAACTGCCTGCTTCGGTTCGGCAGTTCACCCCATCGCTTTACTATCCAGCCACCTTGCAGCTGTTGAGCCTGGCTTTCGTCACGGAGAGACATCCGGAGTGTTTATAAAGTCCACCTTGATCATGGCTTTCCTGGCCGTCGCCGTGGCGGGATTTACGCTCGCGACGAAGGATCACGATTCGCCGGAAGACAAGATCAAGCTGGCAAAGTCGGCACGCCTCGAGCCGCAGGCGATACTCGTCGCTGATAGTAGCTCGGGAAAGCCGATCGACTTGCAAGCACTCGCCGACCATATACAAGCGGCTGCACCATCGGCGGTTCTCTCCGACCCACCCTCCAAGCCGGCAAACGGAACCGCCCCCGACGCAATCGCCCAAACTTCACAACAGCAGGCGCAGCCGCAATCAATGCAGCCGTCGGCTCAGCAGACCAATCCGGCACAAGCTGCCGATAATCAACCGAAGGTCGATGAAAGCGCATTGCGCTATTTTGCAAGCCGTGGCGACAAGGCGCGGCTCCAGGCAGAAATATCCCGATTGCAGACGCTCTACCCGAACTGGACGCCGCCTGCCGATCCGCTGGCCATTCCGCGAAACAGCGACAAGCAGCTCGAGGCCATGTGGCAGCTCTATTCAGAGGGCCGTTATGCCGAGGTGCGCAAGGCCATTGCCGACCGCCAGACAACCGAATCCGGATGGCAACCGCCCGCCGATCTGCTGGAGCGTCTGGATATCGCGGAAGCACGCACGCGGCTCGTCAACGCCTCCGATCTGAAGCAATATCAGACTGTGATCGACATCGGCGCCAGAACGCCGAGCCTCCTGACCTGCAGCGATATCGACGTTCTCTGGCGCGTCGCCGAAGCTTTCATCCGCACCGATCGTGCAGCCCGCGGCCAGGACGCCTACAAATATATTCTGAAGACCTGCACCAATCCGCAGGAGAGACTTGCGACCATCCAGAAGGCGGCGGCCCTGCTGCCCTATCAGCCGATGCAGGATCTCTTGTCTCTGGAAAAACCAGACGGCAACGGCGGGCGCGAATTCGATAGCATAAGGACCGATCTGGCTCGCCGCTTCGTTGCCCAGGGCAATGACGATCCCAAACTGACTGTATCGCAAGACTATCTGTCTCAAGTGGAGCGTGTCGCGCGCAGTCAGGGCCTTGCATCCGATGATGCGCTCCTCGGCTGGTACGATTTGCGCCGCGGCAATTATCCCGACGCCGAGCAATGGTTCAAAGCCGCGCATGAGAAGGAAGATTCTGCCACAATCTCGCAGGGGCTGGCTCTGGTGCTGATTGCCGACCGCAAGCCGCAGGAAGCCGAAGACGCCATGTATAAATGGCGCAATGAATCCAAGGACGCGATGGCGACCTACCTTGCGGCAACCGCCAATCTGATGGCGCTCCAACCGCCGGCCAGCCTTAGCGAAGATGTTCTGGGCCGTATCGCCGCGGAAGTCGTGAAGCAGAAATATGTCCCGACGGCTCAGCAGTTCGGATGGTTTGCTCGCTCGATGAACCAGCCGCAGGCCGCTGCTCGCTGGTTCGAGACGGCTTTGCGCTGGAAACCCGACGACGAGCCTTCCGCCTACGGCCTTGCGATTACGCGCAACCAGTTGAACGATCGTGTGGGCGTCGCCGAAGTCCAGAGACTGTGGGCCGATCGCTCCCAACGTATCGCCGTACTCGGCGAGCCGGCGCCGCGCACGCCGACGTCAGAACCGCTGCCGTCTCCCAATCAGACACTGCAGCCTGCCCCACAAACCTTGCCCCAGACAACGATGCAGCAAGGCGAACCGCAGAACCTGCAACCGATGGCCTCTCAGGTCGCGCCCCAGCCTCCTGTAACGCAGCCCTACGTCAACGCTGAGCCCCCGGTGCAACGAGTAGCCCCTGTGCGCCGTGCGCCGTCCCCGAATTATGCCGAACCGGAGACGCGTGCCCGGGTGGCGACCCGCTCGACACGGCACGCGGCGGGATGCAATACCACCGTCAATGCGCGGCTGCTGACGCCTGCTAGTGCTCTTTCTCGCGGCTGGTGCCTGATGAACCTCAATCGGCCAATGGAAGCGGTAGAAGCCTTTGATGTTGCCTTGAGCAACACGGATCCGAAATCGCGCGAAGAAGCAGCCTACGGACAGAGCCTTGCCTATCTGCGGGCCGGCCTTGCCAATAATGCCGCCGTCGCTGCGACCAAGGCGCCGATGAACCACCAGCGCGCTGCCGAATTGCAGGTCGCCATACTGGCCGACCGCGCACTCTCGGCCTTCGAGGGCAAGCGCTATCACGAGACATTGCTCTATCTCGACCAGCGCGCGCAGTTGCAGCAGGAGCGCGTCGATCTGATGGTGCTGCGCGGATACTGCTACCTCAATCTGAAAATGTACGACGACGCCGAACGCATCTTCACCGCCGTCGCCGCAACCGGCAGCCGCGACGGCAGCCGTGGCTTGCGCGACCTCCAGCTTACGCTACATCCGCCGCGGGGAGAGTATTGAGGTCGTCGCCTCAACTGTGGCCACTGGAGGATTGGTCGCCAACAACTTCAGCAAATACTTCGTAAAAATGATCGTTGCCCGCATCGTTATAGTATGATGCAAAATCTTTGCTGCTCAACGAAGCTGCGAGAGGATTCTTTATCGCAAGATGCAGATCGTTAACGGAAATCGGCTTGCATAATTCATAGTGAAGCCTGTTTCCGGTATCGTACTGGATGCAACGGCGACCCAACACAGCACCGTCAAGCAACAAGGTCGAAAGAGAAGACACAACTGTTGCGATTCCGCCCAACAGCCTCGACACCGATAAATCGAGACAGCCCAGTAGGATGTCGTCCAGTACAAGTGTGTTATCTGCTCTCAATTCAGCATATTCAGAATGCCGTTCAGACGGATGAGGTTTTACGATGAATAACTTTTCCGGATTGCTTTGAATCATCCGGCGTATGCCCGCTAATATATGCAACCTCTCATCATGATGTTGCGCCCATTTCAAGTTCGTTCCTAGAAGGACGTGTTCGCTGTAGTTTGATATATCGATACCCAACCGCCATCGGAGGACATCCGAGTTCGTTTGCAGCAACGAGTCATGAAATTTTGGCGAGCCTGCCGCTTTAAAGCGACCATTGTTCAACGCGCTATAAGATCTGGAAATCCCGGCTGCAGAATGCTTACCGCTGCTAAACCGCTCATGTTCCGCGCCCCATGCTAAAATAGTGTCGGAGGCAAAATTGATTTCGCGATCTTGCATGGGTTCAATCCATATCCCATGCTGTAGCAACACCGTTTTGACGCCCCACAACTTTGCAGCTTCGATAACCTGCGCGTTTAATGCATGACTGACTGCCGCCGTTGATTCGGAGCCGGAAACAAGGGTGCGGACGGACAGTCCTCGCCAATCGATCTCGGCAACTGTCCGATAGATTATTATCGGAATCCCATTGCGCTCGAAGTGGCCCACGATCATTGACATTTCGTCGGATTGAAGCTCGTCGCCCCGAATTAGCGCGGAGCACTGCCCCCTTGGAATAATGTCTAACAGAGGACGAAGAGTTAGAAAGTCCTGAAAATGACCGATATTTAAAGCAATAGCTTGTAAACGTCGCTCATGAAAAGCAAGTCGTTTTTCCTTTCTATAGGCAATATCGAGCACTGCGTCTATTTTTATCAGGCGGCTTTCTTTGTCGGTTGGTCGCTTTGCTTTCCGCAATAGAAGATAGGTCGGCTCACCATCAAGCCGATCCTTGAAAATATCAGCCTGGGCCCAATGAGAGACAAGTCCTAGCAGCGGATCATTGCTAGTGGGCGGCAGAATTCTGCGACCTTCGGAACAAAAATGCGGATCGACAATCTCAAACCCCGAAAGCTCGAATAAATATTTCCACGTTGATAAAGGCAAAACTGTCGAGTGATACTTATTTCCGCGGCTGCTTGGTCGTGTGGACACGGATACGACAGCCAGGTTTCCTATTATCGTGTGCAGGTTCCAGAGAGCGTTACTGACATCCTCGATGTCAATATGCTCCAAAACGTCGAGACATGTAGTAATATACTCTGCTGAACCAACCCGATCGCCTATTTGATTATATAGTGTGGCTGCGGCTTCTGCATCTTCAAGCGAGAGATCAAAATGAAAAGCATCTTTATCTACGGGATCAAAATCACATGAGAAGACCGTCATCCCTGCTGATACGGCCGACTGCTTAAGCTTTCCACTTCCAGAGCCAACATCGACCAATGAATCAATATTATTGGCCTTGCAGAGATTGAAAAAAACGCGTTCAAAATCGCTGCCATTGTAGCTGGCACTCCCGGAGGACTTTCCAAAGTACTCAGGCGAGTAAAGTTTGGCATAGTCCGTTTTAGAAGCCCACATACTTTTATCCATCTGCTTGGCCGGAAATCAGCCCATCATTAATTATTTTAATAGAACCGTTCAAGCTTTAGAATATGCACAGGCAAACAGGTGAGCGGAACCTTAAGCTGCGCGATCTGTTCCGAAGTTTAGTTATTTCGGCAAGACGCGCCCCTGGTATCCAATAGTAGCAACCGCTTTCTGCCAAGCCAGGCATCTAAAGCCGCCTGCACTACATGGTCAAGAACCGTTGATCATGCACTGAGAGAGCCGGTTCCTTGGACATCTTTGCCTGCCCTCAATCCATTGTGCAGCATCAAACAGTGACAATAGTCCTCCACCTTGCGCAAGGCGCCGGCGTAACACAAGGCACCAGGAGTTAGAGTTTCAAGGCATCTGCGCCCCAGTTGCAGTAGTAAAGACCCGATAAAGCGACCGCGTTGCCGCAACAAAAAGCTGGTTCCGCTTCGGACCACCAAATGTAAGATTAGCGACCGTCTGTGGTATCTTAATCTTGCCAATCAAAGTCCCATCAGCTGCAAAACAATGAACGCCGTCGCCAGCGCTGGTCCAGATGTTGCCGTCGATGTCGGCACGGAATCCGTCCGGAATACCTGTGTCGATGTTGCAGAAGACTTGGCCGTTTGCGAGTCTCTTACCGTCCACGACATCGAAGACGCGAATGTGGCGGGGGGCGCTGATGTCGTGGCTTGCGGCGGAGTCGGCAACATACAGTTTCGTCTCGTCCGGTGAAAAAGCCAAGCCATTCGGCTGGCGGAAATCATCCGCCACGACATCCAATTCCCCTGTCGACGGATCGAGGCGGTAGACATTGCGGGTCGGCTGCTCCGGCTCCGCCTTATAACCCTCGTAATTCGAGAGAATGCCGTAGGTCGGGTCGGTAAACCAGACCGTTCCGTCTGAGCGGACGATCACGTCGTTAGGCGAGTTCAAGCGCTTGCCCTTATAGCTGTCGGCAAGCACGGTAATCGAGCCGTCGATCTCCGTGCGCGTCACACGGCGGCCGCCATGTTCGCAGGATATCAACCGCCCTTGGCGATCGCGCGTATTGCCGTTGGCGAAATTCGAGGGTGAGCGAAAGATCGAGACATTGCCGCCCGGCACCCAGCGCAGCATGCGCTCGTTGGGAATGTCGCTCCAGATCAGGCATCCGGCATCAGCAAACCAGACCGGCCCCTCCGCCCAGCGGCAATCGGAATAAAGCTCCTCCAGGCCGGCGCTCGGGACAATCAGATGGCGGAAGCGCGTGTCGTAGATTTCGTAAATGGAAGGAGCGTCGTTGGACATCACAGTTTTCCTGGGGTCTTTTGGGAGAGAATTCAGCGCCCGCCAATCGGACGGCCGCCAGCCACGAGAATGACGGCAATAATGATCAGGCCGGTGAGAACGAGCCTCGGGCCTGCGCCGAAGCCATAGGTGTTCAGCATCGAGACGACCAGAAACATGAACAGCGAGGCGCCCCAGATGCCCGGCACGTTGGAATCGCCGCCGGCAACCGCCGTCCCGCCGATGATGACGACGGCGATCGACATCAACAGATATTCCGCGCCCATGTTAAGGGCCGCGCCGCCGGAGAAGCTCGCCAGCAGATAGCCGCAGATCGAGGCGAGGATGGCGCAGAGCACATAGGTCGCAAGCCGCGTTCCGTCGACGGGGATGCCTGCCATGCGCGCCGCAAACATGCTTTGACCGATCGCCGAGATCCAGCGGCCATAGATCGTCTTTTCCAGAAGAATCCAGGCAAGCGCCGAGAGCAACAAGGCGACAATGGCGACATTTGGTATGCCGAATACCCCCGATGTCGTGAACTCGGCCAGATATTCGGGCGGCTTGATGCGAAGGCCGCGATTGCTCCAGATGGCGGTCGACTGAATGATGAAGCTCATGGAGAGCGTCGCGATGATCGGCGGAATGCGCAAGAGCTTGATCAGGGCGTAATTGCCGAGACCGATGCCGAGGCCGATGACGACCGACACCAGCAAACCCGGCACGATCATACTGTCCTCGACATTCATGAGTTTCAGCGCGATGGTGCCAGCAAGCGTCATGGTCGCCGGCACGGAGAGATCGATGTTTCCTGGCCCGAGCGTGATGACGAACATCTGGCCGATGCCGACGATGACAGAGAATGCCGCAAAGGTGAGTGCCGCCTGCGACAGGCCGATGGAACTCGCGCCGCCGGTGAAGAGAACGGTGATGATCCACACCGCGATTGCGGCGATGAAGGACCAAATCCAGGGTTTACGGCCGAGCGTGGCAAGCGCGATCATGATTGTTTCTCCCGCTTTTCGACGCGATTGAGCAAGAGCCTGAGGGCAAGCACGATGATCAGGATCGCGCCCTGCGCACCGATCTGCCAGTCGGGCGATATCCGCAGAAACGACAGGAAGGAGCCCGCCAGGGTCAATGTCAGGGCGCCGATGACGGCGCCCATAGGCGAGACGCGGCCGCCGGTAAACTCCCCGCCGCCGAGGATGACGCCTGCGATCGACAGCAAGGTATAGCGCAGCGCGATATTCGCATCAGCCGAGGTGGTAAGCCCAACCAGGGCAATGCCGGCCAATACGGCGAAGAAGCCCGCCAGCGCATAGGCGGCGGCACGCAGACCAACAACGGACCAGCCAGCCCGCTGCAGCGACCGCTGATTACCGCCCACACCGCGGATCAATACTCCAAAGGAAGAGCGCATGACGATCAGATGGGCAAGCAGCGCGATGACGATGCTGGCTATGATCGCAATCGGGATGAACGGCGGCTTCGAAGTCATCAGCCAGCGCGCCCAATCGGGCGCGGTGCCGCCCGGTGCCGGCAGCAGCAGAACTGCTAGGCCACCCCAGACGAAGCTCATGCCGAGCGTCACGACGATCGATGGCAGATCCCTGATATAGATGACGATGCCGATCGCGGCATAGACGGCAATTGCGGCCGTCAGAATGAGGATACCGATGAGCGGGGCAGATTGCAGATAGGTCGCCGCCACGCAGGCCGTGAAGCTGACGAAGGTGCCCATCGACAAATCGAGATCGTTGACCGCCATGATCATCATCTGCGCGATCGTGGCCAGCGCAATCGGCACGGCGAGATTGAAGAGCAGATTGAGGCCGATATAGCTCATGGCGCGTGGCTGCAGATAAAAGACCGCGGCGAGCAGGACGGCAAGCGACAGCGCCGGAATGAGCAGGCGCAGGGTAGCAGATGACGGGCGGCTCATGCGCCCTCCCCGGCAAAGGAAGCCGCCAACACATTTTCCTCCGTGATGTCCTCTCCAATCAGCTCCGACACGATGGCGCCGTCGCGAAAGACGTAGGCGCGATCGCAGAGGCGAATCTCGTCCATCTCGGTCGAATACCAGATGAACGTCCGACCGGACGAAGCCTCGTCGCTCAAGATCCTGTAGACCTCCTGCTTGGTACCAATATCGACACCGCGCATGGGATCGTCCATCAGCACGATCGGCGCAGTCGTGGCCAGAGCGCGAGCAAACAGAACCTTCTGCTGATTGCCGCCCGACAAGGACAAAATGCCGTTTGCCATCGTCGGCGTCCGGATTTCGATGCGACCCTTCCAGTCTGCACCGAGACGATCCTCGCGGCCGCGATCAACGACCGACAGACGCGATAAATCGCTGAGCGAGGCAATGCTGAGGTTTTTCAGTATGCTCCAAAGCGGAAACGTGCCGTTCAAGCTGCGGTCGCCGGCAACAAAAGCGATATTGTCTTGCCTGCCCGGCAGCCAGTTGTGAGAAAGCGAGCGATGGAGATCGAGCAACATGTCGGTCTGGCCATGGCCGGCGAGCCCGGCAAGCCCTATCACTTCGCCCCGGCGGGCGTTGAAGCCAAGGCCCCTTCCCCCTCGCGCCGACAGCGCAAGCAGAGGAGACGATGCGATGTTCCCTCCGCTCCTGCCCCTGCAATCCTGTTCCTTGACGACACTGCCCATCGCCTGGACCAGGCTGTGGACGGTGAAATCCTGAGCAATGCGATCGGCAACGACGCGACCGTCCTTCATGACCAGAATTCGGCTTGCGGTCGAAAGGATCTCACCGAGAATATGCGAGATCAGCATGACCGCTCCGCCGGCCTGCACAAAACTGCGCACATAGGCCATCAGCTGAGCGGCAAGCCCGGCGTCGAGCGATGAGGTCGGTTCATCCAGGATGACCAGCTTCGGCGTTTCACCGACCGCACAAAAGGTGATCGCGATCTCCACCATCTGCCGCTCGGCGATCGAGAGTTCGCCGACGGTCCGCATGACGTCGATCCTGTGGCCAGCGAAAATCTCGTCGAGCTTGGCGCGAACGATTGCCGCCGCCTGTCGCCGCCAATTCCAGCCGGCAAGGCCGCGATGGACCACCCGCATGTTCTCGACGACGGTGAGATTGGGCGCAAGTGACAATTCCTGAAAAACGCAACGTATTCCGTGAGCGCGCGCTGCGTTGATGCCGTGCACGCTGTCGTCTCCCTCATAGGTGACACTGCCCTCGTGTGGGCTGAGACCGCCGTTGATGACGTTGACGATCGTCGACTTGCCAGCGCCATTATGACCGACGAGCCCGATGCACTCGCCGGCATGAACCGTCAGGTCGGCGCCATCGAGCGCCTTCACAGCACCGAAATGCACCTTGATGCCATGAGCAGAGACGACGGCCTGCGGGCCGGCATCCTGTCTCTTCAAAACATTGTCTTTCGCTGCAATCATGGATCGTCCGGATCGGGCGTTGCATCAGCAGGCGCCACCTTTTATCGGCGGCGCCCGTCTCTACGGTTCGCAGATATCGGTTACTTCGCCGCCGCGATGACTTTCTTGGCGTCGTCGAGCGTATACTCGACGTTCGCAACACCGCCTGCCTGCGTGTTGGCAAGGTTGGTTTCGAGATTGTCCTGATCGATGCGCAGGAATGGTACGACCAGATCCTTCTTCACCTCTTGACCGTCGAGAATCTGCTGGGCAACCCAGAAGGCCAGCGTGGAGACGCCTGGCGCGATCGAGACCGACATGGTCTCGTAGCCACTGGCATCCTTCTCCTTCTTCCACCAGGCAAGCTCGTCCTGGCGGTTGCCCATGACGATGGTTGGCATCGGACGCTTGGCGGCGGCAAAGGCCTGAGCGGCACCGTAGCCGTCGCCGCCCTGGGTCACGACCGCGGCAATATCGGGAAGGCTGGGCAGAATGCCGGCAACCGCTCGCTGGGCGACATCCTGAGCCCAATCGCCATGAACCGAACCGACGATCTTGAACTGCGGGTATTTGGCGGCAGCTTCATGGATGCCGGCCGAGATCTCATCATCGACGGAAACGCCTGCAAGCCCGCGGATTTCGAGCACATTGCCGCCCTTCGGCATCTTCTTGGCGAGATATTCGATCTGGCTGGCACCCATGCCCTTGAAATCGACTGCGATGCGCCACGCGCAGGGTTCGGTGACGATGCCATCGAAGGAAACGACGACGATCTTGGCATCGCAGGCTTCCTTGATCGCGCCGTTCAGCGCCGTCGGCGAGGCAGCATCGATGACGATCGCATCATAACCCTGCAGGATCATGTTCTGGATCTGGGCGGCCTGTTCGGTCGCCTGGTTTTCAGCCGTCGTGAACGGGTCGGCCGCGGCGACGACACCGGCCTTGACCGCTTCGCCCGTAACCTTCTGCCAGCTGGTCAACATGGCCTGACGCCAGGAATTGCCGGCATAATTGTTCGATAATGCAATTTTCTTGGATGACGTATCGGCAAAGGCAGCTCCCGGCGCGGCAACGCAAGCGATGACGGCGGACGCCATAAGCATCTTGGCAATATTCATTTTTTCCTCCCAAAGCGCCTGTACTTCATCTTCCAGGCCAAGATTTTCGAGCGCGCTCCTCAACGAACGATCGAAAATAATATTTGCACTGAAGGTTACCCTGTCAGTAGAAACAGGATGTCCGAGATTGTGACGCTTGTACAGGCGCTTAAAGGGCGGGACCTTGCGGGATCCCGCAGAAAAGATGCGCAAATCCGCAAGACGGATCTCTCGGATCGGCGCTTAATAGTGCCGGAAATTTGCATGCTGCGAGCGACCGGAGGAGCATAGGTCGGCGCATTGCCTGGGAGGGCGTATCTTGCGCGATCTGGCGCCGCAATCGGTCTTCGACCATTATCTCAACATATCGAGGCTTCTCGCCGGCCAGCTCGACTTTCACTCGGTCATCCAGGCGGTCGCCGCCGAGATCAGCCACGTCATCCCGCATGACCATCTGGATGTCTGCATCATCCTGATGGACGAGCAATTTCATACCGCCTACGAGAGCGGCTTGGAAACGGATTGGGGTCGCCGTTTTCCCGCACCCGTGAGCAATAGCCCCATCCGCACGCTTCTATGGGGCGAGACGGACTACCTCTTGACCGACGACGCCTGGAATGATCCCCAATTCCATTTCCAGGGCGCGTTTTCACATCCGATCTTTCATCAATCGCTGCATAGCCGTCTGCACGTGCCTCTGAAAGTCCAGGGGCATGTCATCGGTGCGCTTTCCTGCTCGAGCCACCAGACCGGCTTCTACACCATGCGAGATATCGAAAGTGCCCGCGTCATTGCCGATCTGCTGGCACCCCATTTCTTTGCAATCCGCGCCGCCGACCAAGCGAAACGCTCGGCAATCGTGGAAGCCGAAGCTCGTGCCCGCGAAGAGGGTCTGCGCCTCGGCGCCCTGAAATTGACTGAGGCCCTGGAAGCCGAGCGGCAGCGCATCGGCATGGACCTCCACGACCAGATTCTGGCCGACCTGACCCGTCTCTCAAGACGGCTGGAGCGGCTCGCGCGACAGCCCGATGTCACCGGCGAAGCACTTGAGCCGCTCTTTCGCGGGCTGCAGCACAGCATGCACGATCTTCGCCAGATCATCGAGGAGGCCAAGCCCTCCGTCCTTCAACTGTTCGGTTTCGCGCAGGCGATCGAGAACCATCTCGAACGATCGATCCAGGAGAGCGGCGCGACTTTGACCTGGACACTGAACGACGAGACCGGCGGCGCGATCGATTGCCTTGAACAATCGGTGTCCATTGCCCTATTCCGCATTGCGCAGGAGGCCATCAACAACGCCATTCGCCATGCCCAGGCCGGCAACATTGCGGTTCATCTGAAAGCACCCGAGGGTGCGGTCACCATTGATGTCGTGGATGACGGTGTCGGACTTGGAAATACCCGCAGATTATCGGGCGGCGGTATCGAAAATATGCGGACCCGAGCGCGCCTGATTTCAGCCCGCTTCGCAATTAAGGCCGCAGCAGCCTCCGGTGGAACGATCGTCAGTGTCAACCTGCCTGCCAAGGCGCAGACGGTCGGAGGAGCCGCCGCATGAAGGTTCTGATCATCGAAGACGATCCGCTCCATCGCTCCTATCTCAATGAAGCGATCCGCGCCGCACTTCCCGAATGCGATGGCGTGCTGGAGGCAGAAAATGGCAATACGGGCGAACGGCTGGCGCGGGATTTGAGGTCGTCTCATATCGTCATGGATCTGCAGATGAGCCAGCGCAACGGCATCGAAGCGGCCCGCACGATCTGGAAGGAGCGACCGGAGACACGCATCCTTTTCTGGTCAAACTATTCAGACGAGGCCTATGTTCGCGGCGTTTCGCGCATCGTGCCTGCCGGCGCCGTCTACGGATATGTTCTGAAATCCGCCTCGGACGACCGCCTGAAGCTGGCGCTTCGCAGCATCTTCATCGAAAGCCAGTGCGTTATCGACCGTGAGGTGCGCGGCATGCAGCAAAAGAGCCTCGGCAACGTCAACGGTTTCACCGAGGCCGAATACGAGATCCTGATCGATATCGCTCTTGGGTTGACCGATCGCGCGATTGCCCAGCGGCGCAATCTTTCGGTCCGCAGCGTTCAGAACCGATTGCAGCAGCTCTATGTGAAACTCGGCGTCTATCAGCCGCTTGGCGGTCAGGATGATGATGGTCGTTTCAATCTGAGAGCGCGCGCGGTTGCCGTGGCGTTCTTAAGGAAACTTCTCAATCACAGCGCGCTCGAACGTGCGGAAGCCGATCTTTCCGCCTGGCTGGCGCGCCAACCACGCAACTGAAAGCAAGCCCTGAACTAAAGTCGATCGTGCTTGACGTCTTCCCTCGAATAATTGTCTATTGCTAGCAATAGACATTAATCCAACCATATGGAACTTCCTATGTCCGCCGTTTCGCCTGTCATCCTGCTGAACCCCATCGACGATGTCGCGGTCGCTCGCGCGATGATCCGCGCCGGCAGCCCGACCGGCATCGACGGCTTGATCGCGGCAGACCAGATCCCGCGCGGTCACAAGGTGGCAGTCCGCGATATCCAGGTCGGCCAGGAGATCCGCAAATTCGGTCAGCCGATCGGCGTCGCGACACAGTTCATTCCGTCCGGCGGCCACGTCCATCTACAGAACCTGGCCGTGATCGAATCCGACCATCCCTACCAGTTCAGCGTCGATATCGAAGAGACGGGCATGTTGCCGCAAGAGGACTGTCGGACCTTCATGGGCTTCGACCGCGGCGCCGGCGGCGTCGGCACGCGCAATTTCATCGGCATCATCACGACGGTCAATTGCTCGGCAACCGTCTCGAAATATATTGCCGAACATTTCAATCGCACCGGCGGGCTTGAGGGCTTCGACAATGTCGATGGTGTCGTGGCGCTGACCCACGGCGGCGGCTGCGCCATCAACACTCAGTCGGAGGGCTACCGCTATCTGGCCCGCACTCTTCAGGGCTATGCGCGGCACCCGAATTTCGGCGGCATCCTGATGATCGGCCTTGGCTGCGAAACCAATCAGATCGCACCCATCCTGGAGCATTACAAGCTTGAGGAAGGAAACCGCCTGCGCACCATGACGATCCAGGATCTCGGCGGTACCCGCAAGACAATCGCGGCCGCTTCCGAAATGATCAAAGACATGTTGCCCGAGGTGAACTCAGCCAAGCGCACCGTCCAGCCGCTTTCGGGGATCAAATTGGCCCTGGAATGTGGCGGCTCCGATGGCTATTCCGGAATATCGGCCAACCCGGCGCTCGGCTATGCCTCCGATCTTCTCGTGCGCAATGGCGGCACCTCGGTTCTGGCGGAAACGCCGGAGATCTACGGCGCGGAACATCTGCTGACACGCAGAGCGGTTACGCCCGCCGTCGCAGAAAAGCTACTCTCCCGGATCGACTGGTGGCGCGACTATACCCGCCGCAACGGTGCGGAACTCAACAACAACCCTTCCTATGGAAACAAGCTCGGCGGGTTGACGACCATCCTCGAGAAGTCGCTCGGAGCCGTCGCCAAGGGCGGCTCGATGCCGCTGAAGGCCGTCTACGAATATTCGGAGATCGTCGATGAACCCGGTTTCGTCTTCATGGACACGCCCGGCTATGATCCCGTCGCCGTCACCGGCCAGGTTGCCGGCGGCTGCAATGTAATCTGCTTCACGACGGGCCGAGGCTCCGTCTCCGGCTTCAAGCCGGCGCCCTGCGTCAAGATCGCCACCAATACCGAGATGTACAACCATATGCGCGAGGATATGGACATCAATTGTGGCGACATCGTCAGCGGCGACGATACGATCGAGGCGGCCGGCGAACGGATCTTCGAAGAAATCATCGCTGTCGCCTCCGGAAAGAAGACGCTCAGCGAGACCTTCGACTATGGCGATAATGAATTCGTTCCCTGGCAGGTCGGCGCCATCACCTGATGCCGTTCCGTATTAGAGGATGAAACTGTATTCGTCCGGTTGATAGTGCTCGCGGATATAGGCGGCACGCGCCTGTACGTTGGGCTGAGAATTGCTGATGTGATCACGCATCGCTTTCTTCAGCCCTTCCTCATCGCGCTTTTGCACCATCTTGAAGACACCGATATGCTCGGAGAGGAAGGGCTCGTATTCCGGCCTCTTGATGCGGCTGCCGACGATGTGCTTGCTGAGGGTCAGGATGCAGTGAGTCCGCTTCAGGATGCTCAGGAACTCCTTGTTCGGGCAAGCCTGCAGGCTGCGCAGATGAAGGTCCAGCTCAAGCTCATACATGGTCGAGGCCGATACATCGGGATAATCTGCAAGCGCCAGCGCCAGCCTTGAAAGCATTGTGTCGACATGTTCGTTCGAAAGCCCGCCCAGGGCACTTGCAAGGGTCGCCGGCTCGATTTGCTCGCGCACCTCGTAGAGGTCGCGAATGCGCTGGCTGTCGAGCGGTACGATCGACCAGCGGAAATTATCGTCCTTTTCGGTGATGCCGAGCGTTTCGAGCTTCAGCAGTACGTCGCGTGCTACCCCACGCCCAACGCCGAAATGCCGTGCGAGCTCGTTTTCATTGATGCGATAGCGGCCGAAAAAGGAGCGATAGACGACGATGCTCTCGACATCTTCATAGAGCGCCTGCCAGGCGAATATCGGCCTGTCGTCATCCCCGTCGAACATTTTGCCGAGATAGTCCGCAAGTTTGATCCGCCTCGGAAGAGTCCCTGTCTTGCCGACAATAAAACCGCGGCCATCAAACCGTGTGATCAATCCATCCTCGAAGAGGAGCTGGAGTGCCTGACGTACCGGCGCTCGGCTGCTGTCTATCAAGCCCGCAAGAGCGGCCTCGGTCAACACTGCGCCCTCGGGCACCGTCCCATCGAGAATCTCGGCCTTCAGCCGCCCGAAGAGCTCCTCATAGAGACTGGTTTTGCGCGAACCGCCGTTCCCTAGCCGTGATATGCCCATGTCGTCCCATATTTCGCGTCCGAGTCTGTAACTTCTATGGAGAGCATCTCGCTAACTATAGAAGAGCAACGATTCCAAAGCGGCTCCGAAATCTGACGGAAAAATTCGATTGCCTTCCTCACCCTGCTTAGAACCACTGACGTAAATATCCATACCACGCTTTCGATACTTCCACGAAAATCCAATGTCGCTGATCGGGCCTGAAAATCGCCTGAAAGCAAGTGGCGCCCGGCATATCCTGGCATCCGGCTTCAATCGTTCAGTTGCTCCCGAACCTCTTCGGCTCCGATTACCAGCTTTCGCTCATCCAGAGGCGTCATCCGGGTATTTTCACTGAATAAGAGACGCCAAGCCGATACCGATCATGCATATTAGCAGCCCCGCAGAGATGAAAAACAGGACCAGAGGTGTATAATTCGACATCAGGTCCTCCTTTCGAAGTTACGCTGCGTGTCGCCGTGGAGGGAAAGCAAATTACCCTTCCTGGGTATTGAAGCGGTTCATGACATTCCGCTCCTCGCCAGAACCGAACGAAGGCTCGTCGTCTAAATCTACGCGGGCGTGCGCTTTTGGTTCCGATAATCGCCAGGATGTTTAGGCAAATCCATCTCACTCGCCTCCGTAGCCCTAGATGCAATGCCCAGTCCTTGCCGAAGGACGAAAATTCCCATGGCCGACATATCAGCCAAGGGAATGCCTCCTGCCGATAGCTGAAGCCTATCCAGAGGCTGCCGATCATCGGGAACCCACCGATCGACCCTGCCATCTCTCGATCACCCAATGCTTCGGTGGCTCAGGACGTATAATTTCAGGAGGGTGTCGCACGGCATGATCTTTTATCGTGCAGCCGACGATTAAAACATCATTGCTCGATCTAATAATCTATTAAAAATATAGATTATAACAATTGACGTTGCCGACGACATCAAGGAAATTCGCGATGACCCACAATCGTCCCCGACGCCTGAAGACATTGACCGGAGCAAGCAGCGTCATTTCCGCCGGAAACGACACAAGCCCCGTCACCGGCATCAAGCGTGCCATCGAGCTCGCCCGCAAGGCGGAAGCGGAAAAGATCACCGGGCTGTTCACGGCCGACCTGCTCCATATCGACCCGGCGGGACTTGCCGGAACCGCCGGCATCCAGGAGCCGATCATCGCGCTTGCCGCCTTGAGCCAGGTGACGTCACACATTGGCCTGATCGCCACCGTCTCTACCACCTTTCACTATCCCTACAATCTGGCCCGCCAGATCGGCACGCTCGACCATGCAAGCGGCGGGCGCGCCGGCTGGAATGCCGTGACCTCCTCTGTCGGCGAGGAGAATTTCGGCGAGACATTGCCAAGCCCGGAGGAGCGCTATGAGCGGGCTGCTGAATTCATCGAAATCGTCAATGCGCTTTATGATGCCAATGAACGTAATGCCGCCGAACGCAAGGCGTCCGGGGCGATCGGTATCGATCCGGCAAAATTCCATCCGATCAACTATCGCGGCAAGCACTTCCAGGTCGACGGCCCCTTGAACGTGCCGCCTTTGCCGCAGGGTCGCCCCGTCCAGTTCCAGGCGGGCCAGTCGGAAGCCGGTGTCACCGTCGGCGCACGATATGCCGAGGTGGTCTATACCTCGCAGCCCAAGCTCGAGGATGCCATCGCTTTCGTCACGGAACTGCGGCGTCGCGCGACAAGCTTCGGGCGCGCAGCGGGCCTCCCCTTCATCATGAATTCCTTCCATTCGGTGATCGGCGATTCCGATGCGGATGTCGCAAGACGCCTGAAGGAGAAGCATGAGCGGATCGACTACGAACAAGGTCGCCTGAAACTGGCGGACATGCTCGGCGGCGATCTCGATCTTTCCGAACTGCCGCTCGACAAGCCTTTGCCGGAGGCACTTCTGCCTGAGGTCACCAGCATCAACCGACGGCGCGGCCGCGTGGAAATCTTCCGCCGCTATGCGCGTGAAGGGCTGACATTGCGGCAGCTCATCATTCAGGCGCAGGAAACCGGGCACTGGTCGGTCGCCGGCACGCCGGAGCAGCTTGTCGATGCGATCGAGGAACGCTTTCGGGCCGGAATTCTCGATGTTCTCTCGCTCCACGGCTTCGGCAATCCGGACCAGGAGGATCTGCTGGTGAACGGGCTGCTGCCCGAGTTGCGGCGGCGGTCGATTATCGACACCGATTATGTCGGAGACGATTTCCGTTCGAATCTGGAGCTCCCGCCCTATGTAGTTACGGACGGCGCGTTGAACTCGGCCAGGCGCGCCTGATCCGTTCCCGGCCAATGGTCACAACAACTTGCGGTAAGGCTTTGAGCCTGTTGCCGCCGAATGGCACGAAGATCGTCGTGCAACCAGAGCTGCCCTTCTCAAATAGGAAAACAAGGGCGAGCCGACCGTGTTTTGATGGCTGGAAGGCTCACCTCAGGGCTTCAGCTGAAACCAGAAGTAACCGTAGGGCTGAAACATGATCGGATAACGATGCTTGCCCACAGCCGGAAATGCCGTCTTCCCAAACAGCTCCCTGGGACGACTGCCCGAATATTGATGTAAATCGAGCATGGCGGCCTGAGCGATGTTTGACAGATTCGCGACGCAGAGAACGCATTCGCCTTTATATTCTCTGACATATGCGATGACGGCCGGGTTTTCCGTGCTCACAAAGCAAATCGCGCCCCTTGCGAAGGCTTGATGCGCCGATCGGATTGCTAGGATGCGACGAACCCAGTTCAGAAGCGAATGCGGGTCCTTCTCCTGTGCGGCGACATTGATCACCTGGAAGCCGAAACGGGGATTATCGATGAGCGGCAGTGCGAGGGTCTTTGGATCGCCGCCCGAAAATCCGGCATTTTTGCCGCTGGACCATTGCATCGGTGTGCGAACACCATCTCTATCTCCCAAATCGACATTGTCGCCCATGCCGATCTCATCGCCATAGTAAAGCACAGGGCTACCGGGTAAAGAGAACAACAACATGTGGAGAAGCTCGACGCGACGCCGATCCTGATCCATGAGCGGCGACAAGCGACGTCGGATGCCGAGATTCAATCGGGCGCGTTCGTCGGAAGCATAGGTGTCCCAAAGAAAATTGCGCTCGGCCTCGGTGACCATTTCCAAAGTCAGCTCGTCATGGTTTCTGAGGAAAATGGCCCACTGGCATTCCTCAGGGATGCCATCGGTCTGCTGCACCATGGTGATGATCGGCTGGGAATTTCCCATTGCAACCGCGGTGAATATTCGCGGCATCAGCGGGAAATGGAAGGCCATGTGGCATTCGTCCCCTGTTCCGAAATAGTCCCGTGCCTGATCCGGCCATTGATTTGCTTCTGCAAGGAGTATGACGCCGGGGTAGCTTGCCTCGAGCGTCTTTCTGATGTGCTTGAGCAGCCTGTGCGTTTCAGGAAGATTCTCGTTATTGGTGTTTTCTCGCTCAACAAGATACGGAACGGCATCGAGGCGAAAGCCGTCCACGCCAAGATCGAGCCAGAAGCGCATGATATCCAAAACCGCTTCGATAACGGCAGGATTGTGATAGTTCAGATCCGGCTGATGGGAGTAGAAGCGATGCCAGAAATAGGCGTTGGCAACCGGGTCCCAGGTCCAATTGGATCTCTCGCTATCGACGAAAATGATGCGTGTTTCCGCAAACTTGTCGTCCGTTTCCGACCAGACGTAGAAATCCCGTTCCGGAGACCCGGCCGGCGCGTTTCGGGCACGCTGAAACCAGGGATGCTGATCGGAGGTATGGTTGAGAACCAGCTCCGTAATGACATGCATGTTGCGGGCATGGGCCGCCTCCACGAACCTTCTGAAATCGTCGAGCGTGCCGAATTCCGGGCTGATGCTTTCATAATCGAGCACGTCATAGCCGTCGTCACGGCGGGGAGATGGATAAAACGGCAAAAGCCAGATCGTGTTGACACCTAACGATGCCAGGTAATCCAGTTTGCGCGTCAATCCGGCGAAATCGCCAAATCCATCTCCATTGGCGTCGAAGAACGACTTCACATGGAGTTGGTAGATGACAGCATCCTTATGCCAGGATGCATAGCGAAGCTCGCGTTCGGTTTCGCTCAATCGGCAGCTCCCTCGGCAACCATAGTTTCGGTCAGGCGCGACAGGTTCTGGCCACAAAATTAATACTGCCTGTTGTCTCTTCAAGATTGCCCGGGGGAAATCTACGAGCCCGAAGCCAATGTTGGCCCCGTGACGGGGAACATGACGGCAGCTCGCTTGTTCGGATTCCAGCGCCGGCAAGCTCAGCCTTTCAGGGTTGCTGACGGCACCGCGAATTTCAACGAGGAGTGCAGCAATGCCCAAAGGTAAATCGAAGAAATGGTCACAGCACGTCAATGAGACCAGTGATGCCATGGACCTGAAGAAAGGCGTATTCAACGAGCGCAGCGCCAAGAAAATTGCCGATTCACTCAAAGAATCCGCCGAAAACAGCGACCGCCGCAAATCCAGTCCGTTTCGATCCGCCATGTCGATGTTGAACTTCTATATCAATCGGGCGGGCGATCAGCTTTCGAAATCCCGGCGCGCAACGCTGGAGAAGGCAAAAACCGAACTCCGCAAGGATTTTGGCCGCGATCCCTGAGGAGCTGGGTTCAGAGCTAAAGTCATCAGAACCATGATCGCTCCCCTCGATTGGATCACGCCCCTCAAGCATCGAAGGAGGCATCCCCTACTTTCGGCTCGCCATTTCGAGCAGGGTGTCTAAGCCGCGCTGATATTTTGCGGCGTCCTTGCCTATCTGCTCGCTTTGCCAAAGATTGTCCTCAAGGTCGGCCCGCTTGACGGGCAAAGCCAGCACATTCGCTGCCGCACGATGGATGAATTGCTCGTCCGGCTCGCCCGGCCGCCGCGTTAAGGCATCGACGGCAGATAGAATCCTTGTCGGGAAGCCCTCTTCCTGCAGACGATCGAGCGTCCATCCTCTTCGCTTTTCGACGACATCATGAAGATAGGCGACCGTGCGGGCCTCGTCACCGGAAACCAGCAGTGCGACGCGTTGGCAATGCTCAAAGAAAGGCCGTCCAGTCTTGTCCGTCTGCCCTTCGTGCGCCTCGAGCGCGATATGGATGGCTTGGTCAAGATGTTTCACGGTAAAAGCTTTCCGGGTCGTTGATATCGCTTGCTGGCGGATATGTCGCGAAATCGTATGTTTGCAGCCGTTTGGATGGCGCGCGATTGACGACATAATCGGCGCCGCCTCGTCTGAAAGACGGATCAGCCAGAGAACCCCCTTGACCGCGGATAGTTCCTCCCTCCGCAATAGAAAAACATCGAGTAAGCTCGATTGGCCTATCGGATTTGCGATTCTGCCATGCTGACGCCGGATTTTTCTGATGTGTGTCTGCGCCGGGTTTAGAAGGGCACATCATGGAATTCCTCAATTGTTACATTGATCGACCGCTGCTGCGCGGCGGATCGGCAGTCATGCAGCTATGGCACAGACAGACAGGCCATTCTCCGCAGAAGCTCTTCCCTTTGTGGAACCTCATCGTCATACTTGCCCTTCTGTCGGCATGCGGCCTGTTTTTAAACGGCCCTATCTATGTTTTCGGGCTCGGCACGCTCTTGATGCTTTCGCTTCCGTCACTGCGGCTGTTGGCCCTGGGACGGGTGGGACGGATTTATGACATGCGGTCCTATCGGGCGCTCGCGGCGACGGCCACCCGCAAGCGTGAAACGGAATGGGCGGTACGCCTGACCGTTTTGTTCACCGCCGTCATCTTCCCCTTTTGTGTCTCTGCCGGTGATGAGGCCGCAAGCTCATTCCTGCTTGGCGCCAGCCTTTGGTTTGTGCTGACGGCACCGGCAAAGATGTATCTGGACGCCGCCGAGCCGCCGCCACCTGGCAACGGCGGCGAGCAGGCCTGGTCGAGACAGGCAACCGCTGCAGCGTGACGCTTCCCAGCATCCACAGGAACAAACCACTCACAATTCCGTTCTCCTTGCAGCAACCAATGGAGAGCGAAATGCTTTATTATGCACTGATATTTCTCGTCGTAGCTTTGATTGCAGGCGCGCTCGGCTTCGGTGGCATAGCAGGCGCATCTGCGTCCATCGCACAGGTCCTGTTCTTTATCTTCCTCATCTTCTTCGTGGTGTCGCTGATCATGAATGTGATGAGACGCTGAGGAGAAAGGCGAAGGAGAATACGATCGTCGAGGCCGGGAAAGCCGGGTCTTGTGCCCTGACAGGAAGCTTGCCTTCGCGGATATTTTTGGCCCTCGGTATCCGGTGAGGATAAATGGGCAGGAACGTTTCGACCCTTTCCAAGTTCGAAGAGCGAAGGAAGGAGAATGTCATGAAGCGCTCAATCATTACCGCAGGGATCCTGCTCCTTGCCACCGGCGCCTTCGCCCAGTCGGCTGCCGAAAAGACCGGAGTCAATTCGCTCGTAGGCGCCGCACCCGCGGCGCAGGATTTCGTCAATGAAGCTGCGAGCAGCGACATGTTCGAAATCGAAGCCAGTAAGCTTGCTCTGCAGCGGGGCGATGATCAGACGAAGGCTTTTGCGCAGCAAATGGTCGATGATCATCAGAAGACGACGATGCAGTTGAAAGATCTGATAACGAGCGGCAAGGCGAAGGCGACGCTTCCCAGCGATATGACGTCCAATCAGAAAAAGATGCTGACCAGGCTCCAAAAGCTGCAAGGAAGAGAATTCATTCAGCGCTACGATTCCGACCAACGTTCAGCTCACGCCAAAGCCGTCGATCTTTTCAAACGATATGGCGAAAAGGGAGACAGCGCTGCTTTGAAAGCATGGGCCGCAAATACGACACCTACGCTCGAACATCATCTGCAGATGGCCAAGCAATTGGGAAAATAGGTCCCGAGGCGCCAGGCTCGCAACGTCGCGCATGACGTCAATCCAATATCGGGAAGCACGCCGGTCAGCGCAGCGACGAAATCCGAAACTGCGGAACAATGCCGTTTCGGCATCGTTGAATATCATCGTGAAAATGGAGCATCCCCATGAGCCCGCGTGCGCAATGGAAAGGATATCTCAAATTCGGGGAGGTCAGCTGCCCGGTCGCGCTCTATACGGCAGTTTCCACCTCGGAACGGATTTCCTTTCACACGCTGAACCGGGCGACCGGCAACCGGGTCAGGCGCGAATTCATCGATAGTGCGAGCGGAAAGCCGGTACCGCGCGAGGATCAGGTCAAGGGTTACGAACTCAACAAGGACGATTACGTCATCCTTGAGCCCGAGGAAGTCGCCGCGGCGGTGCCGGAAAGCGATAAGGTCCTGCATGTACAAGCCTTTCTGGCATGCGATGAAATCGATGATGTCTATTTCGACCGGCCCTATTATCTGGCCCCTTCCGCTCCGGCGAGCGCAGAGGCGTTCGCGCTGATCCGCGAAGGGATGCGCAAGAAGCAGGTTGCCGCCATTGCCCGCACCGTTCTGTTTCGCCGCCTTCGGACAATGATGATCCGCGCCCATGGCGCGGGGCTGATCGCTACGACATTGAATTTCGATTATGAGGTTCGCTCGGCACAGGAAGCCTTCGAGGATGTGCCCGATATGAAGATCAAGGGCGAAATGCTCGATCTCGCGAGACATATCATCGCCACCAAGAAAGGCAGTTTCGATGCCAGTGAATTCGACGACCGCTATGAGGCCGCGCTCGCGGAATTGGTAAAAGCCAAGATCGAAGGCAAAAAGATCCCGCAACGCAAGCCGGCGAAAGTCGCCAAGGTTACCGATCTTATGGAGGCTCTGCGCCAGAGCGCCGGCATGGCTGGCCAAGGCAAGACAGGCGCCAAACATTCCGCCAAGAAATCGCGTGCGGCATCCCGCAAGGCAGCAAAATCGCGTGCCGCCTCCTCCTCGCGGACACAACGCAAGGCGAGCTGATCATGGCGTTGGAGATCTATAACCGCAAACGCGATTTCACCAGAACATCGGAACCAAAGGGCCGTGCGAGCAGGAACAAGGCTGCATCAGCCGGCAACAGCTTCGTCATCCAGAAGCACGATGCGCGCCGGCTCCACTATGATTTTCGCCTCGAATTGGACGGCGTGCTGAAGAGCTGGGCGGTGACCAGGGGGCCAAGTCTGGTGGCCGGCGAGAAGCGGCTCGCGGTACAGACCGAAGATCATCCCCTGGAATATGGCGGCTTCGAAGGCACGATTCCGAGGGGCGAATATGGCGGTGGCACCGTCATCGTCTGGGACAAAGGTACGTGGACGCCGCTTGGCGACCCCCACAAGGGACTGGCAAAAGGACATCTCGAATTCGAGCTTCACGGAAAAAAACTCGGCGGCCGGTGGCATCTGATCCGCATGGCCGGAAAGCCGCGTGAGAAGCGGGAAAATTGGCTGTTGATCAAAGGCGAGGACGATGCGGCCCGCCCGGAGGGTGCGCCCGATATCCTCGAAGAGCAGCCGGAATCGGCAAAGACGGGACGGGTCATCGATGAGGTTGCAGGCGAAAAGCCGGGCTGGTCGTCCAAAACGGGCAAGATTGATCGCAGGATAGCCCGAGCCAAGGATGAGAGCTTCAACGACAAGGGCAAGAATAAAAAGAAGCCGAGCAAAGCTGCGCCCGAGCGGGAAGCCGATGCGAAGCCCATTGAGCCATCCGCTTTAAAGGACGCCAGAAAGGCTGCCCTGCCGGCATTTGTCGAACCCGCCCTGGCGACACTGGTATCCAAGCCTCCCACGGGCAAGCGCTGGCTTCACGAGATCAAATTCGACGGCTATCGGCTGGAGGTTCGCATCGAGGCAGGCCGCGTCAAGCTGCTGACGCGCAGCGGCCTCGACTGGACCCAGAAATTCGGCAAGGAGATCATCAGCGCCCTCAAGGATCTCCCCGTCGGCACAGCCATCATCGATGGCGAACTGGTCGTCGAGCCGGCTGCCGGCGCCTCAGACTTCTCCGCCCTGCAGGCCGACCTCAGCGAAGGGCGCAGCGACCGTTTCGTCTTCTACGCATTCGATCTGATCTACCTCGATGGCTATGATCTAACTGCCTGCCCCTTGGTCAGCCGCAAGGACTTGCTGCAGAAGATCATTTCGTCCGAAACCGGGATCCTCCGCTTCAGCAGCCATTTTGACGAGAATGGCGATCTGCTGTTGAACCATGCCTGCCGGTTGAGCCTGGAAGGGATCGTCTCCAAGATCGCCAGCGATTCCTATCGCTCCGGCCGCGGCAAGAACTGGGTCAAATCGAAATGTTCGTCACGACAGGAATTCGTCATCGGCGGCTGGGTGCCTTCGACGACATCGAGAAACGCGATCGGCTCGCTGGTTCTCGGCGTCTACGAGCATGGCAAGCTGCAGCATGTCGGCCGCGTCGGAACCGGGTACACACACACAGTCGCCGAGCAGCTCTTCAAAAGGCTTACCCGCCTGAAGGCAGAGGAAAGTCCTTTCGCATCCAGGCTGACGGCAGAAGAACATCGCGGTGTCCGCTTCATACGGCCCGAACTGGTCGCGGAAGTCGAATTCCGTGCGTGGACGGCCGACGGCCATCTGCGTCATGCGTCCTTCCGTGGCTTAAGAGAAGACAAGAACCCACTCGACATCGTTCGCGAAACACCGAAATCAGCCGCCAAGACCTCGACTGAAAGGCCGTCGCGAACCAGCATCTCCCTGACCCATGGCGATCGTCTCTATTGGCCGGACGAGGGCGTTACAAAAGCCGGACTTGCAGATTACTACACGGAGGTTTGGCACTACATGGGACCTTTTGTCGTCGGCCGACCGCTTGCGCTCGTGCGCTGCCCGAACGGGATCGGCGGCCAGCATTTCTTCCAGAAGCACGCCTGGAAGGGCATGAACCGGAACATCGCATTGGCGAAGGATCCGCAAGGTGAGGAGCCATATGTGAACATCAACGACCTGAGCGGCCTGATCGGCCTCGTACAGGCCGCTGTCCTGGAGATCCATCCCTGGGGATCGATGGTCGGCAATTGGGAAAAGCCTGACATGATCATCATGGATCTCGATCCTGGTCCGAATGTCGCATGGACAGAGATCATCGCCGCCGCGGAAGAGACCGGCGAACGGCTGAAACGGGCGGGTCTCGTTCCCTTCGTCAAGACATCCGGCGGCAAAGGGCTGCACATCGTCTGCCCGCTGGTCGCCAAAGCCGAATGGCCTGCCGTGAAAGCCTTTACCAAGGACATCGCCGACGCGATGGCCGCTGATAGCCCCGGCCGCTATGTTTCCACCATCACCAAATCGAAACGCCGGGGCAAGATCCTGGTCGACTATTTGCGAAACCAACGCGGCTCGACTGCAGTTGCGCCCTATTCGACCCGCGCTCGTCCGGGAGCCGCCGTCTCCATGCCCTTGTCCTGGGAGGAATTGAGCCCCGCCATCGGCCCCGACTATTTCACCGTGCTCAACGTGCCGACACGGCTTGCCGCGCTTCGCTCGGATCCCTGGGCCGAGTTCAGAAAAGCCGCAGAACCATTGCATCTGCCCGACGCGAAGCGCAAGCGCGGCTCATGACAGGCTCCGTCTTCCCGGCGGAAACCCCCTCGATGCGGATTATCTTTTCTTTGCACCCTTTTCCTGTGAAAGGCCCTTTCGAAGCGCATCCATGATGCTGATGACATTGCCCGCGGCGGGTGCCTCTTCGGCCTTTGCCCTTGCCGGGCGCTTGCGACCTTTCTTCTTGGCAGCGATGATATCGAGAAGCTTGTCCTGGACGGGATCGGAGACCATGCCTGGGTCCCATGATTTCGTTCGCTCGTCTATCAGCTCTCCCACGAGCTTCAGCAGTTTGGTGTCGACCGATTTTGCAGGGATGTCTTCGAAGTAATCCCTTTCATCCCGGACCTCATCGCCAAATCGCAACGTCCACAGGACGATCCCTTTGTCTCGCGCTTCCAGCATGACGGCACGCTCACGGCGATACATGACGAGCCGGGATATGCCGACCATGCGGCTCGCGGCCATCGCATCACGAATGACGCAGTAAGCCTCCTCCCCAACAGCATCGTTCGGCGTCAGATAATGCGGCGTATCGAACCAGATCCATTCGATGCTGTCGCGCGGTACGAACATCTCGATATCGATCGTTCTGGTACTTTCCAAAGCGACGGCATCGAGCTCTTCGTCCTCGAGCATGACATAGTCATCCTCGCCGCGCTCATATCCCTTGACCTCATCGTCTTCATCGACCGCTTTGCCCGTGACGGAATCGACATATTGGCTGACGATGCGGTTGCCCGTCTTTCTGTTCAGCGTGTGGAAGCGAACCTTCTCGTTAATGGTGGTCGCCGGAGCCATGGCGACCGGACATGTCACGAGCGACAGTTTGAGATAGCCTTTCCAGAATGATCTTGGCGCCATGAGTTTTCCTCCACCAGGAAGGGGAACGGTCTTCGGCAGGCATGGTTCCCGACCATCCATGCCGTCAAATTCCGCACTCAATGCATGCTGCCGATCCTCCGGTATTCGTCAGGACAACAGAAGCGGCGGGAACAACGCCAATTCGCCCTAGTTTGAGAACGAGCAGCCAATGGAGGATGCAATCATGGCAGAGACAGAAATCCACGACATGTTCGTCATCGGCCTTCGAAACGCCTATGCGATGGAAAACCAGGCTTTGGGGATGACAAGACCGCAACCGTCACGCTTGGAAAATTATCCGGAAGTGGCGGCAAAACTTGAACAGCACATCGGCGAAACGGAGGATCAAATCAGGCGACTCGAACGTATCCTTAAGGATTTAGACGAGGATTATCTCAACCTCAAGGATATGATCCTTTCGTTCACCAGCCCGACGACTGTCATGAGCCATGCAAGCGTAAGCGACGAAGTGCTGAAAGACGCCCTCACCGATTTCGCATTCGAAAACTATGAAATCGCGGCATATAAATCACTGCTGACGATCGCGGACGCCGGAAACTTCGACGAGGCAAAACATGCTCTGCGGGAGAGCTTGGCCGAAGAGCAGGCAATGGCCAAATGGATTGACGATCATCTGCCGCAGATAACGCGGAAGTTTCTGCTGATGTGGGAGGGAGACGGACGCCTCGCGAGACAAGGGTAATCTGCTTATGTCCGGCATGGGGAGCAATTGCGGATGATCAGTTTGGCCGATGGCCCGGCTTATGCTGTCCACTACGGATCTTTTCTTTTGCGCATCCATGAATCCATACGCCTCGATCGCAGCGTTGTTCACTTGCGCAAAAGCGTGCTGTCGCTGCTCACTCCCTTTGCAAAGGCTTTCCGGCCGAACTCGTAAGCGTGTTTTTCTGAAATCGCATCATCGTCGCCAGTCTTCATGGCGACCTGCTTCCCGACATCAGGTGCGCGTCGAGGCAGGCAATTACAAAAGCTGCTCGCGACGCCTCGACGGGAATTTTGTGCGAAACCGCCGCAACGCATTTTTCCGTCGCACGCGCGTAGGACCTGCTTCGTTCGCAAGGCCATCTTCGTGACAGGAAATGGATCGCATCCTCCGGCCCCTGAATCAGACAGCCGTCTCGACTGCTGGTCGCGAGGTAGACTGGTGCGGTCCAAAGCATCTTGAATTCCACATCAATCACATTGTGCATCCAACTCTCCCATGCCGTGGATGCCCCTCCCCTATGCTCGAACCATATGCGCGGCCGTTTGTTCCCGAGGCCGAGCCTGTTCGACTGTTTTCTCTGATCTATCGCATCAAGTCCGGAAACCTTTTCCGGCGGCAGTTGTTCGTGATTGAGGGTAAGAATTTCCTCTCAAATCATGTGACGTTCACCGAAAGCCCTCCTTTGACGAGCGCACAAAGACAGCTGCCGTGTACAAGAACCGTGGTTCAGTTTCGGTTCACGCGCCAACACCTATAAGCAAGGCTCAATTCGGATCGAGAAATGGACGGTTTAGCGCCCCTCTATAGCCAATTGTTTTCGGGAAAGCGGCTCCTGGTGGCAGAGAGCGGTTACTTTCTGACCGACGAGGTGCGCCAAAAGCTGTGTGAACTCGGAGCGATTATAGTTAGTCCGGTCCATGATCTCGAACATGCGTCCGATCTCATCGAGGCAAATGACCTGGACGCGGCGATACTCGACCTGAATCTCGAGGCGGAACAGGTATTTCCCCTGGTCGAACGGCTCGACAGGCAAAAGATTCCCTATCTCTTCGCTCTTGGCGGAGACCCAATCGATGCAGACATGAACTTTGCAGGTTTTGTGCTATCCGAGAGGCCTGCCGCGCTCGATCATATTGCCAAGGCACTGTTCGGCATCCCGGACAAAGATACATAACGCCACGCATTACCACTCCATGCGTTGAGAAGTGCAGGCATCATCAATGCCTGTCTTCGTCAAGGTGCGCTGCCAGTTGCTGCCGGGCTCGACTGAGCCGGCTTTTCACGGTACCGATCGCACATCCGAATTTCTCGGCAGCGGCATCATAGGAGCGTCCCTCTATGACAACATATTCGAGCACGACACGGTAAGGTTCCGGCAGCAGATTGCAGGCCTCTTCCATTTCCTTGGCCCGTATCGCCCATTCTTGCGATGGCGCGGCCACCCCGGCGCCGGAAACGCATTTCGTGATTCCGGGAGCCTCGCGCCGGGCAATGCGGAACTTCGTGCAAAACGTATTGCGCATGATCGTGAACAGCCACGATTTCAGCCGGGTGCCTCGATCGAATTGGTTGAGATTGGCCAGCGCTTTCGCGAGGGTTTCCTGCACGAGATCGTCGGCGTCGCTGGCGTTTCTATGAAACGAGCGTGCAAATGCACGAAGGGCCGGAATAAGCTCTACAATTTCGTTTTGCAGATCGGGGGTGCTGGGGCTATCGGTCACAATTTTTCTCCTTGAAGAACGCGCATAACGACCGTTCCAGCATTGCCGCGCAATGCGTGGTTTCAGCTGCCGTCCATACGCTAGACCGGCACCGGTGCCCTGTGGACCTCGGATAATGCCTTCATTGACCTTGATTTGAGCAGACTTGCTGTTTGCGATGCGTTCGGGAGCTTCGTTGCGATCTTAAGGCTTCGATGTTCCTTGCATCTGCTAGGGGAACGGCTGCATCTTGAGCTTGTTCCATGAGAATCTAAATAAACGTCAAAGCGCCGCGACGCCGCCACGGAGAGCGAGGCCGACGGGTGTCGGTTATCGTTCGATCGTCCCATTGCGGCGAATCTTGCGCTGGAGAAGCAGAATTCCGTAAAGCAAGGCCTCCGCGGTCGGCGGGCAACCAGGCACATAAATATCGATCGGAATGATCCGATCGCATCCGCGCACCACCGAATAGGAATAGTGATAATAGCCACCGCCATTGGCGCATGATCCCATGGAGATCACGTAGCGCGGCTCGGGCATCTGGTCATAAACCTTGCGCAGCGCCGGCGCCATCTTGTTGCATACGGTGCCGGCAACAATCATCAGATCCGACTGCCGGGGGCTACCCCTCGGCGCGGCACCAATGCGTTCCACGTCATAGCGCGGCATCGACATCTGCATCATCTCGATGGCGCAACAGGCAAGCCCGAACGTCATCCACATCAGCGATCCGGTGCGCGCCCAACTGACAAATTCGTCCGTGCTCGTGACGAGAAAACCCTTATCGGCGAGTTCGTTGTTGATCGTTCCCATGAAGGGATCACCAGTCGGCGCCTGGCCGGGATGTTGAAAATCGCTGATGACAGGGCGGTCTTTGTAGGAAGACATTGGTCCGTTCTCCCGTGGAAAACTCCCGAACTTGCGCGGAACAGGCTTGTTCCAGGCACGGGTGCCTTTCGGTTCGCATGACCATCCTTGTCTTTCGATACTTCGATGCCTTCAAAGTGAAACCAAACAAGTTGCTCTACGTTTGTTTCCATGAGGAAATGTCATGCATTCAATCGAGCAGCGCGACGACCGGCCTTCGAAACTACATCCTGCTTCTCTGACCATTCTCTGCCTGGGCGTGATCGTTGCGCAGGTCGACACGTCGGTTGTCAATCTGGCTGTCCAACCAATCGGCGAGAGCCTCCAGGCTTCCGTAACCCAGTTGCAGTGGGTCGTCGATGCCTACAATCTCGTCTACGCTGCGCTTCTGATCAGTGGCGGTCTGCTTGCGGATCTTTACGGACGTCGTCTGATTTTCATCGTCGGCTGCGTCATCTTCTCAATCGCAAGCCTTGGATGCGCCTTGGCTCCGACGATCACGATCCTAATCGGCGCCAGAGCGATAACCGGCCTCGGATCGGCCCTTCTGATACCGGCCTCTCTTTCGCTCATTCGAGTGATCTACCCAGACGAGCAGATTCGCGGTCGGGCGCTCGGTATCTGGGCCGGCTGCAACGGCATGTCGCTTGCCATTGGGCCAAGCCTTGGCGGCTATCTGATCCATAATTTCGGTTGGCGGGCTGTTTTCCTCGTCGTGGTTCCCATCGGCGTGGCGGCGGCTGCCGGAGCATTGCCTTGGATCTTGGAAAGTGCGGATAAAAAGGGACGATCGTTCGACATGCTGGGTCAGCTATTGGGCATATTGTCGCTCGCCGCCATCACTCTGGCGGCAATCGAGTCCTCGCATTTTCCGATAGTCTGGACGATCCTGCTGGCACTTTGCGGCTTCGGTCTGCTGACGCTTTTCATCCTGGTGGAACGACGCCTCGATCAGCGGGCTCTCGTGCCGCTTTCGATGTTTTCCACTGAGCGGTTCAGCGGGGCGATGGCAGGAACGGCCGCAATGACGTTCGGCATGTACGGGACGCTCTTTCTGTTTCCCCTCGCCTCCCTCAGCCTCGATCGACTGCCTCCGATCGCTGTCGGGCTGGCACTATTACCCATGGCGCTGAGCTTTGTGGCAATCTCACCCTTCTCCGGTTTCTTTTCTGAACATCTGGGAAAACGGCACACCATCAGCATCGGGTTGGCGACGATAGGACTAGGGAACCTTCTGCTCGGCATTACTTTTGACGGTAACCTGTTCACCGCCGAGGAATTCGGCCTGCTGTTGACCGGTATCGGGATGGGCATGGCGACCGGGCCTCTTACGGCAGTCGCGGTTTCGAGCGTCGTCCGTGAGCGCGCTGGAACTGCGAGCGCACTGATCAACGTCGCACGCATGGTTGGCGCAACCATCGGCGTGGCCGCACTCGGATCGGTCTACGCGTTCTTCCGGGAGCCCGCTTTCGGGTTCATTGTGGCTATGTTTTGCGGCGGCGGTCTTCAGCTCTTCGGCAGCGTGGCGGCGTGGCGATATCTCAAGCGAGCGTGAATCCCACTTTTTATGCGGGTGACGTTCGACAATCCGAGCGCCATCCAAGCCAATGAGAAGACGCAGGCGCCATCAGCGGATCCTTGCCGACTATCTCAATCAGGAAGTCGAGGACCGTCCTGATGCGCAACGGCAGGTTCCGACGCGATGGGTAGACGACGCTGATAGCGACCCGGCTCGGCGGAAAGTCTGGCATGACGTTCACCAGCCTGCCTTCCTCGATGTCGGACCCGACAAGAATGTGGGAAAGTACGGCAATCCCATTGCCAGCCAACACCGCACGGTGGACGGCAACCGCGTTGCTGGCGACGAGGCGCGGCGCGATCCTTACGGTAACGTCCTCGGCGCCATTTGAGAACGACCATGCCCGGCCGTTTCCGGCGCGATTGTAACAGATGCAATCATGAGCGCTGACATCGTCGGGTGTTTTGGGTGCTGCCCGGTCTTGTAGATAGGAAGGCGCGGCAACGAGAAAGGCCGTCGTCCACCCAATTCTGCGGCACATCAGGCTGCAGTCTGCGACCGTTCCCAGCCGTACCTCAAGATCGATCCCCTCTTCGACCAGGTCGGACGGTTCCTCGCGAAAGAGCAAGTCGACGGAAAGTCCCCGATGGCGTTCGAGCAGCATCCCGAGCCGGTCGCTGACGTAAAGCCCGAGCGGTGTCGGCAAAGCCAGCCGCACCTTGCCGGCTATGCGCCCGCCATCACGACATGTGGTTTCACTAAGCGCCTCGACCGCCTCGATGACCTTGAGTGCCATCGGGATGATCTGCTCCCCCTCCGCCGTCAGCGCCAGCGCGGTGGTCGTGCGATGCAGCAGACGTGTGTTGAGATGCGCTTCCAGCGCCGAAACCTGGCGTGAAACAGCAG
This sequence comes from Rhizobium sp. AG207R, assembly GCF_027109195.1. Lineage (NCBI taxonomy): Bacteria > Pseudomonadati > Pseudomonadota > Alphaproteobacteria > Hyphomicrobiales > Rhizobiaceae > Rhizobium > Rhizobium sp. AG207R. Next base: position 139,017 of record NZ_JAEPVT010000016.1, read on the forward strand.
GCTGCGTCAGCCTGAGATCAATCGCTGCGGCGGAAAAGGAGCCAGTCTCCACCACCCGCATGAATGTTTGCAATGCGCATACGATATCCATCCCCACCCCATACTTTTCGGCATAGGCCTTATGTTCGAACCTTAGCCCGGAAGGACTTTACTGTCCAGCTATTAAGGATATCTTTTATCCACAAGGATACTTAATGTCCTTAATAACGGAGGCGACCATGACCCAGCGTTTGAATTATGCCCAGCAATCACCGGAACTCTTCAGGAAACTTTCGGAACTCAGCATGGCTCTGAAGGACAGCGCCATCGAACAGAAGATCCAGGATCTCGTTCACATCCGCGCATCGCAGATTAACGGCTGCGCTTTCTGCCTGGACATGCATGTCAAGGAAGCCAAGATCCATGGCGAGAGCGAACTCCGGCTCCACCACGTAGCCGTCTGGCGGGAATCCAATCTCTTCATTCCCCGGGAGCGCGCCGCGCTCGCCTGGACGGAAGCGGTGACGAAACTGCATGAAGGCGGCATTCCCGACGAGCTCTACGAGCGCGTGCGCGGCCAGCTTTCCGAGAAGGAGATCTCCGATCTCACCTTCGTAATCATGGTCATCAATGCCTGGAACCGCGCCAGCATCGCCTTCAAGACCGTGCCGGGCTCGGCCGACAAGGCCTACGGCCTCGACAGGGCCGGCCTCAACTGAGCCTCTCAGAAAAGGCTTCGGCAAACGATGGGTGGCCGTTCCGGCGGCCGCGACCAAAACGCTCATGACAATCATTTCAACCGTGGAGCCGGCCAGATCGGTTCCAAGATCTCGATCAACAGGAGACAAACATGGACCTGGACACTTCTCATCCCGTTAAATCAAACCCCGACGAGCTGGTTCCGTCGCGCTACGCGGTACAGATCGGCGATATCGAGGTACTGGTGATCAGCGACGGCGTGTTGCCGCTGCCGACCAAGATGCTGGGATACAATGCCGACGCTGCCGATCGCGCGGCCTGGCTGAATGATATGTTCCTGCCGCAGGACGCTTTCGACTGGGCGCTGAACGCGGTCGTCGTTCGCAGCGGCAAGCAGACCATCCTCATCGATGCAGGTCTTGGCTTGGACCCGGAGTTGAACCTGCCGCGCGCCGGACAATTGATCAAGCGGCTGGAAGCTGCAGGCATCGACCTTGGTTCCGTGACTGACGTGGTGCTGACCCACATGCATATGGATCACGTTGGCGGGCTGCTCGTCGATGGAGTGAAGGAGCGGCTGCGTCCAGACCTCAGGATCCATGTCGCAGCAGCAGAGGTCAAATTCTGGGAAGCGCCCGATTTCTCACATGTGTCCATGCCGCCCGGATTCCCGGACGCGCTTCGAGCTGCCGCCAAGCAGTTCAGAAAGGAATACGAGAACCAACTGCAACTGTTCGATGATGAATTCCAGGTCGCACCGGGCGTGGTCGTCTCCCGAACCGGCGGCCACACACCCGGGCATAGCGTGGTCCGCGTCGCCTCCGGAAAGGACCGGCTGATGTTTGCCGGCGATGCGGTGTTCGCCGTCGGGTTCGAACATCCGGACTGGCACAACGGCTTCGAACACGATCCGGAAGAAGCTGCGCGCGTGCGCGTCCGTCTTTTGCGGGAGCTGGCCGAGACCGGAGGGCTTCTGGTTGCCACCCATATGCCGTTCCCTTCGGTCGGCCATGTGGCAACCGACGGCGATGTCTTCCGTTGGGTACCGGTGTTCTGGGACTACTAACTCCCTGGTGAGCAAGCGCCGGGCCGGCGTGCAGCTGTTAGGGAGCACCTGGCTCGGCTGAGCGGATGCAAGGCATGATCAGAGCCGGCCCGTCCTTGCAACACAATCACACAGAATGAACGAACAATGCGGTGCGCGAAGCGACCGCAAATGGAGAAGCTCATGAAAATCGTCATCATCGGCGGAACCGGCCTGATCGGTTCGAAGACGGCCGACCGCCTTCGTAGGCAGGGCCATGAAGTCGTTGCCGCCGCACCGAACACCGGCGTCAATACGATTACCGGCGAAGGGCTCGCCGAAGCATTGGCGGGCGCCTCCATCGTCATGGACCTCGCAAACTCGCCCTCCTTCGAGGACAAAGCCGTGCTCGAATTCTTCGAGACGTCAGGCCGCAATCTGGCGGCAGCGGAAAAGACGGCCGGCGTGAAGCATCATATCGCCCTTTCCATCATCGGCGTCGATCGCCTGCCCGAAAGCGGCTACATGCGCGCCAAGATCGCCCAGGAAAAGATCATCCGCGACTCCGGCATTCCCTATACCATCGTCCATTCGACGCAGTTCATGGAATTCCTAAGCGGCATAGCCCAGTCCGGCACGGTCGGCGATACGGTGCGCCTGTCGCCGGCCTATGTGCAGCCGATCGCTTCCGACGACGTCGCCGACAACATGACCGTCGTGGCGAACTCCGCGGCAATCAACGGCATCGTCGAGATCTCCGGTCCGGAACGTGTCCGGCTGAATGAGCTCGTGGCCCGCTATCTGAAGGCCATGGGCGATGCCCGCAAGGTCGTGGCGGATCCGGAAGCCCGCTATTTCGGCGCAAGGCTGGAAGACGGCTCGCTCGTGTCCGACGGCAATCCGCGCCTCGGCCGCATCACCTTCGAGCAATGGTTCGCAACCTCCGCGCGCAAATGACCGTCTAACTCTTCAGAAAGGAATTCGAGATGATCAAGTCAATTCTCGGCCTCGCCCTCACCGTCCTGCTGTCCACCACCGCCGTCGCACACGCCGAAGGCGAGAAGGACGCCAAGGTCACGCTTGTCTACCAACACGAACTGCCGAACGTTCCTGGCAAGAGCATCAAGGGCGTCCTCGTGGAATATGGTCCGGGCGGCTTTTCCTCGGCCCACACCCATCCGAACTCGGCGTTCATTTATGCAACGGTCCTGGAAGGGGCGATCCGAAGCCAGGTCAATGACGGTCCGGTCAAAGTCTTCAAGGCCGGCGAAAACTTCTCCGAGATGCCGGGCGATCGCCATGGCGTCAGCGAGAATGCGAGCAAGACCAAGCCGGCGAAGCTGTTGGCTGTCTTCGTTGTCGACAGCAGCCAGAAAGAACTGACCTTTCCGATCAAGAAATAACCGGAGGCTGGATGGGTGCCGGAGGCGCCTGTCCCTTCCCGGTTTCAGGAAATCATCGTCGGTGAGCCCTATCATGTTTGGCGAACATCATTTTCTGCCGCTCGTCCTGATCAATCTGCTCGGGCTGGCCGGCATTCTCATCTGGCACATCCAGGGGCGCCGTCGTCCGACTGCGCGCCTCGTCGTGCAGATCCTCTTCTTTTGCTGCATGAGCCTCGTGCTCTGGCTTGCCGGAATTTCGCCTTATCACTTTGACTACGATGAGCTTCAGGATGGCGGCATCCTGCTTGCCAAATCCGCAAGGATCCTCTGGTGGCTGCATCTTGCCTGGACGATGATCGGCTTCCTTCATATCTATCTCACCCTCAACCGCCGGCCGCAGGAGGCGCATCTTCTTCAGGATCTGATCGTCGGCATTGTCTATCTCGGCGTCGCCCTGTCCGTCATCGGCTTCGTCTTCGGTGCACCCGTTGGGCCGCTGATTGCCACCTCAGGCATCGTCGTCGTCATCATCGGCCTTGCGCTGCAGAACACGCTTGCCGATGTCTTTTCCGGAATCGCGCTGGCTCTCGGTCACGCCTACGTCATCGGCGACTGGATCCAGCTCGCCGACGGCACCGAAGGGCGCGTCGTTGAAACCAACTGGCGCTCCACCAATCTGCTTTCTGGCGGATATAACGTCGTCGTCCTGCCGAACAGCGTTCTGGCGAAACAGGGCGTCACCAATCGCAGCCGCCCTGATGAGTCGCACCAGATCTCGCTGACGATACGAATATCCGCCATACACAAGCCGCGGCTCGTCGAAGAGGTCATGCTTGCCGTCCTGCAGGGCTGCGAAAGGATCGTCATGAACCCGCCGCCGGTCGTCACGCTCAAGACGATCGACGCAATCGCCATCGAGGTCGAGCTGTTCTTCCGCGTCGCGAGCGCGGCAAGCCGCATGTCGGCACAGAACGAGATCATCGATCTCATCTACGAACATTGCAAGGCGAACGGAATATCATTGGCGATGCCGGCCCAAAGCCTCGTCTGCCCCCCGATAGGCGAACAGAAGGAACAGGCCACTCTCAGGGCGATATCATCCGGCGCGCTCTAGCACCCATTCGAAAGAGCTTTTCCAGAGTTCCGGCGGGATCTCCTTCGACAGGATGCCGACGAGATCTGACAATTTGACGCCGCGCAGTTTCTCGCGCCACGCTTCGTCGGCCTCCCACATGATGCGCGCCACCGCACAAGGACTGCTCTCGCAATAGTCCTTCGGGCGGCAGGGGTTGTTGGCGCGAATATTGGTGCAGACGAAGGTTCGCTGCCGCCCCTCGACGGCCTCAACGATCTCCAGAAAAGTGAGATCCGCGGGCGGTCTCGCCAATCGATAACCGCCGGAGGGGCCGAGTGTCGTGTCGACAAGTCCAGCCTGAGAGAGGCTCTGGAGGGCCTTGGAAAGATATTCCTTGGGAAGCCCATGGAATTCGGCGAGCGCTTTGGTGGAGAGATAGCGGCCCTCAGGCAAACCCGCAAGAATGGCACAACAATGGAGAGCCCATTCGACTTGGCTTTTCAAAATCATAAATTCATTCCAAAGGCCCGCGGCTGGCATATATCTATCAAGGATAAAGAATATCCTTATTTGATCGCCATGTAAATAAATTCCGAGATGCAGATTTGCCTCTCGCATACCGAGCATGCATAAGCGAAACGATCTTCAGGGCTTCGAAAACATCCCTTCCCCATGACGAACCGGATGGCGGTCTGGAAACGAAATCGACCCGCGCAAGGCGGCAACTCGACCATTGCAGCCATGCCAGGCGACAGCGGCTGAAGCAAACTATCGACATTTTGATAGATCGAGGCACAACCGCCCCTCTTGGAGCACTTTTCACTTTGACTTAGATTGCCGGCAATGACGAAGCCTGTTGGATCTGGCGAATAAGGCAAGGTCAGCAACCCCCGGGGACCTGATCAGGATTTATATGAAGCGGACAAGAATTGAGGATATCGCCAAAGAGGCGAAGGTGAGCAAAGCGACTGTAGATCGTGTCATTCACAAGAGAGGCTTCGTCCGCGAGGAAACGGTCCGCAAGGTTGCAGAAGCAGCGCATAAACTGGCCTATTATGCGAGTGGTCTGATCGATCGGCAGCTGACCGCACCGCTTGCAAGAGTGAGATTTGGCTTTCTGCTCATAAAAGAAAGACAGGAGTTTTATCAGTCTTTCAGCAAAGAGCTGACCCGGGCGGTGGCAGACCATCAGGATTTTCGCGGTGAAGTGATCATCCGATATTCTCCGTCTCAGTCGCCGGCAGACTTTGCGGCAATCATGCGGGAACTTGCCACGCATACTGATGCGATAGCTTGCACTGCGGTCAACCATAGCATCGTCAATGAAGCCGCCCGGAGCCTGCGGCAGAACGGAATTCCCGTCTTCGCCCTGCTGAATGATTTCGGCCACGGCGCGCGTCAAACCTATATCGGTCTCGACAATCACAAGGTCGGACGCCTAGCGGCATGGATGATTGCCATAGCAAGTCGCCAGCCCGGAAAAGTCGCGATTTTTCTTGGCAGTAATCGCTGGCAGGGACACGAATTGAAGGAAGCCGGATTCCGTTCATACTTAAGCCAGTTGCGGGCGGATCTCGATATCCTGGAACCGGTCATCAATCTTGAGACAAGAAAGCTCACCCATGAAACCTCCGTCGCCTTGCTTGAGCGTCATCCGGACTTGAGAGGCATCTATGTCGCAGGCGGTGGCATGGAAGGCGCAATAGCGGCGCTGCGGGAAATGCGCGCGCCCGGGGAGGTCGCCCTCATCGTCAACGAGCTCACCTCTGTCAGTCGCGCAGCCCTTTCCGACGGCTATGCGACAATGGTCATCGGCACGCCCTTGGCACAGCTTTGCCGGGACACCGTCGAATTGATGGCACAAAACGTGCTCCAGGGTCGCGTTCAAATGCCGGATGCGCATTTTCTGGAACCGCAACTTTTTCTACCTCCTTCCATCTCAGAATGAGGTGAAACACCTCAAGCGGAAGACGCAAGAAACCTCACCGATGCGCTAATCCAAATTCCACCCGATTGCGCGCGACGGATGCTTTTGGCATTGCCTAGAGCCGCGTGACGCTCCGCTGGAGCAGCAATATCGGGATCTTGGGAGGAAACATGTTCTGGGCACTCAATCAGATTACGGCACCAAATCTTAGCTACACCGATTTCCTCGACCTGTCGGTTGCTCTCGGCTGCCAGGGCGTAGAGGTTCGCAACGACCTCAAGCGCCAGCTATTTGACGGCCTTTCGCCGGCCGAGGCAGGTCAAATGGTTCGGGAGCGAGGTTTGCGGCTCGTTGGCCTGTCCCAGGTCTATCCGTTCAATTTCTGGTCGGATGATATCGAGCGGAAGGTTCGGGATCTGATTGCAATCGCCAAGGAAGCCGGCGCTGAAACCATCAGCCTGATCCCTCGAAACGAGGGGATCGGTACCGAGGCGCAGGAGCGCAAAGCCAATCTCGAAACGTCCCTTGCCGCCATCTTACCTCTTCTTGAAGAGGCGGACCTGGTCGCACTGGTCGAGCCATTGGGGTTTCAGCGTTCCTCGCTGCGTTACAAGGCAGAGCTCGTGGACACGATCAACGCGCTCGGGGCAGCACATCGCTATAAACTCGTCCATGACACATTCCATCACGCCCTGGCGGATGGCGGACCGATTTTTGCCAGCCACACCGGGATCGTCCACATATCGGCTGTCGTCGATCCGACGTTGCAGCTGAACCAGATGGAAGACGAACACCGGGTTCTTGTCGACGGATTGGACCGACTGGACAATGTCGGTCAGATTAAGGCTCTTCAGGCTGCCGGATATGTCGGACCGATTTCCTACGAATGCTTCTCTCCCCTGGTGCACGACCTCGCCAACCCACGAGAAGCAATCCAAGCCTCGTTTGATTTCATCGAATCGGCCCTGAAGGCCGGGTGATCGCCAAGCTGGCGATGCGAAGGAGCCCGCCGAGCTTGGCTGTGGGCCCGGTCCGATCTGGTGTCGATAAGATCGAGCTCCTGTTTTGGCGCTTTCGCGTGGGCAGCGGCGCTGCCAACGCGACCTTGCCATCGCCGGGCTTCCCTCATTCAAATATTCTCGGAGATATAGATCTCGAACGGGAAAAAGGTCTGGCGCGCGGTCGTTTGCGCGCTCCCTTCGACTGAACTCACCATTTGCGTGATGAGCTCTCGGCACAGAAGGGGCAGTGGAGTGCAAATGGCCATGGCAACTGTTCCATCCATCAGTGCGCCCTTACTCTCGGGGACAAGCTCGTTGACGATGAGGGTAACATCGCCTGCGCGGTTTTCTTCCCGAAGTGCGGCGATCGCCCCCTCCATTCCGCCGCCGGCGACATAAAGACCGATAAGGTCTGGATGCTTCTGCAGAAGATCGAGCGTCGCCTCATGCGTGACGTCGACGGCGTCGAAATTGATGAGCGTTTCCAGCACTTCGAATTCCGGCGCATTCTCGCGGAAATAGGAGCGAAAACCCACCTCTCGCAACTCGTGGCCGTGAAAGCGGTGGCTGCCTACAAAACACGCCACTTTGCCCGGCTTGCGAGCCGTGCGCGCGATCGTCCAGGCAGCAGATCTCCCGACCTTTCTGTTGTCGAGGCCGAGATATCCTTCCCGAACGCCCGCGGCAAAGTCGGAAAGTACGGAAAAGACCGGAATCCCCTTTTCCTTGAGTTCGTCGACGATGGCCTCGACAGCCGGATAATCAGGGGCGACGACGGCCACGGCCTGATTACGCGCTGCCAGCGCTCGCATTTTCTCCGCGATCGCGCTCGGTGTCGAGACAGCCGGATAGTCGATTTGAACCTGCAGCTTCGCTGCCGTCATCGCCGCCGCAGCCGCTTCGATCTCTTTGGCAAAAGCTTGATAAAATGATTGCGTGGGCTTCTGCAATAGGAATGCGAGTTGATAGCGCGGCACGTCTTCGAAGACGCGCTGACGCAGGAGACCGACAGCGTGATAGCCGATTTCCTGCGCCGCTTCATAGACGCGCCGTGCCGTCTGTTCGCGAACCGGAAGGCGTCCGTTCAGCACGCGGTCGATGGTGGCGACACTGACGCCGGACGCCTTGGCGAGATCCGATATGGTGGGGCGACGCATGGCGGCTCCTGATGGAATTTATCATTCCTGCGTTATCTTAATGATAGGTTTTGATAGATTCCATCATTCCTGCATTGAGGCAAGCAAAAAGTCGATCTATCGTTTCCAGCATTGAGAGCGAGGCGCTATCGCGCATCGCGGGAGGCAGGGATGACGACGATGATCAAGCGTGACTATGATCTGCTCGGCGCAAGCGGCAAGCTGGCGGTGGAAACGGGGCTGGCTGCCGCCGAATGGTATCACACGGATGTTGCGCGCAAGGATATGAAGGCGTTGATGCAGCGCTCGGATGCGCCTGCGATCCGCGACACCATCATCTGGCTCGGCAGCATGGCGGTTTTCGCTGTACTGGCCGTCTACTTCTGGGGATCCTGGATCTGTGTCCCCTTCTTCCTGGCCTATGGTGTGCTCTACGGCTCTGCCTCGGATAGCCGCTGGCATGAATGCGGCCATGGTACGGCGTTCAAGACGCGATGGATGAATGACGCGGTCTATCAGATCGCCTGCTTCATGATCATGCGCAATCCGGTGACCTGGCGCTGGAGCCACGCGCGCCATCACACCGATACCGTCATCGTCGGCCGGGATCCGGAGATCGCCGTCATGCGGCCGCCGGATCTCCTGCGCCTCGTCCTGAATTTCTTCGGCATCCTCGATGCCTGGTACGCCATGATCGACATGCTGCGCAATGCTGCCGGCTTCGTCAGCGCCGCGGAAAAGACCTTCATTCCCGAGATGGAGCAGCCGAAAGCGATCCGCATCGCCCGTATCTGGCTTGCGATCTATATCGTCACTATCGCATCAGCGATCACCATGGGCTCGATCCTGCCGCTGATGCTGATCGGCCTTCCCCGGCTTTACGGCGCTTGGCATCATGTTCTGACCGGTCTGCTGCAGCATGGCGGCCTTGCCGACAATGTCATCGACCACAGGCTGAACAGCCGCACCGTCATGATGAACCCGGTCAGCCGCTTCATCTATTGGAACATGAACTATCATGTCGAACATCACATGTTTCCGATGGTGCCCTATCACGCGCTGCCGAAGCTGCATGCGATGATCAAGCATGATCTGCCGGCCGCCAATCCATCCATCTGGTCCGGCTATCGCGAGATGATCCCGGCATTCCTGCGGCAATTGCGCAACGAGGACTATTTCCTGAAGCGCGAGCTGCCGCCAACGGCGCGGCCCTATCGTGAAGAGTTCCACGGCGACCTGCCGGCTGCCGCGGCACAATAACATCGACATTGCGAGGGAGGAAAACATGAGTAACTGGATCGAAGTCTGCGCCGCTGATGCAATCGACCAGGAGGATGTCATCCGTTTCGATCATGACGGGCGGACTTTCGCTATCTATCGCAGCCCCGAGGATGATTATTTCGCGACCGACGGCCTGTGCACGCATGAAAAGATTCATCTCGCCGATGGCCTTGTCATGGACACCATCATCGAATGTCCCAAGCACAATGGCCGCTTCGACTACCGCACCGGCGAAGCCAAGGGCGCTCCGGTCTGCGTCAATCTGCAGACCTATCCGGTCAAGGTCGAGAATGGCACCGTCTTCATCGGGCTCTGAGGAGGCTATCGTGGCGCATTTCGTCATTGTCGGAGCCGGGGAATGCGGCGCCCGCGCTGCCTTCGCACTTCGTGAAAAGGGATTTGAGGGCGACATCACCCTTATCGGCGCCGAGCCGCTGGCCCCATACGAACGCCCGCCGCTTTCGAAGGGCGGATCGGATGAGGCGCTCGAGCCAAAATTCGTCGCAGCATTGGAGCGTTACCAGGAGCAATCGATCGACCTGAGGCTCGATACGACGGTGACAACGATCGCTCCCTCCACAAAGACCATCAGGCTCGCGGGTGGGGAAACGCTAAGTTACGACAAACTGCTGCTCGCAACTGGTGCTTCGGCACGCAAGCTTCCCGGCACCGATGGCACCTCTCATCGCATCCGCATGCTGCGGACCCATGCGGATGCGGTGGCTTTGCATGCCGTGCTCAATCCCGGACGGCACATTGCCATCATTGGCGGCGGCTTTATCGGTCTTGAACTGGCGGCGACGGCACGCAAGCGCGGCTCCGACGTCACTGTAATCGAGGGGCTTCCGCGGGTGTTGAAACGCGGCGTGCCGGAGGAGATCGCCGAGGCAATTACCGAACGGCATCGTCAGGAAGGTGTCGATATACGCTGCGATCAGATCATCGAAGCAGTGCAGGAGGACGCCGACAAGGTGGTCGTTCGCATGGCGACCGGGGACGTGATCTCTGCCGATCTGCTGCTTGTCGGTATCGGTGCCCTCCCGAATGTCGCGCTTGCCGCCGACGCGGGCCTTGCGATCGACAACGGCATTGCCGTCAACGAGCGATTGGAGACCTCGATGGCCGATATTCATGCGGCGGGCGATTGCTGCTCCTTTCCGCTGGCGCTCTATGGCGGAAGGCGTGTCCGCCTCGAATCCTGGCGCAATGCGCAGGAGCAGGCCAATCTCGCCGCCGCCAACATGCTGGGAGAAGGTGCGGAGATATCCGCGGTGCCGTGGTTCTGGTCCGATCAATATGATCTGACATTGCAGATTGCCGGCCTTGCGGATGAAGCGGTCGCCCATGTACGGCGCGATCTCGATGACGGGGCGTTCATCCTCTTCCATCTCGGCGCGGACGGAAGGCTGCTCGCCGCCAGCGGTATCGGACGCGGCAATGCCATAGCGCGCGATATCCGCCTTGCCGAGATGCTGATCGCAGCCCGGGCGCATCCGGATCAGGCTGCCCTGGCGGCAAGCACGATCAAGCTGAAGTCGCTGCTTGCGGCGTAACTATCCATATCGAGGAACATCCAATGCAAAAGCACAATCGTCCGACGGTTGCTGATCTCCTGTCGCTCAAAGGAAAGCGACAATTGACAATGCTGCGCGTCACGTCACTTGAGGAAGCGGAAGCCGCCGAGAGAGCCGGCATCGATATGCTTTCTGTCCCACCAGCACTTTTGGCCCCCTCATTCCGTGAAGCCGCGCCAAGCCCCTTTGCAGTACCGGGCCTGGGATATGGCGACTATGTCTCGGCAGAAGAATATATGCGGGAGGCATTCAAGGCACTGAAAGCCGGAGGTGATGCCGTTTATTGCGCTGCAAGCCTCGCGATCATTCGACGAATGCGGGATGAGGGAATTCCTGTCTGCAGCCACGTTGGCCTCATTCCGTCTAAGGCGACATGGACGGGCGGTTTCCGCGCCGTCGGAAAAACGTCGATCAGCGCTTTTGAAATTTGGCGCCAGACCAAGGCGCTGGAAGAAGCCGGCGCCTTTGCCGTCGAAATCGAGGTTGTGCCGGGTGACGTTGCGGCCGCCATCAGCCAAAGAACATCGATGCTGATGATTTCGATGGGTGCGGGAACAGGATGTGACGCGCAATATCTGTTTGCCGATGATGTCCTTGGCAGCAATCGCGGCCATCGCCCCCGCCATGCGAAGGTCTACCGCGATTTCGCGGCAGAGTTCGATCGGCTGCAGAATGAGCGCATTGCTGCCTTTGCCGAATTTGCCGGGGACGTTCGTTCCGGCGTCTATCCGGAGAAGAAGCACCAGGTCGGGATCGACAGGCAAGAGCTCGAGGCGTTCCTGCATATGATCGCCGAGCAAACTCTTTAATCGCACCTTAGGCTTCGGATGAAGCATTTACACATCGAATTGGGCTATCTCGAATGAAAACCTATGTATTGACAGTGACGTGCCAATCGACGCGTGGGATCGTTGCGGCGATCTCGAACTATCTGGCCGGGCAGGGCTGCAACATCGTCGATTCCAGCCAGTTCGACGATCTCGATACCGGCAAGTTCTTCATGCGCGTCTCCTTCATCTCCGAGGAAGGGGTGGGGCAGGCAGCGCTCGTCGAAGGCTTCAAGCCGA
>NZ_JAEPVT010000017.1:0-138948 GCF_027109195.1 Rhizobium sp. AG207R
TGGCCCGCTACATGCAGGTTCTGTCGGATGCGCTGTGCCGGAAAATGTCGGGCCGCATCATCAACATCCACCATTCCTTCCTGCCGTCCTTCAAGGGGGCGAATCCCTACAAGCAGGCCTATGAGCGTGGGGTGAAGCTGATTGGGGCGACGGCGCATTATGTGACAGCCGATCTCGACGAGGGTCCGATCATCGAGCAGGACACGGCGCGCATCACGCATGCGCAGTCGGCCGAGGATTATGTCTCGATCGGCCGCGATGTGGAGAGCCAGGTACTGGCGCGCGCCATCCATGCCCATATCCACTATCGCACTTTCCTCAACGGCAACCGCACCGTCGTCTTCCCGGCAAGCCCAGGCTCCTACGCCTCCGAGCGCATGGGGTGAGGCGCAAGCGCGCGATTTCGGCTGGCTTCTTTCCCTTTTCGCTCCGACACGCGATTTGATATCACCGGTATCGAATCGCCCGGAGATCGAGGAGAGGACATGTCATTCTACCGCAACGGCGCGCTGCTGCTGGCGGCGCTCCTGCTATTTGCGCCGGCATCCCATGCCCAAACGGCAGAACAGGACCCTTCGAAGATCGATCTTGCCAAATTGATCGAATGCACGACCTATGACGTGCCGAGCTACAACAATTTCGCTCTATGGCTGACCGGACCGGAACGCGCCACGGCCATGAAACAGTTCGGCATCAGCGAGCTGCCGTCGGATAATCCGTTGTTGCGCGAATTCCAGCTTTCGATGCCTATGACCGTTTTCGGGCGGCAGACGAACAGGATCGCCTTCGCCTCCACCGGGCCGCTTGCCGTGCTTGACGAGGCGGATCCGCATCGGCTCGCCAAGCAGCTTGGCGTCACAGCTTCCGTCGACCAGCCGAACAAGTTTCTCGGCGAGAAGGTCGTCCTGTCGCGCAAGGACCAGCAGGAAAATTCGGACACCGTACTGGAAACGCGCATCTCGCTGAACGTCTCCACTGTCGATACTCATCCGAGCAAGACGCTAGCCGGTTGCAGCTATTCCATCGAGGTCGAATAGGCTGTTATGCCTGGCTGGCTGCATTCCGTGGCCTATCTTCCTACTCGCTGCTCGACTACCCTATCTGTTTTGGGTAATTTTCTTTAGGATGGAATGGTTTAGTGTCGATGCGAATGAACCATCCGGGGGATGCCATGGCCGACGCCACGCTCGTGAACCGTATGCAACTGCCGAGACCGGACGTGACACCGGAGGAGGCGGCCGAGATCCTGCAGACGCATTACGGTCTGAGCGGAACACTGACCGAGCTCGGCAGCCAGCAGGACCGCAACTATCGCATCGATGCCGGCGAGAACGCCTATGTGCTGAAGATCTGCCGGGCCGAATACGAGCTGGTCGAGCTCGAGGCGCAGAATGCCGCGATCCGCCATCTGCACGCCAAGCCGGATGCGCCGCGCGTACCCGAGGTCATCCCCTCACTGAATGGTCGCGATATCCTCGCCATCACTCTCCGCGAGCAGGATTACCTCGTCCGGCTGCTCCGCTTTCTCCCCGGCCAGACGCTGACGCGGCGCAACTACCTGCCGCAAGCTTCCGTGGCCGGGCTCGGCGCGCTTTCGGCTAGGCTTGCACGCGATCTTGCCGATTTCGATCATCCCGGCCTGCACCGCAGCCTGCAATGGGACCTGCGACGGGCAGGACCCGTTGCCGTGCAGCTGCTGTCGGCCATAACCGATCACGAGGCGCGCGACCGCATCGCCAAGGCAATGGTCGCCGCCGTCAAGCGCATCCAGCCGCTCGCGAGCCAATTGCGTGTTCAGCCGGTGCATCACGATGTCACCGACGATAATGTCGTCAGCCATCCCGATGCGCGCGGACAGCTCGTGCCCGATGGCGTCATCGACTTCGGCGATATCATCCAGGGCTGGCTGGTCGGCGATCTTGCTGTCACCTGTGCGTCGCTGCTACATCATGCAGGCGGCAACCCCTTCCACATCCTTCCGGCAATCAGTGCCTATCATGCGATCTATCCGCTGGAGGAAGTCGAAGCCAAAGCCCTGTGGCCGCTGATCGTCGCGCGGGCCGTCATCCTCACCGCCAGCACCGAACAGCAGCTCGCTATCGACCCCGACAACGACTATGTGCGCGGCAATCTCGATTTCGAGCGCGAAATCTTCGATGTCGCAACCGAGGCGCAGCCGGATGTGATGGAAGCGGCGATCCTGCGGACGATCGGTTTTGATGTCGCCCCGGTCGTGACTGACGGCTGGTCGCCGCTGCTGCCCGACATCGACTCCTCGCAGATTGCCGCCATCGATCTTTCCGCCACCGGGCCTGACTTCACGGACGGCAACTGGCAGAAGCCTGATATGGACTGGCGGCTGCTTGCCCAGACGGCAATCGCTTCCGGGGCTGCGGCGACCCGCTACGGCGAATTCCGCCTCTCCCTTGCTGCGCCGCTTAACATGAGGCAGCCACAGAATTTCGCCCTGCATTGCGATATCTGCCTGCCGGCTGGCGCGACGGTTGCGGCTCCCTTCCCTGGCCTTCTGCAACGGCAGGGCCAGCATTTCGTGCTGGTCGGTGAAGAAATCAGCCTGCATCTCGACGGTATCGAAAGTGCTCTCGAGGACGGAGCGGCTATCGAGCAAGGCGCGACAATTGGAACGATCGGCAGCGAGGGCTCGGCAATTGGAGGATTGCGCATTCAGCTTTGCCGCGTGCCCGGCCTTGTGCCGCCGCTTTTTGCGACGGCGGATCAGGCAGAGGGGTGGTCGGCCGTCTCCCCCTCGCCCGCCGCTCTTTTGAACCCGGCCTGCGAGGCGCCGCGGCCGGACGCTTCCGCGCTGCTGTCACTGCGCAATGCCCGTTTCGCCAAGCCGCAGAAGCACTATTACGAGTTCCCGCCACAGATCGAGCGCGGCTGGCGCGAATTCCTGTTCGACACGCGAGGGCGCTGCTACCTCGATATGGTCAACAACGTCACGACGCTCGGCCACGCCCATCCGCGCCTGACGGCAGCGATCGCCCAGCAATGGTCTCGCCTCAATACCAACTCCCGCTTCCATTATGCCGCCGTTGCCGAATTCTCCGAGCGACTGGCAACGCTGGCACCTGAGGGACTGGACAGCGTCTTCCTCGTCAATAGCGGCTCGGAAGCCAACGATCTGGCAATCCGCCTAGCCTGGGCGCACACGGCCAAGAGAAACATGCTCTGCCTGCTGGAGGCCTATCACGGCTGGACGGTTGCGAGTGACGCCGTCTCCACCTCGATTGCCGACAATCCGCAGGCGCGGACGACACGGCCGGATTGGGTGCACCCCGTCCTCTCGCCGAATACCTATCGCGGGCCGTTCCGCGGCCCGGATTCTGCTCCGCATTATCTCGGCGACGTCATGGCGAAACTGCGGGCGATCGACGAAAAGGGCGACGGCCTTGCCGGCTTCATCGCCGAACCGGTCTATGGCAATGCCGGCGGCATCGCGCTGCCGCATGGCTATCTCGCAGGCGTTTATGACGCAGTGCGCCAACGCGGCGGCCTTTGCATCGCCGATGAAGTGCAGGTGGGCTACGGCCGTCTCGGCGAGCATTTTTGGGGCTTCGAAACGCAGGGTGTCACGCCCGACATCATCACCATCGCCAAGGGCATGGGGAACGGCCATCCGCTCGGCGCCGTCATCACCCGCCGCGAGATCGCCGAATCGCTGGAAAAGGAAGGCTATTTCTTCTCTTCCGCCGGCGGCAGCCCTGTCAGCTGCGTCGTCGGTCTCACCGTTCTCGATATCCTCAAGGATGAAAATCTGCAGGAAAATGCCCGCGTCATCGGTGACCGGCTGAAGGCCGGGCTGATCGCTCTCATGGATCGGTTCCCGTTGATCGGCGCCGTGCATGGCACTGGGCTTTATCTCGGCGTGGAATTCGTGCGCGACCGCGAAAGCCTGACGCCGGCGACCGAAGAAACGGCTGCGATCTGCGAGCACCTGCTCGATCTCGGGGTCATCATGCAGCCGACCGGCGATCACTTGAATGTGTTGAAGATCAAGCCGCCGCTATGCCTCGCAGCCGAGAGCGCCGATTTCTTCGTGAAGGCCCTGGAAAAGGTGCTTGAGGATAGATTTTGACGTTCTCGTCACGCCATTAACCATTGAGGTGTTTTAGCGGCGCGTGAATTTTAATGCTGCCGGGGCATTGTCGAATCTCGCGCCAGTTCCTATCTGTTGCTCGGTGATCGGCGAGCCGTACCGACACGGGTAGCAATCCGAAGGTTTTAAGACAACCTTCCCTGCAACCCGCAAGACTCGGAATTTTATTTTCCCGATCGTCGACATTTTGACATCTTTCGGAATATGTTTCTGAGGATGCAATCGCTATTATCTACTAATGTAGTGGATAATAGTACATCGATCGCGGTGCCCCCTAACGGGCCCCCTAACAAGTACAACGCCAATTGAGGAAGTGACATGCTGAATAGAAAAGTCATTGCTTCGATCCCTAGGCGGTCCGTGCTTGGCAATGACCGCTCGGGCGCGCTCTCCCGCCCGTGCTGTCGAATGTGACGTTCGTCCTCCTTACCGGAATCAAACAGTCAATTCGCCATGTCTGCGCTGTGCTTGCGCAGAGGGAGTCTATTTATGAAGAAGCAAGTCATCGAATACGCTGGCGTCCCCGTCGGCATCGTCGTTCCCGATCAGGATCGGCTCAAGTTCATCGCTGTAAAATATCATGTCCATGATCTGGACGAGCAGCATTTCAGAAATGCGGACGAAGTGAAGCTTGCGATCCGCGACCTTCTTTCCCGCCAGCAGGCAAAACCGATCCATGTTTGATGGGTCGGATCACCTGCGCTTTTACTCATTCCCGTCCCCAGCCCCTCACCCTTTGATAGAATCAGGGTGGGGGCTTTTTTATTTGAGGCCATCGTGTCGCTTCCTGCGAAGGAAGCTTGCGCCGGCTCCCCCGTGAAACGCCGAAGCTCCAAAGCCTCCGGTCCCGGACCGCTCGGGTTGAACAAACCCATCTTGTCTTTTCCCCGTCTTTACGATCCTATCGCCATGGCGACCTCGCGTTGTAAACGGCGAAGGATTTTTCATTGGCTGACCTCCTCAATCTCCTGACCGATGTCGAAGGCGTCGCTGTCGGTCACTCCACCGACCTTACGCTCGGCTCCGGCGTCACTGCCATCGTCTTCGATGAGCCGGCTATCGCCTCCTGCACCGTTCTCGGCGGCGCGCCGGGTGGGCGGGATACCGCATTGCTGGATCCTGCAATGACGGTCGGTGCTGTGGATGGTCTCGTGCTCTCAGGCGGCTCGGCCTTCGGCCTCGATGCGGCCGGCGGCGTGCAGGCAGGCTTGAGGGAGATGGGCCGCGGCTTGAAGGTTGGCGATGCGCTGGTGCCAATCGTGCCGCAGGCGATCCTGTTTGATCTCATCAACGGCGGCAACAAGGATTGGGGGCTGCACTCGCCCTATCGCGACATGGGATATGCCGCCTTCAAGGCTGCAAATAAAGGGCCGTTTGCGCTTGGAAGCGTCGGCGCCGGCACCGGTGCCACGACGGCAACGGTCAAGGGCGGCCTCGGCTCGGCAAGTGCCGTCAGCAGTCGCGGATACAGAATCGCCGCCATCGTCGCCGTCAATGCGCTCGGTTCCGCCACCATCGGCGACGGCCCGCATTTCTGGGCGGCTCCCTTCGAGCAGAATGGCGAATTTGGCGGTCTCGGCATGCCACAGGTGGTCGATTCACGCCTGCGGCTGAAGGGCACCAACATCACCGCCACGACCATCGGCGTCGTCGTCACCGACGCTCAGCTGACTAAGACTGAGGCGCATCGCCTCTCCATCTGCGCTCACGACGGCTTTGCGCGTGCGCTTTTACCGACGCATCTGCCGCTCGACGGCGATACCGTATTTGCCGCTTCCACCGGCAGGCATGCGCGCGACGATATGCCTGGTTTCATGGAGCTCTGCCACCTCGCCACCATTGTCATGGCGCGCGCCATCGCCCGCGGCGTCTACGAAGCGACGGCGCTGCCGGTCGAAGGCGGGCAAGTGGCGTGGCGGGATCGCTTCGCCAAGCCCACCATCTAACGGGAGCTCCCGCGCATGCAGATCCGCGCGCTGATCTATTTCGACGAGCTGGTGCGCACCAATTCGATGCGCCAGGCGGCTGAAAACCTGAACGTGGCGCCGACGGCCATCAGCCGCCAGATCGAGAATCTCGAATATCATTTCGGCACGCAACTGGTCGAACGCAGTGCCCGCGGCATCAAATTGACGGCTGCCGGCGAATTGCTGGCGGAACGCGCCGGCCGGACGCTGCGCGAGCTCGACCATGTTCACCAGTTGATCGAAGACCTGAAAGGCCTGCAGCGCGGGACCGTCAGTATCTTTGCCAATGGCGCGTCCGTCGCCAATATCCTTGCTCCGGCGCTGGCCGAATTCAGTCTGCGCTATCCCGGCCTACGCTTCGAAGTGACCATTACCAGCGCCCGCGGCGCCATCGAAGCCGTCAACAATGCCGAGGCCGATATTGCGGTGACGCTGTTTGCCCCGCCGCTTTCCGGCACAAAGGTGCGCCTGCGCTCCGAGCTCGTCTATGACGTGATCGCTGCCGCCTCTCATCCGCTTGCTGCCGCCAGCGAGATCACACTTGCGGAACTCTCGGCCCACGCGCTTGCCGTCCCCGATCGCTCCTTCGGCGCAAGACAGGCCTTCGACGCACTGTTCGAGCAGGAGGGGCTGAGGCTCGATCCAGTCTTTGAGACCGGCTCGCTTGAAATGCAGAAGGAGCTGGTGCTGCGCGGCGCGGCAATCACCATGCTGCCGGCACTCACCGTTCAAAGGGAGATCGAGGCGGGGCAGCTCGTCGCACGGCCCGTGGCGGGCGGCATGGGGGTGCGGACGCCGGTCGATCTCTGCGTCGCGCCCGATCGCCAGCTCTCCTTCGCCGCCGGCAAGCTACTCGATTTCATCGAACGCTTCATGCATCAGCAACTTTCCGCCAGGAGGAGGCATGATTGAACGAAACGCTGTAACCACGAAAAGAGTGTAGCGATTTCAGCTACACCGAGCACACATTTTCGGAATTGTGTGTGCGCCGATGAGATGACACTATCCTGAAAAAAGACCGCAGGCCGGAAGGGAAGCCGGACGTGCGGGCAAAAGCAAGGGAACCGACATGACCAAGTTTTCACGCCCGAGCCTGGGCGACGTTGCGCGCCGGCTTGCCTATGGCGCCGCAGTTTCTGCCGGCCTGTTGATGATGGGCCTGACGCAGGCTGAAGCCGCGAAGACGACACTCAATCTCGGCATGAGCGTCGAGCCAACAGGTCTAGATCCGACGATCGCCGCGCCCGTCGCGATCGGCCAGGTCACCTGGCAAAACATTTTCGAAGGCCTGGTTGCGATCGACGAAAACGGCAAGATCGCGCCGCAGCTCGCCAAGAGCTGGGAGATTTCACCTGACGGCCTGACCTATACGTTCAAGCTGCAGGCCGGCGTGAAATTCCATGACGGCGAAGCCTTCGATTCGGCTGCCGCCAAGTTCACGCTCGATCGCGCTCGTGGCGCCGACTCCGTCAACCCGCAGAAGCGCTTCTTTTCGACCATCGCCTCGATCGATACGCCGGATGCGGAAACGCTTGTACTGCATCTGTCCTCGCCAACCGGCAGCCTTCTCTATTGGCTAGGCTGGCCGAGCTCCGTGATGGTTGGGCCGAAATCCTCGGCCAATGACAAGACGACGCCCATCGGCACCGGCCCGTTCAAATTCTCCTCCTGGGCGAAGGGCGATCATGTCGACCTCGTCAAGAACCCGGATTACTGGAACAAGTCGGTCGACGTGAAGCTCGAGAAGGTAACCTTCCGCTTCATTTCCGATCCGCAGGCGGAGGCGGCGGCGCTGAAGGCCGGCGATCTCGATGCCTTTCCGGAATTCGCCGCGCCGGAGCTCATGAGTTCCTTCGAGGGCGACGCCAGGCTGACGACCAAGGTCGGCAATACCGAACTCAAGGTCGTGGCCGGCATGAACAACACCCGCAAGCCCTTCGACGACAAGCGCGTGCGCCAGGCGCTGATGATGGCGCTCGACCGGAAGACGATCATCGAAGGCGCGTGGTCCGGTTTAGGCACCGCGATCGGCAGTCACTACACGCCGAACGATCCCGGCTACAAGGATTTGACCGGCACGCTGCCCTACGACACCGCCAAGGCCAAGGCGCTGCTTGCAGAGGCCGGCTATCCGAACGGTTTCACCTTTACCATCAAGACGCCGCAGATGGCTTATGCGCCGCGTAGCGCCCAGGTGATGCAGGCGATGTTTGCCGATATCGGCGTGACGATGAACATCGAGCCGACGGAATTCCCGGCGAAATGGGTGCAGGACGTCTTCACCGGCCGCAACTACGACATGACCATCGTCGCCCATGCTGAGCCGCTGGATATCGATATCTATTCGCGCGACCCCTATTACTTCAACTACAAGAATTCCGCCTTCAACGAGCTGATGAAGAAGATCCAGCTCACGTCCGATGTATCCGAGCAGAACAAGCTCTATGGCGAGGCGCAGAGCATTCTTGCCGAGGACGTGCCGGCGCTCTTTCTTTTCGTCATGCCGAAGCTCGGCGTCTGGGACAAGAAGCTGAAGGGGCTTTGGGAGAACGAACCGATCCCTTCCAACGTGCTGACCAACGTCTCCTGGGAAGACTGACCGCTCCAACAGTTTGATTGGGCATGATCTTGGTATTTCTTTCGCGCACGACGACCAACTCCCTCTCCCCGATGGGGAGAAGGAGGAGTCAAAGGCCGCACCAACTCCGTATTCTTAGCCGAATTAGCCTGGCCATGGACTTGCTATGATCGTACTGCTCACCCGCCGGATTTTCGGACTTGTGCTGACGCTGATTGCCGTCTCGCTGCTGGTCTTTGCCGTCATGGCGCTGCTGCCGGGCGACCCGGCCGCGATCACGCTCGGCACATCGGCGACGCCGGAAACACTTGCCGCGCTCCGGCATGATATGGGTCTCGATCAGCCGCTGATTGTCCGCTACGGCCAATGGCTCGCCGGCGCGCTGGCGGGGGATCTCGGCACGTCCTATACCTATGGCGTTCCGGTCGCAGGCCTGATTGCCGAGCGGCTTGCCGTTACCCTGCCGCTTGCGCTGCTTGCCATCCTGTTGTCGGTTCTTGTCGCCGTACCGCTCGGCGTTGCGGCAGCGGCAAGACGCGGCGGCGTCTTCGATATCATCGCCACGCTGTTTTCGCAGATGGGCATCGCCGTGCCGGGCTTCTGGGTCGGCCTGTTGCTGGTTCTTCTGTTCGCCACCTCGCTCGGCTGGATGCCGGCCGGCGGTTTTCCCGGTTGGGAAAGCGGATTCTGGCCCTCCCTGAAATCTTTGGTGTTACCCGCGATCGCACTTGCGCTGCCGCAGGCGGCAGTGTTGACCCGCGTGACGCGCTCGGCCGTGCTCGACACGCTGCATGAGGATTTTGCCCGCACGGCGATCGCCAAGGGCCTGTCACGCAGCCGCGTGCTGTGGGGACATGTGGTGCCGAACGCCCTGGTGCCGGTGCTGACCATTCTCGGGCTGCAATTCACCTTTCTCGTCGCCGGGGCCGTGTTGATCGAAAATGTCTTCACCCTGCCCGGCCTTGGCCGCCTCGCCTACCAGGCACTCAGCCAGCGCGACGTCATCGTTCTGCAGGATGTCGTGCTGTTCTTTGCCGGCCTCGTCATCGTCGTGAATTTTCTGGTCGATCTCTCCTATCTCGCCATCGATCCACGATTGCGAGCAGGAGGTGCGCGATGACTGCTGTCGAGACCAAAATCGCTGCGACGTCTTCCCGCCGTCGTTTTCGGGCGCTGCGGCGGATGAATCTGATCGTCGGCGCCCTCATCATCCTTGCTCTTGTCGGCGTCGCCATCGTCTCCTTGTTCTGGACACCGGTGCCGCCGGCGAAGATGCAGATCCTCCACAAGCTGCAGCCACCCTTCGGCTTCGGACTTCTCGGCACCGATCAGATCGGCCGTGATGTCCTGTCGATGCTGATGGCGGGCTGCTGGAATTCGCTGTCAATCTCCGTATCGGCGGTTGCGATCGGCGGGACGCTCGGAACGATCATCGGCGTTTCCGCCGCCGCCCAACGCGGCCTGTTCGAGGCGCTGGTTATGCGCGCCTGCGACGTGATCTTCGCCCTGCCACCGATCCTTTCGGCCATGATCCTTGGTGCATTTCTTGGGACCGGGCGCTCCACGGCAATCATCGCCATTGCGGTTTTCATGGTGCCGGTCTTCGCCCGCGTCGCGCTCGGCTCTGCCTTGCAGGCGTGGAGCCGCGACTATGTGCTGGCGGCGCGCGCCATCGGCAATACGCAGCTTTCCATCACGCTGCGCCATGTCCTGCCCAACATCATGGGCAGTATCATCGTCCAGGCGACCATCCAGCTCGGCCTTGCGATCCTGACTGAGGCTGGGCTCGCTTTCCTGGGTTTGAGCGTACCGCCGCCCGCGCCGACCTGGGGTCGGATGCTGGCCGATGCGCAGACCTATTTCCACGTTGCGCCGTGGCTCGCCCTGCTGCCGGGGCTTGCCATTGCGCTCTCCGTGCTCGGCTTCAACCTGCTCGGCGACGGGCTGCGTGATCTCCTCGACCCCCGCGAGGCGACGCGCTGATTGAGACATGAAGAGTATAGATCATGACCGAACCTACCGATCTTTCCATCCGAGACCTCCGGCGCCAATTTGCCAACAAGAGCCTGTCTCCCAGC
Organism: Rhizobium sp. AG207R; assembly: GCF_027109195.1. Classification (NCBI taxonomy): domain Bacteria; kingdom Pseudomonadati; phylum Pseudomonadota; class Alphaproteobacteria; order Hyphomicrobiales; family Rhizobiaceae; genus Rhizobium; species Rhizobium sp. AG207R. The sequence goes on from NZ_JAEPVT010000017.1 coordinate 10,744, forward strand.
GAATACTGGCTGGCACTCGAGACGCATATCGAGGCATGGGAGCCGACTATCGCTGCTCTTTACGCCTATGATCCGGAGGATGCTCGCCGGCAAGCCGCGGCCTCCACGGAGCGCTGGACGAAGGGTACGCCGCTTGGAACCCTGGACGGTATTCCAGTAACGTTGAAGGAGCTGATCGCCACCAAAGGCCAGCCGGTGCCGCTCGGCACGGCGGCGGTCGAGCTCGTTCCCGCTGCCGAAGACGCGCCGATCGCCGCGCGGATGCGCGAGGATGGCGCGGTGATTTTCGCGAAAACCACCTGCCCCGATTACGGCATGCTCTCATCAGGCCTATCGAGCTTTCACAAGCTCAGCCGCAATCCCTGGGACCCCAGCCAAAATCCGGGCGGCTCCAGCGCCGGCGCATCCGCCGCTGCCGCTGCCGGCTATGGGCCGCTGCATATCGGTACCGATATCGGCGGCTCGATACGCCTGCCGGCAGGATGGACCGGCATTTTCGGCTTCAAGCCGAGCAATGGCCGTATTCCGATCGATCCCTATTATCTCGGCCGATGCGCCGGACCGATGACCCGCACGGTCGAGGATGCGGCCTTTTCCATGGCGACGCTCTCACGACCCGACTGGCGCGACAGCACGAGCCTGCCGCCGAACGGGATCGACTGGATGGATCTCGATATAGACATCCGTGGCATGAAGATCGGCCTTATGCTGGATGCAGGCTGCGGCCTGCCCATCGAGGACGAGATACGCGATGTTGTCACTGCTGCCGCCAAACGCTTCGAGGAAGCGGGCGCCATCATCGTCGATGTCGCACCGGTGCTGACCAGGCAGATGCTGGATGGCCTCGATGCCTTCTGGCGCGCGCGCTTCTGGGGCGACATGACAGCACTGAGCGAGGAACGCCGCAACAGCATCCTGCCCTATATTTATAGCTGGGCGAAGGGCGGCGCCGGTATCAGCGGCGTCGATGCCGTTCGCGGTTTCAACCAGACCTACGAGATGCGCAGGAGCTGCGCCAAGCTCTTCGCGGAGGTGGATGCCGTGCTTTCGCCAACCAATCCGATCGTCTCCTATCCCGCAGAATGGGCCTCCCCCACCAACGAGCCTGCGCGACCCTTCGAACACATCGCCTTTACCGTTCCGTGGAACATGTCGGAGCAGCCGGCGGCATCGATCAATTGCGGCTTCTCCCGCTCCGGTATGCCGATCGGCATGCAGATCATCGGCCCGCGCTTCGACGACATGCTGGTACTTCGTCTCTCGAAGGCTTTTGAGGACTGGACCGGCGGCGTGACGAACTGGCCGAAACGGCCGTCATGAAGCAAACTTGGAGACAGCCAGCTAGTCCAGCGACAATGGCAGCGAAAGGCCGACCTTGACCCGGTCCATGGTCACGAGCGACTTGAACTTCGTGACATTCGGATTGTCGTAGAACAGACGCCGGGCCACCTCCTCATAGGCGGACATGCTGGGGGCGACGATGATGAGCACGAAATCGGCCTCGCCGGTGACACCGTAGCATTGCTGCACCTCCGGCGCTTCGAGGAAGCTGCGCTTGATCGCGTTGATGAGGTCGTACCGCTCGTTGGCGATATGGACCTCGACGACGATAGTGATCGGCAGGCCTATTGCCGCCGGATCGACGACCGCGATATTGGCCTGGATGACGCCGCTTTCCTGCATGCGCTTGATGCGCCTCTGCACAGCCGGCGCCGACAGGTTGATCCGTTCACCGATCTCCCGTTGCGGAACCGTACTGTCCTTTTGGAGAATCTCGAGAATTGCCAGGTCGAACTCATCGAGATCGGCGGGTTTGCGCATTTCAGTACATCCTTACCGCAAAGAGGAAACAAAATTGCATGAAAGCCATCAAAATGGAGCCAAATCCTCTTCCCCTATGTACTAGCTTTGCGCCACAAATCACCTGACTTGCAAAGGCACGAGAATGTCACAGCCGGACACCGAATACGATATGCGCAGCGCGAGCCTCGGGGAAAGCGAAGATACGAAAGGCTTTCTTCTTGGCGTTGTCGCGATGATCCTCGCGGCGCTGGCCATGAGCATTTCGCCCAGCCTCGTGCGTCTTGCCGATGTCGGGCCTTTCGCCAGCGCCTTCTGGCGTGTCTTTCTGGCGCTGCCGATCCTTTGGATATGGATGCGATATGGCGAGGCTGCGGAACCCGATGCACCTCACGCCAGCTTTACGATACCGACGATTCTCGCCGGCATTGCTTTCACAGGCGACCTGTTCTTCTGGCATCTCTCGATCATGCGGACGACGATCGCCAACGCCACTTTCTTCGCAACGATGGCGCCGCTATGGGTCGTGATCTTCGGCTGGCTTCTGTTGAGACAGCGTGTCAGCCGCGCCACGCTTCTCGGGCTTCTCGTCTGCCTTGCGGGCGGAACGGCACTCGTCGTCCAAAGCCTGGCATTCAATCCAGACCGGGCCGTCGGCGATGCGCTCGCCATCATCACCGGCGCCTTCTTCGGCCTTTATTTCCTGGCAGTCGGCGCGGCACGCCCGGGAACTAATGCCGCGCGCGTTACCTTCGAATTAAGTATCATAACCTCGGCGATCCTGTTCCTGATCGCCTTCTTCTTCGAGCCGCGCATCCTGCCGCAGTCGATCTCGGGGTGGGGCGTGCTTCTCGCGCTCGGCCTGATCAGCCACGCCGGCGGACAGGGACTGCTTTCGGTGGCGCTCGGACGATTGCCAACCGTTTTCTCCTCGCTCGTCATTTTTCTGGAATCGATCGCGGCCGCCGTTTTCGCCTGGTTCCTGTTTGGCGAAAACGTCACCCTGCTGCAGGCGCTCGGCGGCATCGTCATCGTCGCCGGCATCTGGATCGCGCGCCCTCGCACTCCGTAGACTATCGCTATCGGGAGTGCAGAAAGTCGCCACTACAAGGTCGCTGCACCCTTGTGCGAGACATCGGCATCCAGATCGTGCAGCGCCTTTTCAATTACGCGCAAATCATCCTGGAGGCCGTCGTCGGCGCTCATCGAGCTTTCGCTGCCGGCGCGCTGGATAGCCCGAGCCTCGCTGCGCAGCTCGCGAAGCCTGTCGATCTTGCCACTCTTGCGCAGATGATTGTCGAACAGAATATCCCGCACCGTCTTTTCCATGGCCGTGATGGGCATGAGTTTTCTCCTCTCGATAGGATATCTCGATCAAGAAGATAACGAGTGAAAGAAAAGACGGTTCCGGAGCGCAATCAATCGATGAAACGGCGGTAACCTGTCGGCCGCTCATAAAGCCAGCCGATGCGCTCAATAGCTGCAGCAAAATTCTCGCGGGCGACGGTCATGGTATGGCCGTTGGCATGGACGATGGTGTCCGGATCTTCCATGATCGCGACATGACCTTTCCAGAAGACGAAATCGCCGCGCTTCAACTCCTCGCGCTCGATCGGCTGGCCGAGGCTGGCAGCCTGCATGTCGGTATCGCGCGGCGCGGCGCGGCCCGTCATCGACAGTGCCAGCTGGACGAGGCCAGAGCAATCAATGCCGAGACCTGAACGGCCACCCCACAGATAGGGCGTCTCCAGAAAGCGTACGGCGACATCGACGAAGTCGCCGCCCTTATTGTAGCCGATCGGCTCGACATGCTTTGCGAAAATGGCGGTGCCATCCTCCAGGACGACATAATGATTGCCGCGCGCCTCCGCCGTGCCGGCCACATGCACGAGGCTGCCCATGGAGAGAATTGCCACGTGCGGCTTGCGCAGCTCCGGCTCCGGATAGAGGAAGGTGCGCTGCGGGACGACGATGTGGGTCGGGGGTGCCGCACCCTCCTTGATCGCCGTTTCCGGGAGATAGCCGACGTAACCATCGGACAGAGCCTTGACCCAGCACCAGCCGCCGCGGCGCTCGAATATAGTCACCTCTTCGCCCATCAGTAGCTCGGTATCGATGCCCGAGGCGAGATCCGGCTTCGGCCGAAGCGCAATGACCGGGACGGCGATACGCGCGCCGGTACCATCGACGAAGCGCTCGGCCTCGACCTTGCCCTTGAGAGACGCCTCGGCGAGATCGGGCCTGAAAGCATTGAGACGGCGGTCGAGCATCATGACGGAATTCCTGAGGTTACAGTTTGCGGCCATGCTCGATGATGAGATCGCCGAGTTTTTCAAGATAGAGCGCACCGGTGACCGTTCGCTTAATAATGACGTTGCGACGATCGCGATCGTCGCGGACACGATCGACCAACCCCATCACGCCCATGGTATCAAGCGCCCGGGTGATGACCGGCTTGGTAACGCCGAGGGTCGCGGCCAGACCGCGCACGGTATGAGGAGGCGGCACAAGATAGATCTGCAGCAGGATTGCCGTCTGCCGCAGCGTCAAGTCATGATCCTCGCGGCGCACCTGAGCGAGCGTCACGCCATGCCAGAGGCCGAGAGCCTGTGAGGCGGTGAGTTCAAGCGGCAAGGGCAACCCCGGAATTCGTTACGCTGCCGTTCCAGTCTCGGCCAAGATCATGGCGGTTTCAAGGGGTGTTTTGGTTCCAGCTCCTTCGAAGATGAACCATCGCCAATAGTAGTCGTAGAATTCAAGGAGGGTGCGCACCCCCCTCTGTCACTTCGTGACATCTCCCCCACAAGGGGGGAGATTGGTAACTCGCTGCATACACCTGCCACAAGTTGACATCGCGCCTGTTGAAATTGCAGTTCGTTGTTTTACGAACGACAAGCAGCAGACTCCCAACGATCTCCCCCCTTGTGGGGGAGATGTCACGAAGTGACAGAGGGGGGTATCAAACGTGCGGCAGGCTTAAAAGCCCGCTTGCCTTCCTAAGCTGCTGGCCAGGTGAGCCCGACTTTGTTGCGCTTACGTGCCTGGCCCCTCACCCTAACCCTCTCCCCGCAATGCGGGGAGAGGGAATAACAATGACCTACCGTACGCTCTGCCTGATATGATGATACAGAGCCCGGATCGCCTGTGCCTCGCCGCCGCCGGGGGAATGCGGGCGTTCGCTCGGCGCCCAGCCGAAAATATCGAAATGCACCCAGCTCGGCGTCTTTGTCACGAAGCGCTTGAGGAACAGGGCAGCCGTAATGGAGCCGGCCATGCCGCCTGATGGAGCATTGGTGATATCGGCGAATTTGGTCCGGATGTCCTTGTCGTAGCCCATATAGAGCGGCATCCGCCACAGCGGATCATCCGTCTCCAGGCTCGCCTCGGTCAGATCGCTGGCAAGCTCGCTATCGTCTGTGAAGAAAGGCGGCAGGTCGGGGCCGAGCGCAACGCGGGCTGCACCTGTCAGCGTTGCCATGTCGATCATCAGGTCCGGCGCGTCTTCGTCGGCATAAGCCAGCGCATCGGCGAGGATCAGCCGGCCCTCGGCATCCGTATTGTCGATCTGCACGGTCAGGCCCTTGCGGCTCCTGTAGATATCGCCAGGACGGAAGGCGTTGGATGAAATCGAGTTCTCGACGACCGGAATGATGACGCGAAGATCGACCTTGAGCTTGGCGTCCATGATCATCAGCGCCAGGCCCATGACGTTGGCGGCACCGCCCATGTCCTTCTTCATCAGCAGCATGGAGGATGCCGGCTTGATATCGAGGCCACCGGTGTCGAAGCACACGCCCTTGCCGACCAGGGTGATACGGCGATGACCCTTCTTGCCCCAGCGCAGTTCCAGAAGGCGTGGTGCATCGGCGCTGGCGCGACCGACCGTGTGCACGAGAGGGAAATTCTCCTTCAGGAGATCATCGCCGATGATGACGGACATCTCTGCCTTGTAGTGCTCGGCAAGCGCCCGGAAGGCGGCTTCGAGCTGTTCCGGACCCATGTCGTTGGTCGGCGTGTTGATGAGATCGCGGGCAAGGAAGACACCGGCGAGCTGGCGCTTGATATCGGCGGCATCGGCATCGCGCGGGATCATCAGCGTCGGCATCGCGGCTTTTTCCGACTTGTAGCGGTCGAAGCGATAGCTGCCGAGGCCGAAGCCAAGCGAGAGCCGGTTCGCCGTCAGCGGCGCCGTCTCGATATGCCAGTCGCCGGCCGGCAGGCTGCGCGCCAGCTTGCCCGTGAGGAAGGGTTGTTCGGACGGGTTGGAGCCGAGGCCGAAGAGAGCGCCGCCCAGATGCCCTTCAGCGGTCGGAATCAGCAGCAACGAACCGCTCTCTGCCTTGTAACCCGCCTTGCGTGCCCAATCGAGCGCGATGGGATCGATGGTGCCGGTCTCGATATGCGCGGGGGTAACGGCAAAGATCGGCAGGGTCGCGCCACCCTTCGAATTGAAGGGCGTCGCGCGCTCGATGAATTGAAAGGGGGCCATGACTATCCTTTGGCGGTGACTGAGAAGAATCGAGAGTTAACCGTCTGTTAGGGTTAACAGATTATTGCTGGAGCGAACATTGCGTCGAACCTTTCCCTGTTCCGATTCTAGGCCGGGCGCAAGACTATAAGGAATTCAGGGATACGCGACATGCCCGCCGTCTCAGCTGCGTCTTCATTCAGAACCTTTCTTTTCCGCGGAGCTTCGGCTGCGCTTCTGGCGCTCGCGCTCGCAAGCTGCTCGACAACCGGAAAAGACCGGATGACGACGGGCTCAATTCCGAAGACGTCACAATCTCTCGACACGATGAACAGCACTGATCTGGCGCAGGCGACCGCGACGTTCGGCAAGGCCTACGACGCCAATCCCAAAGATCGCGATGCAGGTGTCAACTACGCCAACGCCTTGCGCATGAGCGGCCGCAACGACCAGGCGCTTGCGGTCATGCAGCAGGTGGCGATCGCCAATCCGAGCGATCGCGGCGTGCTGGCCGCCTACGGCAAGGCACAGGCGGCAGCAGGGCAGCTCGACGAAGCGCTCTCGACCATTGACCGCGCACAGCTGCCGGACCGGCCGGACTGGCGGCTGGTTTCCGCGCAGGGCGCCATTCTCGATCAGCTCGGACGTTCCAGCGATGCACGGGCCAAATATCGGGATGCGCTGGTGCTCGCCCCCAACGAGCCGACGGTCCTTTCCAATCTTGGTATGTCCTACGTGCTGACCGGCGATCTCAAGAATGCGGAAAACTATCTCCGCACGGCCGTCGCCCAGCCGGGCGCCGACAGCCGCGTGCGGCAGAATCTGGCGCTCGTCGTCGGCCTGCAGGGCCGCTTTGCTGAAGCCGAACAAATCGCTCGCCAGGAACTGACGCCGCAGCAGGCAAACGCCAATGTCGCCTATCTGCGCGGCATGCTGGCACAGCAGAACTCCTGGCAGAAGCTTGCCGCCAGTGGCGATAACAGGAAAGTAGCCCAGCAATAGAGCGGGAGAGCCGAAACAGCTTCCCTACCCAACTTTCGAAAACGGCACTCGTTAGCGGAGCGGTTGAGGCGCACGCCCGGTAGCCGTAGGCCTTAACGCCAGATGTGGCGCGGCAACCCCTCGGCGACAAGCCGCGCGCCGAGGGCGCCCATCACAACGCCGGCCACCAGATCTATCCATAGTTTCGCACCGAGATAGATGGCGCGCGGCCGGTTCGACGAAAAGGCCAGCGTTACCACCGTGTACCAGCCCACCTCGACAAGGAAGACTGCGGGCGGAACCGTAAACAGCAGCCAGGGAGCCGGAGCCGCCGGCAGAAGTGCGGCAAAGATACTACCGTAGAAAATGGCTGTCTTCGGATTGCTGAGCTGCGTGCCGAGCGCAAAGAGGAAATTGCGCATCACACCGCCTGCAGCCGGCGTCGTTGGTGCATCGATGGGAAGATCGTCCGCGGCGCTGCGCCAGATGCGGATGCCAACATAGATCAGATAGAGGCCACCGGCGACTTTTAGCGCCAGATATAGCCATTCGACTTTCATCAGCAATGCGCTCAAGCCGAAGAGGGCCAAGGTCGCGAAAATGACGCTGCCCGTTCCCATGCCGAAGGCCGCGGCAAGACCTGCCTTGCGTGAGCGGGAAACAGCGATGCGCGAAACGAGCACGAAGCTTGGGCCGGGGCTCACCGCTCCGATGAAGACTGCCGCGATGACGCTGAAAAATATTGCCAAGGATGACATGCGAGACCTCCCAATATGGGCGACATTGCATGGAAGATAACCATGCCCGCATGCCGCGAGCAAGTCGGCGGCTCAGAATTTGTCCATTGCCTGAATGATCGCCGGGCCGAGAATGACCGCCATCAAGACCGGCAGGAAGAAGACGATCATCGGTACGGTGAGCTTCGGCGGCAGTGCGGCCGCTTTCTTTTCCGCCTCGTTCATGCGCTCGTCGCGGCCTTCCTGCGCCATGACACGCAAGGCCTGCGAGAGCGGCGTACCATAGCGTTCCGCCTGGATGAGCGCCTGCGTGACCGATTTGACGAGCTCGATCTGGGTGCGGGCGGCGAGATTGTCGAAAGCGGTGCGGCGATCCTGGAGGAAGGAAAGCTCGGCCGTGGTCAGAACCATTTCCTCGGCGAGTGCCGGGGACTGCTCGGCCATTTCCTCGGACACGCGATGCATGCCGGCTTCGATTGAAATGCCAGACTCCACGCAGATCAGCATCAGGTCGAGCGCATCCGGCCAGGCGCGCTTGATCGATTTCTGGCGCTTGGTCACCAGATTGGAGATATAGATGTTCGGCGCGTAGAAGCCCAGATAGGCGAAGCCGATGACGCCAAGCAGCCGGATCGGCAGGGGCTTCGCGGCAAACCAGCCGAGAACGAAGACGATGACGATCGCAATTGCCAGAAAAAGGAAGGGCAGCAGGAATCGCGCCACCAGGAACATGTTGAGCGCATTTTCAGAACGCAGGCCGGCAGACCGCAAGCGATTAACGGTATTGGCATCGACAAGCGCATTGCGCAGGTTGAACCGCTCGACGATCTGTCTGACGTTTCGATTGTTGTGGCTGCGCAGCGATGCCTTGCCGCCCTCTGCGCTCAGCCGTGCGCGTTCACGGGCGCGAATCTGCTCGCGCTCTGTCGACACAGCCTTCATGCGCTTGCTGAGATCGCCACGCTCCAGCAGCGGTATGGCGATCGTGTAGAAGGTCGCGAAGACGGCGATGGCAACCACAACGGCAAGAAGGGTGCCAGGATCGGTCAAATTGGCTGCCAGATCGGACATGGGCGACGCGGCTCCTTCCGCTCAGATCTCGAAATTGACCATGTTGCGCATGATGAAGATGCCGAGCGACATCCAGATGCCGGCTCCAAGCAAGATCAGATGGCCGCGCGGATCGGTGAACAGGATCAACATGTATTGCGGCGACGTCAGATAGACGAGCAGCATCACGATGAAGGGCAGAGCGCCGATGATGACGGCGGATGCCTTGGCCTCCATCGACAATGCCTTGACCTTCGCCTTCATTTTCTTGCGTTCGCGCAGCACCTTCGAGAGGTTGCCCAGGGCTTCCGACAGGTTGCCGCCCGCCTGCGCCTGAATGGCGATGACGATCGAGAAGAAATTTACTTCCTGCAGCGGCATATGGTTCGCGATGCGTGCGCAGGCGTCCGACATGCTAAGACCGACCTGCTGCGCCTCGACCACCCGCCGAAACTCCGTCTTGACAGGCTCTCGCGCCTCGCCAGCCACCAGCCGCACTGCATCGTTGAGCGGCAGGCCCGAGCGAAGCGAGCGCGTGATGAGGTCAAGCGAGTTCGGAAACTCTTCGAGGAACTTGCCTTGCCGGCGCTTGATGAGAAAGCCTATGACCCAGCGCGGCAGGCCGAAGGCAGACGCAAAGAACATTCCCAAAATGACGAGAGGCGGCGCGCCGACGATGAAAAAGACCAGCATGACGAAAAGACCGAAGAGCACGCTGAAGATGTAGAAGCGCGACGGCGTCAACGACAGGCCGGCCTGCGCCAGACGCGCCTTCAGCGACTGCTTCTTCTTCGTATTTTCGCTCTGTCGCCGCTCCAGGTCCTTGAGGGTGTCCTGCACCGACTTGCGCCGCTTGGACATTTCCTGGACGCGATCGCGCGCAGCCTTGACCTTGACGCGATCGGTCTCAGCCTGCTTGACCCGGTTGACCCGGCTATCGGCCTTTTTCTGTGTCTCGATCCGTGAATAGAGAATGCCGTAGCAGACCGCGGCGGCTGAGACCGCCGTCAGCAGGACAATCAGCAGCACTATCGGATCGATACCAAACATCGCGAGCCCTATTGCGCCTTCTGTTCCATCTCATCGAGGGCGGCTGCCAGACGCCGCTCCTCGTTATAATAGCGAGCACGATCCCAGAAATGCGGCTTGCCGATACCGGTGGAGACGTGCCGCCCGATGATCCGGCCGTTCGCATCCTCGCCCTCGATTTCGTAGCGCATCAAATCCTGGGTAATGATCACATCCCCTTCCATGCCGATCACCTCGGTGATCTGGGTGATGCGGCGCGAACCGTCACGCAGGCGGGCAGCCTGGATGACGACGTCGACGGAGCTGGATATGATCTCACGGACGGTCTTGGCCGGCAGGCTGAAACCACCCATGGCGATCATCGATTCCATGCGGCTCAGGCATTCGCGCGGCGTATTGGCGTGGATCGTGCCCATGGAGCCGTCGTGACCCGTGTTCATCGCCTGCAGCAGGTCGAAGACCTCGGGTCCGCGCACTTCGCCGACGATAATGCGTTCGGGGCGCATACGCAGGCAGTTCTTGACGAGATCGCGCATGGTGATCTCACCCTCGCCCTCGATGTTGGGCGGACGGGTTTCGAGGCGCACCACGTGCGGCTGCTGCAATTGCAGTTCGGCGGTGTCTTCGCAGGTGATGACGCGTTCGTCTCGATCGATATAGTTGGTCAGGCAGTTCAGAAGCGTCGTCTTGCCCGAGCCCGTACCGCCTGAAATGACGACGTTGCAGCGCACGCGGCCGATGATCTGCAAAAGCGTCGCGCCCTCTGGCGTGATGGCGCCGAAGCGGACGAGCTGCTCGAGCGTCAGCTTGTCCTTCTTGAACTTACGAATGGTGAGTGCAGGACCGTCGATCGCCAGCGGTGGGGCGATGACGTTGACGCGCGAACCATCGGGCAGGCGCGCATCGCAGATGGGGCTCGATTCATCGACGCGGCGGCCGACCTGGCTGACAATGCGCTGGCAGATGGATAGAAGCTGGGAATTGTCGCGGAAGCGGATTTCGGATTCGACGGTCTTGCCGCCAACTTCGATGAAGGTCTGGCCGGCGCCGTTGACCATGATGTCGGCGATGTCGTCGCGGGCGAGCAGCGGCTCCAGCGGACCGTAGCCAAGCACGTCATTGCAGATGTCCTCGAGCAATTCCTCCTGCTCGGAGATCGACATCGCGAAATTCTTGATCGTGATGATATCGTTGACGATATCGCGGATTTCCTCACGCGCCGCCTCGTTACCGAGCTTGGAGAGCTGCGAGAGATCGATCGTATCGATCAGCGCGGAGAAAACCTGCGATTTCGTATCGTAATATTCTTCGGTGCGCGCCACGCGACGCCGGCTAGGCGTCTGCATCGGCGGCGGAGCGACCTGCTGACGTGGCTGCGCGGCATCACGGGACGGCTCTATCAGCACAGCCGGCGCCGTTGGCCCGCCAGCGGGAACGGGTGCACGCGCCGGTGCCGGCGGAGGCATTGCGCCGCCGCTCTTTGCAGGACCTTCACTTCCGCGCTTGCCAAACATGTCTTCGATCCAATTCTACTGCTGCTGCATGGCTTTCACGAAAGATTGGCTTTCGGAATCCATGTGAAATCATAGGGTTACTTCCGCTTTAAAAGGCCAAGCAAACCGCCCTTTCTTGCCTTCTTCAAAGCAACACGCCCGGTAACGATGTGCGATATCTGCGAGAAAGTTTCCGCAATCGGCGACTTGGGATCAGTCTCGGAGATCATCTGCCCGCTGTTGGCGGCATTACCGAACAGGTTGATGTCAAAGGGTATGATGGCGATCGGGTCGGTCTCCAGCGGCGCGCAGAATTCCGAAGGATTGATCTCCGGGCGCTTCGGCATGCCGACCTGATTGAGAATGAGGTGCGGTGCCTTATCGTTCGGCCGCAGCTTGCGCAGAGCGTCGATCAGGTTCTTGGCGTTGCGCAGATTGGCAAGATCAGGCGCGGCACAGATGACGACCTCGTCTACGGCACCAAGCACCGAACGCGTCCATTCCGTCCAGACATGCGGCACGTCGAGAACCGCCACCGGCGCGCTGCGCTGGAGAACGTCGAGCACCGGCAGGAATGCCTGCCCTTCGAAATCATAGGCGCGGTCCAGCATCGAGGGCGCGGCGAGTAGCGACAGATGCTGCGAGCATTTGGTCAGGAGCCGGTCGAGAAAGACCTCGTCGAGGCGTTCCGGCGCATAGACGGCCTCGGCTATCCCCTGAGCCGGGTCCTGGTCAAAATCGATATTGGCGGTGCCGTAGGGCAGATCGAGATCGGCGAGAATGGTTTCGGTCGAGAAGAGGCTGGAGATGCCGAAGGCGCAATTATGGGCGATGGTGGATGCGCCCACCCCACCCTTGGCACCGATGAAGGCAATGCTGCGGCCGAGCGGTTCGGCATCGGGGTCGATGAAGATCGATGCCACCGCCGTCATCAGATCGATCATATCGGTCGGCTGTACGATATATTCTGAGATACCGTTGCGGATGAGTTCGCGGTAAAGACCGATATCGTTGTGATAGCCGACGATGATGACCTTGGTGCTCGGATCGCAGACGGCAGCGAGCGGTTCGAGTTCCGCCAGGAGGCCGCGTGGGTTGGCGCGCGTCTCCAGAATGATCAGGTTTGGGGTCGGCGCTGAGGCGAACATGTTCGCCGCAGCCGCCACACCGCCGCTGGTGATCCGCAGGCTGACCTTGGACATGCGCCGATCGTTGGCGCACTGATCCATCACCTGCTGCAGCTGCTCGCTTTCGCAAAAAGCATGTATGGAAATACGCGGCAGCGGCCGCAGATTGTCGAGGTTGCCCGAGCGCGAAGCTTCCTCCGCTTCCGGGGCAGTCGAGCCGATATCGTATTCGATGGCGTTCATGATCTCATCCCGTTGCGCCAGCCTCTTGCGTTCAATTTCCGCTACCGAAGCCGCCGACCGTCGCCGTGCTGGTCGGAGTTGAGCCGCTGCGATAATCGCTGATGACCTTGCTGCGCTGATCGGCATCGATCGGTGTCATCGCGCGCGGCGAAATCAAATCGGTCGGATTAGCGACCTGCGCTGCCAGATTGTGCTGGGTCGCACAGCCGAAATTATAATAGTTCTGATTGTCGAATGCGTTGTCGGAAAGATCGTCCGGCCACTGGCCGCAGGCGTTGGTGGCCGCCGTCGTTGCGGTAAAGCGCAGGCGGATCGGCGCAGCATCGCCCGGGCCGCCCGCCGGGTAATAGCTGTTGACGATTCGCGCCGACGGAATACCGTTCGTGACCAGCTCCCGACGGATTTGTGAGTTGAGCGCCGATGCGGCGAAGGCATTTGGCGATTGCCGCGGCGACAGGATTTCCACCGTGCCACTTGCATGGGCGCGATAATCCTGAACGAAACCGCGAACCGTATCGCGCATGCCTGTTGTCAGGTGCCGGTCACTGGCCGCGACCGGTATATCGACGCTATGCTCCTTTTCGGTGAGCACGATGGGATGCCGTTGGCGATAGTCATCCCTGATGGCGCTCGTCGTCATGCCATCTGGGGAGCCCGCGCAACTGCTGACGGCCGATATCAGCGCCAATGTCGGGAGGATCAGCATCGATCTTGAAAAACGAGGCCGGGCACCGCCGGGTGTATTGCGTTCGAGGCTGGCCATCTCTTGCTCTCTCGTTGACCTCGTTGAAAAGGCTGGCGTCATGATCCCGCTCTTCACTTGTAGATGAAGCCGACTGTGCCGTGGAAATCGGCATCGGCGACCGGCGGACCATCCTTGCGGCCGTAGATCTTGTTGACCCGGTTCATGAAGAAGACACCGGCATCGTTCGTCGGAGAAAAATTGTCGTCGGGGCGAGCAAGCTTGTCGCGCGCTACGGGGCGCACGAGATAGGGTGTCGCGATAATCACAAGCTCGCTCTCATCCCGCTGGAAGCTCTTCTGACGGAACAGGGCACCCAGGATCGGAATCTTCGATGCACCCGGCGTTCCCGAGGTCGTCTGCTGCACGTTATCGCTCAGCAAGCCGGCAAGCGCGATCGATCCCCCGGATGGCAGCTCGACCGAAGTATTGGCGGCACGCTGGTTGTAGGTCGGGGTGGATGACGATGCGACCGGTTCCGAGACCTGGGTCTGCACATGCAGGCTGATGCGGCCACCGGCCAGGACCACAGGCGTGAAGGCCAGCGTAATACCATAGGTATAGGGCGTAATCGTCGTGTTGCCGTCCTTGTCGGTCGTGGAATAGAGCGTCTGACCACCGGAATTGAAGGTAGCAGCCTGTCCGGAAATGGCGGTCAATGTCGGCTCCGCCAAGGTGCGCACGGCACCTGCCTGCTCGAGAGCATTCAGATAGGTGCTGATATTGTATTTGCCGAGCGCATATTTGAAGAGTGTCGAGATACCACCCGCGCCGGTGGCGTTTGTGGGATCGCCGTTTACTCCCAGGAAATTCGTGGTTCCGCTGTTTCCGATATTGCCGAGTTGAGCGACGCCGAGGCCGGAGGAATTGCTGACCAGGTTGTCGAAACCAATCTGCTTCAGGACGCTGCGCTTGATTTCGGCGACGGTCACCTTGAGCGTCACCTGATCCTCGCCTTCGATTTGCAGCATGTTGACGATCTGCGAGGTCTGCCGCCCTTCGGCGAAAATGGCGACTGCGTTGTTGTCGCCGCTGCCGGAGGCGGTCTGGTTTCGTGTCGTCGCTTCGCCGCCCTTCAGGAAGGCTTGGGCGAGCTGCTGTGCGCGGATCGAATCCTGCGGCGTGCGCACGATGCCGGTGAGGACGATGTTGTCGGAGATGATCTCGACGTTGATATCGGAGTCCGGGATGAAGCGCTTGATATTATCCTGCAGGCCAGCAATATCGCGCTCGATCTGGAGATCGAGGCTGACGATCTCCTTGCCGTCGGCGCCGAAGATGAAGATGTTGGTCTGGCCGACCGTCTTGCCGAAAAGGTAGATGCGGCGCGAGGTCCGCGTCACCGCATCGGCCATCTTGGGATCGGAGACAAGGATGTCATGGGCGTCGGCGGGCAGATCGACGACAAGCGCCTTGTTGAGACCAAGCTTCAAAGTGCGCTTGGTGCCGAGGCCGGCTATTGTGACGATACTGTCCGAGCCGCCTGCAAAAGCTGTGGGCGTGCGCAGAAAGGCCGGAACATCTGCCAAGGGCAGGCCGGCAAAGGCAACCGAGAAGGAGAGGCTTACGGCAAGGGGGAGGCTGGCTTTCTTGCTTGTCTTTAACATGGTCTCGCCCCTTCTCATTGCGGTTTCGGCCCGCTGGGGCCGTCGGTCACGATCGCTCCCGATTTGATGACCTGGATCATGCTGCCGCCATTGTCCCCGGCCAGCAGATAATCGGCGGCCGTCGTATCGGGTTGCTGCGCGTCGGCAACGGAGCGCAGTGCCAGCGTCAGGCGATCGGCCATCTGATGCGCGACCGCCAGGACCTTCGTCTGGTCCGGCGTCAGCTCCAGCGTCGCGGTTGCCCCAACGACGGCTTTGCTTCCGTCCTGCTTTTCCTCGATCTGCTGATCGACCGCCAGAACGCGAACGTTGCTGAGCACGGTTTCGGTGACGAGCTGCTGCTGCGAACCCTTGCGCACCATGATGACATCGACGCGGTCATTCGGAAGGATGAAACCGCCTGCGCCGGTGGCGACGGAAATCTCGGTGGCGACGGCGCGCTTGCCCGCCGGTAGCAACGAAGAAAGGATACGGCTGTTGGAATCGGCGACCTTTTCCTCGCGGATCGGCTCGCCCTCGAAGATCGGCAGGCGAACAACCGCGCCGGTCAGATCTTTCAACGCATTAGGGCGCTCGCGTTCAGTGATGAGACCTTTGACGATGCCGCTTTCCGGCCAGGGCATCCAATGGATCGATTGCTCGTTCAGACGCGAACCGACGGGCAGATTGGCACCGGCAACGAGGACATTGATCGTCGCCTCCTTCTCCACCACCGCCGCAATCTGCTGGGGAACGATATCGCGCGAACCAGCCAGGCGCATTGCGAGCAGACCGGCCATCCCGGCCGCGACGGCTGCCACTGCGAGTATCATTATGCGAGCGGGTTTCATGGTCATTCCTTGAGGAACAGGATTCTTCGCCCTGCAGAATGACCGATAATTGGTGTAATTATGGTTAATGGCTGGTTACATTTATTGTTATTTAACCATGATTACTTGGTGTATATTAGAAAATGTATATGTGCGAGTTTGTTTTTACTAGTCGACTCAAGCCAAGGCGCGCGTCGCCGCAATCAACACCGGTGAAGATGGAAAGGCGAGAATGCCAGCAATCGCGATCGCGATGCCGTAAGGAATTTTCTTCGCGATCACCAGAGAGTTCGGCAGAGGAAGACCAATGGCCAAAATCGTGTTGGCCTGCGAGCGGAGCAAGATGATCAAAACCGTCAACGCCCCACCGATAAAGGCTACGTAGATCAAGAACTCTAGGAGGGATGCATCAAAGCCGAACCAAAGCGCGGCCGCGGCCAGGAGCTTGGCGTCACCGCCGCCCATGACATTTAATGCGAACAGTGCGAAGCAGGCGAGGAAGACGGCGATGGCACCGGCGAAATGAATACCGATTTCCGAAAACGACAAGCCGAAGATCTGCGCGAGTACCAGAAATGCGAGTGCGAGTGCCAGTGAAACGCGATTGGGGATCGTCATCGTCAGAAGATCGGAGATCGCCGCGATCGACATGCAGAGCGGAAATATTAACAATGTTGAAGCTTCAATCATTGAAGATACATCGCCTATTGCGAAAGTAAAAACATCGAAAACCGCTCACTATACCGAGCGGTTTTCGCCAAGAATCTGCACTAAATATATACTGGGCTTATTTGTTGACCGCAGCAGCATTAGTCATGTGGTTCGAGATATTCTGAAAGGTGGTGTTCAATGTACTACCGAGGGTCGTCGCGCCGGTGATGATGGCGACCGAGATCAGGGCGGCGATCAGGCCGTATTCAATTGCGGTCGCGCCGGATTCATCCTTCAGGAAACGCGAAAAAAGCTTGGACATAAGTTTAACTCCACTTTGTTGACAGCACGTCCGCCAACTGTTGCCGTTGATCGGATGAGTTGCACGGTAGCTTCCCGCCGTTTCCATCGCTTTAAAGAATTAGGTTAATGTGCAGTAAATACAAAAGCGAAAATAGAATAGTTAATGTGACTTGCATGTTCTTCTGTGCGTTTTTAAAGAAAATCTTCAGCCAAATAGAAATTATTAGATGTATGAATATTAGTACGATATACGATTCGTCTCGAATTAATACACGATCTGCGGAAGAAGGCGACGAGGAGGGTCCGCATGGGACATCTGCGCCATAATTACATGACAGAAGGCGAGCTTAATCGTTCATTCACCATTCTTTCTCATTCTATCGGGAAATTCTTTTCGCCATAGCTTTCCAAGAGGCCAAGCCATGCCAATCGGCGGCAGAACAGCATTCCTTGCCGGCATTGTCGCCATGGCCGGCATGATGCCGCAGCTTTCCCACGCTGCCGGAGAAAGCATGCTGCGCGTCTATATGGATCACGCGCGCGTATTGAAGCTGGACCGCCCTGTCAGCAAGGTCATCGTCGGCAATTCGCAAGTCGCCGATGCCACGGTCGCCGATCCGAAAACCATCGTACTGACCGGCCGCAGCTTCGGGACGACGAATATCATCCTGCTCGATACCGACGGCAATGCCATCGTGGACGAGCAGATCCTGGTATCGATCGACGAAGGCAATACGGTCCGTGTCTTCCGCCAGACGGATCGCGCCGTGCTGTCATGCACGCCCAATTGCGAACAGCATGCCCAGCAGAACAATACGACGACGACCCCAACGGCTGCAGCCGGACAATAGAAACATTCGATAACTCAAATATTCTAAAGTACTTTCAAAGAATTGAGCAGCAAACGATAATCCTTGTTTCCTCTAAATATGAAGAGAGAAGAGAAACGGATTATCAAGAAAGCAATTCTAGTGTCGTCCGCGTGTAAATCGCCGCGGACTTCCCATGACGCCAGATAATACCCCTCACGCCAATACAGGCCGCGCACGTCGCAGTGCCCGAAGCAGCTTGCGTGAATTCCTGCGTTCTCGGGACGGGACAGCAGCGATCGAATTTGCCCTGCTTGCGATCCCTTATTTTCTGATCGTCTTTGCGATCATCGAAACCTTCGTCGCCTTTACCGCGGAGCAAGTCGTCTCAAACGCCGTCGATACTCTGTCGCGCCAGATCCGGACGGGACAGATTACGGCAGCCAATACAACTTCGCAGCAGTTCCGACAGGCATTCTGCAATCAGATTTCCGTGCTCATTACCTGCTCCTCCACCGAAGTACAGACGCCGGCGAACCTCTATCTCGATGTGGAGAGCTATTCGAGCTTCGCATCCATGCCGACGACGATCCCCCGCAAGTCGTCGACCGATCCTTATTCCGATCTCAGCACCACCGGATTCACTTTTACACCCGGCGGCGCCAAGTCGCTGAACATGGTGCGCGCCTATTATCGCTGGCAGATCATAACGGATCTGCTGCGCCCCTATCTTACCAACGTGCATCCAACCGACGGCTCGGCGTCGGTCTATCTCATCGTCGCAACCGCAGCCTTTCAGAACGAGAATTATCCGTGAGCGGCCTCAAGAGCATGATCGGGAAAGAAAGTACGCGCCTTGGCATACTAAGACGCTTCGCTCGCGACAAAGATGGCGTCGGCGCGATCGAATTCGCCATTCTTTTTCCCGTATTGCTGATGCTTTATCTCGGTGCATTCGAGCTTACCGTCGGCCTCAATGCCTCGAAACGTGCCAGCCGTTCTGCAGGTTCCATCGCGGACATCGTCTCGCAGCAGCCGTCTGTCACCAAGTCCGTGCTTGCGGGCATGCCTTCCGTTGCCGGCGCGATCTTCGCGCCCTATAGCACGACGGGCCTGACGCTGAAGATCACCGGCATTGCGATCGACACGGCCGGCAAGGCGACCGTCGCCTGGTCCTGGGCGCAGGACGGAACCAGACCGTATACACCAGGCTCCACGGTCACGGTGCCGGCCAACATGAACCAGGCGAGCACATTCCTCGTCCGTAGCGAGCTTGCCCTGCCCTATCAGCTCCTCAGCTTCGGTGCCAATTTCCTGCCAAGCGGCACAAACCAGATCACCATCAGCCGGCAATATTATTACCGGCAGCGCGTCGGCACTTCGATCAGCTGCAGCGATTGCTGAAAACGCCGAGGAAAGGCGCCTGACGGGTGCTTCCAAACGGAAAATTGCCAAGTCGATGCCTCCGTTATATGGGTGACGTCCAATAACCCGGAAGACCTGCCGGGTGACGGCATTCTATCGGGTGATCTATGGCGCGCGCCTTTCTCTTCGTTCTGGATTCTTTCGGTGTAGGCGGCGGCCCGGATGCGGCAAGCTATGGTGACGAGGGCGCCGATACGCTTGGCCATATCGCCGAGTTCTGCGCCGCTGGTGCGGCCGATCGCGAAGGCCTGCGTCAGGGTCCATTGACATTGCCGATCATGTCCGGCCTCGGCCTGCTGGAGATCGCCAAGGCGGCGACGGGCAATTATCCCGCCGGCATGCCTCTGCCGGAAAAACTCTACGGCCTTTATGGCTGCGCCAGCGAAACCTCGCGCGGCAAGGATACACCATCGGGTCATTGGGAGATCGCCGGTACGCCGGTCATGTTCGACTGGGGTTACTTTCCGGCAGAGGGCGATGCCTTTCCGCCGGAGCTGGTGAAGGCCATCTGCGAAGCCGCCGATCTGCCAGGGATTCTCGGCAATTGCCATGCATCCGGCACGGATATCATCGCCAAGCTTGGCGAAGAGCACATACGTAGCGGCAAGCCGATCTGCTACACCTCGTCGGACTCCGTCTTCCAGATTGCAGCACACGAACAGCATTTCGGGCTCGATCGGCTGATCGGCCTCTGCAAGATCGTGCGCACCCTGCTCGATTCTCACAATATCGGCCGCGTCATTGCCCGCCCCTTCGTCGGCGAGACAGCAGCGACCTTCGAGCGGACCGGAAACCGCCGCGATTTCTCTGTGCTGCCGCCTGAGCCGACGCTGCTCGATCGTCTCGTCAAGGCAGAGCGCACGGTGCATGCCGTCGGCAAGATCGGCGATATTTTCGCCCATCAGGGCATTTCCAGGGTCATCAAGGCCAATGGCAACATGGCACTGATGGATGCGACGCTGAAGGCCATGGACGAAGCCGAGGATGGTGATCTGGTTTTCACCAATTTCGTCGATTTCGACATGGTCTATGGTCACCGCCGCGACGTGCCGGGTTATGCCGCAGCACTCGAGGCATTCGACGCGCGGCTGCCTGAAGTGCACAAGAAGCTGAAGGCGGGCGATCTCGTCATCCTGACCGCCGATCACGGCTGCGATCCGACCTGGCGCGGCACGGATCACACACGCGAGCGCGTGCCCGTCATGGCTTACGGGCCAGGTATTCGATCCCGTTCCATTGGCGTCCGTCAGACCTATGCCGATATCGGCGAAACGGTTGCGAAACATCTGGGAATTGCGGCAGGGCCGCACGGGAGGAGCTTCCTTTGACATCGCATTTGAAGAAAGTGGAACTGCATTGCCATCTGGAAGGCGCAGCTCCACCGGCATTGACGCTCGCACAAGCAGAGAAATACGGGGTAGACACCAGCGCCTTCCTCAAGGACGGTGTTTACCTTTGGAAGGATTTTGCCGAATTCCTCCTCTGCTACGACAAGGTTTCAGAAGTCTATCGCACCGAGGAAGACTATGCGCTGCTGACGGAGACCTATCTGGAAGAGCTGGCCGGCATTGGCACGATCTATAGCGAGCTCATCGTTTCGCCCGATCATGGCGATCGCATCGGCCTCGGCGCCGACGCCTATATGGCAGGCGTTTCCGCCGGCATCCGTGCCGCCAAGGCAAAGACCGGCATCGAGGCTCGGCTGATCGTAACCGGCGAACGCCACTTTGGGCCTGAGCGCGTCATGAAGGCGGCGGAATATGCCGCCAAGAGCGACAATCCGCTGATAACAGGCTTCAACATGGCCGGCGAGGAGCGCATGGGCCGCGTCGCCGATTACGCCCGCGCCTTCGATATAGCCCGCGAGGCGGGACTTGGCATAACCATCCATGCCGGCGAGGTCTGCGGCGCTTTTAGCGTCGCCGACGCGGTGGATCTGGTGCGCCCCCAGCGTATCGGCCATGGCGTGCGCGCCATCGAGGATATGGATCT
Organism: Rhizobium sp. AG207R; assembly: GCF_027109195.1. Taxonomy (NCBI): domain Bacteria; kingdom Pseudomonadati; phylum Pseudomonadota; class Alphaproteobacteria; order Hyphomicrobiales; family Rhizobiaceae; genus Rhizobium; species Rhizobium sp. AG207R. The sequence continues at coordinate 32,010 of NZ_JAEPVT010000017.1, forward strand.
CGTCAAGCGCCTTGCCGATCTCGGCACCGTGCTGGAAGTCTGCCCCGGCTCCAACGTTGCACTCAACGTCTTCCCGGACTTCCAATCGCACCCACTGCGCAGGCTGCGTGACGCCGGCGTGAAGGTGACGATAAGCTCCGATGATCCGCCCTTCTTCCACACATCGCTGAAGCGCGAATACGAGCTGGCGTCGTCAGCCTTCGGTTTTAGCGACGACGAGATCGATGCCATGACCCGCACGGCGATCGAAGCGGCGTTCGTGGACGAGGCGACGCGGGCGACGCTGCTGGCGAGATTAAAGTAATCAACGCTCAGAATTGAAAAATGCACCATAGGGCGGTACATTAACTCATACCGGAACCAAGGATGATCGTAAGCTTTCGAGATGAGTGGCTGCGTGATTTTTTTGTCGAAGATGTACACTCGAAGAAAATACCGTCTGATCTGGATAGCCGCTGTTTCGTAAGCTCCAGATGATTGATGATGCGGTGACGGACCAAGATCTACGGATCCCTCCCAGCAATCATTTCGAGAAATTGCGCGGCAATCTCGAGGGTTTTTGCTCTGTCCGTGTCAACAAGCAATGGCGGCTTATCTTCCGATGGGATGGTGGTCGTGGCGAAGCGGCGGACATCTATCTGGACGACCATAGCTATCGGTAGGGCAATTGCGATGTTGATGACAAAACGTAAGCCGGCAAGTGTCGGCGAAATATTGGTCGAAGAATTCATGGAGCCCATGGGTCTGACGCAAAGTGCGTTGGCCGAAGCCATGGGCGTCCAGCGCAAGCATGTGAATGAACTATGCAATAATCGCCGCGGCGTGACGGCTGCAACGGCGCTTATCCTTGCTCGTGTGTTCGGCAATAGCCCGGAATTCTGGCTGAACGTGCAACGGCGCAATGACCTGTGGGATGTCATGCACTCTCCGCACGAGCGCGAACGAATCGAGCGGGCCCGTCCGTTGTCTGCGGCATGAGTTTGGGGATGATATCGGGAGTTTTTCCCTATTTTCTTGCACCAGAGGCGATTTCCGTGGAAGAACCATCTCATATCACGGAATTACTGGAAGGCTGAAACCATGGACGGCGTCACTGTCATCGATCACCCGCTTGTGCAGCACAAGCTCACAATCATGCGCAAGAAGGACACGTCGACGGGAAGCTTCCGCCGGCTGCTGCGCGAGATTTCGACGCTGCTCTGTTACGAAGTGACGCGCGACCTCGAACTGACCATCGAGACCATCGAGACGCCGCTGCAGCCGATGGATGCGCCGATCCTCGAGGGCAAGAAGCTGGTCTTCGCCTCGATCCTGCGCGCCGGAAACGGCCTGCTCGAGGGCATGCTCGACCTGGTGCCTTCAGCCCGCGTCTCGCACATCGGCGTCTACCGCGATCACGAAACGCTGCAGCCGGTCGAATATTACTTCAAGGCGCCCGAGGATATCTCAGAGCGCTTGATCATCGTCGTCGATCCGATGCTGGCAACAGGCAACTCCTCGATTGCCGCGATCGAGAAGCTGAAGGAGCGCGGTGCCCACAATATCCGCTTCCTGTGCCTGCTGGCGGCTCCCGAAGGCATCGCCAATTTCCGCAAGGCACATCCGGATGTGCCGGTCTTCACCGCCGCCATCGACAGCCATCTCAACGAGAAGGGCTATATCGTGCCCGGTCTCGGCGATGCCGGCGACCGTATGTACGGCACGAAGTAAATCCGCTCTAATACTTTTTAGGAAGCCCGGCAGTTATTCAACTGTCGGGCTTTTTATTGATTGCATTAGCGTCCTTTCAGCACATTTGGCCTATAGATGGCATGGCCCACAGGAGGGGCCTTGCCGATGCTCGTTCGTGTTCTTGCCTTTGCCGGTGTCATCGCCGTTGCGGCGACCCAGGTGCCGATGCTGGTAAGCAGCTATAGCGAACATGCCGCGAAACCCGCACCGGTCGAAGCGGTTTCGCTTGCTCCACCGAAGGCGGAAGCTCCCGTTTCCTATGGCAGCGTTCAGCTGCGCGCCAATGCGGGCGGTCACTATGAAGGCGATTTCACCATCAACGGCCGCGCCGTGCACGGGATGATCGATACCGGCGCGACCTATGTGGCAATGAACGAGAGCACGGCGCGCAGCCTCGGCTTCAGCGGCGTCGATCTCGACTATCGCTACACGGCCCAGACCGCGAATGGCGCTTCCAAAGTCGCCTACATCAAACTCGATCGTCTGGAAATCGGGACGATCCGCGTTCGCAATGTCGATGCCGTGGTGGCGAAGGACAGTGCGCTCGGTACGACGCTGATCGGTATGAGCTTCATGAAGAAGCTGAACTCTTTCGGGGTTCAGAACGGCAATTTGGTGCTGAAGCAGTAAGACAATCCACCTCATGGGCGCCGCTTACGCCTATCTGGCTGCGTCCGTCAGATCCTGCCGAGGATGACGGGCGACAAAGCCGGCGCCGCCTCCATAAGGCGATAGTTGGCCGAAAGATCGGCCACTGCCTTCTCCGCGCTTGCCTCGTCCGCCGCGTGTACGGTGGCGATGCGGTCACCTTTGCTCACCTTCGTGCCGAGCGGCAGGATGTCGCTAAAGCCGACGCGATGATCGATCCTGTCCTGCGGACGACGGCGACCGCCGCCGAGATCGATGACGCTCATGCCGATCCCGCGCGCATCGCAGGCGCCAAGCCAGCCATCGGCCACGGCGAGAACCGGCTTTTGAATCGGCGCACTCGCCAAATAGCGATCCGGATGTTCCAGCAGATCTGCAGGGCCGCCAAGCGCGTGCACCATGCGGCCGAAGATTTCCGCCGCCTTGCCGGATGCCAAAGCCTCGCGCGCCCTGCCCTCCGCTTCGCCAACGTTCGCGGCAATGCCGGCCTGAACGAGCATTTCGGATGCAAAGGCAAGGACGACCGTTTCGAGCCGCGTGCCCGCCTTGTTGCCCTTCAGGAAATCCAGGCAATTCTGAAGCTCGACCACGTTGCCGGCCGCATCGGCCAAAGGCTGGTTCATGTCGGTGATCAGAGCCGAAGTCTTGACCCCGCCGCCGTTCGCCACCTCCACCAGAGAGCGCGCCAGCGTCTCGGCCTCTTCTAGCGAAGTCATGAAGGCGCCGCTGCCGATCTTGACGTCGAGCACCAGCGTTTCCAGCCCGGCCGCCAGTTTCTTCGACAGAATGGACGCTGTAATCAACGGTACGGAATCGACGGTCGCGGTCACATCGCGCACCGCATAGAGTTTGCCGTCCGCGGGGGCCAGCGCGCCGGTCTGGCCGATGATGGCGCAGCCGACTTCTTCGACGACCTTGCGGAAACGGGCCGCATCCGGCGTGATCCCGTAACCGGGGATGGATTCCAGCTTGTCGAGCGTGCCGCCAGTATGCCCGAGACCACGGCCGGAAATCATCGGCACGGCGAGGCCGCAGGCGGCCGCAATGGGCGCCAGCATCAGTGAGACGTTGTCGCCGACACCACCGGTCGAGTGCTTGTCCGCGATCGGCCTGCCGATGCCGTCCCAGGAGAGTGTATCGCCGGAGCGGGCCATGGCCAGCGTCAGCGCCACCGTCTCCTCGCGCGTCATGCCGCGAAACCAGACGGCCATGGCAAAGGCGCCGATCTGGCTTTCCGCCAGTTCGCCACGCCCCAATGCGCCGATAAACGCATCGATATCGGCGGCCGAGAGGGTGGCGCCGTTACGCTTCCGGCGGATGATCTCCTGCGGGATCATGGATCAGTAGCCTGACGATGCCGTCTTGGACTCGCCGCCGGCCAGTACGTTCAGAATATCGTCGAGCAGGCTCGATGCACCGAAGCGGAAGGTCGACGGCATGGCCCAATCTGGTGCCATGATGGTCTCGGCAAGACTCAGATAAAGCGCCGCATCGGAAACGGAGCCGATGCCGCCGGCAGGCTTGAAGCCGACCTTGCGACCGCTGGCGCGGATGGCCCGCAGCATGATGTCGGCAGCCTCGAGCGTCGCGTTGACAGCAACCTTGCCGGTGGACGTCTTGATGAAATCGGAGCCAGCGTCGATCGCAAGTTCCGACGCGCGCCGGATCAGCGCGGTATCCTTGATTTCGCCGGTTTCGAGGATGGTCTTCAAAAGCACCGGGCCTTTGCATTCTGCCCGCACGGCGGCGACCATATCGGTGACGGCCTGTTCATTGCCGGCCAGGAAGGCACGATAAGGAATGACCAGATCGATCTCGTCGGCGCCATCGGCAATCGCTTCGCGCGCTTCGGCGGCCACATCGGCCACCTCCATATCGCCGCTGGGGAAATTCACCACGGTCGCGATCTTCATGGCATGATCGGTGCCGAGAATGCCGCGCGCCTGCGCGACGAAGCGCGGCCAGATGCAGATGGCGGCCGTATTGCCATAGGGGGATTGCGCGCGGGCGCACAGCGCCTCGATCTGCGCCGGCGTGCAGTCATCCTTGAGATTGGTCAGGTCGAGAAGGGAAAGCGCAACGGCTGCCGTTTCTCTCAGGGAATGGCCCGTCATTCTGAGTCTCCTTCATCCGCGATCATTTCTTTCAGGATGGCGGCAAGGCGTGCGCCGCCGACCGGAGCCATGTCTTTCGTCTCTTCATGCGAGAGCTCTCCGCCGGTCATGCCAGCACCATAGTTAGTGATGACGGAGGCAGCGGCAACCCTCAAACCGAAAAGACGCGCCAAGATGACTTCCGGCACCGTCGACATGCCGACGGCATCGGCGCCAAGGATGCGCGCCATGCGGATCTCTGCCGGCGTTTCGAAGCTCGGGCCGGAAAACCACATATAGACGCCGTGCGAAAGCTTGATCTCGGCCTTTTCCGCCGCCTTGCGCATGCGCATGATGAGGTCGGTATCATAGGCGCTCGTCATGCCGACGAAGCGCCTGTCGCTTTCCTCGCCGATCAGCGGGTTCATGCCGGAATAGTTGATGTGATCGGTGATTTGCATCACCGATCCCGGCGGCATCTCTTCCCGCAGCGATCCGGCCGAGTTCGTCAGGATCAGCGTGTCGACGCCAAGCGCTTTCAGGGTTTCGATCGGCTGGCGCATGGCATTGGCGTCGCCCTTTTCATAATAATGCACACGACCGGAGAGCATGATGACCGGGACATCGCCGAGCTTGCCTGCGACCAGCGTACCGGCATGGCCTGATACGGCGCTGACCGGGAAGCCGGGCAGGTCGGCATAGGGAATGCGCAGCGCCTCTTTGACCTCATCCACGAGAGAGCCGAGGCCGGAGCCCAGGATGATGCCATAGCGCGGCTTCAATTCGCCGAGCTTCTCGGTGAGGATATCGACGGCCGCGCTCATCCGAGCACCTCCGTTTCGAAGCTGAAGGGCAGCATCTCGTCCATGGTCATGGTCTTCCTCACGCCGGTTTCGTCGCAAAGATAGATGCGCGTCTCCTTGCTGGCAAATTCGGCGATCTTCTGCCGGCAGCCGCCGCAAGGCGGGCAGAGCGGCAGTTTCTCGGCGATGACGGCAATCTCGACGATTTTCTTGGCACCGCCCATGATCATCTGGCCGATCGCCGTCGGTTCGGCACACCAGCCCTGCGGGAAGGAGAGATTTTCGATATTGGCACCGATATAGATCTTGCCGTCCTCGGCGCGGATCGCCGCGCCGACCGGGAATTTCGAATAGGGAGCATGCGCGAAAGCCATCGCGCCACGCGCGGCCTCGAACAGATCATGCGACATGGGTTTAGCGCTCCTTGGTATAGGGCACGCCACCGGCCTTCGGAGGCTTGGCGACGCCGATAAAGCCTGCAAGCAGGATGCAGGTGAGGATATAGGGCAGCGCCTGGAAAATCTGTACCGGCACCTCGCCAATGCCTGGAACCGCCTTGCCCTGCATGAAATTGGCGAAGGCATCGAGGAAGCCGAACAGAAGACAGGTGAACATGACCGGCACCGGCTTCCATTTTGCGAAGATCAGGGCGGCGAGAGCGATATAGCCCTTGCCCGCCGACATGTTGTTGATGAAGGCCGCCGACTGGGCAATGGCGAGATAGGTGCCGGAGAAGCCGCAGAGAATGCCGGCAACGATCAGGGAGCGATAGCGCAGCCATTCGACCGAGATGCCGGCGGTATCGACCGCGCCCGGATTTTCACCGACCGCACGCAGCCGCAGACCAAAGCGGGTGCGATAGAGGATCCACCAGGAGATCGGCACCGTGAGGAAGGCGAGATAGGTCAGGATATTGTTGCCCGAGATGACATTCGCATAGAGCGGCCCGATGAACGGAACGTCGCGAAGGGCATCAGCGCCCGGCAGGGTGATACCGGAAAAGCGGGCGGTAGCAGGCAGAGTCGGCGTGCGGCCACCCTGACCGAACCAGGCTTGACCGAGAACGATGGTCAGGCCGGCCATCAGGAAGTTGATCGCGACGCCCGAGACGATCTGGTTGCCGCGATTGGTGATCGAGGCAAAACCGTGCAGCAGACCGACGAGGACGGAGACGAGAACACCGGCGCCAAGACCTGCCCACGGCGAGCCGCTGATCGAGGCGACGCAGGCCGCAGCGAAGGCCGAAGCCAGCATCTTGCCTTCAAGCCCGATATCGAAGATGCCGGCACGCTCGGAAAACAGGCCTGCCAGCGCTGTGAAAATCAACGGAATCGACAGGCGGATGGTCGAGCCCAATATGCTGATGAGAAGATCATAATAATCCATCGTCCGATCCTCACGTCCTGGCGAATGTCTGGTAGATGCGCACAAGCGCAGGTCGGAACATATATTCGAGCGCACCGGCAAACAGGATGACGAGACCCTGGATCACCACGATCATATCGCGCGTGATGTTCGGCATGTCGAAAGAGAGCGCATCGCCACCCTGATAGAGAATGCCGAACAGGATCGCCGCCACGATGATGCCCAGTGGATGATTGCGACCCATCAGCGACACGGCAATGCCAACGAAACCTGCACCGAGCACGAACTCCACCTGCAGACGCGCGGAAGCGCCCATGACGGGATTAAGCGCCATCATGCCGGCAAGGCCGCCGGAAAGCAGCATGGCGATGATGACCGTGCGGGCATAGGGAATGCCGGCATAGACCGCAGCGGTGGGGCTGAGGCCCAGCGTGCGCATTTCATAGCCGAGCTTGGTGCGCCAGATGAGCACCCAGACGAGGAAGCACATGACGAGCGCGATCAGAAAGGAGACGTTGAGCGGCGCAGCACCGATGGTCGAGCCGAACAGATCCATCAACCAGCCGAGCTTCGGCAGCTGGCCGCCCTCCAGAAAGGTGCGGGTCTCGGGAGCCATCTTGCCGGGCACAATCAGCACATGCACCAGCAGGAAGTTCATCATCGCCGATGCGATGAAGTTGAACATGATCGTCGTGATGACGACGTGGCTGCCGCGCTTGGCCTGAAGCCAGGCCGGGATGAAGGCCCAGAGCGCCCCGAAGATCGCCGCGCCGATGACAGCAAACGGCATGGTCACGTACCAGGGCACGTAGCGGTCAAGTGTCAGCGCCACGAGGGCACAGCCGAGACCGCCGAGATAGGCCTGACCTTCCGAGCCGATATTGAACAGGCCGGCATGGATGGCGACCGCGACCGAAAGGCCGGTGAAGATGAAGCTCGTCGCATAATACAGCGTGAAGCCGATGCCTTCGCCGCTGCCGAGAGCACCCTGCAGCAGCAGCACGAGCGCATCGAGCGGGCTCTCGCCGATGAACCAGACGACGAGGCCGGAAATCAGGAAGGCAACAATCAGGTTGAGAAGAGGGATCAGGCCGTAGGTGATCCAGTTCGGGAGCGGAACGGAAGCCGTGCTCATATACGCCTCACGCGGCAATGCCGGCCATCATCAGGCCGAGTGTTTGTTCACCGGCCTCAGCCGACTTTTCACCGACGATGTGGCCGGCGAACATGACGAGGATACGGTCCGAAAGCGCACGGATCTCATCCAGCTCCACCGACACCAGCAGGATCGCCTTGCCGGCGTCGCGCATCTCGATGATGCGGCGATGGATGAATTCGATGGCACCGATATCGACGCCGCGCGTCGGCTGGCCGATTAGCAGCGCCCTCGGGTCGCGCTCGATCTCGCGGGCAACGACGATCTTCTGCTGGTTGCCGCCGGAGAAATTGGCGGTTTTCAGCCGCGCGTTGGGCGGGCGGATATCGTATTTCTCAATCTTCTCGATCGCATCCTTGCGCATGGCGTCGAGATCGAGCATGCCGCCGCGCCCGTATTTGCGGTCGCGATGATAGCCGAGCATGGAATTCTCATATTCCTCGAACTTGAGGACGAGGCCCATGTGATGGCGATCTTCCGGAATATGGGCAAGGCCAAGGTCACGGAGTGCTGCGGGATCGGCGTTGCCGATCGGCTTGCCGTGCAGAAGGATTTCGCCCGAAGCCGGCTTGCGGATACCGGCGATCGCCTCCAGCAGTTCGGACTGGCCGTTGCCGGCGACGCCGGCGATGCCGACGATCTCGCCGGCGCGGACATCGAAGGAGACATTGTCGACCATGGTGACGCCACGGCCATCCTTGACGGTGAGATTGCGCACCGAGAGCAGGATTTCGCCCGGATTGGGAGCGCCCTTCTCGACACGCAACAGCACGCGGCGTCCGACCATCAGTTCGGCCAGCTCCTCGACAGTGGTTTCCGCCGTCTTACGGGTGGCAACCATCTCGCCGCGGCGCATGACTGATACCGTATCGGTGATCGCCATGATTTCGCGCAGCTTGTGGGTGATGAGAATGATCGTCTTGCCCTGATCGCGAAGCACGCGGAGGATGCGGAAGAGATTGTCGGCTTCGGCCGGAGTCAGAACGCCGGTGGGTTCGTCGAGAATGAGGATCTCGGCGCCGCGATACATCGCCTTCAGGATTTCGACGCGCTGCTGCTGACCGACGGGAAGCTCCTCGATCAAGGCGTCCGGATCGACTTCCAGGCCGTAATCCTTCTCCAGCCGGTTGAGCTCGGCGCGCGCGGCCGCAACGCCCTTGGCGAGAAGTGCGCCGCCTTCGGCGCCCAGCATGACGTTTTCGAGGACGGTAAAATTGTCGACCAGCATGAAATGCTGGTGCACCATGCCGATACCGGCTGCTATCGCCGTCTGGCTGTCGCGGATGGCGATCGGGTTGCCGTTGATGCGGATCTCGCCGCTATCAGCATGATAGAAGCCGTAGATGATCGACATCAGAGTCGATTTCCCGGCACCGTTTTCGCCGATGATCCCGTGGATCGAGCCCTTGGCGACGGTCAGGTTGATATCTTTATTGGCGTGGACAGCACCGAACTTCTTGTCGATGCCCACGAGCTCGATGGCGGAGATTTGGTTCACTATAGGGGCTCCAGAAACCGGTTTCCGGATAAGAAAAGGGCGTATGACGTTTTGCTCCGTCATACGCCCTTAATTCATATCAGTTCTTCGGGCAGGCGTTGTCGGTCAGATAGTCGTGGACCTTGATGGTGCCAGCGACGATATCGGTCCGCGCCTTGTCGACGGCAGTCTGCATTTCCGGAGTGACGAGCGGCTTGTTGTTGTCGTCCATGGCGACGGTGACGCCATCTTCCTTCAGGCCCAGTTCCTGGGTGCCGGCCGTGAACTTGCCGTTCTTGGCATCGCTGAAGGCATTGTAGACTGCGAGGTCGACGCGCTTGACGACGGACGTCAGAACGGAACCCGGATGCAGGTAGTTCTGGTTCGAGTCAACGCCGATCGACAGCTTCTTGTTGTCAGCAGCCGTCTGCAGCACGCCGAGGCCAGTGGCACCGGCAGCCGCGTAAACAACATCGGCGCCCTGGTCGATCTGGTTCTTGGTGAGCTCGCCGCCGCGAACCGGATCGTTCCAGGCGGCACCGGTCGTGCCGGTCATGTTCTGGAAGACTTCGATCTTCGGATTGGTGGCGCGTGCGCCAAGCTCGTAACCGCATTCGAACTTGCGGATCAGCGGAATGTCCATGCCGCCGACAAAGCCGACCTTGCCGGTCTTCGAAGCCATGGCGGCCATGACACCGGCGAGATAGGAGCCTTCGTTTTCCTTGAACTTGACCGAGCGGACGTTCGGCAGATCGAGGCTATCGTCGATCAGAACGAATTCGGTCTTCGGATATTCGGCAGCAACCTTCTGCAGCGCGGAGGTCCAGGCGAAAGAAACGGCGATAACCGGATTGAAACCCTTGCTGGCGAAGTTGCGCAGCGCCTGTTCGCCCTGGGTGTCGCCCGTCGGCTCGAAGTCGCGGTAAGCGATGCCGGTTTCCTTCTTGAACTTTTCAGCGCCGTTATAGGCAGCTTCGTTGAAGGACTTATCGAACTTGCCGCCGGTTCCGTAGACGATTGCCGGCTTGATATCGGCCGCAAGCGCCGTTGCCGACATGGCAGCCAGGGCGAAAAGGGTCAAAAGGGATTTTTTCATGTGGTGCAGCCCTATTGTTTCTATCTTGTTGGGTCCTCCCGCAAGCCCGTTGATCGGGCAAGTCTGCGGAACTGCCGGCCTCCCCCGAGGCCAAGCTGGCGCGCATCCTTGCATGGCTGCACGAAAAATTCACGAGAAATTTTTCAGTTGGTAAAGATTTGTGGGAATTGGTGAAAACCCATCCAAACGACCCGTTTTTTAAACAATTTCGGGCCAAAACTGCAATTTTATTGGTCAGAACAGCTGCCGCTCAGCTCTCCGCAACCGCCAGTTCTGCAGCTCGCCGCATTGCGATGGAGCCACCGCCAATTCCTTCCGACGCCATTCAATTCCCTGAATGGCACAGGCCGAAAGTCACGCGCCGAACCCCTCACGCGCTGAAGCGGCCGGCTGCAGGCTGGCGCTTGTAGGCGACCATCCACAGCAACAGGGAAATCACCAGGAAGACGGCGAAGGCCGGCTGAAACAGCAGCCATTGCATCGCCATGTCATAGAAACGGGGATGAACATAATAGGCAATCATCGAGCGGAGGCTTGCGAGCGACGACGGGCTGACATCGTTCCACGCATCGCCCATCGGGGTCATGACCACGGCGGAAGCCGCAACGGACTGAATGGAATCGATGGTGCCGGCGATCACAGCCACCACCAGCGCGACAAGGCTGGCAAAACGCAACAGGAAACGCATAAACTCCTCCCGATACTCACTATGTTCAGCCTTCGCGGGCCGACCGGTCTTATGCCGCCTCATCTATTTCATTAGATAAGTTGCGTGCAAAATAAGCGCAATGGGGAGGAGATGCAGAGTTTTGCGCCAACAAGTCAAAAATCTGTCAGATTCGGGTTGATTGCCAGGAATTCATCGGTATATATCGCGGCCGTTCCGACGATTTGCTTCCTGACCGGGTGCGAAACGCCAAAGGACAGGTGGCCGAGTGGTTTAAGGCGCACGCCTGGAACGCGTGTGTACGTGAAAGCGTACCGAGGGTTCGAATCCCTCCCTGTCCGCCATTAACCGCACTAGAGCTACATCAATCGTCATCATTCCCGTACTCGGACGGTCCGGACGTCCCATCCCGCCATGGCGACATCCGCCACTGCTTCCAGCTCGGCGCGGCTTGCGCCGTCGCGAGCCAGGATCGACATGCCGTTCTGAACGGTCTGGACGAAGCGGGCGAGTGCATGGAGGTCGGTTGAGGCTGGGATTTCGCCCTCGGCCACCGCTTGGTCGAGGCGGGTCAATAGCCGTTCGAGCGTGACGGCGCGCGCGGAGCGGACCAACTCGCCCAACTCCACGTGACCTTCGCTGCCGACCGACGAGAGCGTCACCATGCAACCGCGGGGGATATCCGCGACACAGCCGGTCAGCGCCGCGGCTGAATCCATGAGGAAGGACCGGACGGCATCGCGCGCGGTTGTAGCCGAGTGAAACCCGGCCCAAACGTATCCCTCATTGGTCTCGACATAGTGGCGCAGCGCCTCGGCATAAAGCGCTTCCTTCGACTGGAAGGCGGCGTAGAGGCTGGGCGCACCGATACCCATTGCGTGCGTCAAATCGGCGATAGATGTCGCTTCGAAACCCTTGGTCCAGAACAGGCAGGTTGCCTGCTCCAGCGCTGCGGCCCGATCGAACGCGCGCGGCCGCCCACGCGCGGGCGTAGTGGTAGGGGTGACATCGGACTTCAAGTCAGAATTTTGCATCGATCACTACATAAACTCATTGACCCTTCACCGCAATAACTTTAACAATTCTATATCGAACACTACAGAAAGGTTATGACGATGATGGAACTATCGGGAAAGCGCGCGCTCGTGACGGGTGGGTCACGTGGCATTGGCGCTGCGATCGCAACCGCCCTCGCGGAAAAGGGCGCGGATGTGGCAGTCACCTATGAGAGGTCCGCCGATCGTGCAGCTGGGGTCGTTCGGGCGATCGAGGGTAAGGGACGCAAGGCTGTTGCCATCCAAGCGGACAGCGCTGATCCGGCGGCGGTCAAGCGCTCTGTCAATGAGGCGGCCGAGGCGCTTGGTGGCCTCAACATTCTCGTCAACAATGCCGCCATCGCGCTTTACGCGTCGACTGCCGAAATCAGCGTGGAGATGATCGATGCGATGCTCGACGTCAACGTGTGTGGACCTGTGCTCGCAGCGCAGGCCGCCATTCCGCACCTCACCGCAGGCGGACGCATTGTCACTATTGGTTCTGCCGGCGCCGAGCGCATCGTCGGACATCCCGGCACGTTCTACTTTATGACCAAATCTGCTCTACACTCGTTCACGCGCGGCCTCGCCCAGGAACTCGGACCACGCGATGTCACGGTCAATCTGGTCCAGCCAGGGTCGACCGACACAGACATGAACCCCGCCAATGGCGAGTTTTCCGACTTTCAGCGCAGTCTGAGCCCGCTTGGCCGCTATGGCTCACCGGAAGACATCGCCGCCGCAGTGACTTTTCTGGCAAGTCCCTCGGCGAGACACATCACCGGTGCGATCCTGACGGTAGACGGCGGACAGACGACTTGAGAAACTTGATCGGGCGAGCCGCCCGTTCAATTCGCCTATGGTAGCGTTATAGTCCGGCCAAATCCCGAGAAACATACGAATAGAAAGGAAACGGCCGGAAGCCTTCTGTGATTTCAGCAGGTTCCGGCCAAATTTGAGGCGTCATTTTGTAGGGCTATAGCGTAAACGGAGTTCTCCGATTCATTGCTCTCCGCGCGCCATTAGGTTCTGGAGCTCATAAGCTCTGAGCCACAATCTGGTTGATGCGATGAGGACGGCGGCCAGGAAGTTTCTGGCGAGTTTGTCGAAGCGGGCTGCGATGCGGCGAGGTCGCTGCCAGTGCTTCGAAGATGCGCAGCCGAACACCGGCTTTCGCCCGTCGGTTATAGCGGTTGTGGACGGTTGTGTATGGTCCATACCGGTTCGGCAGCAGCGGTTCGATGACCCGCCACTCTATCTCGCTAAGATCATATCGTCCCATCCAAAGTTCCTTCTCAGAGCGTTGAATCACCTCGGGATAGTTCTGGCAATCTTTATGAATTCACAACTAGGCGCTGATTGCCCTCTATGGCGCGATTTCGCCGTCGATCACCGCATCGCTACGGGCAGTGCTGACAATGGCGATTCCATGCTACGGTCCGATATATCTTGGAGATTGGCAATGACTGCAACCGACCTCATTTCGGACGTTGGCGACAGTCGACTAATACCGAAGAGCCGACTTTGACCGTGTTCATCGCGGTTCTTCCGGTATTTCTCAGGGATTAGGCAATACTGACGACAAGTGTTTGGCCGGATCAGAGCGACAGCCGGACCTGCAGATCGTCAAGGAGCCATCGGCCGGCCGGGCCAGGTTCATGGTCCGCCATGCGGGCGGCGTAGATGGTCAGGGCGTCTGCCGGGTCGCGGGCATCTTCGGCCAGCTCGAGCCGAACCAGATCGCCGGCTGCGAGATGATCGGCAATCAGATGCTCAGGCATCCGGCACCAGCCGAAGCCGGCCAGCAGGAAATCCAGTCTGCGGCCGAGGTCGACAAAGCGCCAACGCGTGGCGCTGGCCAGGCCGTAATTGTTCGCTTCCCGATCGACCGGATCGGACAGGACGAGCTGGATATGGCGCTCCAGGTCGTCGCGGGTTGCCGGACGGCCAAGCGCTGCCAATGGGTGTTCGGCGCTGACCACGGGCGTCAGCGCCACGCGCAGCAGTGGCGAAGCCACGACGTCCTCGGGCACCACCGGCAGCAGCAGACAGAAGGCCAGTGCGACGTCGCCGCTGCGCAAACGACGCAGCGCCCCGCCCAGGCCCTCGGTCGAGAAGCTGACGGCAAGATGCGGATAGGCCTGGTGTAACGCGCGCAGGCTTTCGATGAGCGGGGTGGTGGGCACCAGCGGATCTATGGCCAGGGCAAGCTCGGGCTCGACTCCGCCTCGCGCCCCGGTCGCGACGGCTTCGAAGCGTGCCGCACTCGAAAGCACCAGCCGGGCCTGATCGACCAGAACCCGGCCCGTTTCAGTCAGGCGGGGGCGATGGGAGCTGCGGTCAAAGAGCTGGACGCCCTGGGCGGCTTCCAATGTCGCCACCGACTGGCTGATTGCCGATTGCGCGCGACGCAATTGCCGCCCGGCCGCCGAAAAGCTGCCGGCATCAGCAATGGTCACCAGGATACGCAACTGGTCGAGGCTGAGACTGCCGATCATGATCCATCACGTTGGCCGATAGAGATAATCGATTTATTATCGCTCCCGCCGCTGGATGGAAAGCCCTATTTATCCTCCGTATCGTTCACGGCTGTTCAGCCCAAACCTTGAGGACGCCATGCCCAACCTTCTTGTTGTCGAAACCAGCGCGCGCGGCGAGGCTTCGATTTCCCGTCAGCTGACCAAACGCCTTGTCGCCAATTGGCTTACGGTGCACCCGGATGGCGCAGTCGTGCGGCGCGACCTGGCCGTGGATGCGCTGCCGCACGTGACCATGCCGTGGTTATCGGCCTATTTCACGCCACCGCATGCCCATACCGCGGACATGGCCGAGCAACTGCGTCTCTCGGACGCGTTGGTTGCCGAATTGCTGGCAGCTGACGAGCTTGTCATCGCCACGCCGGTCTACAACTACAATATCCCGGCCAGCCTCAAAGCCTGGATCGATCACATCGTGCGCAAGGGCGTAACGCTTGGCTTCGACGGCAAGGGACTGCTGATCGGCAAGAAAGCCACCGTAGTGCTGGCGTCCGGCGGCATCTATGGCGAGGCCTCGCCCATCCACCACCTCAATTTTGCCCCGCGATACCTCAAGGCCATTCTCAACGTCCTCGGCATCACCGACGTGAGGATTATCCATGGCGAAGGCGCCAAGGCCGTGGATATGGGTGAAGCAACGATGGACACGTTCATCGACGCCGTCATTCCGAAGCTCAATAGCGCTGCGGCGGCCTGATTGATCGGGAGTATGCGGCCCCTCGGCGGAGTCCGCTTGCTTCCACCGAGTTCAGGCGTACCGCAAGATCGCTGCTGCCCGTCGTCGCATCTTGCCTTCGGATCACTGTTCATGCCGAGAAGCAGAACGTGGTCACGCTCGTCCGTTTGGCAGTCTTGCCTTACAATAGCTGACCGTCCGTGCCTTACTTTTGGAGGGCTATAGCGTAGATGTAGTTCTCCGTTTCATCGTTCACGGTCCGCCATTTTTCCTCTTTATAGTGGGACAATGCAGCCCGCCATCACGCGACACCTGATAGGCTGAAAGCATGTTCATCTTGCTCAACGGTTCTTTCGGGATCGGGAAAACGACAATAGCCGGCCTGCTGAAGCACAGCATCTCCGCGGCGGTCATTTACGACCCTGAGAGAGTTGGATTTGTTCTGCGCAGGCTCCCGGCCTGGATGCTCGGGTTAACCCAGCAGCCGCCGGACTACCAAGATCTTGCGATCTGGCGGCATATGATAGCCCAAGGGGCACGGCGTAAGCATAAACATGCGCCTGTCGTGATTGTGCCGATGGCGTTCACCAATCTTGCTTATCTCGACGGCCTCACGCAAGCGCTGAGCACAACGGCGCCGGTGCAGCAGCTATGTCTCGTTGCGCCTCTGGAGGTCGTGCGGGGGCGTCTCACGGAGCGGGCGAACAATGAAGAGAGAGGTATCACGGAGTTTGAGTTACGACGCTCCCGGGAATGCGTTGAAGCTCATCGCGACCCGCGCTTCGGAGTTCCAATAGATGCAACCCAAAAGCCGGCTGAGATCGTCGCAGACATCCGGAAGAAGTTGCATCTTTAGGCGTATCCAGCCATTGGCAGGGTTTCTTTATCTCATTGTCTTTAGGCAAATTCCGGACTCAAAACCGCTGCGTATCTTAGCACGACATGCTTGGGCGCCCTTCTCAGCCAGGTGCATGCTCCTTGCCGGGCTCGCCGAACCATCGCAACGCCGCTTCGGCCGCGGCATCCATGTCAGGCTCTGCCTCGCAGATCCAGGCAACGACGCCATCGGGCCGCACGAGCAAGGCGCTCAAGCCAAGCCGATCCCTGGCGTCGCTGGCGATATAGGTGATCCGGTCGCTCCAGCGGCTTGCAAGCGCTTCAAGGGAAGCACGAGCATTGAAATCCAGAAGCAGACCCTTGCCCGTCCCGAGGAGATTGCCGAGCTTTGTCCCATCGGCGAGCTCAAAATCGGGAGCGCTGCGGCCGATGAGCGGATGGCTCCCGCCAAGTTCATAGCGGAGAGAAACGCCCCAGACGCGCTCGGCGAAATAGGTGGCGCCGTCGCGCGTCTCGATCAGATCGCGGATAATGGCTTCGAGGGCACGCGAGCTCGAGCTTGGCCGCATGAGTGCGACTTGCGCGCGTGACCAATCAAGCACCTGCGCACCAATAGGATGCCGTTCGCTGGAATAGGTATCGAGCAATCCGTCAGGCGCGTCACCATGGATGGTGGCGGCAAGCTTCCATGCCAGATTCATCGCATCGCCAAGTCCAAGGTTGAGCCCTTGGCCGCCCAAGGGGGAATGGATGTGCGCGGCGTCGCCGGCAAGCAAAATGCGCCCTCTGCGATAGCTGGTCGCCTGATAGGCGCGGTCCGTCCATGTGGTGGCAAGCTTGAGCGCCGTTAGAGTGACGTCGGTGACGGAGATGCGCCGCAGCACTGCCTGCACATGGTCGAGCGTGATCGGCTGGGTCCGGTGGAAAGCGCCGCCATCGAAGTCGACCATCGTGATCGTCCCGGGAGGCGCATAGGTGTACATGCCTGTTGCGGTGTAATGGCGGCCGGGACGAAGCTTGTCCGGGTCCACCATCTCAATTTCGGCGGAATAGCCGGTGAATTCGGGATCGGTGCCGACGAACTCGAAGCCACCGGCCTTGCGGACAGTGCTGCGGCCGCCGTCACAGCCAACGAGCCAGCGCCCGCGAAAGGTCTCGTCTCCGGCGCGAACGACAACAGCTTCATCCGACTGCTCGAAGCTCTCGACACCGAAGCCGCGCCTGATCTCGGCGCCCATGGCCTCCGCACGCGCCGCAAGGACAGCTTCGAAGCTTTCCATCTCGACCATCAAGCTGGTGCCGGCCGGGCTTGGCAGACGATAGAGCCACTTGGACGTGTCGATATTGTCGTAAAAGAACTGGATGCCGGCAAAATGGCCGCCTGGGCGGCGCGACTGGTGCATCCAGTGTGCGGCCGATGAAGCGCGATCGCCCGAGCCGTCTTTGGCAGGTTTGGGCGCGGCAACATCATCCAGCAGACCACGACGATAGAAGGCTTCGATGGTTGGCGAGGAAAGGCCGCGCATGCCGAAGGGAAGGCGCTTCAAGGGCGAGCGCGGATCCTCGGCCTGCTCCAACACCGATACGGAGAGACCGGCGAGACGCAGCTCGCAGGCGAGAAACAAGCCGACGGGTCCGCCGCCGGCAATCAGAACATCATAAATCAAGGCAGAACTCCTCAGGCGAACAGCGCCGCAAGGGCGTCAGACATTCCGGCTTCGGCCCATCTCAGCCGGCGCGAGTCGCTGAAAAACGTCCACCCCATTCGGGTGGCGACGTTTCCAGTCACGGAAACAGTCATAAAACCTGTGCCAATTTCACCGATTTCGTGATTGCAATGCAATTTTTACACTCGGTATAAATTTACTTATGGTATAAATATCGTCATGTCAAACCAAATCAAACTCCGGGATCGTAAGAAGGAGATGACGCGTCAAGCGATCTCCAACGTCGCGACACGCCTGTTTGTCGAACATGGCTTCGACAAAGTTTCCGTCGCCGATATCGCCGACGAAGCGGAGGTCGCTAGGAAGACGGTGTTCAACTACTTCCGCCGCAAGGAGGATCTGGTCTTCGATCGTGAAGACGAAATACGGGAGTTGGTCCGGCAAGCGCTCGCCGATCGCGGCCGAGAGCCACCAGTCCGCGCGTTCCAGGCGCTGATGCGGGACCTAGAGGAAACGCAGCATCCCCTGTTCAGGATCACGGAACGACCCATCCAGTTCTGGCGCATGGTGGCGGAGAGCCCGACGCTGACGGCATATGCACGCGGGCTGCAGGTGACGCTTGCTGACGATCTCTCGGGAATGCTCTCCGACGCGGCGGGCCGGCCGCGCTCCGATGCGGATGCACATCTTGCAGGCGCAATGCTGATGGCGACGCTGGTGACCGCCTATGGCGAGGCGCTGCGCGTCTTTCGGGAAAAAGGAGATCCTCAAGCCGCTCTGCTTGGCGTCATGGAGCGCGGCTTTGCCGGTGTCGACGCCGCTCTTGCCGGGACGCCGTATGTCTGACTTTGAAGCTTTCTGGATCGCAGCCTGAAAGACGAAACCCGGCCGAAGGGTCGGCCGGGTCTTCGAATACATGGTCCGTCGGACCATCGACCATCCCGCGGATCGTGGCCGATGGCGCCGGCATCACGCGGCGGAGACCTGCAGCTCTGCAAGATCCTGAAGCAGCGTCGGGCCGCTGGGTTCCCAACCCAGCTTCTGCCGGGTCTTGGCGCTGGAGGCCGGCATGTCGCGGCCGGCGAACATGGCGAGCCAGCCGAAATAATCCTGCGCCTCTTCCCTGGCGATGGATTTGACCGGGAGGTTCAGGCGCCGCCCGATCGTCTCGACGATATCGCGCATGGGCACGCCTTCCTCGGCGGCCGCGTGATATTTGGCATTCGGTTCGGCGCGCTCGACGACGAGGCGGTAAAGACGGCCGACATCGGAAAAATGCGCCGCCGGCCAGCGGCTGAGCCCGTCTCCCACATAGGCGCAGACACCCTTTTCCCGGAATATCTGGATCAAGGGCGTAATAAGGCCCTGGCTGACCGGATCATGCACCTGGGGCAGCCGGACGACCGAGACATTGACCCCGATCTCGCTTGCCAGGATTCCCGCTTCTTCGGAGGCTGCCCGCGGATGCATGTCGGAACCGGCAATCGGGTTATCCTCTCTGGCCGGCTCGCCCGGCACCGTGTTGGCGATCGGCGTGCCCGACGTAATGACCAGCGGGCGGGCGGAACCGGCAAGTGCCGAGGCCAGCGTTGCGATGACCCGGCGGTCATCCTCGCAATTCTGGACGAATCTCGTGAAGTCATGGTTGAAGGCGAGGTGGATAACGCCGTCGGATTGCGAGGCGCCGCTTTTCAGGATTTCCGCATCCTCGATCGTGCCGTGAAGAACTTCGGCGCCGGCAGCAGCGAGCGCGACCGCCTTTTCCTTCGAACGCGAAAGGCCGAGCACCTGATGGCCCGCACCGATCAATTCCCTGACGACATGCGATCCGACATTTCCGGTCGCACCGGTAACGAATATACGCATATGCACTGTCTCCTTATTTCGTCGGAGACAAATCTGTGCCTATCGTTTATTCTGGTAAAGTAGTGACCTTATCATAGTAAAGACACTAACAGGATGACCGATCTCATCGAAACCGAAAACATACTCGGGACCTATCTGAGGGACCGCCGCGCAAAACTCGACCCATCCGCCCTGGGATTTGCCGGCGAACGGCGGCGCACGCCCGGACTTCGGCGCGAGGAAGTGGCGCAGCGCGCCAATATCAGCCCGACCTGGTACACATGGCTGGAACAGGGCCGCGGCGGCGCGCCTTCCGCCGACGTACTGGACCGGATCGCCCGCGCGCTGATGCTGACGGAAGTGGAGCGCGAGCACCTGTTCCTGCTTGGCCTTGGGCGTCCGCCAGAAGCGCGTTACCGCAAAAATGATGGCGTTACGCCGCGGCTGCAGCGCGTGCTCGATGCGCTGGAGCCGAGCCCCGCCATTATCCGGACCGCCACCTGGGACGTCATCGCCTGGAACCGGGCAGCACCCGTGATGCTGATCGATTACGGATCGCTGCCACCGGAAGAACGCAACATTTTGCGCTATATCTTTCTCGATCCGCGTGCGCGCGCCGTGCAATATGATTGGGAAAGCGTCGCCCGTTTCGCGCTGGGCGCATTCCGTGTCGATGCGGCGCGCGCAGGCGCATCGAGTGAAATCGAGCCTTTCGTGGCGGAACTTTGCCGCATCAGCCCGGAATTCAGGGCCATGTGGCGCGAAAACGACGTTCCTGGCACCCATACCGAAGCCGTCAAACATATACGCCATCCCATCCTCGGCCCACTGGCATTCGAGTATTCGGCCTTTTCGGTCGACGGCCGGACGGATCTCAGCATGATCGTCTACAATCCGGCAACGCCTGACGATGCCGAGCGGATCAGATCGCTGCTGCCCCGACCATAAGGATATGCTTGGCGCAACCAACCGTCACTCGCTCATCTTTCGATTGACGGCGGCGAGGAAGGCGTCCTAAATTCCCGTCGTCGAAAATGGCTGGCTTGGTCTCGGTAGGCCCAGGCCCTTCTCCCTTCATGGAGAAGCTCTGTTCCGCGCTTGCGCGGATACCCCGACAGTCCCTGCGCCTCGTGCGCGTTTCGGGTCTGCACGGTAGCCATTAGACGATGCTCCCTCAGCAGACCATGTTCGAAGGAGCCGTACCATGTCCACTATCGATCAGTCCCAGCCCATCCTTGTCTATCTCGCCGCCGGCGTCCAAGGCAGCGCAGCCGTTCACGCAGCACTTCGGCGCGGCTTCAAGGTCCGCGCACTTGTGCGAGACCGAAGACGCGCCTCCGCACTCTCGGCGCTCGGCGTCGAGCTTGTCGAGGGGGATCTTCGCGATGCGGCTTCGCTTCGCGCC
Organism: Rhizobium sp. AG207R; assembly: GCF_027109195.1. Classification (NCBI taxonomy): domain Bacteria; kingdom Pseudomonadati; phylum Pseudomonadota; class Alphaproteobacteria; order Hyphomicrobiales; family Rhizobiaceae; genus Rhizobium; species Rhizobium sp. AG207R. The sequence continues at coordinate 53,047 of NZ_JAEPVT010000017.1, forward strand.
GCCAGCACCGGCATTACCCACGCCGTGCTGCAGATTCCGATCGGATCACAAGGCGACATGCGCATCCAGGCGGATAATGCGACATCCGCTTCTCTCGACCAAGGCCTGAAATCCCTTGTCCTCAAGCTCGCCAGCGCCAGCCGCCCGGCACCTTGCCAGGAGCCAAGCTTTGTTGCCAACGCAATGCTCGAAGATGTGGTCCGCGCGTCAGGCCTGCCCTTCGCAATCGTCCGCCCGACCATGTATCTCGATAATCTCCTGAAGCCATCAGCGCGCAAAGACATTGTTGGCAAAGGGATCTTCGCGCCGCCGATTGCCAAAGCCCAGCGTATCGCCTGGACCTCGGTCGATGATTGCGCCCGGGCCGCCATTACCCTTCTGGAACGTGGCATCACCTCCGGCGATCATCGCATTGCCGGGCCGGAAAGCGTTGATGGAAACGAACTCGTCTCGCGGATCGGTGCTGGACTCGGTCGCCTCATCACCTATCGCCAACAGTCGCTCGACGAGTTCGAGCGGGATGTCGATGCGGCAATGGGACCGGGAACGGGACGCCGTGTCGCCTCGAAATTCCGCTTCTTCGCATCGCATCGGGAAGAGGCGGATGCGATGCTGGCCGCGCCGTTCAAGCCGCAAGCCGGCCTTGAGGATTTCAAGCCGACAGGCATTGAGGAATGGGTTCGCCAACATCGGGCACAGTTCTTCGATACGAAACAAGCGCCATCAGGCGGCCGGGGCTGATCGACTGGATACGCCTTCAATCGTAATAGGCCGGGGCCTGCTTGAACCGAGGCCATGCTTCGGGATCATGCCCCGTCACCACCATCGCATCGGTCTGTTCGGCAAGCGTGCGAAGCTTGCCAACGGATCGCACCGTGTCGACGGCGGAAGCCATGAAGCCAGGAAGAGCCTTTTCGTTCCAGTGATCGAGCGTGTAGGCGGCATCGACGGTCAGTAATATTGACCCCGTCTTCGGGAGCCGTACCAGGAAGGATTGGTGGCCGACGCTATGGCCCGGCGTGAAGATCATCCGCAGCACGCCGTCACCATAGAGATCGTAGCCATCGGTGGCGGCACCCTCCAGGAAGTGCCATTTCAAGCAGGGACGATCGAAATCACGACGAACATAGGCGCCGGCGGCGAACCAGTCCGGCGCAAAGGCATATTCATATTCGCGGCGCTGGACGATGTGGGTCGCGTTCGGGAAACGGCCGATCGCGCCGCTATGGTCGGAATGCAGATGAGAAAGCACGACGAAGCGGATATCTTCACCGGATATGCCGAGCTTCGCCAGCTGCGCAACGCATCCTTGCTCTTCGATCATGATGGGCTGATAGCTGTCGACCGCATCGCCCCAATAGCCACGCGGATCGCCTAAACCCTCGCCCGCCAGCCCTCCATCGATGATGACATTGCCCTTCGGATGCGTCAGCAGAAACCAGGGAACCGGAATTTCGTAATCGGCGCCGCCCTGGTTCATCCTGATGTCGTGGGCCTTGCAGCGCTGCGTGCCCGATTGAAACATATAAAGCCTGATGTCGCTCATAAGCATGACCTGTGATTTGCGATTGCGTGCGGAAACACGCATCGTTTTCGGCGATCGAACATCCACCGGCTAGATGGCATCATCCACTTACATTTATCGGCCGAGCCGATATATTGGCCTTCATGGATCTGTTGGTGGCGATGCGCGTCTATGTCAGGGTGGTGGAACGAGGCAGTATGTCGGCCGCCGCCCGCGATCTCGGCATGGGGCAGCCTGCCGTCAGCGAGCGGATTGATCGGCTGGAGCAATATCTCGGCGCGCGGCTGCTGCTTAGAAACACCCGCAAGCTTTCCGTCACCGATGTCGGTGCCACCTTTTATGAGCGCAGCAAGCAGGTGCTTGACAGTGCCGACGATGCCCTGACAGTCGTGGATGGCGATCAGTCACTGCGCGGCACGCTCAAGATCGCCGCGCCGCATGGTGTCGGCGAGATCATCCTTCCGCCGATCCTGCTGCAGATGCGCAAGCGTCATCCGCTGCTCAAAATCGACCTGATCCTCAACGACAGGATCGTCGATCCCGTGACGGAGGGCGTCGACATCTCGCTGCGCCTGGGGGATCTCGGTGAGGGCAGCTTCATTGCCCGCAAGCTCGGCCATGTCGGCCGCGTGCTGGTGGCTTCACCCGCCTATCTCGATGAGCATGGGACGCCGACGACGCCCGATGAGCTTGCCGACCACCCCTTCCTGCGGGTCTCCGGCCTGTTCAACAACGGCCGGCTTCCGTTGATCGATCCGAACGGACAGACCGAACTTGCCGCCGTCGATATCACCTTGAGCACCAGCCATTGGCGGCCGCTGCACCGCCTGCTGCTGGATGGCGCCGGTATCGGCGTGCTGCAGGAGCCGGTCTGCACCGAGGATCTCGCCGATGGCAGACTGATCTGTCTGCTGCCCGGCTTTACCGTGCCGGGCTTCGATCTCAATGCGCTCTATCCGGCGATAAGACCGATTCCGCCGCGGATTCGTGCGATGCTCTCGTTATTGGAAGAACAGTTGCCGAGGATTCTGATCAAGCAAGCCTAAGCGCTGGAAAGCTAGCCGACGCTCTGGGTCGCCACCTTGGGCGTTGCCCGCAATGTCAGCGCCCAGAAAAGCAGCGTTGCGAGACTAATCGCAATGCCGGAGAGGCACACGCCCGGCCAGCCGGCATGGGCATAGATGATCGTCGCTGTCGATGATCCCGCTGCGCTGCCGATGGAGTAGAAGACCATATAGGCGGCGGTCAGCCTGTTCTGCGCGTCCGGCCTCACACGATAGATCATGCCCTGATTGGTGACGTGCACCGCCTGCAGGCCGAAATCGATGACGAGGACACCGAGAATGAGCCAGAGGATCGAACGATCCAGCATCGAAATCGGTAGCCAGGCAACGAGCATCAGCGCGAGCGCTATGCCCGTCGTGCGCTGGCCATGGCCGCGGTCGGCCCAGCGCCCTGCCCTGACGGCGCCGAGCGCGCCCGCCGCTCCGGCCAGGCCGAACAGGCCGACCTCGGTGTGAGACAGCGAGTAAGGCGGCGCGGTCAGCGGCAGCACCAGAGGGGCGAGCAGCGTGGTGATATTGGCGAAGATCAGCATGGCGATCACGGCGCGGATGCGCAGGACCGGTTCTTCAATCAGCAGAGTGCCCAACGAGCGGATGAGGCCGACATAGGAAAGTCCGCGCCTCGGCTTCTCTTGCCTCGGCAGCACGCGCCAGAGGAGAAGCGTGATTACCAATGTTAGCACGGCGGAGACGATGTAGACGGTCCGCCAGCCGGAGAAATCGGTCAGCGTGCCGGCAACGCTGCGCGCCAACAGGATGCCGAGGACGATGCCGCTTGTGACCATGCCGACGATATGGCCGCGCTCGGTAGGATGCGCGAGGCTCGCCGCATAGGCGACCAGCGCCTGTGTCACGACTGCCAGAAAGCCGACGGCGGCCATGGAGGCGAGCAGCATCGCCGCATTGGACGAGAAGCCGACGCTGATGAGGGCCGCCACGCTCAGCAGCAATTGCACGATGATGAGCTTGCGCCGGTCGACAAGGTCGCCGAGCGGCACCAGCAAGATCAGGCCGAGCCCATAGCCGAGCTGTGTTGCGCCGACGATGAGGCCGGCAGCCGTGCGCGACAGCTTCAGATCATCAGCCATGACATCGAGAAGCGGATGGGCAAAATAGGCATTGGCGACAGCGAGGCCGCTCGCGACGGCAAACAGGAAAATCGTCGCTCGCGTCAAAGGCGAATTGGCCTCTCCGGAGTATTCGGCGCCCTTGAACCAACCCTTTCGTGATGAGTGAGGGCGCAGAACGTCCTTCGCGCCGCCGGCCGGCGGCGCGTCCTGATCGATCGTCATTGCAAAACTCCCGATTCTTCGGTTTAATAATGAAACCAACGATCGAGTAACATTATTGGTTTAATCATGCAACCATTCTTGCGAACAAAAGACCGGAAAGGCTGAGCCAATGGTGGCGCGGAAAAGCCTGAAAGGCGATTATTGCCCGAGCGCGCGTTCGCTCGACGTGATTGGTGACTGGTGGTCGCTCCTGATCGTGCGCGATGCCTTCGATGGGCTGACGCGCTTCGGCGAATTTCAAAAGAGCCTGGGGATTGCCAAGAATATTCTCACGGAGCGCCTGCGCACGCTTGTCGCGAGCGGCATCCTGGAGCTTGTGCCAACAAGCGAAGGCGGCTCGCGCATGGAATATCGGCTGACGGCGATGGGAAAGGATCTCTTCCCCGTCATGGTGGCATTGCGGAAGTTCGGCGAGCGCCATCTCTTCGCGCCGGCGGAAGAGCATTCGCTGCTGGTGGACCGGGCGACGGGTCAGCCGGTGCAGCTCGATATCCGGGCGCAGGACGGCAGATCCATCGGCCCAGACGAAACAATTATCTTGAAGGTGCCGGAAGCGGAATAGGATAAGAACGCCGGTGTTCGGCAGACGAATAGTCCTTCGAACCGAAGCTTAGAACACCAGCGACCGGTGCAATTGCGCACCTGCCCAGGCGCCGTCGCCGACGGCAAGCGACACCGAATGCGGGATGCGAGCGGCATCGCCGCAGGCAAAGGCGCCCGGCACGGTCGTTTCCTTCATGGCGTCTGTCTGGATCTGTATCCCGAAAGGCGTTTCCTCCAACGCGCAGCCAAGCCGCTCCGCAATCGTGCTTGAAGGCGACACACGCGACGCAGTGAAGAGCCCGGCAAACGGCAGCAGGCGTCCATCGCTGAGCCGCACGTCGGCCTCTCCGTCCAGCCTTGCGACCGGCGTTTCCTCGATCGTCACGCCACGAGCGGCGAGATCGGCGCGCTGCACCTCATCGGGGACAAAGCTGCCGTTGAGGAAGAACGTCACGTCTCCCCATTCCGGCAGCAACTGCGCCTGATGTAGCGACATCGAGCCGGTGGCGATGCAACCGATGCGGCCTTGATCGAGCTCGTAGCCATGGCAATAGGGGCAATGGAAGACGCTTTTGCCCCAACGCTCGCCAAGTCCCTCGATCTCGGGCAAGGCATCGGAGACGCCGGTTGCGAAAAGCAGGCGCCGGCCATCATGGCGCGCGCCGTCTAGCGTGGTGACGACGAAGCCATCTTTCTCTCCCTCGGCCTTCTCGGCAGTCCCTTCGATCCAGGTCAGCGTCGGATAGGTGAAAAGCTGCTCGCGCGCCTTGCGGGCGATCTCGGCGGGGTCGACGCCATCCTGGCCGAGAAAGCCGTGGGATTCCCGGGCAAAACGATTGCGGCGCTTGCCTGCATCGATGACAAGCACCTTGCGGCGGGCACGAAGAAGCTGGAGGGCGGCCGCCATTCCCGCGTAACTGCCCCCAATGACGATGACGTCATAGGTCATGACAAAGCCCTTTCTGAGCGCCATTGCGTGTGACGCCGCGCAAATTCGGCGGCGAGATCGGCAAGTGTGACGTTTTCAAAGCGCTGGAGGAGCAAGGCCTCGGCTTCGGCAAAAGCATCATCGAGGACGGAATTGACCGATTGCTCGACCAGACATTCCGGCGTTTCGTTGCGATTGCCGATGGCAAAGACGGCCGGTTCGCCGAGTGCCTCATGCAACTGGCGCAGCGTGACGCTTTTGAGATCGGCCGCAATCGTCCAGCCGCCAGTGTGCCCCTTGGCGGAATGGACAATGCCCACCTCGCGCAATAGCCCCATGGTACGACGCACGACGACAGGATTGGTGTGCATGCATTGCGCCAGGGCTTCGGAGGTCAATGGTCCATCCTGCTCGGCCATGTGGAGCAAGGCATGGAGAACGGAAGAAAGTCGGCTATCGCGTTTCATGTAACTTCAATTATTACGATTCGATCCGACATTCAAGGGTGGCCTGTTGTGATGAAGCAGGGCTGCGGCTAAGCCCGCTGTTTGAAACGAACCTCGCGTGCCGAAGCGCAAATCCTAATCTCGTCGCCGAGCGACCATTCGGCTGCCCTTGCCGCCATGGCTGCAGGCACGCCCTGCGAGCCAGGCCCGGCGGGAACATCATAAGTGGCGTGCGCATCATGCGGCAGCAGCACACCATAACCGCGCTCAAGCGCCGCCCGCGCCGTTGCGGCAACGCACATGTCCGAGAGCACGCCGCAGATCACCAGATGCTTCGCGCCGAAAGCGGTCAGAATAGCGTCAAGATCGGTGCCATCGAAGCCATCATCCTCCGTTTTCCTGATGACCACCTCGCCAGATAGCGGCGGAAAATGGAGTTTCCACCCCGGTTGAAACGGCTCATCCAGTGCACCGGGCGGACCATCGTTCTGCAGGAAAATCACCGGCGCCCATGCCGACCGCGCCTTATCCAGCAGGAGTTCGATCATCGCTTTCAAGGTGGCATGGCCGGGAACCGCACTCGGCCCCTCCACGAAAGCATTCTGCACGTCGACAACAAGCAGGACATCGGCCGGCGGACGGTCATCGGAAATCTCTTGCTGCTCTCTTTCCATCGATCGGTCAGGCCTCACCTTGAAACAAACTCGGAAGCATATGGGTACCTGCAGGGCAACCCAGCAATGTGAGACCGCCTCAAAAAGCGGCTTTGACGATCATCTCGGCGCCAAGCACCAGAAGGCAGACCAGAAACCCGCGGCGGAAGGCCGCCGGGCTGACGCGATTGCGGATGACCTGGCCGGCCCACATGCCAGCGAGCGCCGGCACGATCGCAAGGGCAGAGAGTGCGAGATTGTCGATGCGGAAAGCGCCATGCCAGGCGAGCGCACCGGCCAGCGCCACCGTGGAGATGGTGAAGGAAAGGCCGAGCGCCTGGATCAGATCTTCCTTTTCCAGCCCGAGCGCCTGCAGATAGGGCACCGCCGGCACGACGAAAACGCCGGTCGCGCCCGTCAAGAGGCCTGTGACCATGCCGATGACCGGCGATAGCAGCGGCTCCAGTGTCTGCGGAACACGAAGCTGGCGGGCAAGCAAGGCGTAACCAGCATAAAGAAGGAGGGCCGCTCCCAGTGCTGCCGAGGTCATATGCGTATCGCCAGCGGCGAGCAGATATGAGCCGGCGAAGGTTCCGACGATGATGGCGCTGACCAGCAGAGAGAAACGACGCGCAAGCGCACCGAAGCTCGGACCGGCCAGAAGCTGCCAGACATTGGTGACGAAGGAGGGCACGATCAGGAGGCTCGCTGCCGTTAGCGGCGAGATCAGTGCGCCCAGCACGCCCATTGCCACGGTCGGCAGCCCCATGCCGGTGACGCCCTTGACCATGCCGGCGATGAAGAAGGTCGCGAAGATCGCCGCGAGAAGCCATATCGAATGATCCATCATGCCCTTTCACTACCAGACGCGAGGGCCGGCACAATGCGGATGATGCGAAGCCAGCCTTCGGCTATTCCGAAGACTGGACATGCGGTAATCTGCACGTCATGCGCTTCGATCTGACCGACCTTCGCCTTTTCCTCGCCGTCGTCGATGCCGGCAGCATCACGCATGGAGCGGCCGATGTCGGGCTTTCGCTGCCGGCCGCCAGCGAGCGGCTGCGTGACATGGAGGCAAATGGCGGCGTACGGCTTCTGGAGCGCGGGCGACGCGGCGTGAGTCCGACGCCCGCCGGTGAGGCATTGGCCCATCATGCCCGGTTGATCCAGCGGCAGCTCACGCAAATGCGCGGCGAGCTTGGCGAGCACGCAAGCGGCCTGCGCGCAACCGTCCGGCTTCTCGCCAACACCGCGGCGATTGTCGAATACCTGCCGCCGCGCCTTGCCGAATGGATGGCCAGAAACCCGCGAACGGACATCGATCTCAAGGAGCGCCAGAGCATCGAGATCGCCCGGGCCGTTTCGGCCGGGCTGGCCGAGATCGGTATCCTGTCGGACGCGGCCGATACCTCCGGCCTGACATTGCGACCCTTCGCGATCGACCGCCTGGTGGTGGTGATATCTAGCGATCATGCGCTGGCAGCGGCAAAGCAGATCGCTTTCACGGAGATCCTGCATGAGCATTTCGTCGGACTTGCCGGCGGAGCGCTGCAGGATCACATCGACGCGCAGGCGGCCCGACTCGGCAGCCGGTTGAAAATGCGGGTACGGATGCGGACGTTTGAAGCCATCTGCCACATGGCCGGCCAGGGCATCGGCCTCGGCATCGTGCCCGAAACGGCGGCGCGTCGCTGCAGCCGATCCGCGAAAATTGCAGCCCTCCGCCTCACCGACCCATGGGCGACGCGCCGGCTTTCGCTCTGCGCACGCTCCCTCGAAGAGCTTCCGTCGCCGGCCCGCGATCTTTTCGAGCATCTGGCAACGATATGACCGTAGCCTGTTGAAAAGACGCGTTGGGATCGACTAGTCTCGCCACGTGGCTGTCGGGGAGAGACGGCGCAATGGGAGGTCGGTATGGAATTTCACGACGACGAGCTTCACCGCTTCGAAGCCGAAGGGGCCGCTCCCTTGCCGCACACCGAGGCGGAAGGCCATGTCGATCATGATGGCGCGCGTATCTGGTATGCGTCCTATGGCAAAGGCTCACCGGTAATCCTCCTGCATGGCGGGCTCGGAAACAGCGGCAATTGGGGCTATCAAGTGCCCGCGCTCATCGACGCTGGCCATCAGCTTATCGTCATCGACAGCCGCGGCCATGGCCGCAGCACACGCGACGAGCGGCCTTATACCTACGAGCTCATGGCCACAGACGTTCTCGCCGTCATGGACAGGCTGAAGATCGACAAGGCCGCGATCGCCGGATGGAGCGACGGCGCCTGTATCGGCATGGTGCTTGGAAAAACCCATCCGGAACGCGTTTCCGGTGTCTTCTTCTTTGCCTGCAACATGGACCCGAGCGGTACCAAGGAATTCGTGGCGACGCCTATCATAGAGCGCTGCTTCACCCGCCATATGAAGGATTATGCCGCTCTCTCAGCCACACCCAGCGAGTTCGATGCTTTCGTCGAAGCGGTTGGCCTGATGCAGCGGACCGAGCCGAACTATACCATTGCCGATCTCGCCGAGATCGACGTGCCCGTCGCCATCGTGCAAAGCGAGCATGACGAGTTCATCAAGCGCGAACATGCCGATTATCTCGTGCGGCACATTCCAGGCGCGAAGCTGATCCTTCTGCCCGGCGTCAGCCATTTTGCCCCCTTGCAGCATCCGGCTCAGTTCAACGCCGCCCTGCTCGGCTTTCTTGCAACGATTTCAGTCTGACGGCAGATTCAGTTGCGCAGGTCCGATCGTTCGGATAAATGATGATCATCATCTTATTCGAACTCCCGAGACCGAATCGCCGCTGACAGGCCCTTCCGCCCCGGGGAGCAATTTGGCTCCAGGCAGGAGAATTTTATGACAGCCACTTTGTTTTCGCCTCTTTCCATTGGCCCGTATGAATTTGCGCATCGCGTCGTCATGGCGCCGCTGACCCGCATGCGGGCGAGCCAGCCGGGCAATGTGCCTTCGGCATTGAATGCCGAATATTACGCCCAGCGCGCCAGCGAGGGCGGGCTCATCATTTCCGAAGGGTCGCAGATTTCCAGTGCCGGTCAGGGCATGCCGGCAACGCCGGGCATCCACACGGCCGAACAAATCGCCGGCTGGAGGGCCGTGACGGATGCGGTTCATTGCAAGGGCGGCAAGATCTTCCTGCAGCTCTGGCATGTCGGCCGCATCTCCCATTCCTCACACCAGCCGGGCGGAGCGGTGCCGATCGCTCCTTCAGCCATTGCCGCCAAGGGTGATGCGTTTACCGCTTCCTTCGAGCGCGTTCCCTTCGAGACGCCGCAGGCGATCGATATCGACCTGATGCCGCTTTTGATCGACGTCTACGCCCAGGCTGCCGCCAATGCCAAGCAGGCGGGCTTTGACGGCGTCGAGATTCATGGCGCCAATGGCTATCTGATCGAACAGTTCCTGCAGGCCCGCACCAACCAGCGCACTGACCAATATGGCGGCTCGATCGAGAATCGTACGCGGCTGCTGCTTGAGGTGGTCGAGGCGGTTTCCGAAGTTTGGGGTTCGGATCGCGTCGGTGTGCGCCTTTCGCCCTTCGGCATCGCCAATGACAGCGGCGAGGACGATCCATTGCGCCTCTACGGCCATGTCATTCGCGAACTGGACCGCCTCAACCTCGCCTATCTGCATCTGATCGAGCCGCGCGCCAGTGGTGCCGGCCAAGCCGAAGTCGACCACAAGAATGTGCCCTCGGCTGCGGAACTCTTCCGGCCTGCCTGGTCCGGCACGCTGATCGCCGCGGGCAATTTCCGGCCGAACACTGCCGAGGCAGCACTTGCCGCCGGCCATGCCGATGCCATCGCCTTCGGTCGTCTCTTCATCGCCAATCCCGACCTGCCGGAGCGCATTCGTCTCGGTGCCCCGCTCAATACCTATCATCGCCAGACCTTCTACGGCGGCGGCGCCGAGGGTTACACCGATTATCCGACGCTGGATGCCAGGGAGGCCGCCGAATGAGCACGCCGAGCGCTATCATCGTCGGAGTAGGAGCCGAACAGGGGCTGGGGGCGGCGCTCTGCCGGCTTCTCGCGGACAAGGGCTATCATGTCGTCATTGCCGGCCGGACGGCGGCAAAGATCGATCAGGTGGCGGCTGGCATCCAGGCGTCCGGCGGCAGTGCCGAGGCGATCGAAACGGACGCCACGGATGAAGCTGCGGTCATCCGGCTGTTCGATCATGCCTTTACCGCTCGAGACGATATTGCCGCGCCTGACTTCGTCGTCTTCAACGCCGGCATCAATCGCCAGATTGCGTTTCGCGCCGTCACCGCCGCGCAATTCGAGGAATTCTGGCGTGTCTGCTGCTTCGGCGGATTCCTGGTAGGACGCGAGGCGGCGCGGCATCTGGCGCCGCTTGGCCGTGGAACGGTGATCTTCACCGGCGCCTCCGCAAGCCTGCGCGGCAAGGCGGGTTTCGCCCAGTTCGCCGCTGCCAAAGCCGGTCTTCGAATGATCAGCCAAAGCATGGCGCGGGAATTCGGACCGCTCGGCCTGCATGTCGCTCATACCATCATCGATGGCGGCATAGACGGCGAGCGGCTACGTTCGCGCCGGCCTGATGTGGATGCCGACGGGCTGCTGAACATCGATGCCATTGCCGAGAGCTACTGGCATATTCACCGGCAGCATCCTTCTGCCTGGACACAGGAACTCGATCTGCGTCCTTACAAGGAAAACTTCTGAGGCCGCCGTCGGAGCAACTCATGGCATTGCTCTAGCAATTCCGCGACAGGGCTTTGGCGATGGCCAGGAATTTCGGGTCTTCTAACCCGGTGCGATGCTGGATCTCTGCTTCGCCCTCCGCGGCCGATGTCTCGCTCGGAATCGTGAAGGACCACGCCGATGGTCGCTTCCGGCCGCGGAAAAACTGCGCCATCCGCCCCATCACACTCTGTTTGTCTGCCCTGCCCTTATGTTCTGAAGGCGGATCGACGGCATTCGGATTGCAGGGATCACCCCATCGTTCATCATAGAGATCCTTGAAGATATAATTGGTCAGCATTGGTTCACCTTTCTTTTTTGAATCGATTCAATCCAGTTGCGCATTGTTTTATTGAATCGGTTCAATCGTACGCCTCAAAACCCGACTGTCAAGAAGAATTGAACCGATACAACTTCATTGCTAGTATCCACCGGAAACATATGGAGGATTTCATTGGCCAAAGGCACCATAAGGCTGGCGGATGTCGCCAAGGCGGCAGGCGTATCGCAGGGAACCGCCTCCAATGTTTTCAGTCGGCCCGAAGTGGTGCGCGAAGAGGTACGCGAGCATGTGCTCGAGACGGCCAAGCGGCTTGGCTATGCCGGGCCGAGCCTGACGGGCCGGCTGCTGCGGGCCGGAAAGGTCAATGCCATCGGCGTCGCCGTCGTCGAGCCGCTTTCCTATTTCTTCAACGATCCCTGGGCCAGGGCGCTCCTGGCCGCTGTGTCCCAGGTCTGCGATGCCAGCGGCACAGGTCTCGCCCTGGTCTCGGCCAAGGATCGGCACAAGCTCGACTGGAACATCAAGAGCGCGTTGGTCGATGGCTTCATTCTGCTCTGCGTGGAAGGCGGCGAAAAGCTGGTTCAGTTGACGCGCGAGCGGCAATTGCCTTTCGTTGCTCTCGCCCTGAATGACGAAGATGCGTCGATCCCCTCGATCAGCGTCGACAATCTTGGTGGTGCGGCCGTTGCGGCCCGGCATCTGGCGGAACTCGGCCACAGGCGTTTCGGCGTGCTCGCGACCGAGCTTTCGGACGATCATGTCGGGCCGGTCAGCATCGGCGGGATCGGGCGGGCGATGTATTCCACCTCGCGCGATCGCGCACTCGGCTATTGGCAGGCACTCGAAGCCTTCGGAATTGGGCGCGAAAACGTGCCGATCTTTGAGACGCTCAACGACAAGCCAAGCGTCGAAGCCGGGCTTGAGTACCTGTTTTCTGCGAAGGAACCGCCGACGGCGATCCTTGCCATGTCCGACAATATCGCGCTTCTGGCGATCAATTGGCTGCGGGCACGGGGCCTTTCAGTGCCGCAGGACGTCTCCGTCATCGGCTTCGATGGCGTGCCGGAAGGCGGCATGGTGGAGCCGGGCCTGACGACGATGGCCCAGCCCTTTGCCGAGATCGCGGAACGCGCGGTGCAGGCCGTTCTTCACGATGCCGTACCGGCCGAGCGAGAGATGATCGGCGTCACGCTGATCGTGCGCGGCAGCACGGCAGCGCCGAGACCCGACCGAATCTAGAGCGGTTCAGCTTTTCACGGAATCTCCGAACCGCTCTATCTCTTTGGTTTAACGCAATTCCGGACGCAAAACCGCTTTGCACTTTTGCTGGAATTGCTCTAGCTCGCCTGCTGCGCGCCATCCACGTTTGCAGCCCGCATCTCGATGAGCTGCCGGGCAGCGGCGGCAGCGGCGTCCTTGTCGCTTGCCACCTGCACGGTGGGGAAGGCGAACTGGATGCCGTTCTCGTCGAAGGACTGCTTGATCAAGGCCAGCGCGCTGCGGCGGATGACGGAGAGCTCGTCGGGCTTGGCGGTGATGGCCAGCCTGATCTCGATCGCGAAATCGCCGAACTGCTCGACACCCTTCATCTTCAGCGTCTGGATGATGCTCGGTTTCAGCTCCTCGTCGTCGAGCAGGCGCTGGCCGATATCCTTGATAATGCGCTTCAGTTTCACGAGATCCGTATCGTAGGTCACCTTGACGATGATCTTATCGATTGCCCAGTCGCGGTTCATGTTGTTGACCGCACCGAGCGAACCGAAGGGGATCGTCGCCAGCGGGCCGCGCTGGTGGCGCAGCTTGACCGAACGCAGGCTGAAGGATTCCACCACGCCCTTGTAATGGCCGCTTTCGATATATTCGCCGATACGGAAGGCATCGTCCCAGAGGTAGAAGATGCCGCTGATGACATCCTTGACGATGGTCTGTGCGCCGAAGCCGACCGCGACGCCGACAACGCCGGCGCCGGCGATCAGCGGCCCGATCTGAACGCCGAGGCCCGACAGCACCATCATGACCGCAATGATGCCGATGACGACGGCAAGAATGTTGCGGAAGATCGGAAGCAGCGTCTGCAGCCGGGCGCGGCTCGCTCTCATCTCATCCGATTCGCCGGCGGCCGGCAGGGATTGCATGACTTTGCCGTCGATATAGGTTTTTGCCAGCTGCCAGACGAGATCGGCAACCAGGAGGATGATGATGCCGCCGAGAATGCCGCGAGCGATGCGGCCGACATTCGATTCGCTGCCACTCATCATCGCATGCGCCTCGACCCCCAGCATGTGGCCGAGCCATAAAGCCGCAAAGGTAATGATCAGCGCCCGCAAGCCGCGGTCGAGCAACACGGCCGCGATCTTGCCGGTACCGAAGATGCCGTCGGCGGCATCATGCAGGGCTTCGATCGCCTTCGTCGATACCGAGAGGACGCGCGGCAGCAATATCGCATAGATGCCGAGCCACAAAAGGCCATCAAAACCGGCCACCCAGAGACACCATAGCGCCGCGAAGAAAATCGTCAGGAGCCAGGAAACCGTCTTCGCCCCCCGCTTTTCCGGTGGAAGCGGCCTGGACCACACGGCAGCCGTGGCGATCAGAAACAGACCGATGCCGAGGGTGTAGCCGATGAGGTCGCGCGCCCCGACAGAAAAGTCCAGCGACGTGACGGCCTGTATGATCGCCCAGCCGCAGGCAAAATAGATAGCAAACAGCGTGCAGCGTCGATACCAATAGGATGCGACGCGCCGCCGTTCGGCGATGCGGGCGGCACCGCCGTCCTCATCCAGAACGTCGTTGGCGCGACGCATCGCTATCAATTCCATGACAAGCTTGCCGATGGAGATCGCCAGCCTGATCGACACCATCGCAATGACGCAAGCGATAGCAAAATTTTCAATGGCTGGCGGCCAATCGAAGGCAAGAAGCGGAACGAGCGTCACCAGGCCATGGATGATGGCGGGCACGACACCGCCCAGAAACTGGAAGCGCGCTGCCTGCAGTTCCGTCTCGGTACCGGCAGCCCTCTCGGTGCGCTGCATATGCCTGGTGTTGATGAAGCGTGCAACGGCGAGTTCGGCCGCCAACCCCAGGAAGAAGAGCAGGACAATCTGAATGATGATGCGTACGAGGCCGACCGACTTGCCTTCGCCTTCCAGCTTTTCCGATGCGGTCATGACCTCGTAGGGCAACGTCATCGCAGCGCCGGAGACCAGCTCAAGGTGATGCCGCGTATGGCCGAGCATGCCTGATAGAACCGACATCTGATTGCCGTCGGTCGGCGTCGGATCGCTGATGGTTGCGGGTTTATCGCTGGCGGGTGTCGGTTGACTATTGAGCTGCGCAGTAAGCCATTGCCTGACATCCGGCTCGTTCATCAGCTGGATCAGCTCGCGAACCTTGTCGGGCGGCGGGGCGGCCGGCTGTGGGGCAGCGGCATTCTGCGCGAACGCAGTCACAGGTGCAGCCAATGCAAAAAGACAAAAAAACAGGCCTCCGATCGTCCACCTGCCGCCCCCGACATTTCTCATCTGCGCTGCCCTTCCCGCAATCTGACCATTCGGCCCGCTCCTGCAGACTATACGCGTTTTTTGTACGGGCAAGCAGGCACTTACGGCCCCCACCCCCATCATACCGCCATTGCCCCGCAACGGCTGCCGCGCTAGGTTCTACAGCAATACCGTTCGGTACTCGGGGATGCGCGTGTTCAATTTCCTGAAAAGGCTCTTCGGCAGAGGCAAGCGCGCGGAAATGCGCCCCGGCCAACCCTATCCGATGCAGGAGCCAGAGAGCGCGGCCGTTGCCAAAACCCTCGATCTCAACATTCCCGACGAAGCTTTGCAGGATGAAGCAGCCTTTGCCGCCTATCTGCAGGAACGCCTGCCGTTCTTCGGAGATCTGATCCGCGTCGATTACGATGCTGCCGCCGGCAGTCTGACGCTGCACAGCCGCAACGGCGATACGATGACGAAATTCCTGAGCAATGCGCTGCTGGCGCTGCGCGAAAAGCGCGGGCCGGCACGCGCGCAGGCGCTCCTCAACTATCTCAACATGACGGAAGCCATGGTCGACAGCGGCGAGCTCGCCAAGGTCCTGCCGGTCCTGAAAGCGCGCGATTTCGTCGAGGTTGCGCGGCAGCAGATGATGCAGGCCGCCAAGGACGAGCCCAATCCGCCGCAATTCGTCTACCTCGACGAGGCCGAAAACCTGATCAAGCTCTTCGTCGTCAACGGCGAGACGACGGTCAACTACGTGATGGCCGAAGCACTCGACGACTGGGGCATCGATGTCCGAGAACTCGCCGAAACGGCACAGGCCAACCTGCAGAAATTCCTTGCCAAGACCGGCGTTCAGATCGCCAAACGCAGCCGGTTCCAATATGTCGAGGTGGACGGCCAGTTCGAGTCCAGCATTGCGTTCCTGCCGAATTTCTGGGCGCAGGTGCAGGAGCAATCCGGCGGCGCCGCGCCGATCGCCGCCTTCCTGTCGCGCGACAAGGTGTTCTTCACGCATGAGAACGATATCGAGGGCCTGCAGCTTCTGGAGCTGATCAGCGCCGATCTCAGCGACGTGCCCTACGTTATTTCGCCGGATCAATATCGCTGGGAAAATGGCCGCTGGACGCTATTTCGCCGTGTCGCCCGGATGGAAGCGGCGATCCGCCACTAGACCTTTTACGCATTGCGGACGGAAAACGCCTTAAACCAGCACTTCCTGATCGACGCGATCCTCTGCACCGAAGAACTTCAGATAACGCTCGACTTCCGCAGGCTCGCCCGTCGCCTTCTGAGGATTGTCCGAGAGCTTCACGGCCGGTCGGCCATTTGCCTCGATGACCTTGCAGACGATCGAAATAGGATTGAGGCCCTTGAGTTCGGTGGGCGCGCAGCCGGCGAAATCGTTGGTAAGGTTGGTGCCCCAACCAAAACTCATGCGGACTCGACCGTCGAAATGCTTGTAGGTGTCGATGATGGCATCGACAT
Source organism: Rhizobium sp. AG207R (assembly GCF_027109195.1). Lineage (NCBI taxonomy): Bacteria > Pseudomonadati > Pseudomonadota > Alphaproteobacteria > Hyphomicrobiales > Rhizobiaceae > Rhizobium > Rhizobium sp. AG207R. The sequence continues at coordinate 69,478 of NZ_JAEPVT010000017.1, forward strand.
CGAGGCCATCGGAGAAGATCAGCAGCTTCTGGCGGGGATCGCGGCCCATCTTCTTCCACCATTCGATGATCTTCTCGCCGCCTTCGATCGGCGGGGCGCTGTCGGGGCGGAAGCCGGTCCAGTCGGCCACCCATTCCGGTGCGTTGCGCAGGAAGGAAGCCGTGCCGAAGGCATCGGGCAGCACGACGAGCAGATTGCCGCCATAGAGGCGGTTCCAGTCACGCAGCACCTTGTAGGGCGCCTTGCCGAGCTCTTCGTCATTTTTCGCAAGTGCTGCGGCGACCATCGGCAGCTCATGCGCATTGGTGCCGACGGCTTCGAGATCGGAATCCATGGCGAGCAGCACGTTGCTCGTGCCGGTGAAGGCGTTGCCCACTCCTTCCTTCAGCGCCTCCACGCACCAACGCTGCCAGAGGAAGCTATGGCGCCGGCGGGTGCCGAAATCGGAAATGCGCAGGCCCGGCAGCTCGCGCAGCCGCTCCACCTTCTCCCACATCTTGGCCTTGGCGCGGGCATACAGCACATCGAGCGTGAAGGGGCCAAGCGCCTTCAACGCCGTACGCGAACGAAGCTCGTTGATGATGGCGAGCGCGGGGATCTCCCACATCGTCGTCTCCTTCCACGAGCCGTGGAAATCGAGAATATACTGGCCGTCGCGCTTCGATAGCTCGTATTCCGGCAGCTGGAAATTCGACAGCCAGGCGAGGAATTCCGGTTCGAAGATCTGGGCGCGGCCGTAGAAACTGTTACCCGCCAGCCAGATCATCTCCTTCTTGGAGAGGCGGAGCGTGCGGGCATGGTCGAGCTGCTCACGCAATTCCTTTTCGTCGATCACTTCTGCGAGGCGGACGCTCTTGGTGCGATTGATAAGCGAGAAGGTGGCATCGACATCCGGATAGAGCTTCCAGATCATCTGCAGCATGAGGAGCTTGTAGAAATCCGTGTCGATCAGGCTGCGGATGATCGGATCAAGCTTCCAAGTATGGTTATAGACGCGGGTGGCGATATCCGTCTTGGTCATGTCGTTCCTGCCCCGTCTCCTGCCCTGCGGACGTCATGCTTTTCGCCAGCGGCGTGCCGGCATGCGGTTGTAGCGCCCTGTTATCAAAAAATGTTGAGCGAAAGTCCAGTCGCTGAAAGAAAATTGATACCAGGGCAAATGGGTCGCATTTTGCCGGCGCCAGCCGAGGCATAAGGCCCCGACCACCGCCATCCGAAGATAGACTTAGTAACCCCGACCGCGATCTACCAGATGCTGCAGCGGTTCGCCGCGTTCGAAGCAGGCGATCTGCTCCTCGACGTAGCGCATCAGTGCCTTTTCGTCAGACACGGCGGAATCATGCGGCGTAATGATGACATTTTCCAGGTCCCAAAGCGGATCGTCCGCAGCCAGAGGCTCGACGGCGAAGACATCGAGCGAGGCGCCGCCGAGGACGCCGGTGCGAACAGCCGAAGCGATATCGGCCGCAACCTGGCTCTTGCCGCGGCCGGCATTGATGAAGATCGGCTTGCCGAGCGGGCCGTTGCGATGCAGCTTGGAAAAGAGCGAAGCGTTGTAAATTCCCGTCGTCTCTGCCGTCAGCGGCAGCAGGCCGACGAGAATGTCGGTACGTGCCAGAAACGCATCCAGCCCGGCGGCATCGAAGGTTTCCATACCGTCGATCTCTTTCTTGCTGCGGGACCAGCCGATGACGTTGAAGCCCATAACTTTCAATTTCGCGGCTGCATCGCAGCCGAGAACACCGAGGCCCATGACGCCGACGGTGACGTCGGCAGCTTCCGGACCATGCTGCGGCGCCCAGACGTGCTGTCGCTGATTCCTGAAATGCCCCTGCACGTCGCGCAGATGCATCAGGCACTGCATCACCACCCATTCGCTCATCCGCGTCGTGAGACTGCGATCCACGAAACGGACCATCGGAATATCGGGCAGGCCAGCAATCGACATCATGGAATCGACGCCGGCGCCGCCCGAGAAGATGACCTTGAGATTGGGCGCGCGCTCGAAAAGATCGGCACCCGGCTTCCACAGCAGCGCGTAGTCGACATGCCTCAGATCCAGCCCCTTGCTGGCGGGGTCAGCGAGATTGATGCTGCCGCGATCGGCAAAAGCAGTTTCGAGTGCCCTGGCGACGGTCTCGGGGTTGAATTTGAGGTCGACGAGAACGGGGCTTTTGGCCGGCATGATGGTGGTCTCTATTGCTGGATGGCGGAGGTTGGCACCGCCTCGATGTTAAAGGCGGCAGCGAGAAGCGCCCTGGTGTAATCCTCTTTCGGCGCCCGGAAAATATCGGCGGATGCGCCCTGCTCTACGACCTTGCCGAAGCGCATGACGATCAGCTCGTTGGCGAGCGCCTTCACCACCTTCAGGTCGTGGCTGATGAAGAGATAGGCTAGATCGTGCTTCTGCTGCAGGTCACGCAGCAAATCGACCACCTGCGCCTGCACGCTCATGTCGAGCGCCGAGGTGGGCTCGTCGAGCATGACGAAGCGCGGCTTCAAGACCATGGCCCGGGCGATGGCGATGCGCTGACGCTGGCCGCCGGAGAATTCATGCGGGAAGCGCCAGCGCGTGGAGGGGTCGAGGCCGACCTCCTCCAGCGCCCAGCAGACGCGCTTGTCGCGCTCATCGGCCGAAAGCGACCGCTCATGTACCTTGAGCCCCTCGGCAATGATCTCGCCGACCGACATGCGCGGGCTGAGCGATCCATAAGGATCCTGGAAGACCACCTGCAGCTGATTGCGCAGCGGCCGCATTTCGCGAAACGAATAGCCGGCTATATCCTTGCCGACGAAGGCGATACGGCCCTTGGAGGAAATAAGCCGGGCGAGCGCGAGGCCGAGCGTGGTCTTGCCTGAGCCGGATTCGCCGACGACGCCGAGCGTCTGGCCAGCGCGCAGCTTCAGATCGATGCCATCGACCGCCTTCACATGGTCGACGACCTTACGCATGAAGCCGGCCTTGATCGGGAACCAGACGCGAATGTCGCTGCCTTCCATGACCACGGGCTTGTTCGTATCGCTCGCCGGCGGTTCACCACGCGGCTCTGCCGCCAGCAGATGGCGGGTATAATCATGCTGCGGCCGCGTGAAGACATCCTCCACCGTGCCGGTCTCCACGATCTTGCCCTTGGTCATCACGCAGACGCGGTCGGCGAATTTGCGGACGATGCCGAGATCGTGGGTGATGAACAGCATCGACATGCCATGCGCACCCTTGAGCTCGCGCAGGAGTTCGAGGATCTGTGCCTGCACGGTCACGTCGAGCGCCGTCGTCGGCTCGTCGGCGATCAGGAGTTCGGGGCGGTTGGCAAGCGCCATGGCGATCATCACGCGCTGGCGCTGGCCGCCGGACAGTTCATGCGGATAGGCCTTGAGCCGCTTTTCCGGCTCGCGGATGCCGACCTGATTCAAAAGTTCCAGCGTGCGGTTGCGAGCGACCTCACCCACCATGCCCTGATGCAACGCCAGGATTTCGCTGATCTGCCGCTCGATGGTGTGGAGCGGATTGAGCGAGGTCATCGGCTCCTGGAAGATCATCGTGATATCGTTGCCGCGCACGGCGCGCAGCTCGTTGTCCGATGCCTTCAAGAGGTCCTTGCCCTTGAACAGGATCTCGCCGGAAGGGTGGCTTGCGGCCGGATAGGGCAAGAGCTTCAGGATCGAATTGGCCGAAACCGACTTGCCGGAGCCGGATTCGCCGACCAGCGCCACGACCTCGCCCTTGCGGATATCGAAGGAGACGCCATCGACGGCGATCGAGGTCTGCCCGCCCTGATGAAAGGCGACGGAGAGATTGCGGACTGACAGCAGCGGAGTGGAATTTTCGCTCATCGGAACGTCTTCCTCGGATCGAAGGCGTCGCGCACGGCCTCGCCGATGAAAATCAGCAGCGACAGCATGATCGACATGGTGAAGAAGGCCGAGAGCCCCAGCCAGGGAGCCTGCAGATTGGATTTGCCCTGGGCGATCATTTCACCCAGCGACGGCGAGCCGGGCGGCATGCCGAAGCCCAGGAAATCCAGCGAGGTCAGGGTGGTGATCGAACCCGACAGGATGAAGGGAACGAAGGTCAGCGTCGCGACCATCGCATTCGGCAGCAGGTGTCGATACATGATGGTGCGGTTGTTGACGCCGAGCGCGCGGGCGGCGCGCACATATTCGAAATTACGCGCCCGCAGGAATTCAGCGCGCACCACGCCGACGAGACCGACCCAGGAAAACAGCAGCAATATGCCGAGCAGGATGAAGAAGCCCGGCGGCAGCACCGAGGCGATGATCAGCAGGATATAGAGCACCGGCATGGACGACCAGATTTCGATGAAACGCTGCATCAGAAGATCGGTCCAGCCACCGAAATAGCCCTGAATCGCACCGGCGCAGACGCCGACGACTGCCGAGCAGATGGTGAGCGCCAGGCCGAACAGTACAGAGATGCGGAAGCCGTAGATCAGGCGTGCGAGCACGTCTCGCGCCTGATCGTCGGTGCCGAGCCAATTAAAATTGCTCCAGTTGCAATTCGGATCGGCGATACCGCCAGGATAGCCCGAGCAGCGTGTCTCCTTGCTCATCGCCCAGAAAGGCGGCGTCGGCGCCGACATTCCTGTGGGAAGGTTGGAATTGGCGGTCTGATAGGAATAATGGATCGGCGGCCAGATCATCCAGCCATGGGCATTGATCTCATCCTGGATATCCGGGGCGCGATAATCCGTCTGCGCCAGGAAGCCGCCGAACTTCTCTTCCGGATAATCGACGAAGACCGGCGCCAGGATCTCGCCCTTATAGGAGACGAGGATCGGCCGGTCGTTGACGATGAACTCCGCGCCGAGGCTGACGACGAACAGGACCAGGAAGATCCAGAGCGACCAGTAGCCGCGGCGGTTTGCCTTGAAGTTCTCCCAGCGGCGCACATTGGTCGGCGAGAACAGTCCCTTGCGCGGCGGCTTCACCGTGGTCGATAGCGTCTGCTGATTGGCTGCATCCATCACACGTCCCTCCGTTCGAAGTCGATGCGCGGATCGATCCAAGTGTAGATGAGGTCGGAGACGAGGCTGACGACGAGGCCGAGCAGCGAGAAGATGAAAAGCGTGGCAAACACAACGGGATAGTCGCGCTGGACGACAGAGAGATAGCTCAGGCGCCCCAGGCCATCGAGCGAGAAGATATTCTCGATCAGCAGCGAACCGGTGAAGAAGGCGGAGATGAAGGCGCCGGGAAAGCCGGCAATGACAATGAGCATGGCATTGCGGAAGACATGGCCATAGAGCACGCGCCGTTCGGAAAGACCCTTGGCGCGGGCGGTGATGACATATTGCTTCTTGATCTCTTCGATGAAGGAATTCTTCGTGAGCAGCGTCGTGGTGGCGAAGGCGGCGAGCGACAGCGAAATCAGCGGCAGCACCAGATGCCAGAGATAATCGAGGATCTTCTGCCACCAGCTGAGATCGGCGAAATTATCCGAGACGAGGCCGCGCAGCGGAAACCAGTCGAAGAAGGAGCCGCCGGCAAAGAGCACGATCAGCATGATGCCGAACAGGAAGCTCGGGACGGCATAGCCGACGATGATGATGCCCGACGTCCAGACATCGAAGGTCGATCCGTCCTGCACCGCCTTGCGGATGCCGAGCGGAATGGAAATGGCATAGGAGAAGATCAGGATCCAGATGCCGAGCGAGATCGACACCGGCAGCTTCTGGGCGATGAGGTCGATAACGGTGGTATTGCGGAAAAAGCTCTCGCCGAAATCGAAGCGGATATAGTTCCACATCATCTGGCCGAAGCGCTCGAGCGGCGGCTTGTCGAAGCCAAACTGCTTGTCGAGCTTGGCGATCAGCTCCGGATCGAGCCCCTGCGCGCCACGATATTTCGAGCTGCTGTCATCTAGGGATTGCTGGGCCAGCGTGTCGGTGCCGCCGGAAAGGCGACCGTTGGCATTGTCGCCCTGCCCGGTCAACTGCGCGATGACCTGCTCGACTGGACCGCCTGGCGCAAACTGCACGATGGTGAAGGAAATCGCCATGATCCCGACAATGGTCGGGATCATCAGCAGGAGACGTCGCAGGATATAAGCGCCCATTAGCCCGCCGCTCCCTCGAAGAGGGGTATGTTCCGCCTCGTCTCAATCCGTCCGTCGATCAAATCATAGTCCCTTCCGCCGGATCGAGACCGGCGCAATAATTTCAGCTTGAAACCATCCGAATCAGCCTCGAGCATTTGGAGCCAGCGAGCCCCTCATTGCAAGAGAGGCTCACTTTCCGGCGCTTTTCGACCACCAGACATCGGGAAAGCCGATCGAGTAATAGGGCAGCTCGGGCAGATGCTCGAATTTGTCCCAATAGGCGATCTTGTTCGTCGTCCCATAAAACAACGGGACAACGTAGTGGTGGGCGAGGAGTACGCGATCAAGCGCCTTGGCGGCAGCAGTCTTTTCTTCGAGGGTCGCGGCAGAGACAAGCTTACCGATCAATATATCGACACCCGGATCGGAAATGCCGGCGTAGTTGCGAGAGCCTTGGCGGTTTGCCGATGCCGAACCCCAGTAATCGATCTGTTCGCTGCCGGGCGGCAGCGCCGTGCCCCACACGTTCCAGGTCGCATCATAGTCGAAGCTGCGAATGCGATTGATGTATTGCGATGAATCGACCGTTCTGAGGGTCGCATCGATGCCAATGCGGCGCAGGTTCTGAACGTAGGGCAGGTTTGATCTTTCCAGCGAAGGACTGCCGAGCAGGATTTCCATCGTGAAGGGCTGGCCGGTCTTTTCGTTGACCATGCGATTGCCCTTCAACACATAACCGGCCTCCTTGAAAAGCGCGATCGCCTTGCGCAGATTGTCGCGCGCCTTCTGCGCGTCGCCGCCTACCGGATTGGTGTAGGGGGTGGTGAAGACTTCAGGCGGCACCTTATCCTTGACGCTGTTGAGGATATTCAATTCCTCGCCCGTGGGCAGCCCTGAAGAGGCAAGCTCGGTGCCGAAAAAGAAAGAGTTGACGCGGCTCAGCTGGCCAAAGGCAAGCGCCCTGTTCATCTCCTCGAAGTCATAGGCGTAGTTCAGCGCCTCACGTACACGCTGATCCTTGAACTGATCGCGCCGGAGATTGAGCACCATCGCCTGCATGATGCCGACCGAACGCAGCGAGTTGGGCAGTTCATCGCGCTTGATGCGGCCGTCCTTGGCGGCGGGAAAGTCGTACGCGGTCACCCAGTGGCTTGCCGACTGGTCCCGCCAGAAATCCGTATTCCCGCCGCGAAAGGCTTCGAATTCCACATCCTTATCGGCGTAGTAGGTGTAGGAAACCGTCCCGAAGTTATTCTGGCCGATATTGACTGGCAGGTTCTTGCCCCAATAGTCATCTCGCAGTTCATATCGGATTGACGATCCTGGCTGCATGGAGACGATCTTATACGGTCCGGATCCCATGACTGGCTCGAGTGTTGTGCGGGAGATATCGCGCGGCTTTCCATCGGCGCCGGCGCTCTCCCACCAATGTTTCGGCACGATCAGCAGCTGGCCGGCAATAAAAGGAAGTTCGCGATTGTTCTTTTCATTGAAGTAGAAGGTGACGTCCCTGTCACCCGTCTTTTCGGCTCGCGTCACGTGGGAATAGATACTGGTCGCGAGAGGATTGAGCTCCTTGGTGCGATCGAAACTGAAAACCACATCATCGGGAGTTACTGGTGTGCCGTCGGCCCATTTCGCCTCGGCGCGCAAGCGGAAGGTCGCGCTCGATATGTCATCGGGATAGGAGACACCCTCGGCAAGCAAGCCATAGGAGATGGCAACCTCGTCATTGGACGACTTCATCAGCGTATCGAAAACCATTGACAATCCGCTAACGGGGTTGCCCTTAAACAGCACCGGATTGAGCGTGTCGAACGTGCCCTCGTCCGAAAGTTTAAGCTCCCCGCCTTTCGGCGCATCCGGATTGACATAATCGAAATGCTTGAAGCCGGGCTGATATTTCAAGTCGCCGAGAATGGCTGTGCCGATGCGGAATTGCGGCTCTTCGGCTTTCGTGGCTAGAGGCATTGCCAGCAGGCAAAAAAGAGAAACGACCAAGCCTGCTTTCAACCGCGACAACGCCATTCATGATCTCCCGATGATTTCTGGAGAATCAGCATAAGGCAAATGAGGGCAAAAAACAGGACTCAATAACGCACCTCTTTGTAAAGAGGCCGAAGACTGTCTCCGGGAATCAACCCTTTGCCGCAGCTTCTTCAAGACGTTTGCGCAACATCAGCCGCAATTCGCCGGCGACGCGGCGATCCTCGGCAGCATCGGGCTCGGCGGCGACGGCGACGACGATGCGAAGCAGTTCGAGCACGATACCCGACATCAGCGCGATATCGTCCGATATCGGCGGCTGCGCCTGCTGCAGGATGCCGGCGATCAGCTCCTTCAGCTCTGCCCGTGAGCGCGCCTTGCGCTCCCTGGGAATATCACGGCGACTGGCCAGTACCGAAAACTCCGGATATTCCTCCATGAAAGCACCGAGCGCATGGAAGATCGCCTCGCCGCTATCGGCAGCGGAAAGGCCGGTGCTCCGCTCGGCTATACCTCGAAGCCCGGCCTTCAATCGCTCCAGGCGTTCGATATGCAGTGCTTCGGCAAGCAGGGGCTTGGTCGGGAAGAACTGATAGAGCGAGCCGATAGAGGAATTTGCCTCGGCCGCAATCTCCGTCATCGTTGCCGCCTCATAGCCCTTGCGCGCGAAAACCTTTGCGGCCGCCTCCAGCAGTATGACGACCCGATCATGGCCGCGCTGCCGCTTCGGCGTGCGCGTCTTCAATTCTTCACTTGATTTTTGTGAGGCCATCCTCATATTTCCATTGTGAGGATATCCTCATATTTTATGGAGCTACCGCCCGATGTCACTTTACGACCCCAAAACTACCGCTCTCGTTTCTATCGACCTGCAAGGCCTCGTCCTCAGCCGGCCGCTCGCGCCCTACTCCGCCCAGCAGATCGTCACCAATACGGTCGCCATCGCAAACAGACTGAAGGCCGATGGCGGAACGACCGTTTTCGTGACGGTTGGATTTTCCGCAGACTATGCCGATGCTGTCAATCAGCCGACAGACGAAAGCTTTGCGCTTCCCCCAGGAGGTTTGCCGCCGGCCGCGCTCGAGGCTCCGGCCGAGATGGCAGCGCTGACGCCTGATGTCGCCATCGTCAAGCGCCAGTGGAGCGCCTTTTACGGCACGGAACTGGACCTGCAGCTTCGCCGTCGCGGCGTCAGGACGCTGATCCTGACCGGAGTCGCCACCAATTTCGGTGTCGAAGCAACCGTGCGCGATGCCTTCGCGGCAAACTACGCCGTCATTGTTGCCGAAGATGCGGTGACGACCTTCTCGCAGGACATGCAGGATTTCGCCTGCACGAAGGTCTTGCCGCGGTTGTCGCGTATCCGCAAGACGGCGGAAATCCTGGCGAACTGATCCATCCGAAGCAAAGGTCTATGCAAGCAAAGGCGACCGCCGGTCGGCCATCTGTCACTGCCGCGGATTCACTTCCATCCTATTTCAGGATAGTCTTACGGCAAATCACTTCGGCTAATGCCGGCCGCCTTTCAAGGATATGCATGGCTTCACTTCTGGCTCGCGCCTTTCGAACGATCGGCAAATTCTCTCTCGCCACCTCGATCGGGATGGGCCTTGTCGCCGGCGATGCGCTGGCGCAGCAGGCCACCCCTTCCCCCGGCAGCGCCAAGGCTGTTTTCGGCGCCGTGACGCTGCCGACGCAGGGACCGCCGCAATCGATCGGCTTCTATGCCAAGGGCTGCCTTGCCGGCGCAGTTGCCCTGCCCGCGGATGGCCCGACATGGCAGGCGATGCGCCTGTCGCGCAATCGTCGCTGGGGTCGACCGGAGACGATCAGCCTGCTCGAGCGCCTATCGCGCGATGCTGCGAAGAATGACGGCTGGCCGGGTCTGCTTGTCGGCGATATCTCGCAGCCGCGCGGCGGCCCGATGATCAACGGCCATGCCTCGCATCAGATCGGTCTCGACGCCGACGTCTGGCTGACGCCGATGCCGCGGCGCAAGATGACGGTGGAAGAGCGCGAAGCCCTGCCTTTCACCACGATGCTCGCCAAGGACAAGTTCCTGACAATCAACGACAAGGTCTGGACCCCGGCGCATGCCCGCCTCTTGATGCGCGCAGCGAGCTATCCGGAGGTCGAGCGCATCTTCGTCAACCCGGCGATCAAGAAGAAGATGTGCGAGACGTGGACGGGCGACCGCAGCAATCTCGGCAAACTGCGGCCGGAATACGGGCACGACTCGCATTTCCATATCCGCCTCCGCTGCCCCGCCGGCTCCGTCGGCTGCACAGGGCAGGCGCCGGTCGCCGCCGGTGATGGCTGCGACAAGTCGCTCGCCTGGTGGTTCGGGCCTGAGCCCTGGGCCAAGCCGAAGCCCAGCGACAAGCCGCCCCAAAAGCCGCGCGAAGTCATGGTTGCCGATCTGCCCAAGGCCTGCCAGGCCGTATTGGCGGCGCCTGCGATTGCTTCCGCACGCCCCACCGCCTCCGGCGCGAAAGCTGCCGACGTTTCAGTGGAGACGGACACAATGCCGGTTTCAGGCGATACGCCGCCCGGTCAGATTCTGCAGCAATAAGTCCTGCACCGTCCTTGCTGGAGGCGTCTTTCAAAACGCGCCCCCTTGGTATAGAAGGCGGGTAAATCGATTGAAAACATCGAGCGGAGCAAGGATTTCATGGCCGGCAGCAAATGCATCGCATTGATCGCGCATGATCAGAAAAAAGATGCGATGGCAGAATTTGCACGGCGTAACGAAGCCGCCCTTGCCGATTGGAATATCGTCGCCACAGGCACGACGGGCGGCCGCGTGCTGGATGCCTGCCCGGACCTCAAGGTCACGCGCCTGAAAAGCGGCCCGCTCGGCGGCGATCAGCAGATCGGCGCGCTCATCGCCACCGGCGAGATCGATATGCTCGTCTTCTTCATCGATCCCCTCACCCCCATGCCGCACGACGTCGACGTGAAGGCATTGACGCGGCTTGCCGTTCTCTACGACATTCCGATGGCGCTCAACGAATCCACTGCCGAGCGGCTGATCAAAACCCTGAACCATTAATCCGCCTTGCCGGCGGCAGACCACGGACCTGGCCATGCCCGAGCTCAATCATAGCGATGCCCCCCTGCCTTTCCCAATCCTGATCGGCGATATCGGCGGCACTAATGCGCGTTTCTCCATCCTCGTCGATGCGGACTCCGAACAGGAGCATTTTCCGGTCGTGCAGACGGCGAATTTCGCGACGATCGATGATGCGATCAAGCTCGCCCTCGAAAACAGCAAGGTTCGGCCCCGCTCGGCAATTCTTGCCATGGCAGGTCCCGTGCAGGGTGACGAGATTCCGTTGACCAATTGCGATTGGGTGATCCGTCCGAAGACGATGATCGCCAATCTCGGCATCGAGGACGTGCTCGTCATCAACGATTTCGAGGCGCAAGCGCTCGCGATCGCCGAGATTTCCGATGAGCATCGCCAGACCATCGGCAAAGCATCCGGTAACATGGTTGCATCGCGCGCCGTGCTCGGGCCGGGCACCGGTCTTGGCGTCGGAGCCCTGGTCCATACCCAGCATCAGTGGGTGCCAGTACCGGGCGAAGGCGGGCATATCGATCTCGGGCCACGCACGGAACGCGACCTGCAGATCTGGCCGCATCTGGAGCCGATCGAAGGCCGCATCTCGGCCGAGCAGGTGATCTGCGGTCGCGGCCTGCAGAACCTCTATCATGCGATCTGCGCGGCTGACGGCATCGAACCGAGCCTGAAGGAGCCAGCTGACATCACCAACCATGCGCTTGCCGGCACCAACAGGCAGGCCGAGGAGACGCTGACGCTGTTCGTCACCTATCTTGGCCGCGTCGCCGGCGATATCGCCATGATCTTCATGGCGCGCGGCGGCGTCTATCTCTCGGGTGGCATTCCGCAGAAGATCCTGCCGGCGCTGCAGAAGCCGGAATTCCGCGCCGCCTTCGAGGACAAGGCACCGCACACGGAGCTGATGAAGACGATTCCGACCCATGTGGTCGTCAATCCGCTGGCAGCACTTTCCGGCCTTGCGATCTATGCCCGCAAACCGACAAACTTTGGCCTTGCCACGGACGGCCGTCGCTGGCGGCGTTGATTGCTTGCCAAACAGCTCATGGTGCGCTGAAACCCGGCGCACCATACTTTTTGAAGGGGCCGGCATCCTCTATAATGGGCGCGGCTCCGCGATCGGCCTTAACCAGCCCGGCAGGCCACGTCTAGCCAAAGCCGTGCTAAGTCTTTAATAGAACCGCGAAAGCACGTGCCAGATGCGGCTCGCTTGGTTCAAGACAGGAAGCCGATTATTGAAATTGCCTGACCCGAAAAGCAAAAACGTCGACAGCGAAGCCATCACCGGCATGCTGAAGCGCATTATCGCCGAGAACGGCCGCGATCATATTCGCGGCTACGCCATCGCGATTACCTGCCTGATCCTCGTTGCGCTTTCGACTGCTTACATCGGCTATATCGTCAAATCTGTCATCGACAGCGCCTTCATCGCCCGCGATATCGTCGATGCCTGGAAAATCTGCTTCAGCATCTTCCTCGTTTTCGTGGTGCGCGGTTTTGCCGGATATTTCCAGTCGGTCATCCTGTCGAAGATCGGCAACAACATCATCGCCCGCTACCAGCGCCGCCTCTATTCGCACCTGATGACACTGTCGGTCGGCTTCTTCAACGAAGCGCGCTCCGCCCAGCTCGCCGCCCGCATCAGCCAGAACGTCTCTGGTATCCGCGATGTCATGAACCTGACGATCACGTCGACGGCGCGCGACCTCCTGACCTTCATCTCCTTGCTCTGCGTCATGGTCTTCCAGGACCCGGTGCTCAGCATCGCATTCGTCGTCATCGCGCCGCCGCTTTTCCTCACGCTACGCTATATTTCCAAGCGCCTGCGCGCTGCCACGCGCGACGCAGTGGTCCTGAACAGCCATGTGCTCGGCGCGATGCAGGAGACCATTCAAGGCGTTTCCATCGTCAAGGCCTTCACGATGGAAGAGGAGCTCGAACGCAAGATCAACAAGCTGATCACCGCTGCAGAGCACCGGCAGAACCGCATCGCCCGTCTTTCGGAGCGCAACGGACCGCTGATCGAAACGGTCGCCGGTTTTGCGATCGCCAGCCTTTTCGCCTATGCCGCCTACCGCTCGATCTACGACAATGTCTCGCCGGGCGTGTTCTTCTCCTTCGCCACCTCGCTGCTGCTCGCCTACGATCCGGCCCGCCGCCTTGCCAAGCTGCAGGTGCAGCTGGAGCGCGCGGTCGTCAACGCGCGGATGATCTATGAGCTGCTCGACATGGAGCCGCGCCAGCGCGACCTCCCCGATGCCAAACCGCTCGTCGTAACCGACGCCCGCATCGAATTTCGCGACGTTCATTTCGCCTATGGCGACGAGGCCGTCCTGTGCGGTGTCAACTTCACGGCCGAGGGTGGCCAGACGACCGCGCTTGTCGGCCCTTCGGGCGCCGGCAAGTCCACTGTCATCAATCTCATCCCACGCTTCTACGATCCCAAGGCCGGCAGCATCTTCATCGACGGGCAGGACATCGCGCATGTGACGAAACAGTCGCTGCGGGAACAGCTCGCCTATGTTTCGCAGCAGCCCTATCTCTTTGAAGGCACGATCCGCGACAACATCCGCTATGGCCGCCCGAACGCGACGGATGCGGAGATCGAGGAAGCAGCGCGCCTTGCCTATGCCCATGATTTCATCGAGGCGCAGCCGATGGGCTACGAGACGCCCGTCGGCGAAAACGGCGTAACGCTGTCCGGCGGCCAGCGCCAGCGCCTGTCGATCGCCCGCGCGCTGGTGCGCAATGCGCCGATCCTGCTTCTGGACGAAGCGACCTCGGCGCTCGACACGGAATCCGAAGCGGCCGTGCAGAAGGCGCTGGAAGAAGCGATGAGCGGCCGCACGGTCGTCGTCATCGCCCATCGCCTGTCGACGGTTGTCCGCGCCGAGAAGATCGTCGTCATGCAGAACGGCCGCGTTGTCGAAGAAGGCAACCACGAGACGCTTGCGACATCGGACAATGGCCTCTACGCTCGGCTCAACAACCTGCAGCTACCGGCGATTTCAAGCAATTCCCGCAAATAGACGATAGAGACGACATGAGCGACGATGCGATGAAGCTGGTGGTGGTGGGCGCGGCGGGCCGCATGGGACAGGCTCTCATCCGCATCATTCACGCCACCGAGGGCGTAACCCTGCACGCCGCCGTCGCCCGCCCCGGCTCCGCCTTCATCGGCAAGGATGCCGGCGAGATTGCCGGGCTCGGGCCGATCGGCGTTCCCGTCACCGACGATCCGCTTGCCGCTTTCCTGCATGCCGAAGGCGTCATCGATTTTACGACGCCGGCAACCAGCGTCACCTTCGCCGGTCTCGCCGCCCAGGCGCGCATCGTCCATATCATCGGCACGACCGGATGTTCGGACGAGGACGAGGCGAAGTTCAAGGCTGCCGCACGCCATGCCCGTGTCGTCAAATCGGGCAATATGGGCCTTGGCATCAATCTTTTGAGCGTGCTCGTCGAACAGGCGGCGCGGGCATTGCCTTCGAACGACTGGGACATCGAGGTGCTGGAGATGCATCATCGGCACAAGGTCGATGCGCCGTCGGGCACGGCACTCCTGCTCGGCCAGGCGGCGGCGAAGGGCCGCGGCATAGATCTTAATGACAATTCCGTGCGCGTGCGCGACGGCCATACCGGCCCGCGCCCGGCAGGCACGATCGGCTTTGCGACCCTGCGCGGCGGCGGCGTGGTCGGCGATCATTCGGTGATCTTCGCCAGCGAAAGCGAGCGGCTGACGCTGTCGCACAATGCCGGCGACCGGTCGCTGTTTGCCCGCGGCGCGCTGCAGGCGGCGCTCTGGGCGCGCGACAAGAAACCCGGCTTCTATTCCATGCTCGATGTTCTCGGGCTTTCTACACGTTGATCCGATCCTGGAGCGGATCGGCCTCGAAGTGCCGATCCGCTCCAGCCTTTTGTTGTCTCGCAATTCCGGACGGAAAACCGCTACACACTTTTCCTGGAATTGCTTCATTAAGGAGAAATTTATGAGCGGCACTCTCGTTCTCGTTCGCCACGGGCAGAGCGACTGGAATTTGAAGAATCTCTTTACCGGCTGGAAGGATCCCGATCTGACGGCGCTCGGCATCGAAGAGGCCAAGACCGGCGGCAAGGCTCTGGCCGATTACGGTATCAAGTACGATATCGCCTTCACCTCGGCGCTGACGCGCGCGCAGCACACGCTGAAGATCATTCTCGATGAAATCGGCCAGCCCGGCCTTGAAACGATCAAGGATCAGGCGCTGAACGAGCGCGACTACGGCGATCTCTCCGGCCTCAACAAGGATGACGCCCGCGCCAAGTGGGGCGAGGAGCAGGTTCACATCTGGCGCCGCTCCTACGACGTTCCGCCGCCCGGCGGCGAAAGCCTGCGCGACACCGGCGCCCGCGTCTGGCCCTATTATCTCACGGAAATCCTGCCGCGCGTGCTTGCCGGCCAGAATGTGCTGGTCGCGGCGCACGGCAACTCGCTGCGCTCGCTCGTCATGGTTCTCGATCGCCTGAGCAAGGCGCAGATCCTCGAGCTCAACCTCGCGACCGGCGTGCCGATGGTCTACAAGCTGAAGGCCGATTCCACTGTCGCCTCGAAGGAAGTCCTCGGCGACATGTCCGGCGCGCATTGAGCTGTTGAACGGAAACCACCCCTCATATGCCTGAGATGAGGGGTGGGAAATGCCGCAATATGTGTTACATTGCACTGCGTATGTAACACATGGACTGACATGACCGACGCGACATTTACCTTCCGAGTTGAAGAAGAGTTGAAGGCGGCTTTCAGCGAGGCTGCGAAAGCGCATGATCAAACCGGTGCGCAGTTGCTCCGGGCTTTCATGCGCGATTATGTGCGGCGCCAGCAAGATGCCGCCGAATATGACATTTGGTTTCGCCAGCAGGTTCAGGCCGGTCTTGCTTCCGCTAATGCCGGCAACCTCATTCCTGACGACGACGTGGACGCTGAATTTGCCGCCTTGCGAGAAGAAACACGCCGCAAACTCAGCGGGCGTTCTTCGTGAAACTTGCTTGGACTCCCGAAGCAAGGGCTGACCGACGCGCAATTTACACCTATATCGAGGCGGAGAACGTCCCCGCAGCACTCGCGCTGGACGAACTCTTTGCCAAACGGTCGAAACAGCTGATTACCCATCCAATGACGGGCCGCCCCGGCCGCGTGTCCGGGACACGAGAGCTTGTCGTACATCGAAACTATTTGCTGATTTACGATCTCGCAGGCGAGACGGTGCGCATAATCCGCATCCTGCATGCCGCACAGCAATGGCCGCCAAACGATTTTCAGCCGATTCCCTAGTGCGGCATCAATTCTCAACGGTGAAGCGCACTCTATCGGCGGCGAAGCGGGAAATCGAATATTGCACCGGGACATTATCGAGATCCGCATTGAGCGCCTGGGCGACGAGAACGATGGCGCCCGGGGATAATTGCAGATCGGTGAGGTCGCCCTCGTCGGCATGCGTCGCGGTGATCTCGGTGACGACGCGGACGTAATCGGGCACACCAAGCTCCTTGAATGCCTTGGTGATCGATCCGGTCGTCCGATAGATCTCGGCGATATCGCCGAAACGATCCGCCGGGAACCAGCTTGTTGCGCGCGATACCGGACGATGATCCGCCTGGCCCAGCGTTTCCAGCCGGATCAACGGCGTACCTGTCTTGAGCTTGAGCTGTTTGGCCAATTCGGCGCTGGCAGCTTCTTCGCCCGATGCAAGCAGCACGCTGCGGGTCTCACGTACCTGGTCGCCGATCCCTTGCGAAAATCGCGTGCGCCTTGAAATCGGGAAACTCAGCCGCTCCTTGCGCTCGATCAGCGTGCCGCGCCCCTGCACGGCGCGGACGATCCCCTCCTGCGCCAGTGCTGCGAGCGCACTCCTGATCGTGTGCCTGTTGACGCCGAACTGCAGCGCCAGCACCGTCTCCGGCGGCACCATGCCCGTCTCGTCGAAGTCGCCGTGGTTGATCGAAGTCCGAATCCGGTCGGCAATCTGCCGCCAGAGCGCCACGCCCGTCTGCCTCTGTATCTTCTGCCCTGCCATCTCGCCCACTCGCCCTGTCACACGCTTGTCACGACTCACTAATAAATATAAAACTATCTTGTATGGTTGTCTATATCAATAGACATTTAGAGGAAGGCGCGATGAATTCAGCACAGAGGCAGGAAGCGGCGGCACAAGAGCGTCGGGAACGCAAGCGCGTCGCCGATCTCTTGGCGCAGGCAGAACGCGACGAGCTAGAGGCTGCCTGGGAGGCATTGCCAAGCAAGCCGACGGTACAGCCGGTGCGCGGACCAGAGACAGGGCTCGTCATGGTGCGCGGCCGCATCGGCGGCGGCGGCTCCCCCTTCAACCTCGGCGAAGTCACGGTGACGCGCGCTACCGTCCGGCTGGCATCCAACACGATCGGCCACGCGCACGCGCTCGGCACGGATCGGGAAAAGGCCCGGCTTTCGGCCATTTTCGATGCACTCTGGCAGCAATCGGCCACGAAGGGTTTCGTCGAAAAGGCTCTTCTGCAGCCGGTTACCGAGCGTATCGCCGAATATGACCGCAAGCGCGCCGAAGAGACGGCGGCAACCCGCGTCGATTTCTTCACCATGGTTCGCGGAGAAGATTGATGAGCCTTTCCAGCACTCCGACCTTCGGCAACGAGGCCCTGACCGGCGGTTTCACCGATCCGGTCTTCGACGCGCAAAGCGTCTTCAAGATGACGATGGATGCCATGGCACGTCCAGGCACCCTGCAAACCGTTGAGGCTGACGTCGCGCCGCCCGCTCCGCTCGGTGTTGCCGCAGGCGCCATCGGCCTCACCCTTTGCGATCACGACACGCCTGTCTGGCTCTCCAACAGCCTGGCAAGATCAAGCCTGGCGGAATGGCTGGCCTTCCACACCGGAGCGCCCGTCATTTCGGAACGGCTGGAGGCGCAGTTCGCCTTCATCGAAGCCGGCATGGCGCTTTCCTCCTTCAGCCAGTTCGGCATCGGCACTCAGGAATATCCCGATCGGTCGACCACGATCGTTCTGGAAATCGAAAGCCTGGTGGGCGGCAAACAACTGGCGCTTTCAGGCCCTGGCATCAAGGATGTGACCATGATCGCCCCGGTCGGGCTGCCGGATGCGCTGCTGCGTATCTGGAACGACAATCGCGCGCTCTTCCCGCGCGGCGTCGATCTCATCCTGACGGCGGGCCGGCAATTCATCTGCCTGCCGCGCACCACCAAGATCACCGCGACGGAGTTGTGACATATGTATGTTGCCGTTAAGGGCGGCGAAGCCGCCATCGCCAATGCTCACCGGCTGCTGGCCGACCGTCGCCGCGGCGACCGCTCGCTGCCGGCAATCGGTATCGACCAGATCGTGGCGCAGCTCGCACTCGCGGTCGATCGCGTCATGGCCGAGGCCTCTCTCTATGACCGAACGCTGGCCGCACTCGCCGTGCGCCAGGCGCGCGGCGACATGATCGAGGCGATCTTCTTGCTGCGCGCCTACCGCACGACGCTGCCGCGCTTCGGTTATTCCCAGCCCCTCGACACATCAGCAATGAAGATCGAACGCCGCATTTCCGCGACCTACAAGGATTTGCCGGGCGGCCAGCTTCTCGGCCCGACCTTCGACTACACGCACCGTCTGCTCGACCCCAGCCTTTTGACGGACGAGCCTGTCGACGAGCCGATGCAGAGGCCGGCGGACGATGGCCGCGTGATGCGCGTCTCGGAAATCCTCAACCAGGAAGGCCTGATCGAGGACGACGGCACCATGCCTGTCGATCACGAGATCGGCGACCTGACGCGCGAGCCGCTGGAATTCCCGATGACCCGGGACCTTCGCCTGCAGGCGCTCGCCCGCGGCGACGAAGGCTTCCTGCTGGCACTCGGCTATTCGACCCAGCGCGGCTACGGCCGCACCCACCCCTTCACCGGCGAAATCCGCATCGGCGAAGTAGAGGTCGAATTTGAGGTGCCGGAACTCGGCTTTGCCGTTTCGCTCGGCCGCATCCAGGTAACGGAATGCCAGATGGTCAACCAGTTTAAAGGTTCGGCCAAGGCACCGCCGCAGTTCACCCGGGGCTACGGCCTCGTCTTTGGCCAAAGCGAGCGCAAGGCGATGGCGATGTCGCTGGTGGACCGGGCGCTGCGGGCAGAGGAGCTCGGCGAAGACATCGTTGCGCCGGCTCAGGACGAGGAATTCGTCATTTCCCACTCCGACAACGTGCAGGCGACGGGCTTCGTCGAACATCTGAAACTGCCGCATTATGTCGACTTCCAGGCCGAGCTCGACCTGGTGCGGCGCATGCGCCGCGACTTCGAGGCCGCTCGCGGTCGCGGTATGGAACCCATGACGGAGGCAGCCGAATGACCGAACTCGCCACCTACAATTTCGCCTATCTCGACGAACAGACCAAGCGGATGATCCGCCGTGCCATCCTGAAGGCGATCGCCATTCCCGGCTATCAGGTGCCTTTCGCCTCCCGCGAAATGCCGATGCCTTACGGCTGGGGCACCGGCGGCGTACAGCTGACGGCGGCGATCATCGGCCCGCAGGATGTGCTGAAGGTCATCGACCAGGGGGCCGACGACACGACGAACGCCGTCTCCATCCGCGCCTTCTTCCAGAAGGTCGCCAATGTCGCCGTCACCACCCGCACGGACGAGGCGACCATCATCCAGACGCGCCACCGCATTCCGGAAGCCAAGCTCGGGCCGAACCAGGTGCTCGTCTATCAGGTGCCGATCCCGGAGCCGTTGCGCTTCCTGGAGCCTCGCGAGACCGAGACGCGCAAGATGCATGCGCTTGAGGAATATGGCCTCATGCATGTGAAGCTCTATGAGGATATCGCCCGCAACGGACGCATTGCCACCACCTACGCCTATCCGGTCAAGGTCGCCGGCCGCTACGTCATGGATCCCTCACCGACGCCGAAGTTCGACAATCCGAAAATGCATCTGTCGGATGCGCTGCAGCTCTTCGGCGCCGGCCGCGAGAAACGCATCTATGCCGTGCCGCCCTATACCGAAGTCGTCAGCCTGGATTTCGAGGATCACCCCTTCGAAGTGCAGCGCTTCGACAAGCCCTGCGCGCTTTGCGGCGCCGAGCAGGTCTATCTTGACGAGGTGATCCTCGACGACAAGGGCGGCCGCATGTTCGTCTGCTCCGATACCGATTTCTGCGAGGATCGCCGCGCCCACGGCCATGCTGGGCCTATGCTGGCGTCAAATGGGCTCGCATCCAAGGAGGCTGCCGAATGAGTGACTCACCCCTTCTCAAGGTCAAGGACGTCTCGAAATTCTACGGCAGCCGCATCGGTTGCCGCGATGTGTCCTTCGAACTCTGGCCCGGCGAAGTGTTGGCTATCGTCGGCGAATCCGGCTCCGGCAAGACGACGCTGCTCAACTGCATCTCGACCCGGCTGCTGCCGACGACGGGCAGTGTCGAATACCACATGCGCGACGAGACCTATCGCGATCTTTTCCGCATGAACGAGGCCGAGCGCCGCTTCCTGATGCGCACCGACTGGGGCTTCGTGCATCAGAACCCGGCCGATGGCCTGCGCATGACGGTGTCCGCCGGCGCCAATGTCGGCGAGCGGCTGATGGCGATCGGCAACCGCCACTATGGCAACATCCGCAATACCGCCATCGACTGGCTCGAGCGGGTCGAGATCGACGCCGACCGCATCGACGACCAGCCCCGCGCCTTCTCCGGCGGCATGCGCCAGCGCCTGCAGATCGCCCGCAACCTTGTGACCGGCCCGCGCCTCGTCTTCATGGACGAGCCGACCGGCGGTCTTGACGTCTCGGTGCAGGCCCGCCTGCTCGATCTGGTGCGCGGCCTCGTCAACGATCTCGGCCTCTCCGCCATCATCGTAACCCACGATCTCGCGGTCGCCCGTCTCCTGTCGCATCGCATGATGGTGATGAAGGACGGCCAGGTGATCGAGCACGGTCTCACCGACCGCGTGCTCGACGATCCGCGCGAACCCTATACGCAACTGCTGGTCTCTTCGATCCTGCAGGTCTGAGGAAGAAACATGGCAACCCCACTCGTCGTTTCCGAAGTCTTCAAAAGCTTCACCATGCATCTGCGCGACGGCATTCGCCTGCCTGTTGTCGCCGATGTCTCCTTTTCCGTCGCTTCGGGCGAATGCGTCGTGCTCGGCGGCCCGTCGGGTATCGGCAAGAGCTCGCTCTTGAAAATGATCTATGGCAATTATGCCGTCGACAGCGGCCAGATCCTTGTCACGCACAAGGGCAGGATCGTCGATCTTGCGACAGCCGATCCGCGTACCGTGCTCGACGTCCGCCGCCAGACCATGGGCTATGTCAGCCAGTTCCTGCGCACCGTGCCGCGTGTTGCTGCCATCGACGTCGTCGCCGAGCCGCTGCTCGCTCGCGGTGTGAGCGTGACCGATGCCCGCGACAGGGCAGCGGAACTGCTCGCACGGCTGAACCTGCCTAGGGAACTCTGGCAGCTGCCGCCCGCCACCTTTTCCGGCGGCGAGCAGCAGCGCGTCAACATCGCCCGCGGCTTCATCACCGATCACGCCATCCTGCTGCTCGACGAGCCCACGGCGTCGCTCGACGCCCGTAACCGGGCCGTCGTCGTCGACATGATCGAGCAGAAGAAGGAGGCCGGCGTCGCCCTTCTCGGCATCTTCCATGACGAGGAAGTGCGCGAAGCTGTCGGCAGCCGCATTCTCGATGTCTCGCAGTTCTCGCCGCGGAAGGCCGCCGCATGAGCCGCAAATTGGGCGAACCACCCTTCATCAGCCCCTCGGCCAGCGTCAACAATTCGACGCTCGGCCGCTATACCGAAGTCTCCGACCGCTGCCGCATCGATGAAGTCGAGATGGGCGACTATTCCTACATCATGCAGGATGGTGCGGTCTGGTGTGCGACGATCGGCAAGTTCGTGAACATTGCCGCCGCCGTGCGCATCAATGCCACCAACCATCCGACATGGCGCGCGACCCTGCACCACTTCACCTATCGCGCCGCCGACTACTGGCCGGATGCCGATATGGAGACGGATTTCTTCACCTGGCGGCGCGACAACCGGGTTGTGATCGGCCATGACGTCTGGATCGGGCATGGTGCGACCGTGCTGCCCGGCGTGACAGTCGGCAATGGTGCCGTCATCGGAGCCGGCGCCGTCGTTTCCAAGGACGTTGCTCCCTACACCATCGTCGGCGGTGTGCCGGCCAAGCTGATCCGCGAGCGTTTCACGTCCGAGGTCGGCGCGCGCATGGACAAGCTTTCATGGTGGGATTGGGATCACGATCGCCTGCGCACAGCGCTTGCGGATTTCCGCGCCCTTTCGGCGGAGGAATTTCTGGATCGCTACGAAGCCTGAGAACGGTTTCCACCCTCATCGGACTTGCAAGGCGCTGACAAGCGATCCAGCTTAGCCGGTCCTTTCAATGCGGGATCGAGAGGAGTTTTCATGGCAAAGCAGTTTTCCAGCATCGACGGTCGGCTGCGCGATTTCATCGCGCGGCAACACATCTTCTTCACGGCATCCGCAACATCGGATTCCCGTGTCAATGTTTCGCCCCGCGAGACACAGTGCCTGCGCATCATCTCTCCGAACACCGCCATCTATCTCGACCGCACCGGCAGTGGCAACGAGACCGCTGCGCATATGAAGGCCGACGGACGGCTGACGATCATGTTCTGCGCCGTCGAAGGGCCGCCGATGATCTTGCGCCTCTATGGCCGCGGCCGGATCATCCATCGATCGACACCCGAATATCGCGAATTGCTGCACGATCACTATGAGGGCGAAGAACCGCTCGGCGCACGGCAGATCGTATGGCTGGACTTCGATCTCGTACAAACGTCCTGTGGTTTCGGCGTACCGCTCTTCAGCTATGAAGGCGAACGGCCGAGCCTGGACCAATGGGCGAAAGCCAAGGGTCCCGACGGCATCGAGGAATACCGGCGCGAGAAGAACAGCTTCAGCATAGACGGTCTGCCGACCGGCATGTTTGACGGCTAAACTTAAAGGAAAGCTCTCAGCCGGCTAATCTTGCAAAATCGCCGGGAATTGTAACAGCAGTTACACAAAACTGACATTGGAGCTTCATGAAGCGGGACTAATCGGTTGCCTTGTGGTTGGCGCCAGCCCCCTCGAAACTCCTTTCGAGACAGGGGCACGCGCCCGTTCTTAGCACCGGTACCGCTGAAATTTCTGCAGCCCGGGAGCCGCGAAAGGGAAGCACTATGTTCGAACTCAGGAATGTCTCACGCCGGTTTGGTAACAAGCTCGCCGTCGATTCCGTGACTTTGGACATACCGCAGGGACAGATGGTCGGCGTCATCGGCCGTTCCGGCGCCGGCAAGTCGACGCTGCTGCGCATGATCAACCGTCTGGCCGATCCGAGTTCCGGCTCCATTCATTTCTCCGGCACCGAAGTCTCCAAGCTGACCGGTCGTGCACTGCGCAGCTGGCAGCGCGATTGCGCCATGATCTTCCAGCAGTTCAATCTGGTGCCGCGCCTCGACGTGCTCACCAACGTCATGCTCGGCCGCCTCAACCATCGTTCGACGATGCTGAGTCTCCTTTCGGTCTTCACCCGCGAGGAGCGCATCGAGGCGATTGCGGCGCTGGAGCGCCTCGGCATCGAGCAGACGGCACTGCAGATGGCCGGCACGCTTTCCGGCGGCCAGCAGCAACGCGTTGCCATCGCCCGTGCCCTGATGCAGCAGCCGAAGATGATGCTGGCCGACGAGCCGATCGCCTCGCTCGATCCGCTGAACGCCAAGATCGTCATGGATGCGCTGCGCGATATCAATGAGCGCGAAGGCATCACCGTCATCACCAATCTGCATACGCTGGATACGGCGCGCAACTACTGCGAACGCATCGTCGGCATGGCGGCCGGCAAAGTCGTCTTCGACGGCAAGCCGGCCGATCTGACGGCAGCCGCCGTCAAGGAAATCTACGGCACCGACAAGGACGGCGCCGGCATCGACGAGACCATGACGTCGACATCGATCAACATTGCCGATCCAGCCGTGCAAGCCGCGGCGACTGAATCTGCCGGCCCGCAACCGCTGGCACTGGCCGGTCTCTGAGAGGGACGGCCGGGATCGAAGGCCCGCGTCAAGGGCGCATTTCTTCTATCAGACCGAAGACATCCGGGGACACCGGTTAATCAGGAGACGAACCCATGTTGAAGAAAGCACTCTTTGCCGCTACGGCGCTTGTTGCGCTCGCAGTCGGCGCTGCTGCCAACGCAGCAGACCTCAAGGAATTGCGCATCGGCATTCTCGGCGGCGAAAACGAAGCCGATCGCCTGCGCAATTACGCCTGCCTTTCCGACCACCTGAAGAAGGAATTCGGTTTCGAGAAGGTTTCGCTGTTCCCGGCCGCCGACTATAACGGCGTTATCCAGGGCCTGCTCGGCGGCACGCTCGACTTCGCCGAACTCGGCGCGTCCGGCTACGCAGCCGTCGCCATCAAGGACCCGAAGGCCGTTACCCCGATCCTGACGACGCAGCAGACCGACGGTTCGACCGGCTACTACTCGATCGGCCTCGCCCTCAAGTCTTCCGGCATCAAGACGATCATGGACGCCAAGGGTAAGAAGCTCGGCTACGCCGACCCGGACTCCACCTCGGGCTACCTTGTTCCGCTGACGCAGATTCCGAAGACCACCGGCGTGCCGAACGACAAGTTCTTCGGCTCGACCCAGTTTAATGGCGGCCATGAGAACAACCTGCTCGCCGCTTACGACGGCAAGGTCGATGTTGCTGTCGACGACTCCTCGGGTGTTGGCGATTTCAAGGACGGCTTCACCTCCGGTACCTTCCGCAAGGAAGTCGACAAGGGCGCCGTAGATCCGAACAAGCTCGTCGAAGTCTGGCGTTCGCCGCTGATCCCGAACGGCCCGCTCGTCGTTCGCAACGCTCTCGGCACCGAATGGCAGACGAAGCTGACGGACTTCTTCATGAAGCTCCCGACGGCTGACGCCAAGTGCTTCAACGCCATCGAAGGCGGCGACTTCAAGGGCTACGTCAAGGTTACTCCGGACTTCTACAACGCCGTCATCGACGTTCGTAAGGCTGCCATCGGCGGCTGATCCGCATTCCTATAATTGGGCGGCCGGCAACGGCCGCCCTTTTGCTATTCACACCCTTTGCTATTCACAAGGGCAGGATTTCATGACGATCGCCGATACGCACCCGAACATGCAAAGCGCGCCACAGAGCGCCAAGGAGATCGGCGACGCCTGGAGCAAGATGGTGGCCAAGCGCCGCTTCTACACCGGCATCGGTCTCGTGATCCTGCTCGTCGCCTTCGTCAGCTCGGTGCGCTTCGCCGACGAAAACAACGCCGGGCATTTCTTTGACCGCCTGCCGCATCTCTTCGATTTCCTGAGCTGGCTCATTCCGAAGGACTGGGCCGACGTCTACCGCGCGCTCTTCGACCTGCCGAGCCCGAACGGGGCGAATGGCGCCGGCGGCGAGGAATTCAATTTCCCGCTCGGTCGCGTCTATGTCTGGGGCGATTTCTATATCCCCGAATATTTCGAGCTGATGATCATCACGATCAACGTGGCACTGGTATCGACCATCATCGGCTTCGTCTTTGCCGTACCCTTGAGCTTCTTTGCCGCCCGCAACATGTCGCCGTCCCATCCGATCCGGCTGGTGACGAAGCGCATCATGGAACTTCTGCGCGCCTTTCCGGAAATCGTCATCGCCGGCCTGTTTTCGGCGATCTTGTCGATCGGCCCGATCGCCGCGATCATCGCCGTCGGCCTGCATACGATCGGCGCGCTTGGCAAGCTCTTCTACGAAGTGGTCGAGAATATCGACATGAAGCCTGACGAAGGCATGCGTGCCGTCGGCGCGAGCTGGAGCGAGCGCGTGCGCTTTGCCGCCCTGCCGCAAGTGCTGCCGAACTTCATGTCCTACGCGTTGCTGCGTCTGGAGATCAACGTTCGCGCCTCAACCATCATCGGCGCCGTCGGCGGCGGCGGCATCGGCGAGGAGCTCAAACTTGCGATTTCACGCGGTTTCGGCGCCAAGACATTGGCGCTGGTGCTGCTTCTCTTCCTGACGATCATCGCCGTCGACCAGTTTTCCGCATGGCTCCGCCGCCGCCTCGTCGGCGAGCATGCCTTCCTTTTGCAGCATTGAGGTTATCCATGTCCGTCATCGACGCCGGCCGCATGCAGGAAATCGAAGCGCGTTACCCGGAAGTTCTTCACCGGTCCTTCCGCCAGCGCTTCGGCGCGCTGATGATCTTCATCGGCGTCATCCTCTACGGCATCTATGCCGTGTGGTTCTTCGACCTGCCGAAGGTCATTTCGGAAGCGCATTGGGAGCGCGTCGGCATCTATCTCAGCGAATGGGTGAGCTATGACGTGCAGCCGGAATTCCGCATCTCCGGAGACAAGATCAGCATCAAATATCCGCGCTTTTCGCCCCTGGGCGATAATCCAAACCCGGACTGGGTGAAGACCAATCCCGATGGCAGCATGACCGTTTCTGTCAGCGGCACAAGCCGCACGGTAACCGTCACCAAGACGCAGGCCATCGTGACCGCGCATGGCATCACGATTCCGATCGATATTGCCGGCGATGTGCCGAAAATCGTCGGTTCCGAGCCCGTTCCAAGCTGGATGACCGTCTATGACGACAATATTCTCGTCAATCTCGGCTTTGCAGGCGACGCCAGCATTTCCACCGACCGCGTGAAGATCCGCAAGCGGTTCATCGGCTGGGCCAACTTCGTCTTCGATACGCATTCGCCCTTCTTCGACAAGCCGGCGAGCGAAGTCATCAGCCTGATCGTTTCGGGGCCGCGGCTCGATCCTGCTCAGTCCAATCTCTCGCTGGCCTTCGACAATATCTGGAACAATGGCGCATGGCAGCATGGCGACGTCTGGACCAAGCTGTTCCAGACCATCGTCATGGCCTTCCTCGGCACGCTGCTGGGCTCGCTCGCGGCCTTCCCACTCGCCTTCCTGGCGGCTCGCAACATCACGCCGAGCCGACTCGTCAACCAGATCCTCAAGCGCTTCTTCGATTTCCTGCGTTCGGTCGACATGCTGATCTGGGCGCTGTTCCTGACGCGCGCCTTCGGCCCCGGCCCGCTCGCGGGCAGCGGCGCGATCTTCCTCACCGAGACGGGCACGCTTGGCAAGCTCTATTCCGAGGGCCTCGAGAACATCGACAACAAGCCGCGCGAAGGCGTGAAATCCACCGGTTCGCCGACCATTCTCGTGCATCGCTACGGGATCATGCCGCAGATCGTGCCCGTCATCGTCAGCCAGACGCTCTACCAGTGGGAATCGAACGTGCGCGGCGCGACCATCATCGGCGCCGTCGGCGCGGGCGGCATCGGCCTCAAACTTTGGGAAGCAATGCGCACCAATGCCAACTGGGAAAACGTCGCCTATATGGTGCTGCTGATCCTCATCGTTGTCTTCCTGTTCGACGCCGCATCCAACGCCCTGCGCTCTCGGCTGATGGGCACGCGAACGAAATAAAAAAGAACGGGAAAAAATCGTTCCGCATCATCATTCTGTCACGGGAATCCGATAGCGCAGGCCGGCAAGACCGCAGCGGCCAAGCTGGCTTTAGCCGGATTCGAACCGTTGCTGCCTTGCTGCTCTTGCGGTTTGTCGCAAATCACCCAACAGTGTCTCGCGCAGCCGATTTTTCCAAGGAATGCAGCCTTGCGCTATGCTCTCTATTTCACGCCGCCCAAAGACGATCCGTTGACATCTCTCGCTGCCCGCTGGCTGGGCCGCGATGCATTTTCGAATGAGATTTTTTCAGACAAGGCCATGGCGCCGCTGCCGGAAGGTCATGCCGAGCTGACGGCCGATCCGCGCCGCTACGGCTTCCATGCCACGCTGAAGGCGCCGTTCGAGCTAGCCGCTTCTGTGACCGAGCGCGATCTCCTCGAAGTCGCCGCCGAATTCGCCTCGCAAACCAAGGCTTTCACCATTCCGGAGCTGGTGCTTGGCCAGCTCGGCCATTTCTTTGCGCTCGTTCCCGGTTCCGTTTACCAGCCGCTGCAGGATTTCGCCTCGCGCGTCGTCAAGACCTTCGAGCCATTCCGCGCGCCGCTGTCGGATCACGATATCGCGCGACGCAAGCCGGAAGGCCTGACCGAGCCGCAGCGCGCCAATCTGCTGCGGTGGGGCTATCCTTACGTCAACGACGAATTCCGCTTCCACATGACGCTGACGGGACGCGTACCTTCCGAGCGTCAGCCCGAATTGCAGGCAATCCTCGCCGAGCGCTTCGCCGAACATACCGGCAAGCCGCTCGATATCTCCGGCCTCGCCGTCTTCGTCGAAGAAGAGCGTAGTGCTCCCTTTACCGTCCGTTCCTGGCTGCCGCTTGCCGGCGCCTAATATGAAAGAGCCGATATGACCAAAGAAACCGTCCTTTCCAACGCCCGCATCGTCCTCGAAGACAAGATCGTCGAAGGTTCCGTGCTGATTCGCGACGGTCGCATTGCCGCCATTTCCGAGGGCAAGTCCGATATCGGCGAAGATTTCGAGGGCGATTTTCTGATCCCTGGTCTGGTCGAGCTGCATACCGACCATCTCGAGGCGCACTATTCTCCGCGCCCGGGCGTGCGGTGGAATAAGACGGCGGCGATCCAGGCGCATGATGCCCAGATCGTCACCTCGGGCATCACGACCGTGTTCGACTGCCTACGCATGGGCTCGGACGAGGACGGCGGTTTCGAAAAGGGCGAGATGCGTGATATGGCCGATGCCATCCAGGCCGCCCAAAGCGAAGATCGCCTGCGCGCCGATCACCTGATCCATCTGCGCTGCGAAGTCTCCTCCGACAACGTGCTCGACCACTTCCAGGATTTCGAGAAGGACCCTTACGTGCGTCTGGTCTCGCTGATGGACCATGCACCGGGTCAGCGCCAGTTCCAGACCATGGATCAGTATATCTTCTACTATCAGAAGAAGCGCGGGCTCAGCGACGAGGCCTTTGCCAAGTTCGTCGCCAAGCGCCAGGAGGAATCGGCCAAGTATGCTACGCCGCATCGCGACGCGATCTCCAAGGTCTGCGCCGATCGCGGCATCACCGTTGCCAGCCATGACGACGCGACGCTTGCCCATGTCGACGAAGCCATCAACTACGGCGTTCGCCTCGCCGAATTCCCGACCAGTATCGATGCCGCCAAGGCTTCGCACGGCGCCGGCATGAGCGTGCTGATGGGCGCGCCGAACATCGTCCGCGGCAAGTCGCATTCGGGCAATATCGCCGCCCGCGATCTGGCCGAACTCGGCGTCCTTGACGTGCTGTCTTCCGACTATGTGCCACTCAGCCTGCTGCATGCACCCTTCATCTTGGCTGATGAGGTTGAGGGCATTTCGCTGCCGCAGGCGATTGCCATGGTGACGGCGACGCCGGCAAAGACGGTCAGTCTCAATGACCGCGGCCGCATTGCCGAAGGGCTGCGGGCGGATCTCGTGCGCGTTCGCCGCGATCACGGCGTGCCGGTCACGCGCTCCGTCTGGCGAGAAGGGCGGCGGGTCGCATGAGCCCGGAAACCAAGATCAAGCCGGCTAACCTCGGCCTGACGGATGCGACAGCAGGCACGCTGGCCGTCGTTGTCGGGCCGAGCGGCGCCGGCAAGGATACACTGATGAATCTGGCCGCCCGGCATTTTGCCGGCCGGTCTGACGTGCATTTCGTCCGCCGCGTCATCACGCGGGACGGCGATGCCGGCAATGAAGACCACAGAAGCGTTTCCGAAGCTGACTTCGATGGAATGGAGCAAGCCGGCGCCTTTGCCGTTTCCTGGGAGGCGCATGGGCTGAAATACGGCATTCCGGCTGAAGTCACCGATGAACTCGCTCGCGGCAATCTGGTCATCGCCAATGGCTCGCGCTCGGCGCTTCACCGCTTCCAGGCCGCATTTCCGCGGCTGAAGGTCATCAACATCACGGCGTCCCGCGAAGTGCTGGCCGAACGACTGATGGCGCGCGGACGCGAGAGCCGCGAAGATGTGCTGAAGCGTCTGGAGAGAAGCGCACTGACCGTTCAGGGCAGCTACGACGTCGCCGATATCGACAATAGCGGCACGCTCGAAGAGGCCGAACGCGCCATTATTTCCGTCCTGGAAACGCTGGTCCGCAAATAGTCTGATGGCGACAATCGAAGATCATTCGACCCGCCACACATCCTCATAACCCTGATCGTCGATGATGAACCGCGTTCCGACCGGAAGCCGGAGGTATTTGACTACGCCAGGCAACAGCTCGCTTAGGTGGGCTGTGTGAACAGGCTGGTAAAAGTCTTCGGCGTCGGAATATTCACCGCAATAGAAGAACCAGCTGACGGTTCCGCCCTTCGGCATGGCCTGCCGCACGCCATAATCGGCATGCGGCCTATCGTCGATAAGGCGACGGCCACCATGTCTTCCGGCTCGGATTCCGGTTTGACCGGTTCCAGATCGCTTCCGCTCAGTGCGCCTCATCCCAATTGTGGGCGGCGCGCGCATCGACCTTCAGCGGCACGGCCATATCAACCGCCGGCATGGCAGCGTTTTCCATGACCGAGACAATGATCGGCGTGGTGCGCTCGACATCGGCATCCTCGACTTCGAAGATCAGTTCGTCGTGCACCTGCAAGAGCATGCGGACGCGATCGCCCAAGCCGGCCGAAGCTAGCGCCGGCTCCATCTTGATCATGGCGCGGCGGATGACATCAGCCGCCGAACCCTGGATCGGCGCGTTGATCGAGGCGCGTTCGTTAAAGGCGCGGACGGAGGGGTTGGAGGAGCGAATTTCCGGGAAATGGATGCGGCGGCCGAAAATCGTCTCGACATAGCCCTTGTCGCGAGCGGCCTGCTTGGTGCCTTCCATGTAATCGCGGATGCCGGGGAAGCGCTCGAAATACCTCTTGATGTAGTCACCGGCTTCCGAGCGCTCGATCGACAGCTGGTTGGCGAGACCGAAGGCGGAGATGCCGTAGATGATGCCGAAGTTGATCGCCTTGGCGCGGCGGCGCACCTCGCTCGGCATGCCATCCACAGGCACGCCGAACATTTCAGAGGCCGTCATGGCGTGAATATCGATGCCGTCCTCAAAGGCCTGCTTGAGCTGCGGGATGTTGGCGACATGCGCCAGGACGCGCAGTTCGATCTGGCTGTAGTCGGCGGAGACGAGCTTATGGCCCGGCGTCGAAATGAAGGCTGTGCGGATCTTGCGGCCTTCTGCCGTGCGCACCGGAATATTCTGCAGGTTCGGCTCGGAGGACGACAGGCGCCCTGTCGTGGTGGAGGCCAGCGAATAGGAGGTGTGAACGCGCTTCGTCTCGGGATGGACGTAGCTCGGCAGCGCATCCGTATAGGTGGACTTGAGCTTGGTGAGCTGACGCCAGTCGACGATCTTGCGCGGCAGCTCGAAACCGGCCGCGGCCAGATCTTCCAGCACCTGCGCCGAGGTGGACCATTGCCCGGTCTTGGTCTTGCTGCCGCCAGCCAATCCCATCTTGCCGAAAAGGATATCGCCGAGCTGCTTCGGGGAGCCGATATTGAAGCGCTCGCCAGCAAGATTGTAGATCTCGTCCTCGAGAGCGGCAGCACCCTGCGCCAGCTCGCCGGAAAGGCGCGAGAGTATCTGCCGGTCGATGGTGATGCCGCGCTCTTCCATGTGGGCAAGCACCGGCACCAGAGGCCGCTCCAACCGCTCGTAGACGACTGAGAGTTTTTCTGCCGCCAGTCGTGGTTTCAAGACCAGCCAGAGACGCAGCGTCACATCGGCATCCTCAGCGGCATAGGCTGTGGCGCGGTCGATATCGACGAGGTCGAAGGTGACATTGGACTTGCCGCTGCCGGCCACATCCTTGTAGGCAATCGGCTTGTGGCCGAGCCAGCGCTCGGAAAGGCTGTCCATGCCATGCGTGGCGTTGGCGCCGCCGTCGAGCACATAGGAGAGCAGCATCGTGTCATCGAACGATTTCATCTCGATGCCGTAACGCTTCATCAGAAGATAGTCGTATTTCAGGTTCTGCGCGATCTTCAGGATGGAGGCATCCTCCAGCAGATCCTTCAGGCGCGGCAGTGCATCGCGAAGCGGAATCTGGTTTTCCGCCAGGCCGCCGCCGAGCAGATCGCCGACACCGGTCTTGTGACCGAGCGGAACATAGGCGGCGCGGATGGAAGCGCCAGTCGGATCATCGCGATTATCGGCGATCGCCAGCGAGAAGCCGACGATTTCGGCCTGCATCGCATCGAGCGACATCGTTTCCGTATCGAAGGCGACGATGCCGGTTTCGCGCGCATCCGCGATCCATCGGTCGAGCGTGGCGAGATCGCGGATGGTCACATATTTCGAATGATCGATCGGCGCGCTCGCGAAACTTGCGGCGCGCGCCTTGGCGAGATCCTCCGGCGCAGTGGTGCCATCCAAAGCCAGACGCGCCTTGGCCGATGGCGCCGGGACCGATGCCCCTTCGGCTTCGACAACGCTGCCGGCGACGAGATCGACATTCTCGCCGACATCGAGATCGGGCCCATGAGCGCCCTCGCCCCATTCGATCTTGACGATGGAGGGCTCGATTGCCGCCGCATCGCAGTCGCAGGCCTCCGCCACGCGCCGCGTCAGGGTCGTGAATTCCATTGCCTTCAGGAAACCGATCAGCTTCGGGCCGTCCTGCGGATCGAGCACCAGCGCATCGAGCGCAAGTTCCAGCGGCACGTCGGTCCTCAGCGTCACCAGCTGCCGCGAAATGCGCGCGAGTTCAGCATTGGCGATGATGTTTTCGCGGCGCTTCTGCTGCTTGATCTCGCCGGCGCGGGCGAGCAGGGAATCGAGATCGCCGAATTCTTCCAGAAGCTGCGCCGCCGTCTTCGGGCCGATGCCGGGGATGCCGGGGACATTGTCGACGGAGTCGCCGGTCATGGCCTGCAGGTCGATCATCTTGTCGGGTGGCACGCCCCATTTTTCGATGACATCGGGAATGCCGATCTGCTTGTCCTTCATGCTGTCATACATGTGGACCATGGGTGTGACGAGCTGCATCAGATCCTTGTCGGACGAGATGATCGTCACGTCGGCGCCGGCTGCCTCCGCCTGACGGGCATAGGTGGCGATGATGTCGTCGGCCTCGAAGCCGTCAGTCTCGATGCAGGGCAGATTGAAGGCGCGGGTCGCCTCGCGGATGAGGCCGAATTGCGGGATCAGCTCTTCCGGCGGCGCCGAGCGATTGGCCTTGTATTCCGGGAAGATGTCCTTGCGGAAGGTCTTCGACGAATAGTCGAAGATGACGGCGAAATGGGTCGGCGTCACCCCCACGGAGGTATCGCGCGCCGAAGTCAAAAGCTTCCACAGCATGTTGCAGAAACCCGAGACGGCGCCGACGGGCAATCCGTCCGACTTGCGCGTCAGCGGCGGCAGGGCGTGAAAGGCCCGGAATATGAAACCGGAGCCGTCGACGAGGAAGAGATGATCACCTTTTTTCATGGAAGCATGGATAGCGTGACGTACCTCCAACGTCCATATAAACTTCAGTTTTGCAGGCTAGAGCGCTTCCGCTTTTCTTCAAATCGCGCAAACGCTTTATCTTTTGTTTTTACGCAATTCCGGACGGAAAACCGCGATACACTTTTCCTGGAATTACTTTGGTGGGAAGGCCAAATCTCTCACCGAAACGTTACTAACTTTTAATCAATCTAATCTGCGCATTCCCTTGAAAAACCACATTCGAAACCTCAAATCATACTCACCGGCGATTGATACGCCGCGGGTCTGGCAACCGGCCTGTCCCCCGCCATGTCAGACTTGGACAAAGGCCTATCCCCTCTCCGGGCCTTTGTCCCCCTTTCGAAAGCCGCCATGGCGTCCCCTCCAGGCCATGGCGGCTTTTTCATGCAAAAAATACAACCAGTGAACGTGAAAAAATCGACTGAAGTTGCTGATTTCAGGGGTCTCTACCTGAATAATTGCCGATTGTCTTGACCTTGAATTGTCGGCATATTTGCAATCATGGGATTTAATCGGATGGACTCCGCCGCCTACCTTGCCAGTCAGATGGCAAAGGGATTCGCTCGCTCGCTACAACAACGCGCGGCGAAGCTCGGCTTTTCCCCCGGTCAGTTTCCAATCCTGCTGGAACTGTGGTCCGAGGATGGGCTCACGCAGAAACAGCTGCTCGATAGGGTCGACATCGAACAGGCGACAATGGCCAATACGCTGTCGCGCATGGAACGGGACGGATTGGTGGAGCGCCGCCCGCATCCTTCGGACAAGCGGGCGCAACTGGTCTTCCTGACGAACAAGGCCGCAGCCATGCAGGCGGAAGCGATCGAAGCCGCCATGGCCGCGGACACGGATCTCCTCAAAGACTTTCGTCAATTCGAGCGCGAACTGCTGCTGGAATATATCCGGCGTGTGCTAGAGAATGCCAAGCAGCTCTAGGGCATTCCATGGAAGGACTTAACGGTTTTCCGCCTAGGATTGCATGAAATGGCTGCACGCGTCAAAGCGGCAAAAAGCCCTAGCCCCGTCCGACCACCTTATCCAGCGCAGCTTGATGTTGGCTGGGTCCGACATCCGGCCTGCCGAAGAATATTCCCTGAAGCTGAGCGCAGCCTTCCTCGATGACGATGCGACGCTGGGTTTCCGTTTCCACACCTTCCGTAACGACAGGCATGTTCAGGCTGTGGCCGAGGCCGATGATGGCGCGGACGATCGAGCGTGCTGCCGGATCGTGTTCGAGGGCGCCGGTGAAGCTGCGGTCGACCTTGATCTTGTCGAAGGGGAAGGCGCGCAGATTGCTGAGCGAGGAAAAGCCGGTGCCGAAATCATCCATGACCACGCGCACACCGAGGCGATGCAGCCGCTGCAGGGTCGCGATGACAGCCGTGCGCTCGCGCATCAGGGCAGCCTCTGTGATCTCCAGTTCGAGGCGCTGCGCATCGAGGCCGGTTTTGCGCAGGATCCGTTCGATCTGGTCGTAAAGGGTCGGGACCATGAATTGCAGCGGTGAGAGATTGACCGCGACATTCGCGGGCTCGCTCCAGCGCGTCGCCTCCTGGCATGCCTGCTGCAGCACCCATTCGCCGATCGCCACAATCGATCCGCTTTCCTCGGCAATGGGAATAAACGTCTCCGGGTCGATCACGCCGCGATCCGGATGCGCCCAGCGCAATAGCGCCTCATAGCCGCTGACGCTGTCGCTGCCGACGTCGTAGATCGGCTGATATTCCAGAAAGAGCTGCCGGCGGAGAATGGCCTGGCGCAGATCGTTCTCTAGCTGACGGCGCGTGCGCACGGCCTTGTCCATTTCCGCATCGAAGAAGCAGGCATGGCCACGGCCCGCATGCTTGGCGCGATAAAGCGCCATATCCGCATTGGCGTAAAGCTGCTCTGCGCTCGTGCCGTCACGCGGATAGATGGCAATGCCGATGCTGACGCCGACAGCCGTCGGATCGCGCGCCGTATCCATCTCCATGCCGAATTCGGCGAGAATGCGCTCGGCAAGGCGGGTTGCTCCTTCGGGCTGCCGGCGCTTCGGCTGGATGATGGCGAACTCATCGCCCCCGAGCCTTGCCACCGTATCGCCATCCTCGATTGCGCGCTGCAGGATGCCGGCGACCTTGCAGAGGATACGGTCTCCTTCGGCGTGACCGAAGACATCATTGATCGCCTTGAAGCGGTCGAGGTCCAGGCAGAAGATCGCGACTTCGCCGCCCCTGCGGTTTACCATCTGCAGTGCCTGGCGCATGCGCTGATCGAACAGCGAGCGATTGGGCAGATCGGTCAATATATCGTGATGGGCCAGGTGCTCGATCATCTGTTGCGCCTGGCGACGCTCAGTCAGGTCGCGCACGACAAGCACGCTGCATTCGTGGCCTCGATAGGTGATGGAGCGCCGCACGGTCTCGACGGGGATCGCCTTGCCATCGCACCCCGACAGCGTTGTTTCCAGCGGAATGGCGGCTTCGGTATGGATATCCATGTCGATGCTCAGAAAGACATCTGGCGCGACACCGATCACCTGCTGCGCCGACCAGCCGGAAATGGCGAAGAACCGCTCGTTCGCGTCGATCACCCGACCGTCGCGGACGATGAGCAGCCCTTCCAGCGAAGCATTGGCGAAACCCCGGAGGTCGGTCAAATGACGATCGATGAAGATGGCGCCGAGAGCGATGAGGATCAGCCCCATCGCGGCAGCCATGACGATGCCGGCAAGGATGCTTCGATCCATGGCGAGGGCAGCACCCGGCAGGGTCACTTCGGGCGTCAGCGTGACGCCGCTCATCGCGGTGAAATGCAGGGAGCAAATCGCAAGCAGCAGAAGAAGAGCGCCAGCCATGATACGCCTGAAGCCAGGAAAGCTGCGAAACACTAGGAAAGCCAGTGAGGAGAAGACGCCACCAATGGCGATGGAAGCGACGACGCGCGGTATATCGAAGGAGAGCTCTGCCGAGGCCTCGACGGCCTGCATTCCCGTGAAATGCATGGCGGCTATTCCAAACGCCATCAGCATGCCGCCGACCGCAAAGGAAACGCGATTATCCCATTCGAAGGCAACGGCAATCGCGAGCCATGAGCCGACGATGGCAAAGACCACCGAAAGCACCGTCAGTGAAACGCCATAGGAGATCGGAAGACTGCTCTGATAGGCGAGCATGGCGATGAAATGCGTTGCCCAGATGCCGACACCGCTGGCAAAAGCCGCAGCAACAATCCAATAGCGGCGCTGATGCGACTGGCATTCCTGCGCACGCGAAAAAAGGAGCATGGTGGCAAGACTGCCGATAAGGCAGATGATCGCCGCTACAATAATAAGCCTGAAGTCATGATCGTCACGAATACATGCAATCACTGAAAACATTACGCGTCTCCAGAATACGCTTCTGGATTGACGTTATTTCTAATAATCTAAAAAACTTGTAAACTACATGCGCAACTAATCACATAAGAGCGTGCCTCGATCGAAAGACGCAAGCTACGGTAAATTTTCAGTTTTAACGCCTCGAAACCCGGCGGGCTTTGGTCTATCGTCCATCCAAATCTCATGTAAGGAGTCGGATATGACCGATCTATCGCCCGTTCTCGACCGCGCCGATCAGAACCTCCCTTCCAGCCTCGACAATCTCTTCGAACTGCTGCGCATCAAGTCCATCTCGACCGATCCGGACTACAAGGCGGAATGCCGCAAGGCGGCGGAATGGCTCGCCACCTACCTGAACTCGATCGGCTTCAAGGCCTCCCTGCGCGATACACCCGGCCATCCGATGGTGGTCGCCCATCACGATGCCGGCAGCGCAGATGCACCGCATGTGCTGTTCTACGGCCACTATGACGTGCAGCCCGTCGATCCGCTCGAGCTTTGGGAAAGCGACCCATTCGCTCCGGAAATCAAGGACCTGGGCGATGGCCGCAAGGTCCTAACCGGCCGCGGCACGTCCGACGACAAGGGGCAGCTGATGACCTTCGTCGAAGCGGTGCGCGCCTATAAGGAAACGAGGGGCGCACTGCCGGTGCGCATCACCATCCTCTTCGAAGGCGAAGAGGAATCCGGCTCGCCCTCGCTCAAGCCCTTCCTCGAAGCCAATGCCGCCGAGCTGAAGGCGGATTTCGCCCTCGTCTGCGATACCGGCATGTGGGATGGTGAAACGCCGTCCATCTCGGCCAGCCTGCGCGGCCTTGTCGGCGAGGAGATCATTATCAACGCCGCCGACCGCGACCTGCATTCGGGCATGTTCGGCGGTGCCGCCGCCAATCCGATCCACATCCTCTCCGATATTCTCGCCGGCCTGCATGACGAGACCGGGCGCGTAACGCTCGACGGCTTCTATGACGGCGTCGAGGAAACGCCGGCTAATATCAAGGCCTCCTGGGAAACGCTCGGGATGACGACGGAAAAATTCCTCGGCGAAGTCGGCCTGTCCATTCCCTCGGGGGAGAAGGGCCGTTCTGTAATGGAGCTGATCTGGGCGCGGCCGACCGCGGAAGTCAACGGCATCACCGGCGGCTATACCGGCGCCGGTTTCAAGACCGTGATCGCCGCCAAAGCATCGGCGAAGGTCTCCTTCCGCCTGGTCGGCCAGCAGAACCCGGCGGCGATCCGCGAGAGCTTCCGCGCCTATGTACGCTCGAAGATCCCTGGGGATTGCTCGGTGGAATTCCATGAGCATGGCGGCTCGCCGGCTATCCAGCTTTCCTACGACTCGCCGGTGCTGAGCAAGGCAAAGACGGCACTTTCCAACGAGTGGCCAAAGCCCGCTATCGTTGTCGGCGAAGGCGGCTCGATCCCGATCGTCGGCGACTTCCAAAGGATGCTCGGCATGGAATCGCTGCTCGTCGGTTTCGGCCTCTCCGACGACCGTATCCATTCGCCGAACGAGAAATACGAGCTGCGCTCCTATCACAAGGGCATCCGCTCCTGGATCCGCATCCTCGACGCCCTCGCCAGCTAAGCCATCTGCGGGTGCGCGTCCTTGCGCGCCCCGCGTCCATCTCGCCGGATGGCAAGGGATGCCGTCATCCGAAGCGACGGGCCGAGACGGCCGTCGCGTCAATTCATACCGTCGATGAGATAAGGCATGGGAATCTGGATCGATACCGATATGGGATTCGATGACATCGCCGCCATCCTGGTGGTGGCGCATTCGGATCTTGTCATCGACGGTGTTTCGCTTGTCAGCGGCAATGCGCCACTGTCTCATGTCCAGGTTAATGCCGCGAGCGCGGCTGCGGTTTTCAACTGGACGTTTCCGATCCATACCGGACGTGAGCTGCCCGTGCTTTGCAAGCTGGAGACGGCACAGGGCATTCTCGGCCAGACCGGCATTCCCACTGCGGGCAGAAGCCTGCCGCCGGCCAACCCGCTTCCGGCGAGCGATGCCTTTGACGCCCTCAGCAATTGGCTTTCCGACGGAAACGGCCCGAAGCGCATCCTGGCGCTCGGACCGCTTACGAACATCGCGGCGCTGGCGCTGGCACGGCCGGATCTCGCCGCCCGCATCGACGAGTTGACCTGGATGGGTGGCGGCGTCACCTCGGGCAACCACACGGCGTCGGCGGAATTCAATGCCTTTGCCGATCCGGAGGCGCTTGGGATCGCCCTTGCGCATGGCCTGCCATTGCGTATGGTCGATCTCGATATCTGCCGCAAGGTGCTGGCTTGGCCGGAAGATGTCACCCATATCCGGAAGATAGCCGGAGAAAAGGCGCAACTGCTTGCAGACCTGCTGGAAGGCTACATCAACATCGCCGTCAGCCGCGGCAGACCGGCCATGGCGATCTACGATCCAACAGCGGCCGCCATTTTCGTCGAACCTGACATCGCCACCCTTCGGCATGCTCGGATCGACGCGGAACTGCAGGGGCAGCATACGCGCGGGCGCACCGTCGTCGAAACGCGGGCCTCGCATGGGCAATTCAATGCGCATTTCGCCGCGGAGATAGACGCGGAAAGGGCGCGCCGGATCGTCTTCGATGCGCTGATGCGGGAAGCCGGCCGCTGAGAAGTGACGGAGAAATATCGTATCTCAAACTCTCAAGCTGCGGTGATACAGGATGTACTGCAGTGAGGCACGTTGAGAATCGTCTCACTGCTCTCTCAATTCCTGCTCGACCAGTGTCGTCCAGAAGGCCACGCCGGAGGCGATCGCCTCGTCGTTGAAATCATAGGCGGTATTGTGATGCAGGGCACCGTCAACGGCGGGGCCATTGCCGAGCCAGACATAGCAGCCGGGGGCGTTCTGGCCGAAAAAGGCGAAATCGTCGCCGGCTGTCGATGGCGGAAAGCGGGTCAGCGCATTCTCGCCGAAAACAGTCGTCGCAGCTTGCAGCGCCCGCGCCGTGGCATCGGCATCGTTGACGACGGGCGGGATGCGGCGCTCGAATTGATAGTCGACGGCAATGTTGAACATGGCTGCAGTCCCATGCGCCAGACGACCGATCTCCTCTTCCAGCTGATCGCGGACCTCAGGCGTATAGGCGCGCGCCGTGCCGCCGATCTCGACCGTATCTGGTATCACATTCAGCGCCTTGGGATCGCCCGCCTGTAGCGAGCAAGCGCTGACGACGGCTGGCTGCAGCGGATCGACGACGCGGCCGACGATGGTTTGCAGCGCGGAAATGAAGGTTGCTGCCGCCGTGATCGGGTCCTTGCCGAGATGCGGCTTGGCGCCGTGGGTTCCGGTACCGCGGAAGGTGATGCGCCAGCTGTCCGACGAGGCAAGCTGCGGCCCTTCGACAACGGCCATCTCGTCGACCGCGAGACCGGGCATATTGTGCAACCCGTAAACGGCATCGCAGGGAAAGAGATCGAAAAGGCCTTCGTCCACCATGCGCTTGGCACCACCTCGACCTTCTTCGGCGGGCTGGAAGATGAAATGCACCGTGCCGGAAAAGCTGCGCGTGGCCGCCAGATGACGAGCGGCACCGAGCAGCATGGTTGTATGGCCATCATGCCCGCAGGCATGCATCTTGCCCGGAATGGTGGATTTATACGGGCGATTGGCCTTTTCCGGCATGGCGAGTGCATCCATATCGGCGCGAAGGCCGATGCGACGCGTGCCATTGCCGACCTGCAGCGTGCCGACGACACCGGTCTTGCCGAGGCCGCGATGCACCGTCAGCCCTGCCTCTTCCAGCAAAGTGGCGACGATGCCGCTGGTGCGCTCCTCCTCGAAGCCGAGTTCGGGATGGGCATGAAGATTGCGGCGAAGCGAGGTGAGGAAAGGAAGATCCGGCTCGATCTCGTCGGGAAAAGACATGGTAAGGTTCCTTCGGCATGGCGCATGATGATGGCGTGCCTAAAGCGCACCGAGATCTTTCAGATTCGCTTCTTGCGCTTTAGGATCTTGATTTGACGCAGGTCGTTGTCGCAAAACCGCTGCACACTTTTGCGCGACATGCTTTATCTTCCCGAAAGCATCGCCTGCTTCAACCCAAATGACGCTCAGGCCGTGAGCTTGTTGAAGACATGTGCCTTTCCGATGACGCTCACTGAAACCATGCTGCCGACCTCGGGCAGGCCGACGCCGGAGCTCTTGATATTCAAGGTCTCGGAGCCGTTGGCATTGGAGAGTACAACCGTAACGGCGCAGACGGCACCGCCGAATTCGATTTCCGTGACCTTGCCGATGCAGGCAGCTCCCGCTCCGGCCTCATCAATGGCCTCGAGGCGCAATTGCTCGGGCCGCAACATGATGTCGGTGCGTCCCTGGCGATTATCGGCATCGACCGCAATCTGCCCGAGGACGCATTTGGCAGACCCTTTGTCGAGATCAGCCGAAAGTACGATGGCATCGCCGAGAAAGAGCGCAGTCTCGCGATCCCTGGGGCTGAGATAGAGCGCCTGCGGCGTGCCGGCCTGTATGAGCCTGCCCTCGCGCAGGACAGCAACCTGATCGGCAAAGGACAGCGCCTCCGCCTGATCATGCGTCACCAGGACCGCGGTGATGCCGGCGATCTGCAGGACACGGGCGACGGCCTTGCGCATGTTTTCGCGCAAGCCGGTATCGAGAGCGGAAAAAGGCTCGTCGAGCAGCATCAATCGCGGCTTGCGGCCGAGCGCACGGGCAAGCGCGACGCGCTGCTGCTGGCCGCCGGAGAGCTGATGCGGGCGGCGATCGAGCATGCCGCGGTCGAGTTCGACCATATCGATGAGAGCATTGATGCGCTGATCGCGGTCGCGCGCGCCGCGCTCCATGCCGAAACCGATATTCTCCGATACGCTCAGATGCGGGAACAGGGCACCGTCCTGCGAGACGATGCCGATGCCACGGCGGTGCGCCGGCACGATGGCTTCGCCATCGGCCAGGGTCTCGCCCTGCAGCACCACTTGGCCCGCATCGGGAACCTCGAAGCCGGCGATGATCCGCAGCAGCGTCGTCTTGCCCGAACCGGACGGGCCGACGATCGCGGTGCGGCTGCCAGCAGCCACCGTGAGATCGATATTATCGAGCGCATGCACGGGGCCGTAGCGTTTGCTGATGTTCTTGATTGCCAGAAAGGTCATTGTCCGGCCGTTCGCTTGGATTGCACGTAAAGGAGAAGGGTGAGCGGCAGCGACAGGACGACCATCATGAAGGCGTAGGGTGCTGCGGAAACATAATCGATCTCGCTGGTCAGCGACCAGAATTTCGTCGCCAGCGTTTCCGTACCGTTGGGAGAGAGCATCAGCGTCGCCGTCAGCTCGTTGGTGATGCCAAGCGCGACCAACGCGACGCTCGCGGCAAAGCCGGGCGCGGCAAGCCGCATGGTGATCTGCCGCACCGCCTGCGCTGGCGTGCGGCCGAGCGCCATGGCTGCACGCTCAAGCTCGACGGGCGCCTGGGCGATGCTGGCGCGCAGGCCGACCATGGCACGCGGCAGGAACAGAAGCACATAGGCGAGCAGCAGCGTCGCAAAGGTCTGGTAGAGCGGCAGGATCAGCCGGACGGTGATCGACACCAGGGCCAGGGCGACGACGACGCCGGGCAGCGAGCCGACATAATAGTGGCATGCTTCGAGAATGCGCTGCAGCCGGCCGGGCGCACGCACCGACAGCCATGCCATGGGGGCTGCTGCAATGGTGGCAAGAAGGCCTCCGGCGATCGCGAGAAGAATGGTCTGCAGCAAGGCCGAGCCGACCGTATCGATCCGCCAGACGTCGGCACCGCCAAGATAAAGCCAGCGCGCCAAGGTGACGAAGGGAATGCCGAGGGTCAGCGCAGCCGTGACGATGGGCAGCGCGACCGCGGGAACGACGAACCAGCCGAGACGACGGCGATCGGCGGGGCGGGCGGCACCCGAGCCGATACGGGCATAGCGCTCGTTGCCACGCACCAGCACCTCGATGCCGAGCAGCAGCAGGCAGCAGAAGACCAGCACGCCGCCGAGCATGTTTGCCGCTGGGCTGTTATAGGCGGACTGAAACTGGTCGACGATCGCCGTCGAGAAGGTATCGAAGCGGATCATCACGTAGAGGCCGTATTCCGCCAGGAGATGCAGGCCGATCAGCAGCGAGCCGCCGCAGATGGCGAGGCGAAGCTGCGGCAGGATTGCGCGGAAGAAAACGCGCCAGGGGCCGAGGCCGAGCGAGGCGGCGGCGTCCTCGATCGCCGGATCGAGCCGGCGCAGGGCGGCCGCGACCGGCAGGTAGAGGAAGGGAAAATAGGCGAGCACCGAGACCAGCACGCCACTCCAGAGCCCGCGCATGCTCGGCACGAGGCTGACCCAGGCATAGCTGTGCACGAAAGCGGGCACGGCAAGCGGTGCCGCCGCAAGCCAGGACCAGAGGCGCGCGCCCGGAATATCGGTGCGCTCCGTCAGCCAGGCGAGCGTGACCGCCAGCAGGATGGAAAGAGGGATGGTG
This sequence comes from Rhizobium sp. AG207R, assembly GCF_027109195.1. Taxonomy (NCBI): domain Bacteria; kingdom Pseudomonadati; phylum Pseudomonadota; class Alphaproteobacteria; order Hyphomicrobiales; family Rhizobiaceae; genus Rhizobium; species Rhizobium sp. AG207R. Next base: position 112,928 of record NZ_JAEPVT010000017.1, read on the forward strand.
CAGACTTCGAGCAGGACGGTATTGACGAGCAGCTCGCCGACGCGATTGCGGAAGATGAGCGCTATGACTTCGGCCCAGCCTGTGTCGATCGTGATCCAGACGATGAAGCCGAGGGGCACGAGGCTCAAAAGCGCGACGACGGAAGCAAGGGCGACAACGGAGGCATGCCGGACGCGGCTGCGGGGGGCAGCCGTCAACGGGGGCATTCGCATGGCGGCAGGCTCGCCGGCATATGTGTTTTTCTGCAGCAAATCCGAGCTGCCTTTCACGCCCTGAAATAGGAAGGCAACCGCCGTTGACGGCGATTGCCCGATCGGTCGGCCTTAAAGGCCATCCCATGCCCCTAGCAGGGCATGCGACTGCGATGCAAGAGCAAAGCCCGGCCGAACGCGCGCGAAAGGCGCTACGGGACGGGCTTTCGCCTTAGATGAGACCAGCTTCCGTCATCAGATCGGTGACCTTCTTGCTATTCAGCTTCGAAGGCTCGATCTTTGGAGCCTGCAGGTCGGGAATCGGCACCAGCTTCGGATTGGAAGCTTCGCCGTTGCCGACGGCATATTCATAGGAATCGCCATCGCGCAGAACGGCCTGACCGCCCTTGCCGGTGATCCACTTCAGGAAAGCCTGCGCTTCCTTCTGATGCTGGCTGGATGCCAGGACGCCGCCGCCGGAGATGCTGACGAATGCACCCGGATCCTGGTTCTTGAAATAGTGCAGCGAGACATTCTTGCTGTTTTCGCCGGTCTTGGCCTGATCGCCGAACCAGTAATAGTGATAGATGACAGCGCCTTCGATCTCGCCGGCATTGACAGCCTTCATCGCGACACTGTTGCCCTTGTAGAAGCTCGCATTTTCCTTCATCGCCTTCAGCCAGGCACGGGTCGCGTCTTCGCCCTTCAGTTCCAGCAGCGCGCTGACGATCGCCTGGAAATCGGCGCCGGCCGGCGAAGCGCCCCAGCGGCCCTTCCACTTGGGATCTGCGAGATCGAGTAGAGATTTCGGCAGATCGGCTTCCTTCAGCTTGGTCTTGTCATAGGCGAAAACGGTGGAACGCGCGGCGACACCGACCCAGTTGCCATCGGCAGCCTTGAAGGTTTCCGGCACCTGGGCGAGCGTGGCGGCATCGACGGGAGCGAAGAGCTTGTTGGCATCGACCAGCGTCATGCCAGGGGAATTTTCCGTCAGATAGACGTCAGCGGGAGAGGCAGCACCTTCCTGGACGATCTGGTTGGCAAACTGCATATCGCTACCGTTGCGGATCGTGACCTTGATGCCGGTTTCCTTGGTGAAGCCATCCGCCCAGGCCTGCGTCAGCGCTTCATGTTGAGCGTTGTAGACGACGATGCCTTCGGAATCGGCGGCATTCGCCATCATCGGAGCAACCGCAAGGCCCGCGGCGAGCGCCAGCGCACTGGTGAGATGTGAAAAGGAAAAAGTCATTAAGTCCTCTCGCTTGGAAACCACCGCCTGCAGCGGCAATGGAATAGCCTATATTTTTCCTGACCGTTTATTTCAAGTTTACGGTCGTTCCCGCTTATCACAAAAGTTTGAGAATAGAGTCAAGATTTCGCCGCTATCTCAGCAGCGAGGTCGAGCCAGGCGCGACCGGCATGTGACAGATATCCGCCGCGCCGCCAGATCCAGGCCATGTTCCACTCCATGCCCGGTTCGACGACAAGCGCATGGGCGATGCCCGAACGCTGGCGCTGTTCGGCGATCAGCCGCGGCAGGAAACCTACACCGAGGCCCGCAGCGACCAGTTCGACAATGAAATTGATCTGGCTCGAGCGCGCGGCAATGTCAGGCGCAAAGCCAGCCGCGCGGCAGGCGTCGAGAATGATGCCGTTCAGCGCGAAGCCGGTTTCGAAGAGGAGAAAGGGATTGTCCTTGAGTGCCGCCAGCGGCACCGTTTGCTGCCCGGCGAGAGGATGCGCCGACGGTAGGAGGACATGCATCGGCTCGCAGCGCACGGTCTGCCACTCGAAGACATCGGGCATCGGCAACAGCGAGGCGCCGAGATCGACCTCATCGGCCAGTACCATTTCCTCGAGCCGCTTGGCGCCCTGCTCCACCAGTCTGATCTCTATGCCCGGATAACGATTGCGGAAGACGGCGAACACCGGAGCGAAGAGGGCATCATTGCCGATCGGCGGCAAGCCAAGCCGCAGGGCGCCGCGCGCGAGCCCACGAAGCTCCGACAATTCAGCCAGCAGATCGTCGCGCCCGGCAAGGATCGCAATTGCCCGACGATAGACCACCTCACCAGCATCGGTCAGGGTCACGCGATGGCCAATGCGGTTGAGCAGCGGCAGGCCAAGCTCGTCCTCCAGCTGGCGCACGGCTTTGCTGACGGCCGATTGCGTGGTGAACACCATCTTAGCGGCTTCCGAAAAGCCGCCCTGGCGCACCACTTCGACGAAGGCTTTCAGTGTCCGAAGCTCCATAAGTATTCCTTACAGGACTTGATTTTATGAAATCAATTCATTTTCTTCATGGAGAGGAAGCGCCTATTGTCAGGTCAAGAGATTTTCCCGAGCCTTCCATGCGTATCAATCCAAAGAATCATCCGAAATTGAGCTGCCTCGCTCAGATCCTGCTGCTGCTTGCCTTCTGGCAAGCGGGCGAAGCCATTGTCCGCCTGGCACATCTGCCAATACCCGGCGCCATCGCCGGCATGCTGCTGGTGCTGGTACTGTTTACGAGCGGTAAAGTGAAGCTGGCGAGCATGAAGCGTGGCGCGGAGTGGTTTCTCGCCGAAATGCTCTTGTTCTTCGTGCCGGCGGTGCTGGCTTTGCTCGATCATGGCGAATTCATCGGCATCATCGGGTTGAAAGTGCTTACGGTGATCTTCGCCGGCACCATCATCGTCATGGGTGTCACCGCGATAGCGATCGATTTCGGCTACCGGCTGATGATGCGCCAGGGGGCCTCAAGCCATGTCCAGCATTGAAAGTCTCGCAGCCGGCCTGTTCTGGCCGTTGGCGACGATCGGACTTTATTATCTTTCCAAGACGCTCTATCGGCATCGGCCTTCGCTCTGGCTGTCACCGCTGGTGGCTGCACCTGCTATCTTGATCGTGCTCGCACTGGCACTGCACGCAAATTACCAGGATTATATGCATGACAGCCGCTGGCTGCTCGCGCTGCTCGGACCGGCGACAGTGGCTTTTGCAGTGCCGATCTACGAGCAGCGGGGCCTCATCAAGCGGTATTGGCCGGTCCTGCTGTTCGGCGTAATCGTCGGCAGCGCCACGGCCATGGTTTCGGCCTGGGAGCTTGCAAGCCTTCTCGGCCTCGACGAGAGCCTGCGGCTCAGCCTGATGCCACGCTCGGTCAGCACGCCGTTCGCCATGGTGGTTTCAGGCGATATCGGCGGCGTCCCCAATCTGACAGCCGTCTTCGTCGTCATCACCGGCCTGTTCGGCGCCATGGTCGGCCAGGCACTGCTACGGCTGCTGCCACTGAAGTCGGGCATGGCCCGTGGTGCGCTTTACGGCATGGGGGCCCATGGCATCGGCGTCGCCAAGGCGCATGAGATCGGCCGCGAGGAAGGATCGATCGCCGGTCTCGTCATGGTGCTGGTGGGATTGACGAACGTGCTAGCGGCGCCGCTGATCGCGTGGCTCCTGCATTCAGCCTGAACGAAAAAGGCTGCGGCACTTTCATGCCGCAGCCTTGTTTCATTTCGCGAATCTGACTTAGTTGTCGCGCGTCTCCAGCGTTTTGCTGAAGAAGATGGCGACCAGCGTGCAGACGACGCCGGAGAGCAGATAGAGGCTGGTGTAGACGAGGCCGAACTGGCTGGAGAGGGCAAGCGCCACGAATGGCGCGAAGCCGGCACCGATCAGCCAGGAGAGATCCGACACCAGGGCCGAGCCGCTGTAACGATAGTTCTGGCTGAAGCGGGAAGCGCTGGCGCCCGCCGCCTGACCGAAGGAGAGGCCGAGCAGCGTGAAGCCGAGAACCACGTAGATGTGGCGGCCAGTCGCGCCGCCATCGAGCAGCCAGGGTGCCACGAAGGCGAAGCAGGCGATCAGCACCGCGCCGATGGCGAGCTGATTGCGGCGGCCAATCCGGTCGGCGAGCATACCGGAACAGATGATGGCGAGAATGCCGCAGATCGCGCCGAGGAACTCTACCAGCAGGAACGAACCGGGAGTCTGCTCGCTGTAAAGCGTCACCCAGCCGAGCGGGAAGACGGTCACGAGGTGGAAGGTCGCAAAGCTTGCCAGCGGCACGAAGGCGCCGATCAGGACATCGCGGCCATGCACGCGCAGCAGCTCCGTCATCTTCACGGGCTCAAGCTCATGACGCTCCAAGAGCGTGCCGAACTCCTCGGTGGCGACCAGGCGCAGACGGGCAAAGAGCGCGACGACGTTGACGGCGAAGGCGCAGAAGAAGGGATAGCGCCAGCCCCAATCCAGGAAGTCCGCCGTCGTGAGACTCGTGACGAAATAGGCAAACAGAGCGCTTGCCAGCATGAAACCGATCGGGGCGCCGAGCTGAGGGATCATCGCATACCAGCCACGATGGTTTGTCGGTGCGTTAAGCGCCAGGAGCGAAGCCAAGCCGTCCCATGCACCACCAAGTGCAAGGCCCTGACCGATGCGGAAAATGGCAAGCAGGATGATTGCGTAGACACCGACTTCCGAATAGCCGGGGAGGAAGCTCATCGCAGCCGTCGAGCCGCCAAGCAGGAACAGCGCGATCGTGAGTTTTACCCCGCGCCCGTAGCGCCGGTCGATCGCCATGAAGATGAACGAACCGATCGGGCGGGCGATGAAGGCCAGCGCGAAGACCAGGAAGGAAAGCATCGTGCCATGCAGCGGGTCGGCGAAGGGGAAGATGAGCTTCGGGAAGACCAGTACGGATGCAATGGCATAGACGAAGAAATCGAAGAATTCCGACGTGCGACCAATGATCACGCCGATGGCGATATTGCCGGGTGCGACCGAGCCCCCCGCATGCATGCTGCGGGCATCGCTCTCCAGAGTTGAAGATGTGGGGTTCAGTGATTCATGCGTTACGCTGACCATGCGCGGGAGCCTCCCTCTCCGAGCACGAATTCCTCCACGAATTCGCGCGTAATGAAAATGTCGATCAAACGTGCGAACATATCAAGTATCCAGCATGAAATAATTCGCAAATTAGCAATCGGTCGAGCCATTATCTGCCTTTGGCGCCGCGTTCCGGACGAAGAAAAACCGCCGGTGATGGCCATTTGTTCCGATCCAGGTATATTAGCGCCGGCAAAAGCGAACTGCCTGATAGAAAACCTTCTGGATTTCTGAGGGTTTTCCCGATACGTGGGACAGCATTCCATACCGCAATGCACTCAAGCTTGCTGCGGTGCGACGAAACACCTCATATCGTTCATGACCGCCGTCCTTTAGTCGCGGTAGGGTCGAAACAAAAAGAGCTTTAAGACGTGCCAAGACTATCGAAGATTTTCAGCCGTTTATCCGTCATCCCTTTGTTTTTGCTGCTCTCAGGTTGCAATCTGGTGGTGATGGCTCCCTCCGGCGATATCGCTATGCAGCAGCGAGACCTCATCATCGTCTCGGTCGTGCTGATGCTGATCATCATCATCCCGGTGATCTTCCTGACGCTGCTCTTCGCTTGGAGATACCGCCAGTCGAACAACGAGGCGACCTACGAGCCGGAGTGGCATCATTCGACACGTCTGGAGCTGGTCATCTGGTCCGCTCCGCTTGCCATCATCATCGCGCTCGGCGCGGTGACCTGGATCAGCACCCATCAGCTCGACCCCTACCGCCCGCTCGATCGCATCGCCGCCGACAAGCCGCTTAGCGCCGACGTCAAGCCGCTGACGGTGGAAGTGGTCGCGCTCGACTGGAAATGGCTCTTCTTCTATCCGGAATACGGCATCGCCACCGTCAACGAGATGGCGGCTCCCGTCGACCGCCCGATCAACTTCAAGATCACAGCCTCCTCGGTGATGAACTCCTTCTTCATCCCGGCGCTGGCAGGCCAGATCTACGCCATGCCGGGCATGGAGACGAAGCTCCACGCCGTCATCAATCATCCCGGCGAATTCCAGGGCCTGTCGGCCAACTATAGCGGCGCCGGCTTCTCGAACATGCGCTTCAAGTTCCACGGTTTGGATCAGGCCGGTTTCGACCAGTGGGTCCAGAAGGCAAAGAGCCAGGGCACGGCGCTCGGCCGCCAGGAGTACCTGGCGCTTGCCAAGCCCAGCGAACGCGAGCCGGTGCGCTACTTCAACGCCGTCGACGATGGTCTCTACAACGCCATCCTCAACATGTGCGCCGATCCGAGCAAGATGTGCATGAGCGAGATGATGCATATCGACGCCAAGGGCGGCGGCGGCAAGGAAAGCCACGAAAATCGCGAGCGCCTGATCTATGACAATCGCGACGGTGCCTCGGCCGAAGTTACGCCGGTCAAGGCCGACGGCAGCGCCAGCCACACCATGCAGCATGGCGACAACTCCATGCAGGGCATGGATATGGGCAACGGCTCTTCTTCCGATTCGTCGACCGGTTCGGCGCAGCATCAGGGTCATTGATCCGGTGCGCTCAATAACAAGACATTCATAAGGGACAGAGGCAATCCATGTTTTCCAACCCGGACCTCTATAAATTCATCTTCGGTCGGCTGACGCTCGACTCGATCCCGTATCACGAGCCGATCCTCGTCGTGACCTTCATCGGCGTCGCCATCGGCGGCATCGCCGTCCTCGGCCTGCTGACCTATTTCCGCCTCTGGGGCTACCTCTGGAAGGAATGGTTCACCAGCATCGACCACAAGAAGATCGGCATCATGTATGTCGTGCTGGCGCTGATCATGCTGCTGCGCGGTTTCTCCGATGCGCTGCTGATGCGCCTGCAGCAGGCGATCGCCTTCAACGGATCCGAAGGTTATCTGCCGCCGCATCACTACGACCAGATCTTCACGGCGCATGGCGTCATCATGATCTTCTTCGTGGCGATGCCCTTCGTCACCGGCCTGATGAACCTCGTGGTGCCGCTGCAGATCGGCGCCCGCGACGTTTCCTTCCCGTTCCTCAACAACTTCTCGTTCTGGATGACGACGGCGGGCGCGATTGTCATCATGATTTCGCTCTTCATCGGCGAATTCGCGAAAACCGGCTGGCTGGCTTATCCGCCGCTTTCCGGCATCGCCTATAGTCCCGACGTCGGCGTCGATTATTACATCTGGGGCCTGCAGGTCGCGGGTATCGGAACGACGCTTTCGGGCATCAACCTGATCGCCACCATCGTCAAGATGCGCGCGCCGGGCATGACCTTCATGAAAATGCCCGTCTTCACCTGGACGTCGCTCTGCACCAACATCCTGATCGTTGCGTCCTTCCCGATCCTGACCGCCACGCTCGCTCTGCTGACCCTCGACCGCTACGCCGGCACGAACTTCTTCACGAACGACCTCGGCGGCAATCCGATGATGTATGTCAACCTCATCTGGATCTGGGGCCACCCGGAAGTCTACATCCTGATCCTGCCGGCCTTCGGCGTCTTCTCGGAAGTCGTCGCCACCTTCTGCGGCAAGCGCCTCTTCGGCTACGCCTCGATGGTTTACGCCACCTGCGTGATCATGATCCTCTCCTACCTCGTCTGGCTGCACCACTTCTTCACGATGGGCTCGGGCGCCAGCGTCAACTCCTTCTTCGGCATCACGACGATGATCATCTCGATCCCGACGGGTGCGAAGCTCTTCAACTGGCTGTTCACGATGTATCACGGCCGCATCCGCTACGAGCCGCCGATGCTGTGGACCGTCGGGTTCATGGTGACCTTCACCATCGGCGGCATGACCGGCGTCATGCTCGCCGTTCCGCCGGCCGACTTCGTGCTGCACAACTCGCTGTTCCTGATCGCCCACTTCCATAATGTGATCATCGGCGGCGTGCTCTTCGGCATGTTCGCGGGCGTCAACTACTGGTTCCCGAAGGCCTTCGGCTTCAAGCTGGATCCGTTCTGGGGCAAGATGAGCTTCTGGTTCTGGCAGATCGGCTTCTGGTTCGCCTTCATGCCGCTCTATATCCTCGGCCTGATGGGCGTCACCCGCCGTGTCAGCCAGTTCGACGATCCGTCGCTGCAGATCTGGTTCATCATCGCCGCTTTCGGCGCCGGTCTCATTGCCATCGGCATCGCCTGCTTCCTCATCCAGCTGGCCGTCAGCTTCATGAAGCGCGAAGAGCTTCGCGATCATACCGGCGATCCCTGGGGCGGCCGCACGCTGGAATGGTCCACCTCGTCGCCGCCGCCGGCCTACAACTTCGCCTTCACGCCGATCGTCTACGATCACGACGCGTGGTGGGACATGAAGAACCGCGGCTATGTCAGGCCGACCGAAGGCTTCATTCCGATCCACATGCCGAAGAACACCGGCACGGGCATCATCCTCGGCGTTCTCTCCATCGGCTTCGCATTCGGGATGATCTGGTACATGTGGTGGCTTGCCGCCATCACCTTCGTCGCGATGATCGTCATCACGATCGGCCATACCTTCAACTACAAGCGCGACTACCACATCCCCGCCGACGAGGTCGTTAAGACCGAGAACGAGCGTACGAAACAGCTCGCAGGACAGGTGTAAGACTTATGACGACCCCAACCGCACACGCTCCCAAGGATGGCGAAACACCCGCCTTCTACATGACGGAAGAGCATCATCCGGAAGGCAGCACCATGCTGGGCTTCTGGATCTACATCATGAGCGACTGCCTGATCTTCGCAGTCCTCTTCGCCACCTTCGCCGTGCTCGGCCACAGCTATGCGGCCGGCCCGTCGCCGGCCGACCTCTTCGAGCTGCCGCTCGTCGCCCTCAACACGGCGATGCTGCTCTTCTCCTCCATCACCTATGGCTTCGCCATGCTGGCAATGGAGAAGGATAACAAGTCGGGCACGCTGATGTGGCTGACGATTACGGGCATCTTCGGCGCCCTCTTCATCTTCTTCGAACTCTATGAGTTCTATCACCTGATCCTCGACGGTGCCGGCCCGCAGCGCAGTGCCTTCCTGTCCGCCTTCTTCACGCTGGTCGGCACGCACGGTCTGCACGTCACCACCGGTATCGTCTGGCTGATCACGCTGATGGTGCAGGTCGGCCGCTATGGATTGATCCCGGAAAACAAGCGCCGCCTGATGTGCCTTTCGATGTTCTGGCACTTCCTGGACGTCGTCTGGATCGGCGTGTTTTCTCTCGTCTACCTCATGGGAGTTCTCGGATGAGCTCGAACGCTAACCATTTGCATCATTCCGGCGACGCCCACGGCCACGATCACCATGGCGGCCACGAGGCGGCGCACGGCACCTTCAAGAGCTACATGACGGGGTTTATCCTCTCCGTCATCCTGACCGCCATTCCCTTCTGGCTGGTCATGGCCAAGGTCATCCCCGATCCGGCCGTCACCGGAGCGATCGTCATGATCCTCGGTGCGATCCAGATCGTCGTGCACATGATCTACTTCCTGCACATGAACACCCGCTCAGAAGGCGGCTGGAACATGATGGCGCTGATCTTTACGATCGTGATCGTCATCATCGCGCTGTCCGGCTCGCTCTGGGTCATGCATCACCTCAACGCGAACATGATGCCCATGTCGCCCGAGATGATGCGCAACATGCCGTAAATTCGAACGGCGGGCCTTCAGGCGAAGGCCCGCCCTCTTCCGGCGTGAAATCCGCCGGGTGCTGCGCGTTGCATGCTTGAAATGCCGAAAGCCGCAGCCAAATCTTCCCGACCGCGCATGATCTTCAGCGAAGAGAATTGAACCTCCCGAAATCATGCGGCAGCGCCTCCCCGGAGATCAGCGCCATGACCGATATTTCCTCGAACACCTCTCAGGGCAAGCCGCGGACGACGCTGACCCTGGTCATCTGGGTGTCGCTGCTTCTGCTTCTGACGGCCCTCCTCATCGGTCTCGGCACCTGGCAAGTGAAGCGGCTGCATTGGAAGCTGGATCTGATCGCCCGGGTCGATGCACGCGTGCATGCTCCGGCGGTTCCGGCTCCCAGCACCGCAGAGTGGGCGGACGTCACGGCCGAAAACTCCGAATACAAGCATGTCCAGGCAAGCGGCACTTTCCTCAATGACAAGCAAGTGCAGGTCTATGCCTCGACCGCTCTCGGCGCAGGCTATTGGGTGCTGACGCCGCTAAAGCTTGCAGATGGCACGATCATCATCGTCAACCGTGGCTTCGTGCCAACCGAGAAGCGCAATCCGGCGACGCGCGCCGAAGGCGAGATTTCCGGTGAGACCACCGTTACCGGCCTATTGCGTATCAGCGAGCCCAAAGGCACGCTGCTGCGTTCAAACGTGCCGGCGGAGGAGCGCTGGTATTCGCGCGACGTGGCAGCCATCGCCGAGGCCCGGGGGCTGCAGAACGTGGCGCCCTACTTCATCGATGCCGACGATGCGAAAAATCCCGGCGGATTGCCCGTGGGCGGGCTGACGCAGATCACCTTCCACAACAGCCATCTCGTCTATGCCATCACCTGGTACGGACTGGCCGCCATGACATTAGGGCTGGCAGTCTATCTCGTCTATTTCGAGCGGCAGCGGGCAAAAGTGGCTCGTTGATCGCCACCCTTTGCTTTCACGTAATTTCCGACGCGAAACCGCGCTTTTGCTGAAACTACTCAAAGGTCTGTGGAGATTCATCGTGAATTAAGGGCGGCTGCGGCGAGATGGGTGATAGCACCATTAATGCCGTGTGGATGGGAATGTTATGATCGAAGTTGGATTCGGCGATGGTTTGAACAAAAGATGAAGGTGCTGAAGCAGCAGTCTTGAGTTAGCGCTCCTCACGATAGATAGTGTCAAGTAATAGCCTGGAAATATTCAAAATAATGGATTGGTTCCCTATAGTCTTCATTACGTTCAAAGTTCTCGTGTTGGGCACGGGCATGTTCTTCGCCATCAAATGGCATCATGATCAAGGAAAGAAGAAATAACGAAACCAGCGAATCGTAAGCGCCTGCCGAACACAGCTTGTCACTGCCGCTACGTACCGGATCGGTTGGTTGCAGACAATACGACGCCATCTTCGCCCATTGGGTGTCAGTCAGAATAAGCGGTCCATCAAAGGCTTGAATCACATCAAGCCAATGTGAATCCCACAGACCTTAGATCGATATCTTCGGGAAGCGAAGCTGCCAGCGCCGGCCGTCGCTCGTCATTTCGACAATCCCGAACGGCTCGACATCAACAGCCCAGAATGCCGCAGGCGGCGCCTGCAAGGCCTGCAGAACGGCAGAGCGAATGACGCTCGCATGGGTGATGACGACGATATGGCCGGCATCCTCGATATGATTTCCCATCCATTCGCTGACACGTTTCATGACCGACAAGAGGGCTTCGCCGCCATGCGGCGCGACCGACGTGTCCGTCATCCAGAGCGCGAGGGACTCCGCATCCCTTTCATGCAGTTCGGCTAGTGATTGCCCCCGCCAGTCGCCATAATCGCATTCGCGCAAGGCGACATCCGGGATAGCGTCGAGACCGAGGACCGCGGCGGTCTGGCGCGCGCGCAGAGCCGGGCTCGCCCAGACCCGATCGATCGCCCCCAGCCTGAAGGATAAGGATTGAGCCTGCTGAGCCGCCTTCGCCTCCAAGGGTTCGTCATCCGGAAAGCAGCCATTCCGATTGGCTTGCGTTGCCCCATGGCAGATCCAGCTCAAACGCGTTTTCATGAAACTCCTCTATTCCATCCCCTGGTGCGCTCTTGTCGCGATTTCGCATCGCAGTGGCGCTTGATTGACAATTATATTTGCAGATAGCTATAAACTTGCACTTGCGGGTGTGGAAGCCGGTGGAATCCCGGCGCGGTCGCGCCACTGTAATCGATGACGGAAACTTCGCCCTCGAGAGCCAGACCCTTCCCGCAAGAACCCTTCCGCAAATGGAACGCGCTTTTCTTAACGAGGGAAATACAATGTCCGACACCACTTTCGCCCCATCCGCAGTTCCGCAGCCGATTCCGCTCGGCCAAATCCTGCCCTGGGCCATTTTCGCCGGCCTGCTGATGCTGCTCGCGATCTATTTCATCGGCGCGGAAGAAGGCGCGACCTCGCTCATCTCGGGCATGTATGTGCACGAATTCGTGCATGACGCCCGTCACCTGCTCGGCTTCCCCTGCCACTAAGGGGTCAAGAACATGGTTGGACGTCTTTTGCTCCGCGGCATGATCGTCGGGGCCCTGGCAGGTATTTTCGTTTTTGCCTTCGCCCACATCTTCGGCGAACCGCTGGTCGACTGGGCCATCGGCTTTGAGGAAAAGGCCGCGCAGGCGGCCGGCGAAGCGCCGGAGCCGGAAATCGTCAGCCGCGCCACGCAGGCTGGCATCGGCCTCTTCACCGGCAGCGTGATCTTTTCGACCGCAATCGGCGGATTGTTCGCACTGGTCTTCTCGTTCGTCTACGGCCGCATCAGCCCCTTGGGTGCGCGCGGCACGGCGGCGCTGCTCGCGCTCGCCGCTTTCATGACGATCTCGCTCGTGCCCGACATCAAATATCCGGCAAACCCGCCGGCCGTCGGCAATCCCGATACGATCGGCGCAAGAACCGAGCTGTTCTTCATCATGATCGTTGCCTCCATCGTCGGCATGATCGTCGCCGTGGGCTTCGGTCGCAGGCTGGCGGCACGTTATGGTTCCTGGAACGGTGCGATCATTGCCGGCATCGGCTACATCGTCTTCATCGCGCTGATCCAATACCTGCTTCCCTCAATCAACGAAGTGCCCGAGCAATTCTCGGCCGTCGTACTCTGGCGCTTCCGCATCACGTCGCTCGGTATGCACGCCATTCTCTGGGCGACGCTCGGCCTTGCCTTTGGAGCCTGGGCGGAACGCCAACTGCCGCAGACACGCTACCGCAATGCCAGCCTGCGCCGGGCCTAGCGTGATAAGTAGATCGCATCCCGCGCATGGCAACATGCGCGGGGCACGCCAACATCCAGGCGCCATCCTGCTTGCAATCTTTCTCATGCTGTCGAGCTGGCCGGCTTCGGTCGCGGCGCATGGCGGCTCCTCCGGCAGCCAGGCCGGCATCCCGATTCCCAGTCTCACCCATGGCGAGATGGCTGTGATCGCTCCCTATTACGGGCGGATCATTTCGCTTGCCGAGAGCATATCGGATACCGACGAAACCTTCCGCCGTCTCCTGAACTTCGCGCAGATCCAGCGCGCCTATTGCCTCTGGGGCCTTATGCCGGGCAGCGTCAGTGATGAGGAAAGCCCGTTTAACGAATGCTCCCATGCTTACCTCGCTGCAGCGAAAGCGGTGCTGCTGCAGATGCGTGCCATGAGAGTGGAGAAGGCATCGGTCGTCGATCTCGTCTCTGATATCGACGCAGCACTCGTGCGCAACAATCTCTCGCTCGTCCTGTGCAAATTCAGCGGCGAGAGCTTTAACACGGCCGATCTCATCCGGCCTGCGCTTGCCGATATCGCACTCCATGTGAAAAGCCTTGCCGCGATCTTATCGGCCAGCCTGCTCGTTCTTGCAGGGCTCTGGCTCGGAGCGCGCGCGTTACGGCTGCAAGCTCAGCCTTAGGAAGGCATTTTTTCGGAACTGCCCTCAACAAAACACCGCCGCAAGATGCGGCGGTGCTTCTGATCTTACCAGTAGCGCGGACGATCGCGCCAGCGGCCGTCGCCCCAGCCATCGCGATGATGGCGGTGGCCGTGCCAGCCCCATGGCGGCGGCGGTGGCGGCCTGTAGTAACCCCAGCGCCGAGGCGGCGGACCCCAGCGATTGGGGCGGCATTCGCCCCAGCGCGTCAGGTGCCAGCCGCGACCGCAGGCATAGTCGACTTTCACAATCGGCACTGAGGCCGTTGACCCAACGGCCGGGATAGGCATTGCCTCTGCCGAAGATACAACCAGGCTGCCGAACAAGGCAGCAATGGCAATCACGGACGATCTCATATTAATGGCCCTCTATCCAAGTCCCTTACATGGGGGATTTAACCCCCGAAGGTATGAACGCCGGCTGAACCGAAAAAGGCCTTTTGGCGGCAAAATCAAGATCAGCCCGAGAACCTCTCGGCAGTCAAACGGGTTTGCCACCGCCCCCATTTGCAGTTCGCCGCAGCCTGTTCCCGCGTCACGAGAGTTTCATGAACGAGGCTTACACCGGCAATATCCATTGCAATAAAGGAGTTCGGGATGGTCGACCTCGTTTCAAACAATGCGGAAGGCGGCAATGCCGACCATCCGATTCATGGCGCAGGCAGCTCGGCAAAATGGTTTCTGCCGCTCTTCGGCATCGTCGTCCTGGCCGGCCTCGTCTATGTCGCCTACGCTCTCGGCAGCGATCTTGCCGAAGCAGCCGCAGTTCCGTGGATATTGCTTGGGCTGGCGCTGCTGATCGCGCTCGGCTTCGAATTCGTCAACGGCTTCCATGACACTGCCAACGCCGTCGCCACCGTCATCTACACGCGCTCGCTGCCGGCTGAGTTCGCCGTCATCTGGTCGGGCTTCTTCAACTTCCTCGGTGTTCTCACGTCTTCAGGCGCCGTCGCCTTCGGCATCTTGGCGCTGCTGCCGGTCGAACTCATCCTGCAAGTCGGCTCCGGCTCCGGTCTCGCCATGGTCTTCGCCCTGCTGACCGCCGCCATCATCTGGAATCTCGGCACCTGGTATCTCGGCTTGCCGGCCTCGAGTTCGCATACGCTCGTCGGCTCGATCATCGGGGTCGGCCTCGCCAACCAGTTCCTGGCACCCGCCGGCTCCGCCACCAGCGGTGTCGACTGGTCACAGGCAAGCAACGTCGGCATGTCGCTGCTCCTGTCGCCGATCATTGGCTTTGCCGCAGCTGCAATATTGCTGCTGGTCGCCAAGGTGCTGATCCGCAACAAGGAGCTTTATGAAGCGCCGAAAGGCAATACGCCGCCACCGATCTGGATCCGCGGCCTGCTGATCTTCACTTGCACCGGCGTCAGCTTCGCTCACGGCTCGAACGACGGCCAGAAGGGCATGGGCCTCATCATGCTTATCCTCATCGGCCTCGTGCCGACGGCTTTCGCGCTGAACCGCACACCCGATGTCAACTATCTCGAAGCTTACAAGGCTGCCTCAACGCAGGTTGAGACCGTGCTTGGCAAGTACGTGAAACCGGGCGTTGCCGCTCCGGCCGATCCGAAGGCCGCTGTCAGCAGTGCCGTCAAGACCAAGACCTGGACGGACGCGACGACGCCGGCTCTTCAAGCATACATTCATGCCACGAGCGCCGAGATCGCCGCCTATCCAAGCGTCGAGAAGCTGCCAAACGGGCTCGTCGGCAACGTTCGTAACGATATCTACCTGATCGGTGAATCGCTGAAGCTCATCGACAAGCAGAAGCTGCTGCCGATGAGCGCCGACGACCTGAAGGCCGTCACGAACTATCATGCCGCCGTCGATCACGCGACCAAGTTCATCCCGCTCTGGGTGAAGGTTGCCGTCGCCTTGGCGCTCGGCCTCGGCACCATGGTCGGCTGGAAGCGCATCGTCGTCACCGTCGGCGAAAAGATCGGCAAGACGCACCTGACCTACGGCCAGGGTGCCGCCGCCGAAGTCGTCGCCATGCTGACGATCGGTGCTGCCGACCATCTCGGCCTGCCGGTCTCGACCACGCACGTCCTGTCCTCCGGCGTCGCCGGCACCATGGCCGCCAACGGTTCCGGCCTGCAATGGTCGACCGTGCGCAACATGCTGATGGCCTGGATCCTAACGCTGCCGGCCTCGATCGCGCTTGCCTTCGTGCTGTTCGTCGTGCTGCGCCAGGTCTTCTAATCGTCGCGATAAAGACGTCGAACATTCTCGATAAGACTATGGCGCCCCTGACGGGGCGTCATTTCATTTGCAGCATTCCGCCGACGGACACGGCACTGCGACCGGCATCGCAAAACGCATTGAAAGCGTTCGCGAGATCCGCCTGCATTCCCACGGAGCATCGAAGCCGAGCCGTCAGGAGCGCATGAGGCGCCTGTTAACGGATTGCTTCAGCCGACGCCTTCCCTCTTGTTGCCGTTCGCACCGAGGCCGGAAATCTTGGCAAGTTCCGAGCGACGGTTGGCGTAATTCTGAGCAACCATCGGATAGTTGGGAGCAAGTCCCCATTTCTGTCTGTATTCCTCGGGCGTCATGCCATAATGCACGCGCAAATGGCGCTTCAGGGTCTTGAAGCGTTTGCCGTCTTCGAGGCAGACGATGTAGTCGTTTGTTACCGATTTCTTCAAATCCACCGCCGGCACCAGGTTGCTTCGATCGACGATCGAAGCCGACCCATCCAACGTTTGCAGCGCCTCGTGAATATCCTTGATAAGCCTGGGGAGGCTGTGAACAGGGATGGCATTATGGCTGACATAGGCCGAAACGATCTTCACGCAGCCATCGAACAAAGCAGGCGTCTTCTGGGGGGCGGGGTCTTTTCTTTCGCTGAAAGAATCCATGATCTTTTCCCGGATCTCATTTGGTTCCTCGTGCGCCGCCCCGCTCGAATTGCATCATGCGCGATACCCGCAGCCGGGCAGCGCGCCGTTTCGATTTGCGCCCTGTTCCAGGGGCGCGATCCCGGTTTGGTAACCGGGGTACAATGCGACCGCATGAAATGCGTGCGCAATCACAGCCGGTAGCTTTTCGCTCCGTATCCCATATCCGCAGCGGTCTGCGGCAGTTCGCCGGCGGAGTCCGAGAAGTAGACCGCCAGCTTGTTGCAAAGAGTGACGAGCGGCATGCCGAGCATGAACGCCGTATGAGTGGGATCTCCGCCGCAATGCTGCAGCGTCTGGAGAATAAGTTTGCGCTCGACATCCTCCATCGTCTGGCCGACGAGGCTGCTGACGGCGGTATCGACCGCTCCCTGCAGCAAACGGCCATCGCCAAGATGGAGGGTGATCTCCTCGATCAATCGATTTTCGCTTGCGGTCACGATAACGACATCATCAGCATGACCGCCGAGCTCGCACAGGACGTAGAGCCCGGTCTCGGCATCTATGCTGACGCGGCCAATCGCTTCTGCCGCCTGATCGCAGATAAGGACATGCGGCTCGGTTCCGCCGACGAATGTGGCGACCAGCTCGCCGCTCCCGGAAAAGACGATGCGAAGCCGGCTCACAAAAGCGCGCAGCAATGTCTTCGTCTTGAGCTCGCTCGCAGCCCGAGCCGCCGAGATCTGATAGGCCGATGTGAAAGCCGGCTGCTTCATCATGACCTCACCTGCAAGGCCCTGATGGCAGGCTTCGGCGAAAGACCGGCATACATACGCCACGCATAAGGTTTGGAGATCGCGGTCATATTCGGCGGGAAAATCATTCCACCCCCCGCAAGACGGCTTTCCGCTTATAGCGCCGGAGCTGGGCCAAGGAAACCGGCTTCGACAGCAGGAAGCCCTGTACATGCGTTGCGCCCGCTTCCCGCGCCACATCGAGTTGGGAGCTGGTTTCGATACCCTCGACGACGACAAAGGGAGCAAAGCAGGCGGCAAAACCGACGAGATGGGAGAGGCTGTCGCTTCCGTCGCGCCCTTGCCTGTTATCCCACACAAAGGCTGCATCGATCTTGACGATATCGGCGGGCACCTGCAACAGCGATGCCGGCGTGGCGAAACCCGACCCGAAATCGTCAATGGCGATACGACAGCCGAGGTCACGGATCATCTTCATGCGTTCGATGGATGCGCCAACCACGGGATAACTTTCGGTGACCTCGATGATGAGGCGCGAAGCAAGCTCCGGGCGGCGGCTGATTCGGCCGAATACATCGGCGAACCGATCACGGCGCGACAGGCTGGTGGCGGAAAGATTGAAACCGAGAACCAGCGCCTCATCCGCAGTCAGATCGGACAGCACCATATCCAGAATGCGCAGATCGAGATCGAACCAGCGATCCTGCCGCTCGAGCAGCGAGACGAAGGTGCCGGCCGTGTGCACGGTGCCGTCCGAGTCCGTTACGCGCGCCAGGCTTTCCGCGTAGAATACCTTGCCGACATTTCCGGCATCATGAATCCATTGCGCCGCAAAACCCAGGCCACCTTCAGCGATCGCCTTCAAGATCAGGGCTCCATGCCCCTCCTCCTCGCGGCTTGCACTACCGTTCATCGGATTTCCCTTTCGGGGCGACGCGGTGATCGAGGAACATCCAGGAGCAGGAAACAGCAGATGATGAACGGCGCGTCTCGCTCCGAAACATCGGATTCCGGTGTCTATAATCCGCTTCTTCCATCTTCCAGACACCCTCAAACCTCAATCATTGAGGCCCCCTTCATCGAGCTGGAAATATTGCGCCGAAGACCATAGTCAACCCGGCACGGATATGCCTACGAGATAGTTATTTAATAATTGCTAATACACTAATTAACTAGCGTTGCAAAAGTCAATCTCCGCGCAGCTTCTCCCGCACAACTAAACTAAAATATTAATGCTCTTCAACAATTATTCAGCACTTGCCGTCTGGGACCACCAGCCACTTTGCCGCGCCGCCTGCAGGGCTAAATCCAGAGGCGGCAGATCCTGGTGCCACAACCTTTCCCACTCCAGACTCATGATGCCGGCATAACCATCGGCATCGAGCGCTGACCGCAGTGCCGCCATCGGGAACTCGCCGGTACCGGGCAGCACGTAACTATAGGGCAGTCTCGGCCCCGGCACGGAAACGCTGTCCTTGATGTGGAGATGGTGCGTGTTGCGCCGAACCTGCTTCCAGGTTTCGACGGGATCTTGCCCGCCCTTGCGCCAAGTATGATGCGTATCCCAGATAAGAGCGCAATCGGGCGCTATTTCAAGGAAGCGTGGAATAGCGTCCGGTAATGCAAGAAAATCATGTGTCTCGACGACCATAGCGGCATGAAAGCCTTCACGCTCCGCAGTCTCACGCCACCATTGCAGCGTCGCCAGCGCCTCGGCCAGCTCGCCCTTGTCGGCGGTTTCGCCGCCGTCGAAAACCCGGAGCGAACGAACGCCGACGGCCTCCGCCCATGGAAGATAGCGCAGGAACTCCTCCTTCGCCTGCGCTGTCGCGCCGACAAGACGCAGCGAAGTATTGAAGGCACAGACGCTAACGGGAGAGGCCTGCAGCACTTTGGCCAAGCCGGCCGGAGAACCGAATCTTTCGGTGAAATAGGCAACCAGATCGACAGTGCCGGCAAGGGCGCGGATTTCGATGGCGTCGATGCCATGATTCGCGGCCAATCCGAGGGCTTCGCTCAATTCGAATTCCGCACATCCCAGTGTGGAAAATGCCGACACCATCCGCGGCCTGTCACTATCAACTGCGATCACCAGAGCCTCCTCCGCCCGGTCGGCATCCGCTTAACGCGCTGATGGGTACGCCCCACCCTTTCGTGGTCTGCGGCTCGATATAAGTAACCAAATAGATAATTAAGGAGCTGGCTTCGGCCGTCAAGCACCGATCGCAATCCACCCTGTGGGGCTGCTCATCAACGATCAACGGCGCGGCAGGGATATTCACAATAAGCAAGCCGGATATCCATCACCAGACGATCGGATGCGTTTCCCCGGTCGCAACATTCACGAAACCCTCCGGCGCCCGTTCGGAAGGCGCAACCAGAACCCAGCGCCAGGGCGCGCAGGTGAGCGTCGCGAAGGAAAGACGCTCGGGAAAGCCCGGCCACCAGCGCGGCGAGAAGGTCGGCTCATACATCCAATCGATCTCGGCCCCAGCCTTATAGAGCGACTGCATCTCCGCATTCAGTTCCTCAGCCGAGCGCGCCGTCATCAGGCCGCCGACTTCATAACGGACGCGGGCAACGACCTTGCCGCCCGACACCAGCACCCATCCGCCCTGCTGCTCCTTCAGCGCATTGGCGACCATAGCCATGGCTTCATCGGAGGAGCCGACCGCCCAGATATTGTGCTTATCATGGCCGAGTGTGGCGCCGAGCGCAGTGTCCGGCGTGCGCGGCCCCGTGCCCAGCCAGAACATGCGGGCGACCTTGGCCTCGCCGGAAAAGCGGTCGACGATCGCGAATTTCGTGACGTTACGATCGTGATCACGCTGCACGGCGCCATCGCTGACGGGCAGATCCATGGTGATGAAATCATCGGCCCAGTGAAATGGCCGCAACAGGGCGGCCTTGGCCGTGCCGGACGCTGATGGAGCGGCAATGCGAAAATCTTCCGCCGTGACGGTCCGATCGATGCGAACCGTCTGCGTTGCCCATGCCGGCCAGTCGATCTCCGGGCGAACGCCGACGAAGGCCTTGCCTTCGGCTGCCGGCTTGCCATCGGCCCAGACCTTGGCAATCGACAGCGTCTTCACATCGTCCAGCAGCACGATATCGGCAAAACGGCCGGGCGCGATCGAGCCGACCCATGGCGTCAGCCGCATATGCCGGGCAGGATTGATCGTCACGCATTGAATGGCAATTTCCGGCGACAACCCATTCTCAATTGCCAGCCGGACATTATAGTCTGTCGCGCCGATCTTCAGCGTATCGCTGGCGCTGCGATCGTCAGTGACGAAGGCGATCTGCGACCAGTCGGACAATCCCTTATCGATCAACCCCTTGATCACCTCGGGCAGGGAATGCGGCCTGAGCTCGATGAAGAGGCCATGCGTCAGCTTCTCCCAGATCTCGTCGAGAAACCAGCCCTCGTGATCGGAAGCAAGTCCGGCGCCGGCAAAAGCATTGATCGACGGCAGATCGCGCAGGCCCGCACCATGACCCTCGACCACGCCGCGCTGTTCGAAGGTGGCCCGGATCATGCCCCAGAGGCGATCGTAAGCCGGATTCTCCGGGTTGCTGACGGAAGGCCAATCCATGACCTCGTCGAGCCCGGCCACCATCAGACTTTCACTCAGAAAAGACTTCTGCTCGTCATAGCCGAAGTGACCGCCGCCCCATTCGTAAGCCGTCGGCGGCACGGCCGATCCCGGCAGAGGAAATATCTTCATCGGCGAGCCGCGGCGGCGCGCTGCCAGCCAGAATTCCAGATTGCGGGCGCCGTTCACATTGGAAAACTCATGGCTCGCCTCGCAAGTCCAGGTGACACCATGCGGCATGACCAAAGCCGCTTCCCATTCCGGCGTCAGATGCGAGCTTTCGATATGCTTGTGCGCTTCCCCGAAACCGGGAACGGCTGCGAGATGCGGCTCGTGCACACGCTCGCTCACCTCACCCTGATAACTGCCGGCCGGACCGACATAGGCGATCCGCCGGCCTTTGATGACGATTTCCTGGTCGTCCAGCCAGCTGCGGCTATGCACATCCAAAAGCCTGCCGACACGCAGCAGGCGATCCGCCGGACGGCGGCCGAGCGCGGTCAGCGTCAGATCCTGACGGATCAGCACTTCGTCCGCCGCATTGATGAGCAGATCGTCGGGAAGATTTGTGTTCGGGGATGTCATGAGAAGCATGCCTAAGGGATATTCAGTCAATTGAGGGTAGAGATGACCGATCCGCGTGTAAAGCTGCCCGGCCCACCGGCAGAATAATCGCATGTGAAGTGAAGACATTGCTGAGCCTCTCCTTCTCCCGAGGAGGGAGAGGAGTTCGCGGATCTCAACGATGTGTAATGGCCAGACGTCCTAGCGTGACGCGACATATTCATCCCATCAAAGGCAAAAACCGCCACCCTGCCCATTTGTTGGGCTTGTAAAGCCGGTGCTCGAAAAATAGTATCCTGCAAGCTTGAAACATATGCCCGATTTCATTGACCAAAAGGATTTAGAGAATGAACGGCCTAACCCTTGCCCGTGTCGCGGGATTTGTTCTCCTTGCCGCGGCAACTGCGATGCCGGGCTTCGCCCAGGCAAAGACGCTGACTATCTCCTGGTGGGGCTATAATGGCGAGAAGATGCAGGCCAACATCATCGAGCCCTTCAAGAAGATCTGCGGCTGCGATGTCGTTTTCGAAACCGGCAACAATGCCGACCGCCTCAACAAGCTGAAGCTGCGCGGCGGTAAGGGCGTCGACGTCATCTATCTCACGGACAGCTATTCGCAGCTCGGCATCCAGCAGGGTCTCTTCCAGGAAGTCGACCGCAGCAAGCTCCCCAACCTTGCCGATCTCTACGATATCGCCAAGGCACCGCAAGGCAATTACGGCCCCGCCTACACGATCGGCCGCATTGGTATCGTCTATGATACGGCGAAGGTGAACCCACCGGTTTCCTCCTGGAACGATCTCTGGCGCGACGACCTGAAGGGCGCCGTTTCGCTTCCCGGCATCACCACAACGGGCGGGCCGCTGACGGTGCTCCAAGCCGGCAAGCATGCCGGCGCCGATCCCTATGCCGATGCCGACAAGGCCTTCGAAGCTATCGAGGCGCTAAAGCCGAATGTCGTCAAGAACTATAATACCGGCTCCGAACTGGTGAACCTGATCTCGACGGGTGAGGCCAAGGTGGCGATAACGCAGGATTTTGTTCTGTCATCCCTGCGATCGGCCGTTCCGACGATGGCCTGGGCCGATCTCAAGGATGGCGATATCGCCGTCCTCAACACCGTCAATATTCCGAAGGGCTCGGAAAACGTCGAGCTCGCGCATCAGTTCATCAACTTCATCCTGTCGAAGGACGTGCAGCAGGCGGAAGCCGAACAGGGCGTCGATGCGCCGGTCTCGACCAAGGTGATACTGCCACCGGAAAAGGCCAAGCTCTGGACCTACGGCGCCGAAATGATCGCCAAGCTCAGCCGTATCGACTATCAGAAGCTGATCGAGGCGCAACCGGACTGGGTCGATCGCTGGAACGAGATCTTCGGCATGTAACAGGGCATGCCGCATAGTCTGCGGCGTTCTCACGGAATGTAGTTGATGAAGCATTTGATGAAATGGGGATTGGCGACGCCGGCCATTCTGGCCGTAACGCTCTTCCTGCTCGTTCCCGTCGTCATTACGATTGCGGCGACCTTCGGTGAACCCAAGGGGATTTTCTCCCCCTATGTCGCCTTCTTTTCCAGCGGCTTTCGCCGCACGGTGCTCTTCAGGACAATCGAAGTGGCGCTGATCACGACGGCGATCTCGCTGTTTATCGGCTTCATCGCCGCCTATGTGATCGCGCAGATGCCGGGCCGCGCCAAAAGCGTGATGATCATCGCCGCCGTCTTTCCGCTGCTGACCGGCGTCGTCGTGCGCTCCTTCGCGTGGCTGATCATTCTCGGCAAGAACGGCATTCTCAACACCATCCTCATGTCGATCGGCGTCATCAGCGAGCCGCTCTCGATGCTCTACACGGAGGGCTCGGTGATCGTCGCGATGGTCTATCTCTTCGCGCCCTTGATGATCCTGACGCTCGTCGGCGTGCTTGAGGGCATACCGCAGGATCTCATTCAGGCGGCGACGTCGCTCGGTGCCACGCCGGCCGCGACCTTTCGCCAAATCATCCTGCCGCTTGCCACGCCGGGCCTGATCGTCGGCGCGGTGCTGGTTTTCACCGGCAGTTTCACCTCCTACGCCACGCCGCAGCTGCTCGGCGGCGAAAAGCAGATGATGATGGGCACCTTCCTTTATCAGCGCGCCATGGTCACCTTCGATTGGGTCGGCGCCTCGACGATCGCCGCCATCATGGTGGTGGTCACGATCGGTATTGTCGCGATCATGAGCCGGCTCGCGCGACGGCTGAACCCGATGGCGGTGTGATCATGACAAGAACGGTCCATCCCGCGCTCATCGCTTTCACCGCCCTCGTCTTCCTCTTCCTGCTGGCGCCGCTCGTCATCATCATCGGCGCCGCCTTCAGCGATACGACCTATCTTACCTTCCCGCCGCAGGCCCTGACGCTTCACTGGTTCTCGAACATCTTTCAGATCGAGGCCTTCCGCACGACGGCGATCACCAGCCTGGAGCTCGCCTTCCTCGGAACCGCGCTGTCGCTGCTGATCGGCATTCCCGCCGCCTACGCCATCAGCCGCTACAGGATCGAGTTGCCGCGCTGGCTTTCGACGCTTTTCGTGCTGCCGATCCTCGTTCCAGAAATCGTCTTCGGCTTCTCGCTGATGAAATCGATCACGATCGGGCTTGGGCTGCCGATCTTCCCGAGCCTCTTGATCGGTCATGCGCTGCTGGTGCTGCCCTATTCCGTGCGCGTCGTCAGCGCCAGCCTCGCGAGTTTCGATTTCTCGATCGAGGAAGCGGCGATCAGCCTCGGTTGCCCCCCTTTGAAGACCTTCCTGACAGTGGTGCTGCCGAATATCCGCGCCGGCGTCATTGCCGCCTTCATCCTCGCCTTCATCACCTCGATCAACGATGTCTCGGTCTCGGTCTTCCTGACAGGCCCAGGCATCTCCACCCTTCCGATCCAGATCCTCGCCCATATGGAGCAGTTCTTCGACCCGACCATCGCCTCGGTTTCCGTGCTGCTGATGCTCGTCACCGTCGCCGTCATGGCGATCGTCGAAGCCACCCTGGGCCTCACCTTCCTGACAAAGTAGCCGCCCGTGACCGTATCGCTCTCCATTAATTCCATCAGCGCCCATTACGGCAAGACGGCCGTCCTGCAGGATCTTTCGCTGTCCGTCGCCGCCGGCGAACTTGTCTCGCTGCTCGGCTCCAGCGGCTGCGGCAAGACGACGACCTTGCGGCTCGTCGCCGGCTTCCTGCAGCCGACCAGCGGCACGATCAAGCTGGGGGAGCGCGACCTGACGACACTGCCGGCGCATGCCAGAGATATTGGCTTGGTGTTCCAGAACTACGCGCTGTTTCCGCATCTGACGGTACTCGAAAACGTCGCCTTCGGCTTGAAGCAGCGCCGCACGCCGACGAAGGAGCGCCTTACGAAGGCCGGCGCCATGCTGGACCGCGTCGGCCTTTCCGGCCTCGGCGATCGCCTGCCCGGCGCACTCTCCGGCGGCCAGAAGCAGCGCGTCGCGCTCGCCCGCGCTCTCGTCATCGAGCCGCCGCTTCTGATGTTCGATGAGCCGCTATCCAATCTTGATGCCAAACTCAGGGTCGATATGCGCGTCGAGATACGCCAGTTGCAGCGCGCCAATGGCACGACCTCGCTTTACGTGACCCACGATCAGGAGGAAGCCTTCTCAATCTCGGATCGCGTCGCCATCATGAATGCCGGCCGCATCATGCAGCTCGGCACACCCGAAACCCTGTACCGCAAGCCCGCCAACAGCTTTGTCGCCCGCTTCGTCGGCTTCGAAAACCTGCTGCCGTTGAGGGTCGTCGAGCGAGCAGGTGCACTGGTGACAGCCGAGGCTGCGGGCGGTGCAAGGATCATTCTGTCGCAGGACGATTTCGGGCCGATCCCGGACAGTTTTGTCCTCGGCTGCCGCGCGGACGGGCTTTCGGTTCGACGCGAAGGCAACGGCCTGCCGGCGATTCTGGGAACACGCACCTATCTCGGCCGCGCCTATCAATACCAATGCGAAACAGCGGCCGGTGCTATCGTCGCCAATGGCGCCTTGTCGGAGCCGATGGCGGCCGGAGATGCCGTCGTGCTTGTACCCGTGCCTGAGCAATGCTGCATTCTTCAGCCGGAGCAATAGAATTCAGGCTTCCACCTTTTTTTGTGAGCTATAATTGCAATCGCCATCGGCGGGTAGCCTCTGCGCCATTGATATTGCGGCCATTGGAAGGTGGTACTGCGAGGACTTCAGGCCTTGGTTCCGTGTTTGCATTGTTTGGGTTGTTGCGAGGGCTTGCTGATGGTTTGGAGGCATGAGGCGTTGGCACGACGCACAAAGCCGGCGTTAGGCGGGCCTTTGAGGGGTAATATTGGTTGCGGGGGCAGGATTTGAACCTGCGGCCTTCAGGTTATGAGCCTGACGAGCTACCGGGCTGCTCCACCCCGCGCCAGCGCAAACCGCTGCGCGGTTTGTCGCGTCCACGTAAACCGCGGAGCGGTTTATCGTGTGTTTCCAGCGTAAACCCGAAGGGTTTATCGCGTGTGGGCACCCTTGCGGTTCCCACCAAATTCCAGAAGCGTTTGCGCTTCCCTTCAGAAGCGACAAAGGCCGCGTTAGCGGCCTATTGTAACACGGCCTGGCCGTATTTCGGAGTGTGACGAGAAGATTTTGTGAGGCATAAGCCGCTGAAGCGGTTTAGCGTGGAGTTGCGATTAGCAG